>NZ_CP040128.1:674141-1348282 GCF_007874125.1 Noviherbaspirillum sp. UKPF54 | reverse complement strand
TCGTGCACGATGATCAGCACGCCGAGCGCGACGAAAAACGCGATCAGAGTCTGCAGCAGAGTCATGTTTTTAGCAGTTAGTGAATGAGCGCCTGGGCTGCCTGACGGGCGCGACGGTCTTGCTCAAGCAAGGTCCCGACATCTCCGGCTTCGCCATGCGGCACCCGATCCATGACTTGCGCGATCAGGCGGTCGATCGCACGGAAGCCGATCTTTCGATCCAGAAATGCTTCGACAGCCACTTCATTGGCTGCATTCAGTATAGCCGGCGCTGTGCCTCCCGCCAACAAGGCGTCATAGGCCAGCTTAAGACATGGAAAACGCTCGAAATCGGGCCGCTGGAAAACGAGCTGACCGACTTGCGCAAGGTCGAGCGCAGCAACGCCGGATTCGATTCGCTCGGGGTATGCGAGCGCATGTGCGATCGGGGTGCGCATGTCCGGATTGCCTAGTTGCGCGAGGACCGAGCCATCGACATAGGACACCATCGAATGGATCACGCTCTGCGGGTGAATCACCACCTCGATCTGTTCCGCCGCGGCGCCGAACAGCCAGTGCGCCTCGATGACTTCCAGCCCCTTGTTCATCATGGTGGCCGAGTCCACCGAAATTTTTCGCCCCATGACCCAGTTTGGATGGGCGACCGCCTCTTCAGGAGTAACGTTTTCCAAGGTGGCGACCGCGCGCGTGAGGAAAGGTCCGCCCGATGCAGTCAACAGCACCTTGGCGACCCCGTGCTGCGCCGGGGTACGGCGATATGCCTGGGGCAGACACTGAAAAATGGCATTATGCTCGCTGTCGATCGGCAGCAGTGTTGCACCGCTTTGTGCAACGGCGTCCATGAACAGGCGCCCGGACATGACCAATGCTTCCTTGTTGGCAAGCAATATCTTTTTCCCGGCGCGCGCCGCCGCCATAGTGGGCGCAAGCCCTGCGGCACCGACGATGGCGGCCATCACCACGTCGCATCCGGGAGCGCTCGCAACGGCACACAATGCTGCCTCTCCATATTCGACGACGGTGTTGACGCCTTTTTCCCGCAACAATACTGACAAAGCCTGGGCCGCCTCCGCAGAGCCGACGACGGCAACTTCAGGCCTGAAACGCTCGCACTGCGCGGCAAGTTCCTCCACGCGGCGTTGCGCCGTCAATGCATAGACGCGATATCGTTCCGGATGGCGCGCGAGCACATCCAGCGTGGAAACACCGATCGAACCTGTCGCGCCGAGTATCGTAATTTGCTGCATCCAGCCGCTACCTATCTCTATCCTAAAGCCATGAATCAATCAGGATCGCCAGCGGAAGCGTCGGTATCAGTGCGTCGATCCGGTCCAGCACGCCTCCATGCCCCGGCAACAGATTGCTGCTGTCCTTCATCGACACACGCCGCTTGAGCTGCGATTCAAACAAATCGCCAACGATACTGGCCGCGACCAGAAGCGTCATTACCGCGCCAAACCCGAGCCAGCCCCACTTCATCTGGACGCGAGCCGCGAATGTGTCAGCGAGTGCGGGAGCCAAGGTCGTCGCAGCGGCAATCACCAGCACAGCCAGCCATCCTCCGATCGCACCTTCCCAGGACTTGCCAGGCGAAATCGACGGCGCCAGCTTGTGTTTGCCAAATGCCTTGCCGGCAAAATAAGCGCCAATGTCCGCAACCCAAACGAGAGCCATCACGGAAAGCAGGTATTGTGGCGAATGCCGGAATAATGCCGCAATGGCGATAAAGCAGCCAAGAATCGCGATGCCGTATATCCCGTTCAGCAGCCGGTTGCCGACGCTTCCCGCCGCGGGCAAACCGACTGCGAGCGACGGCACCAGGCGCAGCGCCCATATTGCGGCGCACAAGCCGAACAGCAGGTTCGCACGGGACAAGTCCCCCTTGAATACGATGAAAACGAATGCCGCACTCCACAGTGCCGCACCAAGCAGGGGCTGCCGATTCTGGAACAAGCGAAAGCATTCCCAGGCTGCGGCGCCGAAAAAAACCGCGGCAACCAGAGAAAAGAAGACAAACGAATGGGAAAACAAGACCGACAGCAGTATCGCCAGCAAAATTACCGCCGTAATGACGCGTGTCTTGAGCATTACGAAGCCTTCTTCTGTTCGACCAGTTGCTCGCTGGTTCGACCAAAGCGGCGCTCTCGCTGCTGATAGGATGCAATGGCACGGTCAAGCGCCGTCGCATCGAAGTCCGGCCAAAAAGTATCGGTGAAGTGCAGCTCGGTATAGGCAAGCTGCCATAAAAGGAAGTTGGAAATACGCTCTTCCCCGCCAGTACGGATAAACAGGTCCGGTTCGGGCGCGTAGGCCATGGCCAGATATGGCGCCAACTGTTCCTCGCTGAAAGCAGTTTCACCCGGATGCGCGGCGACCATCTTGCCGACGGCCTGCATGATGTCCCAGCGGCCGCCGTAATTGGCGCAGACAGTGACCGTCAATCGGGTGTTATTGGCCGTGCGGCGCTCCGCATTGGCGATCAGTTCCTGCAACCGGGCATCAAAGCGACTGAGATCACCCACCACCTTCAAGCGAATATCGTTGGCATGCATTTTTGCCACTTCGCGCTCCAGTGCCGTGACAAACAAGCGCATCAGCAACGACACTTCCTCGGCAGGCCGGCGCCAGTTTTCAGAACTGAAGGCAAACAGCGTCAGATATTCGACGCCACGCGTCACGCAGGCTTCCACGATATTGCGTACCGCTTCAACCCCCTTGTGATGGCCGGCGACACGCGGAAGAAAGCGCCTGGTAGCCCAGCGTCCGTTACCATCCATGATGATGGCAATATGGCGCGGCACACCGGAAACAATAGGTACCGCTTGGGTTGAACTCTGATGCGTCATGAGAAGGCTGAAGCCAAAATGAAGTTATCGGGTGTATTGCGGTTTCCACCGCTGAAGCAACGCATACCTTATCACGCAAATGGCTTCTTCATGCGACCGGCCGTCGGCTACGGGAAAGCCCGCCAGCCCAGAACAGGCGTCGCTGAACTGCCGGATTGAGCGTATCGATCCGGCAGAGTCGATCAGACAGTCAGCAGCTCTTTCTCTTTTTCGGCAATCAGCTTATCCACTTCTGCCACAAACTTGTCCGTCAGCTTTTGCACGTCATCCTGGGCGCGTCGCTCGTCGTCTTCCGAGCAAGCCTTATCCTTCAACAGCTTCTTCAGCGCTTCGTTGGCATCACGGCGAATATTGCGGATCGCCACCTTCGAGTCCTCGCCTTCACCCTTCACCATCTTGACGATTTCCTTGCGACGCTCTTCAGTAAGCGGCGGTGTCGGCACACGAATCAGGTCGCCCTGGGTGGACGGATTCAGGCCGAGGTCAGATTCACGAATCGCCTTTTCAACCACCGCGACCATTTTCTTTTCCCACGGCTGAACGCCGATTGTGCGCGCATCGATCAGCGTGACATTCGCCACCTGGCTAATTTGCGTGGGCGTGCCGTAGTAGTCCACCTGAACATGATCGAGGATCCCCACATGGGCACGGCCGGTGCGCACCTTGGCAAGGTCCGCCTTCAGCGTCTCGATCGACTTGTGCATTTTTTGTTCAGCGTTTTTCTTGATCTCAATGACTGACATGCTGTTCTCCACAATGGCAATGAGTTATACGTGAACCAGAGTGCCCTCATCATCACCCATGATGACATTCTTCAGCGCGCCTGGTTTGACAATGGAAAACACCTTGATCGGCAGCTTCTGGTCGCGGCAGAGCGCAAACGCAGTCGCATCCATGACCTGCAAGTGCTTGGCGATCGCCTCATCGAAACTGATTGTCGAATAGCGCGTCGCGTTGCGGTCCTTGTTCGGGTCGGCGCTGTACACCCCGTCAACCTTGGTCGCCTTGAGAACGATCTCGGCTCCAATTTCGGACCCGCGCAAGGCAGCCGCAGTATCCGTTGTAAAGAACGGATTACCGGTGCCAGCCGCAAATATGACGATCTTACCCTCTTCCAGGTATTGCAGCGCCTTGGGACGCACATAGGGCTCGACTACTTGCTCAATAGCAATTGCAGACATCACCCGAGATGTCAGGCCGGCCTGACGCATCGCATCGGCGAGGGCCAGCGAATTCATTACGGTTGCCAGCATTCCCATATAGTCCGCGGTTGCGCGGTCCATGCCTTGAGCGCCCGGCGCAACGCCGCGAAAGATATTGCCGCCACCGATAACGATCGCCAGCTCCACACCCAGCTTCGCCACTTCGGCCACGTCCGCCACCATCCGCTCAATGGTAGAGCGATTGATGCCGTAAGCATCGTCACCCATCAGCGCTTCACCGGAGAGTTTGAGCAGGACGCGTTTATAAGCTGGTTTTGTCATTGGCTAGACTCCTAATAAAGGGCGATTCCAAAAGGGTAATCAGTTGTTGCCACCCTTCATCTCCCGCTAGCCTGCGTGCGGCTAAAGATTAGATGAAATCCGGCGTTACTGGTGCACTTAAATATTAATAAGCTGTAAGACAGTGCGTTTTAGCAATGATTTCCGAGCTTCTGCACGAGGAAATTGTATTGATTCCCGGCTTGCTCGCATCAGCTTGCCAAGCGACGCGTCTACATTCTTTTCCGTTACAAAATATTTCGGCGAAATTGATTCGCCTAGAAAAACGGGCCTTTCGGCCCGCTTTCCTTTTATGCCTGCTTGGCCGCCGCGACTTGCGCCGCGACTTCCGCAGCGAAGTCATCCTGCTTCTTCTCGATACCTTCGCCGACGACAAACATCGTGAATGATTTCACGGTTGTATTAGTCGCCTTCAACATTTGCTCGACCGTCTGCTTGTCGTTCTTCACGAACGGCTGATTCAGCAGCGACACTTCCTTCAGATACTTCTGCACCGAGCCCTCGACCATCTTGGCGACGATGTCGGCCGGCTTGCCAGATTCGGATGCCTTTTGCGCGGCGATCGAACGCTCTTTCTCGATCAGGTCTGCCGGCACTTCATTTGCCGACAATGCCACCGGCTTCATCGCAGCGATGTGCATTGCAACGTCCTTGCCCACCTGCTCGTCGGCGCCGTCGTATTCGACGAGCACACCGATGCGGGTGCCATGCAGGTAAGAAACCAGCTTGGAGCCGGTTTCATAACGTTTGAAGCGGCGGATCGACATGTTCTCGCCAATCTTGCCCACCAATGCAGCGCGCACTTCATCGAGCGTCTTGCCGTCGACCGGCAGCGCGGACAATGCTGCCACGTCGGCCGGATTCTTCTCGGCAGCCAGCTTCGCCGTGGTATTTGCGAGCGAGATGAACTCTTCGTTCTTGGTCACGAAGTCGGTTTCGCAATTAACCTCGACAATGGCACCAACGCCGCCGGCGATGTATGCAGCGACTACGCCTTCTGCGGTGATGCGGGAAGCCGCCTTGGAAGCCTTGCTACCCAGTTTGACGCGCAGGATCTCTTCGGCGCGCGCCATATCGCCTTCAGCTTCAGTCAATGCCTTCTTGCACTCCATCATCGGCGCGTCGGTTTTCGCGCGCAGTTCGCCTACCATTGCTGCGGTAATTGCCGCCATGTCTTTCTCCTAAATTCAGTGGGCGTCTCATCGGACGCATTCAATCAAAATACGTTCAAGTCGGCTAAAAAAAAGGGGCGAACAGCCGTTGCCCCTTCTTTAAAGCCCGACCTCGGGGCACAGGGCATTAAGCCTGTTCGTTGACCTCAACGAATTCGTCTGCGCCACCCTTGACTGCTTCCAGCACGTCGGCCGTTGCATTCGCACGGCCTTCCAGGATCGCGTCCGCCACGCCGCGCGCGTACAGAGTGATTGCCTTGGAAGAGTCGTCGTTGCCAGGAATAACGTAGGTAACGCCTTCCGGGGAGTGGTTGGTATCGACCACGCCGATCACCGGGATGCCCAGTTTGGCGGCTTCGGTAATCGCGCCCTTGTGGTAGCCGACGTCGATCACGAAAATCGCGTCCGGAATGCCGCCCATATCCTTGATGCCGCCGATGGACTTCTGCAGCTTTTCCATCTCGCGCTGGAACATCAGCGCTTCCTTCTTGCTCATCTTCTCGACGGATCCGTCTTCGATCGCAGCTTCCATGTCCTTCAGACGCTTGATGGAAGTCTTGATGGTCTTGAAGTTGGTCAGCATGCCGCCCAGCCAGCGCTGATCAACGTAAGGCATGCCGGCGCGCTGCGCTTCGGCCGCGACGATGTCACGTGCCTGGCGCTTGGTGCCGACGAACAGGATCGTACCGCGGTTGGCGGACAGTTGACGGATATACTTCATCGCCTCCTGGTACATGGCCAGAGTCTTTTCCAGGTTGACGATGTGAATCTTGTTGCGATGACCGAAGATGTACGGGGCCATCTTGGGGTTCCAGAAGCGGGTTTGGTGGCCGAAGTGGATACCGGCTTCCAGCATTTCGCGCATGGTAACGGACATAATTTCTCCAGGGTTAGGTCTTGAATCCGCTCAGTCACCCGACGATGTCGCCAGGCACCCTTTAAGAGCGGATTCGCGATTTGTGATCAAAGTTTCACTTGAATCCATTTCAAGCTAACCCGAGATTCTACTCCAAATCCCGGAAAAGATTCAAGACTGGAACGGGCTTTGCGTCAGCGAACTTGCGGCGCGTCGACTATAATTTTGGATTGACTCTTATTTACTGCACTTTTGTGCACATTCTGGATTGCCATGGCTTCAATCACTATCAAAAGCGAGGACGATATCAAGGGTATGCGGGTAGCCGGAAAACTGGCCGCCGAGGTACTCGACTTCATCGAACCGCATATCAAACCCGGCGTGACAACCGGCGAACTCGACCGTCTTTGCCATGAATACATGACCGATGTGCAGGGAACCATTCCGGCTCCGCTGAACTACTGCCCGCCCGGCTACACGCCGTATCCGAAAGCAATCTGCACCTCGGTCAACGACGTGGTCTGCCACGGCATCCCCGGCGACAAGGCGCTGAAAAACGGAGACGTCATCAACATCGACATTACGGTGATCAAGGACGGCTATCATGGCGACACCAGCCGCATGTTCTTCGTCGGAGAGCCGTCGATTCTCGCGCGCCGCCTGACGGAAGTCACTTTCGAGTGCATGTGGATCGGGATTTCCAAGATCAAGCCGGGCGCGCACTTGGGCGACATCGGCTACGCGATCCAGCAGCATGCGGAAAAGGCCGGCTACAGCGTAGTGCGCGAATTTTGCGGCCACGGCATCGGCAAGGTGTTTCACGAAGAGCCGCAGGTGCTGCATTACGGCCGCCCCGGCACACTGGAAGAACTGGTTCCCGGCATGATTTTCACGGTGGAGCCGATGATCAATGCCGGACGCCGCGAAATCCGCGAAATGGGCGACGGCTGGACTATCAAGACCAAGGACCGCAGCCTGTCCGCGCAATGGGAACATACCGTGCTGGTGACGGAAACCGGCTATGAAGTGTTGACGGTGTCGCCCGGCATGCCGGCCCCGCCTGCCTTCATCACGCTGCCCAAGACACAGACGGTAGCGGCCTGACGATGGCGTCTTTTGCATTGACGCTCAAAGAGCAACTGAAGACCGAGCGCCAAGCAGCCATCGCCGACTTCCAGGCCGACGGCAAGCCGGAAAAGCTACTCGCCAAATTGCGTCAGAACGTAGATGCCGCCTTGATCCAGGCCTGGCAGGCATTCGCGCTCCCGTCCAGCGCGGCTCTGGTCGCTGTTGGCGGCTACGGCCGCGGCGAATTGTTTCCCGGCTCCGATGTGGATGTGCTGATCCTGCTCGATTCGGCACCGGACGCCTCCCTCCAAGGCAAACTGGAAGAGCTGGTTCAACTGTTCTGGGATATCGGCCTGGAAATCGGACACAGCATCCGCACCATTGATGAATGCCTGATCGAATCCGCCGCCGATATCACTGTCCAGACGGCGCTGCTGGAGGCGCGCCTCGTGACCGGCAGCCGCAAGCTGTTCCAGTTCCTGCGCGACCGTTACAACGCCGCGATCAATCCGCAGGCTTTTTTCGAGGCCAAGACGCTTGAAATGCGCCAGCGGCACGCAAAATACGAAGACACCCCGTACAGCCTGGAACCGAATTGCAAGGAAAGCCCGGGCGGATTGCGTGACTTGCAAGTCATCCTGTGGGTCGCGAAGGCAGCCGGGCTGGGCGATTCATGGCGCAGGCTGGCAGAGCGCGGCCTGATCACGTCGACCGAAGCACGTCAGCTGATGCAGAAGGAACGCGCGTTCAAGGACATCCGCATCCGGCTGCACATCCATGCCGGGCGGCGCGAGGATCGGCTGGTATTCGATGTCCAGACGCCGATTGCGGAAAGTTTCGGATTCAAGACCACCGAAACCAGGCGCGCCAGTGAATACCTGATGCAGCACTACTACTGGGCCGCCAAGGCCGTTACCCAGCTCAATACCATCCTGCTGCAGAACATCGAAGCTCAGCTGTTCCCGCAAAATGGTTCGCCGCAGCCCATCAACGAGCGCTTCAACGAGATCAACGGACTGGTCGATATCGCGCGCGACGATACATTCGAAACGACGCCCTCTGCCATGCTGGAAGTGTTCCTGCTCATCGCGCAGCATTCCGAACTCAAAGGCATGACGGCCCGCACCCTGCGCGCCCTGTGGCATGCCCGCTTCAAGATCGACAGCCAGTTCCGCAGAGATCCAGCCAACCGGGCGCTGTTCCTGCGGATTCTGCAGGCGCCTCAGGGAATCACGCATGCCCTGCGCGGCATGAACCAGACCAGCATTCTCGGGCGATATCTGCCGAACTTCCGGCGCATCATCGGCCAGATGCAGCACGACCTGTTTCATGTCTACACGGTTGACCAGCATATCCTTATGGTGGTGCGCAATGTGCGCCGCTTTACCATGCCGGAACACGCGCATGAATACCCGTTCTGCAGTCAGCTGATGGCGAATTTCGCCCAGCCCTGGCTGCTGTACATCGCGGCGCTGTTCCACGATATCGCCAAGGGCCGCGGCGGCGACCACTCTCAACTTGGCATGGTCGACGCGCGCCGTTTTTGCAAGGAACACGGCCTGTCGAAGGACGATATGGATCTCGTGACCTTCCTAGTCGAGCATCACCTGTCGATGTCGCAAGTGGCGCAGAAGCAGGACTTGTCCGATCCGGATGTCATTCGCAATTTCGCCAATCTGGTGAAAAACGAGCGTCATCTCACCGCGCTGTATCTGCTGACGGTGGCCGATATCCGCGGCACCAGCCCAAAGGTATGGAACGCCTGGAAAGGCAAGCTGCTGGAAGACCTGTACCGGATGACGTTGCGGGTATTGGGCGGCGAGGATCCATCCACCGACCATGAACTGAAAAACCGCCAGGAAGCAGCGCTCAAGACCTTGCGACTGTATGGCTTGCCGGACGATGCGCACCAGCGGCTGTGGCAGCAACTGGATGTCGCCTACTTCCTGCGTCATG
The DNA here is from genome assembly GCF_007874125.1 of Noviherbaspirillum sp. UKPF54. Taxonomy (NCBI): domain Bacteria; kingdom Pseudomonadati; phylum Pseudomonadota; class Betaproteobacteria; order Burkholderiales; family Oxalobacteraceae; genus Noviherbaspirillum; species Noviherbaspirillum sp. UKPF54. Next base: position 1,338,883 of record NZ_CP040128.1, on the reverse strand, counting down.
ATGCAACGGATATCGCGTGGCAAACGCGCTGCCTCTATCACAAGACCGACAGCGAGCGCGCCGTCGTGAAATGCCGCCTCGCCCCGATCGGGGAAGGTGTGCAAGTGGCGGTCTACATCAAGGACCAGCCCGATCTGTTTGCGCGCATCTGCAGTTACTTCGACAAGAAGAATTTCAGCATCCTCGACGCGAAGATCCATACGACCAAGAATGGCTATGCGCTGGATACGTTCCTGGTGACAGAACCGGCCTTCGCGAACAATTATCGCGACATCATCAACCTGATCGAACATGAACTGACGCAGCTGCTCGAGTCGCAGGCGCCATTGCCTCCGCCGAGCAAGGGGCGCCTGTCGCGCCTGTCGCGCACCTTCCCGATCACGCCGACAGTCGACCTGCGGCCGGACGAGCGCGGCCAGTACTATCTGCTCTCCGTGTCGGCCAACGACCGCAATGGCTTGCTGTATTCGATCGCCAACTTGCTGGCGAAATACAAGGTCAATCTGCATACCGCGAAGATCATGACGCTGGGCGAGCGCGTGGAAGACGTCTTCCTGGTGGATGGCCCCGTCCTGAATAACGCGCGGTCCCAGATCCAGCTGGAGACCGAACTGCTGGAAGCGCTACGCGTTTAAATACCCGCTTTAAATACCCGCTCGCATTTTCCTCCCATTACTCCAATGACTGAACCCGTCCGCTTATCCAAACGCATGTCCGAACTTGGCCTGTGCTCGCGCCGCGAAGCCGATGAATGGATCGCGCGCGGCTGGGTACGGGTGGACGGCGCCATTGTTTCCGAACTAGGAAGCAAGGTGCTGCCGCACCAGCGCATCAGCGTGGAACGCCAGGCCAGCGCGCAGCAGGCGCGCCGCGTGACCGTCCTGCTTAACAAGCCGGTGGGTTACGTCAGCGGCCAGGCTGAAGACGGCTACAAGCCGGCGGTCACCCTGATCAATGCCGCAAGCCGCTGGAAGGAGGACAAGTCTCCGCTCCAGTTCCACCCCAGCCAGTTGCGCAGCCTGGTGCCGGCAGGCCGGCTCGACATCGATTCGGTCGGCCTGTTGGTGCTGACCCAGGATGGCCGCGTCGCGAAACAGTTGATCGGCGAAGACACGTCGATCGAAAAGGAATACCTGGTGCGCGTGCAGTACACGAAGCCAGGGCGCCTGCCGGACGCCAACCTGAGACTACTGAACCACGGCCTTTCACTCGACGGCAAGAAGCTCTTGCCCGCGAAAGTACGCTGGCAAAACGACGATCAATTGAGCTTCATTCTGCGCGAAGGGAAAAAGCGCCAGATACGCCGCATGTGCGAAGCGGTCGGCCTGAAAGTACTCGGACTAAAGCGCGTGCGCATCGGCCGCGTCGCGCTCGGCAACCTGCCGCCGGGCCAATGGCGCTACCTCGAAAACGACGAAAAGTTCTGACCCGTCCGGACGACTGCGGCTGAATTACCCCCGCTCAGTCGTCGCCAGCTTCAAGCTCGGGAAACAGCACGTCGGTAAAGCCGAAGCGCGAAAAGTCCTTGATCCTCATCGGATAAAGAATCCCGGCAAGATGGTCGCACTCGTGCTGGACGACACGCGAGTGAAAACCGTCCACGTCACGACTAATCGGCCGCCCGTACTGGTCGACGCCCTCGTAATGCAACGTGCGCCAGCGCGAGACCATTCCGCGCAAGCCCGGAACGGAAAGACATCCCTCCCAGCCATCTTCGACCTCGTCCGACAGCGGCTTGAGCAGCGGATTGATCAGGACCGTTTCCGGCACCGGAGGCGCATCCGGATAGCGCTGGTTTTGCCGGAACCCGAAAATGACCAGCTGCAAGTTCACCCCGATCTGGGGCGCGGCCAGTCCGGCGCCATTGGCCGCATGCATGGTATCGAACATATCCTCGATCAAGGCATCCAGCTCCGGCGTTCCGAATTGCGTGACCGGTTCAGCCTGCCGCAGTAGGCGCGCATCACCCATCTTGAGGATTTTCCTGACGCTCATCTCACTTGCCCGAGAAAACTCGAAAACGCCGCTCCCATTTCCGGGTGCTTCAATCCCATTGCCACGGTCGCCTGCAGATAGCCCAGCTTTGAACCGCAGTCATAGCGGCGTCCGTCGTAGCGATACGCCAGCACCGGATCCGTTTTCATCAATGCGGCGATGCCGTCGGTCAGCTGGATCTCGCCGCCCGCGCCCTTTCCAAGCCCTTCGAGATACGAAAAAATCCGATTATCGAGCACGTAGCGCCCGACCACCGCCAGCGTCGAAGGCGCGGCTTCCGGAGCCGGTTTTTCGACAATGCTGTTGACCCGCTCAAGGCGGCTCTTGAAGGGCGCGACACTGACGATGCCATATTGCCGCGTGTCGGCGCGCGGCACCTCGTGTACGGCCAGCAGGCTCGCGCCCTCGCGGCTATACAAGTCGGTCATCTGTGCCAGCACGGGCGCCTGGCCCGCCTCGACATCCATGAAGTCATCGGCCAGCAGCACGGCGAACGGTTCGTCGCCAATCACCGGACGGGCGCATAGCACCGCATGACCTAGGCCAAGCGGCGCGGACTGGCGAATATAGATGCAGTTGACGTTTTTCGGGATCGCATTGCGCACCACTTCGAGCAGCGCAGTCTTGCCAGCCGCCTCCAACTCCGCCTCCAGTTCGTAGGCAGTATCGAAATGATCCTCGATCGCGCGCTTGTTGCGGCCGGTGATGAACACCAGGTCCGTAATTCCTGCAGCGACAGCTTCTTCCACCGCATACTGGATCAACGGCTTGTCCACGATGGGCAGCATTTCCTTCGGTTGTGCCTTGGTAGCGGGCAAAAACCGGCTCCCCAGGCCGGCGACGGGGAAAACTGCTTTTCTTATTTTTATCGTCATTGCTGTTCCAGTAAATGAAGCAAGCCTGCTTCGTCGATAATCGTGATGCCAAGCTCCTGCGCCTTGACCAGCTTGCTGCCTGCTTCCTCGCCGGCCACCACGTAGCTGGTCTTCTTCGATACCGAGCCCGCGACCTTTCCGCCTGCGGACTCGATTTTCCCGGCCGCCTCATCCCGGGTCAGCGTCGGCAAAGTGCCGGTGAGAACGAATGTCTTGCCCTGCATCGGCCTGAGCACCTCCACCTTGCGCTCGCTTTCCGTCCAGTGAATACCGGCGGCACGCAGCTGCTCGATCAATTCCCTATTCATCGCCTCGGACAGGAAAGCCGTGATCGAGCGCGCCACCACCGGGCCGATGTCGGCCACCTCGAGCAGTTGTTCTTCCGACGCATTCAGCAGCGCATCCAGACTGCCGAAATGATGCGCCAATTCCTTTGCCGTCGCCTCGCCGACATGACGAATCCCCAATGCGTAGATGAAGCGCGCCAAGGTGGTCGATTTGGATTTTTCCAGCGCGTTGAGCACGTTTTGCGCCGACTTGTCGGCCATGCGATCCAGTTCAACCAGCGCGGTCAGCCCGAGCCTGTACAAGTCGGCTGCGGTGGTAACAATATGTTTATCGACCAGCTGTTCGATCAACTGCTCGCCAAACCCTTCGATATCCATCGCGCGGCGAGATACGAAGTGCAGTAAACCGCCCTTGCGCTGTGCCGCGCACTTGATCCATCCACCGGAACAGCGCGCAATGGCTTCCTCTTCCGGCCGGACGATGGGCGAGCCACAGACCGGGCATTGCACCGGCATCCTGAATTCGCGGGCATTATCCGGACGCAGTTCGGGAACATAGGCAACAACCTCCGGTATGACGTCGCCGGCACGCCGCACGATCGCGGTATCGCCAATCCGGATATCTTTGCGCCGGACCTCGTCCTCATTGTGCAGGGTGGCATTGGTCACGGTCACGCCGCCGACGAATATCGGAGCGAGCCGGGCCACTGGCGTAATCGCGCCAGTTCGCCCCACCTGAACGCCGATATCCTGCACGACAGTCATCGCTTCCTCGGCCGGAAATTTATGCGCGATCGCGAAACGCGGGGCGCGCGAGACGTAGCCAAGCTTCAGCTGATGCTCCAGCCGGTTGACCTTGTACACCACGCCGTCGATGTCATACGGCAGTTGTTGTCGTTTCGCGGCGATGCCATGAAAAAAATCGAGCAGCCCTTGCGCCCCCTTCACCACGGCGCGCTCCCGGCAGACTGGCAGTCCGAGGCTGCCATACCAATCGAGCAGCGCGGCATGCGAAGTCGGCATCGGCGCGCCTTCCAGCATGCCGATACCGTACGCGAAAAACCGCAGCGTGCGCTGTGCGGTAATGCGCGCGTCAAGTTGGCGCAGACTACCCGCCGCCGCATTACGCGGATTGACGAATTCCTTCTGTCCCGCCGTACGCTGGCGCTCGTTGAGCTTGGCGAAATCGGCCTTGTACATCAGCACTTCACCGCGTACGTCGAGTAGAGCGGGAGGCTGATCGGTATGCAGGCGCAATGGAACGGCGCGCACGGTACGAATGTTGGGCGTGACATTCTCGCCGGTCGCGCCGTCGCCCCGAGTTGCGGCCTGGGTCAGGACGCCATTCTCGTAGCGCAGGCTGATCGCCAGCCCGTCGAATTTCAGTTCCGTGGAATACTCCACCTCCTCCGCAATTTCAAGCCCTTCCCGCACGCGGCGATCGAATGCCACCGCGTCCTGTTCGTCAAACGCGTTGTTCAGCGAGAGCATCGGCGTCGAATGACGCACCTGGTCGAACTGTGGCAGCGGCTTGCCGCCTACCCGCTGGGTCGGGGAATCCGAGGTAATGAGGTCGGGATGCGCCTGCTCCAGCGCCACCAGTTCGCGGAACATCCTGTCATATTCCGCGTCGGGAATAGTCGGGTTGTCGAGAACATAGTACGCATGGCTATGCCGGTTCAGTTCGGTCTTGAGCCATGCGGCGCGTTCCTGCCAGTGGCTTGCTTCCGGATTCGGCGGGGAAGCGTCCTGGGGTATCGAAAATAAATCCGGTTGCATCGCTTAACTGAACAAACGCAGTGCCCTGGTCGAGCCCGCCGGGATAGTTGATGCATCCATCTGGCTATAGAACGCGTTGACCTGCTCGCCGATTTCAGACAGCGTCGCCTCTGAAAGCGCCTGGTTACCGTCGTCGACGACGGTTCCGTCGAGCCGCGCCGCGAGCATGCGCGCGCATGCGATCATCGCACCGAAGCCATCGCGCTGGGGGGCGACGCGCGGCACATCGAGCAGTAAGGTCAGGCGCGAAGTGATTTCCTCGGCCAGCGTAACATTGGTCGACAGCGAAAACAGGATGCCGCCCTCCCCGTCCGGCATGACCAACCGGCCGTCCGGACGCAGATCGAACCCCTGGCGCTCCAGCGCGCCCAGCAGCGTATTGATCGCCCATGCGGCGCCATTGGAATGGACATTGACGCTCAATTGCGCATCATATTCCGCGACGAACTGGTGCAGCGAGCGTGCTTTTTCCATGACTTCCGCCATGTCGGGCACATCGGGTTCGGCGTCCAGTTCGTCGGTGATCTGGCGTAGCCGCATGATCAATTCCGAATATTCGATTTCATTCAAGGCGCTGCTGCGATTCGCCAGTTGCACACCGGCGCGCAATCCGTAATAGATACCGCCGTGGGCAACCGGCTCCCAGACGCCGTCATCGCGCTGGCCGATGAAATGCACCGGTTTGCTGCCGACGTGACGCAGCGTTTGCAGCTTGGGCAAAAGCTTTTCCCCGCGCACCGGCGCATCCAGCGCGATCGGAATCACGCAATCGATCAAGTCATCGACTGGCAATTCGCGTTGAGGAACTTGCACCGCCGCCTGCACCTCGCCACTTTCGTCGATGGCAGCCGGCTCATCGTCCAACGCAATGTCGGGCACCTCGGCCTCGGGTTCCAAAGTCGGCTCATGCCGGGCGGCGCCAGTCTCGGAGACCGTTTCGGAACTCATCAACACATCATCGTGATCCGAAGAAAATGCCCGCTGCACGCTCTTCTTCGCCTTGTATTCCTGCCACTTGTTATAGGAAATTACGGCGGCCACGATAGTGCCGCCAATTGCCATCAGGCTTACCTGGAGGTCGGTCATGCCGCTTGCACCTTAGCGTAATGAATTGAAGCGCGCATCGCGCGGCTGGAGGGAAAGTGCACGCATTGCAGTGCTGCTGAAACAGAAGTCATTTACATCAATCCGATAAATACGGCCGGTACTTGTCTTCAACGAATGCCCCCACGAAAAGGAAATGGTTTAAGTAACGGCCAGCGTAAAGTTAGCAAGTTGAACAGTCTTGGTCAATGGACAACAAATACTTCAACGTTTATTCCAATAAGAAAATGATTCCAAGGGACTTGATCGTGTCGAAATCGCGAAAATCAGGCCGTTGACCGTTATCAATACAACCACAATCATGCCGCTAATAAAATAACAATACCTTCAGAGGCGCCGCTGGAGGGAGCAAACGAAATGTCTGTAACACATTCTTTCGTAGGGAGACCGCATGAATTTCGATTATGGAGCTGGCGCAGCATTGAATCACACTTCCACAGGGCCCGACACCCCGGCAAAGACCGAAGCGTACCAATCGAAAATCAACCGCGACAGAGCGACCATGAACAATTTATCCAGCACGAACCTTCGCACCGGCAAATCCAATTTGGACCTTTCCAATACGAAAGAATTCAAATTGCAGGAACTCGCCATGCTGTCGCTTTCACCGATCCTACGTTCGATCCATCACTGGTGGTTGCAGCGCGCAGAACGGCATTACCTGATTTGCGCCGATGTCGAACAACAGCGTGCGCGCGAAGCGCAGATGAACGTTGCGTACTATCAAAAACGCGCCGCACTCGCTCGCTCCGCCCGCCTCTGAACCTCGTTTCACTCGATGAAAGGCGCACCTGCCTGCGGGCGCCTTCCTTTCCTCCGCATCCACCTTCCTGTTACGCAACCTGGGCTTCGGCCGCAAAGTTCGCCGCCGCTTCCATATCGACTGCCACGATACGCGATACACCCTGCTCCTGCATCGTAACGCCGATTAATTGCTGTGCCATTTCCATGGCAATCTTGTTATGCGAGATGAACAGGAACTGGGTTTGCGACGACATGCGCTTAACCATGTTGCAGAAGCGTTCGGTATTTGCATCATCGAGCGGAGCATCCACTTCATCGAGCAGACAAAACGGTGCCGGATTGAGCTGGAACATCGAGAACACCAGCGCGGTTGCAGTCAATGCCTTTTCGCCGCCAGACAGCAGGTGAATCGTTGCATTTTTCTTTCCAGGCGGCTGCGCCATCACCTGAACGCCAGAATCAAGAATTTCTTCCCCAGTCATGATCAGCTTCGCATTACCCCCGCCGAACAGCACCGGGAACAGCTCGCCGAAATGCTTGTTGACCTTGTCGAAGGTATCTTGCAACAGCTCGCGGGTTTCCTTATCAATCTTGTTGATCGCGTCTTCCAGCGTCCCGATCGCTTCAGTCAGGTCGGCATGCTGCGCATCCAGGAAATTCTTGCGTTCGCGGGCCTGCGCCAACTCTTCCAGCGCCGCAAGATTAACGGCGCCCAAGGCCGCGATGGCATTGGTCAGCCGCGTCACCTCGCCTTGCAAATAAGACGGCTTCATGTCGACATTCAGCTTTTCGGCAAGAGCCGCTTCGTCCGCCTGCGCCTCCAGCAACTGCTGCGCATATTGTTCCTGATTCAGGCGCGCCGCCTGCTCCTTCAACTGCAGCTCCATGATTCGGTCGCGCTGCGGCTGCAGGCTGCGTTCTGACTGCATGCGCGCTTCCTCGGTATGGCGCAGCTTCTGTGTCAGCTGATCCAATTCATGGCGCGCATCCGCCAACGCGCGCTCCTGCTCGGAACGTTTTTCCAGGAGAGTTTGCAGGCCGGCTTGCGCCGCCTGATCATCCAGGCTTTCCAGCTCGAGATTCCCCTGCTGCATGCTTGCGAATAACTGCGCCGACTGCTCGGACGCGGTTGCGATACTTCGCTTCAATTCCTCTATCTTGTTGCGATGGGATTTCTCGGCAAATTCCGCTTCCTGCGCGCCACGTTCCAGCTCGCGCAAGCGCTGGCGCGCATCATTGAGCTGCTGCTCCTTGGCCAGGTAATCGGTCTGGCCGTTTTCATGCCGTTCCTGCAACTCCGCCAGCTCGATGTCCAGCTGCTCGAACTTTGCCTCGGATTCCGCCTTGATTTGCTGCTGCTCTGCTTCTTGCGCGGCAATCTCTGCAAGATCCGCTTCAATTTGCGTATTGCGCTGATTGAAGCGCTCCTGCACCTCGGAAAGCTTCATCGCTTCAAGCTGCAGGCTGTGCACGGTCTGCGTCAAGGCTGTGACGCGCTGACGTAACTCTTGCAAGCGCTGCATGGCCTGCGACAAGGCTGCTTCCGCGCGTACGGCGCGGGACTTTGCCTCGTCGGCCAGCATCTGCTGCGCGCGCAACTGCTTGGTAATGTTTTCGATTTCCTGCTGGCGCGCCAGCATGCCGTCCTGCTCCGAGTCGGAAGCATAGAAGCGCACGCTTGATTTCTCGATCAAATGCCCCTGGCGCGTGACGAAACAGCCGCCGACCGGCAGCTTGCCGCGATCGAGGAAGGCCGCGTTGACGTCATCGGCGGCAAACACGTTGTGCAGCCAATCCTGCAGCAGCGCACGCAAGCCGGGATCGTTCAGGTGCAACAGACTCAGGAATGGCTTCAGCCCGGCCGGACCGTCGGCATGCGCCGCGCTAGCTGCACTGTTTAACGAAAACAGGGCGAGCTTGGCCGGCGGCGCATCGTTGAAGAAACCCTTGGCCCAGTCGAGATTGGACATCTCCAAGGCAGAAGTTCGCTCCCGCAGCACGGATTCCAGCGCGGTTTCCCAACCCTGGTCGATGTGCAGCTTCTGCCACAGGCGCGGCAGCTCGCCGAGTTCATGCTTCTTGAGCCAGGGTTGAACCTTGCCCTGGGTTTGCACATTTTCCTGCAGCTGTCGCAAGGCGGCCAGGCGGGCCTCGAGCTGTGCGTTATTCGCGGTTTCCGTGTTCAGCTGCGCCTGGGCGGCGCGACGTTCTTCCTCGAGCTTCGGCTGCTGCTCCTGCGCCGCTTCCAGCTGTTCTCGCGCCTCTTCCAACGCGGCTTGCTTTTCCTCGAGCTGCATTTTCAGGTTGGACAAATGCGCGGTATCCGGCATCAGCATGCCATTTTTTTCCTGCGACAGGCGCTCGCGCCGCGAAGCCAGATTGGAGAGAATGCCGGAGGCATTGCGCTGGTGAGCGGATTCCAGCTCGATCTGCTGCTGGACCTGCATGATCTTGCCGCGTGACTCGGTCGCCTTCAACTGCGCTTCGCGCCATGCCTGTTCGAGCGCAGGCAGGTTGTCATTCTGATTCTGGGCGGCCTGCTGCGCCTGCTCGACACGCATGGCGTGTTCTTCCAGGCGCATTTCGGCCTCGGCCAAGTCGTCCTGGAACTGCTGGCCTTGGCGCTGCCACTGGTCGCGTTGCGCGGTCAGCGAATTGAGCTGGGCCTGCAACCGGTTGCGCGATTCGATCACAAACCTGATCTGCGCCTCCAGGCTGCCGATCTCGGAATTGGTCTGGTACAGGTGGCCTTGCGCCTGATGCATGCGGTCGCCGGCGGCATAATGCGCTTGGCGCATGTGCTCCAGCTCGGTCTCGACATGGCGCAGCTTGGCAGTCTGCTCTTCCAGGTCGAGCTGCGCCTTTTCGATGTCGCGGAAGAATTTATCCTGCTCCGCCTTCGCCTCGTTCTTTCGCAGCAGCCACAGCAGCTTTTGCTTTTCGTCCTGGTCGGCCTGCAATTCGTGGAATTTCTGCGCAACCGCCGCCTGCACTTCCAGCTTGTCGAGATTGGCATTCAGTTCGCGCAGGATGTCCTCGACCCGGGTCAGGTTCTCGCGCGTATCGTGCAGCCGGTTTTCGGTCTCGCGGCGGCGTTCCTTGTACTTGGACACGCCCGCGGCTTCTTCCAGGAAAATCCGCAAGTCTTCCGGGCGCGCTTCAATGATGCGCGAAATCATGCCTTGACCGATGATCGCGTAAGCGCGCGGTCCCAGGCCAGTACCGAGAAAGATGTCCTGGATATCACGGCGGCGCACCGCCTGGTTATTGATGTAGTAGCTCGACGTGCCGTCGCGCGTCAGCACGCGCTTGACGGCAATTTCGGCATACTGGCTCCATTGGCCGGCGGCACGGCCATCGCTGTTATCGAACACCAGCTCGACCGATGCACGTCCGGCTGGCTTGCGCGCTGTGGAACCGTTGAAGATTACGTCCTGCATCGATTCGCCGCGCAATTCCGACGCCTTGGATTCGCCCAACACCCAGCGCACCGCGTCCATAATGTTGGATTTGCCGCAGCCGTTTGGTCCCACCACGCCCACCAGCTGGCCCGGGACCTGGAAATTAGTGGGATCCACGAAAGACTTGAATCCCGATAATTTAATGGAATTTAGACGCACGTTATCGACTGTTCTACACTAAAGGAAGCAAGCAGCGGCCTTCGCCGCGCGAAAGGGCCTTATCATAACATTTCGAGTCTGCGCCTCATTACTTTCCGCTCAGTAATCACGGGCCAATGGCATGAACGGTATAATGCCGCCTTTAGCGATTTTGCACTCCGATCCACTCCTTCCGCGTCCGCCCAAGTGAATCCGCTCCTCGACAAGCTTCAGCCCTATCCATTTGAAAAGCTGCGACTTTTGTTTTCCGGCATTACGCCGAATTCGGCCTACTCGCCGATCAGTCTCGGCATCGGCGAACCCAAGCATCCGACGCCGGCATTCATTCAAAAGGCGCTGGCTGACGGTTTGAGCAATGGATTGGCAAGTTATCCGGCGACGGCTGGCTCGGAAGCGTTGCGCGCTGCCATAGCCGACTGGATTGAGCGACGTTATGGCTTACCCCCACTCAACCCGGCAACGCAAATTCTCCCCGTAAATGGTTCGCGCGAAGCCTTGTTCGCGCTGGCGCAAACGGTGATCGATCCCAGCCGGGGTGATGCGCTGGTGATGAGCCCGAACCCGTTCTACCAGATCTACGAAGGCGCGGCCTACCTGGCCGGCGCCCAACCGTATTTCGTCAACTCCGATCCGGCGCTGAACTTCGCACCGGACTACAAGAGCGTTCCGGCCGACGTGTGGCCGCGCGTGCAGTTGCTGTATCTCTGCTCCCCAGGCAATCCGACCGGCGCCGTGCTGACCTTGGAAAACTGGAAGGAATTGTTCGAATTATCCGATCGCTACGGTTTCGTGATCGCCGCCGACGAATGCTATTCGGAGATTTACTTCAAGGAAGACGCCCCGCTGGGCGGGCTGGAAGCGGCGCACAAGCTTGGCAGAACCGGCTACCCGCGCCTGATCGCTTTCTCCAGCCTGTCCAAGCGCTCCAACGTGCCGGGCATGCGCTCCGGTTTCGTCGCCGGCGATGCGGAAGTGATGAAGAAATTCCTGCTGTACCGTACCTATCACGGCAGCGCGATGAGCCCGGCAATCCAGGCTGCCTCCGTGGCGGCATGGAACGACGAACAGCACGTCGCGGAGAACCGCGCCAAGTACATCGCGAAATTCAAACAGATCACACCCATGCTGCAGGAAGTGCTGGACGTGCAGTTACCCGACGCCGGTTTTTACCTGTGGGCGAAGGTCGATCAGCGTGTAGCGATTTCGGACACGGAATTCGCGAAGCGCCTGTATGCCGAATATAATGTGACCGTATTGCCGGGAAGCTATCTCGCGCGCGAAGCACATGGCATCAACCCCGGCCGCAACCGCATCCGCATGGCGCTGGTGGCTGAAGTGGAAGAATGCCTGGAAGCCGCCAGCCGCATCGTCGAATTCACTAAGAAATTATCGTAATCCACCAACTTCAGAGCATCCAGATGACTCAACAACTCCAACAGATCATTGACCAGGCGTGGGAAGACCGTGCCAATTTCTCCCCCAAGTCCGCCCCGGCCGAGGTGCGCGACGCGGTAGCGCACGTGCTGGCCCAACTCGATGCCGGCACGCTGCGCGTGGCGCAAAAAGAAGGCGGCGACTGGACTGTCAACCAGTGGGTCAAAAAGGCCGTGCTGTTGTCGTTCCGCCTGGAAGACAACCTGCCTATGCCAGCCGGTGGCAGCATGCAGTTCTACGACAAGGTGCCCACCAAGTTCGCCAACTACACCGCCGACGACTTCGCCAAGGGCGGCTTCCGCGTGGTGCCACCAGCAGTGGCGCGACGCGGCAGCTTCATCGCCAAGAACGTGGTGCTGATGCCGTCGTACGTCAACATCGGCGCCTACGTCGATGAAGGCACGATGGTCGACACCTGGGCCACCGTCGGCTCCTGCGCGCAGATCGGCAAGAACGTGCACCTGTCCGGCGGCGTCGGCATCGGCGGCGTGCTGGAGCCGATGCAGGCCAATCCGACCATCATCGAGGACAACTGTTTCATCGGCGCCCGCTCCGAAATCGTGGAAGGCGTGATCGTCGAGGAAAACTCGGTGATCTCGATGGGCGTGTACATCGGCCAGTCGACCAAGATCTATGACCGCGCCACCGGCGAAGTCAGCTATGGCCGCATTCCGGCCGGCTCGGTGGTGGTGTCGGGGAGCCTGCCCTCCGCCGACGGCAAGTACAGCCTGTACTGCGCGGTGATCGTCAAGCGCGTCGATGCCAAGACGCGCGCCAAGACCGGCATCAACGAGCTGCTGCGCGAAGCGTAACCTGTCGGCGTTGCGCACGCCGTCCCCCCTCCCTCGCAAGCGCGCGAGGGGAGCCTCAAAACTGGAGCGGCCCGCAGCCGTTCCAATGGCTAAACAACGGAGAGCATCATGGCAATGGACCGTCTGTTCCAGCTGATGAAGGACAAAAAGGCGTCGGACCTGTTCATGGCCGTGAACTCCCCGATCCACATCAAGATCAACGGCCATCTGCTCCCCGTCAACCAGCAGAAGATGGACAACCCGACCATCCGGAACCTGCTGGCCGAAGTCGTCCCCGCGCCGCAGCTGCAGATCCTGGACACGCACAACGAGCTCAACATGGGCATCCCGGTGCCGGGCGTCGGCAGTTTCCGCTTGTCGGCGTTCCGCCAGCGCGGCTCCGTGTCTGCCGTCTTTCGCTACATCCCCGGCAATATTCCGCGCCTGGCCGACCTGAACCTGCCGCCGGTGCTGGCCGAGATCATCATGGAAAAGCGTGGACTGGTCCTGGTCGTGGGCGCGACCGGCTCCGGCAAATCGACCACGATCGCCTCCATGCTCGACCATCGCAACGCGAGCAAGACCGGCCACATCCTGACGCTGGAAGATCCGATCGAATTCCTGTTCACCAACAAGAAATCCATCGTCAACCAGCGCGAAATCGGCACCGATGCGGAAAGTCTGCAGATCGCGCTGAAGAATGCACTGCGCCAGGCACCGGACTGCATCCTGATCGGCGAAATCCGCGACAAGGAAACCATGGGCGCCGCGCTGGCCTATGCGCAATCCGGCCACCTCGTGCTCGCAACCCTGCATGCGAACAACAGCTACCAGGCGCTCAACCGCATCATCAATTTCTATCCGATCGAAACCCGCACCTCGCTCCTGCCCGACCTCGCCGCGACCGTCAAGGCGGTGATTTCGCAGCGCCTCGTGCAGGCGAAGGACGGCGGCCGCCGCGCGGCAATCGAAATACTGCTCAATACCCGTCATGTGGCCGAACTGATCGAGCAAGGCGATATCTCGCAGATCAAGGAAGCGATCGAGAAAAGCATGGCACCCGGCTCGCAGACCTTCGAGCAGGCGCTGATGCAGATGATCCAGGACGATGTCGTCACGCAGGAAGAAGCCCTCGCCAACGCCGACTCGGCCAGCAACCTGTACTGGCTGATCAACAATGCGCAAGGCAAGCAGGCGCCGCCGGAACCCGAGGAAAAGAAAGACGAAGGCCCGACCTTCACCGAATTCACCCTGAACGTCTGACAGCATGACTGCAACCCTCTTCGGCATCCCGAACTGCGACACCGTCAAGAAAGCAAGAACCTGGCTCGACCGCAACGGCGTTGCGTACACCTTCCACGACTTCAAGAAGGCCGGGCTCAGCCGCGCGCAGATCGACGCGTGGCTGTCGCACGTTTCATGGGAAATGCTGGTCAACCGCAAGGGCACGACATGGCGCGCCCTGAGCGACGAACGCAAGGCAGCCATCGCCGATGCCGGCAGCGCCACCGACCTGATGCTGGAGTCGCCGTCGGTTATCAAGCGACCGGTACTCGTCCTTGGCGCCAGTACGCATGTCGGCTTTTCCGAGGGCGCCTACCAACAGATTTTCAAGAAATAAGCCATGAGTAAAACGCTTGCCCTCACGGAAGAACTGATCGCCCTCTCCTCCGTGACGCCGGACGACAAGGGCTGCCAGCGCCGGCTGATGGAACTGCTGTCTCCGCTCGGATTTCAATGCGAGAGCGTGGAGTCCGGCAATGTGACGAACCTCTGGGCGCGCCGGGGCACCACGCAGCCGCTGGTCGTCTTTGCCGGGCATACCGATGTCGTGCCGACCGGACCGCTCGACCAGTGGCATTCCGACCCGTTCGTGCCCACCCGGCGCGACGGCAAGCTGTACGGCCGCGGCGCGGCCGACATGAAAACGTCGATTGCCGCAATGGTGGTCGCAGTCGAAGAATTCGTCGGCAACCATCCGGACCACAAGGGCTCGATCGGTTTTCTGATCACGAGCGACGAGGAAGGCCCGGCCATCGATGGCACCGTGATCGTGTGCGACATGCTCAAGGCACGCGGCGAGCAGCTCGACTACTGCATCGTCGGCGAGCCGACCTCTTCCGACCAGTTGGGCGACGTGATCAAGAACGGCCGGCGCGGTTCGCTGTCCGGGAGGTTGACCATCAAGGGCGTGCAGGGCCACATCGCCTATCCGCACCTGGCGAAGAACCCGATCCACCTGGCCGCCCCCGCGCTGGCGGAGCTGGCGGCGGAGCACTGGGACAACGGCAACGAATACTACTCGCCAACCTCCTGGCAGATGTCCAATATCCATGCAGGCACCGGCGCGACCAACGTGATTCCGGGCGAAGTCGTGGTCGATTTCAATTTCCGTTTTTCCACCGCGAGCGCGGTCGAAGACTTGCAACAGCGCGTGCACGCGATCCTGGACAAGCATGATTTCGACTACGGCATCGAGTGGACCGTCGGCGGCCGCCCTTTCCTCACGCCGCGCGGGGCGCTGTGCGACGCGATGACCGAGGCGATCAAGTCGGAAACCGGGATCGATGCCGAGCTGTCGACCACCGGCGGCACCTCGGACGGGCGCTTCATCGCCCAGATCTGCCCGCAGGTGATCGAGTTCGGCCCGCCCAACGGCAGCATCCACAAGATCGACGAGCATATCGAACTGCGCTTCATCGATCCGCTCAAGAACATCTACCGGCGCGCCCTGGAAAACCTGCTGCGTTAACCTTCCGATTTCCCCGCGCCTGGGCGCGGGGAAATCGCCGCACATCCCACACGAATATACTCCATGACTCCAGAAAATTTTTCCACGATCCGCGACCTGCTGCGATACGCAGTCACCCGCTTCAACCGCGCCCAGCTATTCTTCGGCCACGGCAGCAGCAATGCATTCGATGAAGCCGCCTACCTGATCCTGCATACACTCAAGCTCCCGCTCGACAAGCTCGATCCATTCCTCGACGCGCGCCTTCTGCCGGACGAGGTCAGCGCGGTGCTCAAGGCGCTAGAACGGCGCGCGACCGAACGCGTACCCGCCGCCTACATCACGAACGAAGCCTGGCTCGGGGATTACCGTTTCTACGTGGACGAGCGCACGATCGTGCCGCGCTCCTTCATCGCGGAACTGATCCCCGACCAGTTCGCGCCCTGGGTGGAAGATGCCGACGGCGTCGCCAACATCCTTGAACTGTGCACCGGTTCGGGCTGCCTGCCGATCATGCTGGCCGACGCCTTTCCCAACGCACAGGTAGATGCAGTGGATATCTCGCCGGACGCCCTGGCGGTAGCGCGGCGCAACGTCGACGACTATCACCTGCAGGACCGCATCACGCTGATCGAGTCGGACCTGTACGCCAACGTCCCGAAAAAGAAATACGACCTGATCGTCACCAACCCGCCGTACGTGAACTCCGGCTCGATGGACAAGCTGCCGCAGGAATACCTGCGCGAGCCAAGAATCGCGCTGGCAGGCGGCGCCGACGGCATGGACCTGGTGCGCAGAATCGTGGCCGGCGCCGGAGAACGTCTGACCAAGGAAGGCGTGCTGGTGGTGGAAATAGGTAACGAACGGGAATTCGCGGAAGCGGCATTTTCCGACCTCGAGCTGACCTGGCTGTCGACTTCCGCCGGCGACGACATGGTGTTTCTCGTCACCGCCGATCAGTTGAAATAACGATGATACGTTTTCTTCAAGTCAGTTTGACCCGCGGCGTCAAGCCGCTGCTCGACAGCGTCGACCTGACGCTCAATCCGGGCGAAAAGGCCGGCCTGATCGGCGCCAATGGCGCCGGCAAGTCGAGCCTGTTCGCCATGTTGCGCGGCGAACTGCACGCCGACCAGGGCGAGCTCGGTTTTCCGGCGAAGTGGCGCATGGCTTACGTCGCCCAGGAGACGCCGGCGCTCGACCGTCCGGCGATCGAATATGCGATCGACGGCGACACCCATCTGCGCCACCTGCAGGCGGAACTGGCGGAGCTGGAAGCCCATCCGGACCATGCCGCCAGCGGCACCCGCATCGCGGAACTGCACGCAGCGCTGGCCGACGCGGACGCCTACACGGTGCGTTCGCGCGCGGAACAGCTGCTCACCGGCCTGGGCTTCACCCAGGAACAGATGCAGCAGCCGGTGGCCAGCTTTTCCGGCGGCTGGCGCATGCGCCTGAACCTGGCGCAGGCGCTGATGTGCCCGTCCGACCTGCTGCTGCTGGACGAGCCGACCAACCACCTCGACCTTGACGCCATCATCTGGCTGGAAGATTGGCTCAAGCGCTATCCGGGTACGCTGATCATCATTTCGCACGACCGCGATTTCCTTGACGGCGTGGTGAACGTGATCGTCCATATCGACGAACGCAAGCTCAAGCGATATTCCGGCAACTACTCGGCATTCGAGCGCCAGCGCGCGGCGCAGATCGCGCTGACCCAGGCAGCCTACGAAAAGCAGGCACGGCAGCGCGCCCACCTGCAATCCTTCATCGACCGCTTCAAGGCCAAGGCCACCAAGGCGCGCCAGGCGCAAAGCCGCATGAAGATGCTGGCGAAGATGGAGGAAATCGCTCCCTTGCAGGCCGCCGCCGAGTTTTCGTTCGAATTCCGTGAACCGTTGAGCGCGCCCAACCCGCTGCTGGTGATGGAAGACGTCGATGCCGGTTACCGCACCGAAGGCGGCGACAAGACCATCGTATCCGGAATTAATTTCTCGCTGCAGACCGGCCAGCGCATCGGCCTGCTGGGCGTGAACGG
This sequence comes from Noviherbaspirillum sp. UKPF54, assembly GCF_007874125.1. Taxonomy (NCBI): domain Bacteria; kingdom Pseudomonadati; phylum Pseudomonadota; class Betaproteobacteria; order Burkholderiales; family Oxalobacteraceae; genus Noviherbaspirillum; species Noviherbaspirillum sp. UKPF54. The sequence continues at coordinate 1,321,485 of NZ_CP040128.1, read as the reverse complement.
TGCCGGCAAATCGACCCTCGTCAAAACCATCGCCGGCGAACTGAAGCCGCTGGCGGGCGACGCACGACTCGGCAAAGGACTGGTGATCGGCTATTTCGCGCAGCACCAGGTCGAAATGCTGCGGCACGACGAATCGCCGCTATGGCATCTGGCGCGCATTGCGCCGAACGTGCGAGAACAGGAGCTGCGCAATTTCCTGGGTGGCTTCAATTTCGGTGGGGATATGGTGACCAGCAAGATCGCGCCATTCTCCGGCGGCGAAAAGGCGCGCCTGGCACTGGCGCTGATCGTCTGGCAGCGCCCCAACCTGCTGCTGCTGGACGAGCCGACCAACCACCTCGACCTGGAAACGCGCGAGGCGCTGACGATGGCGCTGGCGCAGTTCGAGGGCACGCTGGTGCTGGTGTCGCACGACCGCCACCTGCTGCGCGCCACCACCGACCAGTTCATGATCGTGGCCGACGGCAAGCTGCAGCCGTTCGACGGCGATCTCGACGATTACCGCGACTGGCTGTTCAAGACCAAGCTCGGCAAAACGGATACGCCCTCTTCCGCTTCGGAAGCACCCGAGAAGCCTTCCGCCGCCGCGGCATCGGAATCGCGCGAAGACCGCCAGGAGCGGCGCCGGCTGGAAGCCGAAGAACGCCAGCGCATGTCCGCGCTGAAAAAGCCGATCGAAGCGCGCATCAAGCGCCTCGACGAGCAGATGGCGAAGCTCAATGCCCGCAAGGCCGAAGTCGATGCACGGCTGGCCGAACCGTCCATCTATGACGACGCCAACAAGGAAGAGCTGAAAACCCTGATCCTCGACCAGGCCTACCTGGCCAGGGAACTGGAACAGCTCGAGACCGAATGGCTGGAGAAGCAGGAAGCGCTGGAACAGCTCACCGCCTGACCTGAAGGAGGACGCATGAATCAACCGATCAACAAGCCGCTGCAAGGCATCCGCGTGCTGGACCTGACGCGGCTGCTGCCCGGCCCGATGGCAACCCTGCATCTAGCCGACTTGGGTGCCGAGGTCATCAAGATCGAAGATCCCGGCGCCGGCGACTATGCGCGCACGATGGGCCCGGTGCGCCATGAAGTGTCGCAATTTTTTGTCGCGGTCAATCGCGGCAAGCAGTTCATGCGCCTCGACCTGAAGAAAGAGGAACAGCGCGAAGAGTTCCTCAAACTGGCCGAGGCCGCCGACGTGGTCGTGGAAAGTTTTCGGCCCGGGGTGATGGACAAGCTCGGCGTCGGCTGGGAAGTACTGAAGCGCCGCAACCCGCGACTGGTAATGTGTGCCATTTCCGGCTATGGCCAGGACGGGCCACTGGCGCAGATGGCCGGCCATGACATCAACTATATCGGGCTGGCCGGCATGCTGGAGCAGAACGTCGGGCCCGACGGCGTTCCCGCCCTGTCCAACCTGCAGGTTGGCGACCTTCTCGGCGGCGCACAAGCCGCCGTGCAAGGCATTCTCGCCGCCCTGCTCGGCGTGAAGATGAACGGCTGCGGCCGCTTCATCGACGTGTCGATGACCGATGCCGTATTTGTGCACAACATCATGCCGCTGGTCGCGGTCAACAACTTCGGCCGGACCGCTGTGCCCGGACGCGACCTGCTGACCGGCGGCGTTCCCTGCTATAACGTCTATCGCACCGGCGACGGCCGCTTCATGGCGGTCGGCGCGCTCGAACTGAAATTCTGGGAATCGTGCTGCGACGTGCTGCAACGGCCCGACCTCAAGACAAGGCACTGGAGCCTTGGCCAGGAAGTCGGCGGCACCGATGCCATGGCGGTCAAGGCCGAACTCGACGCGATCTTCGCGCAGCACAGCCTCGCAACATGGACCGAACGATTCGCAGGCGTCGATTGCTGCGTGACGCCGATCCTGCGCATGGACGAAGCCATCGCTCATCCGCTGTTCCAGGCGCGCGCCATGGCCGTGCCAGAAACCCATCCGACCGAAGGCCGCTATTGGGCGAGCGGGCCCGCGGTGAAGTTCAAGCCTTAGGCGAGCGGACATGAAAACAGGCGCGTCCCCGAAAACTCTCAACATCATTGGTTGCGGCAAGGTCGGCAAGACCCTGGCGCGCCTGTGGGCGCAACGATCGACGTTCATCGTCCAGGACATACTTAACCGCACGCCTGACAGCGCGCGGAAGGCGGCGGCATTCATCGGCGCCGGCCATGCCGTCGACGATTACGCCGGCCTGCGCGCCGCCGACGTCTGCCTGATCGCCGCGACGGACGACCAGATCGCGGCGTGCTGCGAGCAGCTCGCCCATGCCGGCCAGCTGGGGCCAAGCACCATCGTCTTCCATTGCAGCGGAGCGCTACCTTCGTCTGTGCTGCAGGCCGCCGTGCAGTGCGGGGCGTCGGTCGCGAGCATTCATCCGATCCGCAGCTTTGCCGACCCGGCGCAGGCGGCAGCCGCTTTCGACGGCACCTATTGCGGAGCAGAAGGCGATACGCAGGCGCTTGAGGCGCTCAACGACGCCTTCAGCGCAATCGGCGCACGCATCGTGCCGATTCATTCGGACGGCAAGATTCTGTATCACTCCGCAGCGGTTTTCGCATGCAACTACCTGGTCACGCTGCTCGACGTTGCGCTGCAGGCTTACCAACAGTCGGGCGTTCCACAGGAAGTGGCGTTACGCCTGATGGAACCACTGGTGCGCGGAACGATAGACAACGTTTTCAAGGCGGGCACCGTCAATGCTCTTACCGGCCCGATTGCCCGCGGCGACCTGGCAACGACCGCGAAGCAGGCGCACGCCGTCGCAGATTGGTGCGCGGATTACGGCAAGCTGTACGAGCAATTCGTCGCGCTGACGAAGGAGCTTGCCGCGCGCCGCAACGACGCGGACACCTGAGCCCCCCGTCATTACGTTACACCGGTTGCCGGCACTGCAATCCTTGGCTAGAATCAAGCCAGAAACCGCTTCATCCTACGGAGCAAAGCCGGTTTCAACGTCGCTCGGACGGTTCCGGGCGCTTACGTAAAAATTCACATGACACAATCCCGAAGCCCGCGCCGCTTTGCGCGCATCGATCGCCTTCCCCCTTACGTTTTCAACATCACGGCCGAACTGAAGATGGCAGCCCGCCGTCGCGGCGAGGACATCATCGACATGTCGATGGGTAATCCCGATGGCCCGACGCCGCCGCACATCGTCGAAAAGCTGGTCGAGGTCGCCAGGCAGCCCGACACGCACGGCTACTCGGCCTCCAAGGGCATTCCGCGCCTGCGCCGCGCCATCGCGCGCTGGTACAAGACGCGCTATGCGGTGGAGATCGACCCGGACAGCGAAGCGATCGTAACGATCGGCTCGAAGGAAGGCCTGGCGCACCTGATGCTCGCCACGTTGGATCGCGGCGACACGGTGCTGGTGCCCAATCCGAGCTACCCGATCCACATCTACGGCGCGGTGATCGCCGGCGCCGACATCCGCTCCGTGCGCATGAGCCCGGGCGTCGATTTTTTCGCCGAGCTGGAGCGCGCCATCCGCGAAAGCTATCCGAAACCGAAGATGATGATCTTCGGCTTTCCCTCCAATCCGACGGCGCAATGCGTGGAGCTCGATTTTTTCGAGCGCGTGGTCAAGCTCGCCAAAGAGCATGACATCCTGGTCGTGCATGACCTGGCATATGCCGATATCGTGTTCGACGGATGGACGGCGCCATCCATCATGCAGGTGCCGGGCGCGCGCGACGTGGCCGTGGAATTCTTCACGCTGTCGAAGAGCTATAACATGGCCGGCTGGCGCATCGGATTCATGGTCGGCAACAAGGAGCTGGTGGCGGCGTTGGCGCGCATCAAGAGCTATCACGACTATGGCAGCTTCACGCCGGTGCAGGTGGCCGCGATCGCGGCGCTGGAAGGCGATCAGACCTGCGTGCAGGAGATCCGCGCAAAGTACCAGAGCCGGCGCGATGTGCTCGTCAAGGGCTTGCACGAAGCGGGCTGGGATGTGGACCTGCCGAAGGCCTCGATGTACATCTGGGCACGGATTCCGGAACCGTACCTGCATCTCGGTTCGCTGGAATTTGCAAAACAATTGCTGGCCAAGGCGACAGTCTGCGTTTCGCCGGGTATCGGCTTCGGCGAATATGGTGACGAGTATGTGCGCTTTGCGCTGATCGAGAACGAGGCGCGCATCCGCCAGGCGATTCGCGGGATCAAGGCCATGTTCCGCGAAGACAGTCTCGTCCATCGCGATTGAACGGCGCGCGGCTGGCTCGGTGAGAGCCGTCGCGCCCCCTGCGGCCTATCTTTGTTTGGGCGTGTAAATGTCGTGCCCGGCTTCGTCGATCTGGCGGCGCAGCGTGCGGCGCTCTTCCGGGGACATTCTTCCCTGCCGGCGCGCATTTTCCTGTGCGCCGGAGCCGCTGTCGCCCTGTGCGGTATAGCCGCTGGTTTCCGGCAGGCCCACCAAGCGGCCGCGACGCTGCTCGGGCTGGCGCTGCTCGGCTTGCTCGGCGCCCTGCAAATTGCGGTCGAGGACAGCGTTCTGCAGGAATGCGCGCTCGGCACGACCGAACATGCCCGGTGCGGCAGCCACTTGCGCCGCGCCGGAAACCAATAACAGAAAGAAGCCTAAGTGTGTGAGCCGCATGTCTCGCCGCTAATCCAAAAACTGCCTGCCCGCCGGTGTTGGAATCCATGTCTTGCCGCGTCTTGAGCTAGACTTCGCATAGCGGTTAAGCTTGAACAGTGATCCCAGTGTATGTCGCATCATGCGATGCGATAACCTGTTTAAGGTAAAGTTTGTAACTCTTTGTAATGCTTTTCATTAAGCAGATGAATCACCGACTTTCCGAAGTTACCATAGCGCCATGAATACGACAAATCCGACAACAAACCAACCCGCGTCCGCCGGACACCAGGCGAAAATCCTGGTGGTGGACGATGACCTGCGTCTGCGTGATCTGTTGCGCCGTTATCTGGCCGAGCAAGGCTTCAACGTGGTGACCGCGGAAAACGCGCAAGCCATGAACAAGCTGTGGATCCGGGAGCGCTATGATCTGCTGGTGCTGGACCTGATGCTCCCCGGGGAAGACGGCCTGTCGATCTGCCGGCGCCTGCGCGGGGCCGGCGACCAGACCCCGATCATCATGCTCACGGCTAAGGGGGAAGACGTCGACCGCATCGTCGGCCTGGAAATGGGCGCCGACGACTACGTGCCGAAGCCTTTCAATCCGCGCGAACTGGTGGCGCGCATCAATGCCGTCCTGCGCCGCAAGGGTCCGGACGAAATCCCGGGTGCGCCGTCGGAAACGCCTCAGACCTTCCGCTTCGGCGATTTCGTGCTCGATCTCGGCACCCGCACGCTCAAGCGCAACGACAGTACCATTTCGCTCACCACCGGCGAGTTCTCCGTGCTGAAGGTGTTTGCACGCCACGCGCGCCAGCCGCTGTCGCGCGAAAAGCTGATGGAACTGGCGCGCGGCCGCGAATATGAAGTGTTCGACCGCAGCCTGGACGTGCAGATTTCCCGCTTGCGCAAGCTGATCGAGCCCGACCCCTCCAATCCGATTTTCATTCAAACCGTGTGGGGACTCGGCTACGTATTCATCCCCGATGGCCAGCCGCGATAGGAGCATCGACCGCTTCGCATGAAGAAGATCCGACACCGCCTAGGCTGGCTCAGGAGCGGCCTGTTCTGGCGGACCTTCATTTTGCTGGCGTTCCTGATCACGGCAAGCCTGCTGACCTGGGTGGCCAGCTTCCGTACCGTGGAACGTACGCCGCGCGCGCAGCAGATCGCGGCGCAGGTGATTTCCATCGTGACCATTACGCGGGCGGCACTGACCCACTCCGCGCCGGATTTGCGGCGCGAGCTCCTGTTCGACCTTGCCAGCAATGAAGGCATCCGTGTCTACCCGCTGGAAAAAAATGATGCGATCGAGCCGCCCGAGGACAGCGGCGTGCTGCCGGTACTGGAGGCGGACGTCAAGGCCCGCCTTGGCAAAGACACGAAATTCGCCGGCAAGGTCAACGACGTAGCCGGTTTCTGGATCAGCTTCAAGATCGACGACGACGAATACTGGTTGCGGCTGGACCGCGAGCGCATCGAACGGGTATCGAACATCCAGTGGCTTGGATGGGGCGCCATTTCCCTCGCGCTGGCGCTGCTGGGCGCGGTCTTCATCTCGCGCCTGATCAACCAGCCGCTGTCGCGCCTGACCGACGCCACGCGCGCCATCGCCAAGGGCGTGCAACCGGAGCCGCTACCGGAAAAGGGCCCGACCGAGATCCGGGAAGCCAACCGCAGCTTCAACCAGATGGTGGCCGACCTGAAGCGACTGGAATCGGACCGTGCCATCATTCTTGCCGGCATTTCACATGACTTGCGTACGCCGCTGGCGCGCATGCAACTGGAACTGGAACTGGCCAAGCTGAGCGAAGACGCGCGCAACGGCATGCAATCCGACCTGGCGCAGATGGACTCGATCATCGGCCAGTTCCTGGAATACGCGAGACCGAGCGACAAGTCGCAGCACGACCCGGTCGAACTGAGCGCGCTGCTGTCCAGTTGCGCGCACGAGGCGGAACGCCTCCCGGATGTGCGGATCACGACCGACATCACGCCTGGCGTGAAGGTCATCGGCAACGCGACCGAGCTGAAGCGCGTCGTCCACAACCTGATCGAAAATGCCCGGCGTTACGGCAAGAGCGCCGGTATCGACCTGGCCGAAATCGATATTGCCTGTCATGTAGAAAACGGGCAGGCGGTGATCGAAGTGGCGGACAACGGCTCGGGTGTCCCGGAATCCGAAATGGAGCGCCTCCTGCGGCCATTTACGCGCATGGACGTTGCACGTGGGCAAGCTAATGGCTCGGGCCTGGGCTTGGCTATCGTCGATCGCATCATCAAGCGCCACCACGGCTCGCTCAAGCTGTCGAACCGAGCCAGCGGCGGGTTGAAGATCCGGATTGCCTTCGATACGCTGGCGATGCGGGTATAACAATTTCTTACACAGTCTCTCTTTGCACTTAATTTCCAATTCGTTACAGTTCTCTCTAGGTAAGGCTTCGGCCTGATATCGGCATCCAACACACCAGGGAGCTGCAATGAAAACATCTATATCCGTTCGCCATCTTGGCCTTCCCGTTGCTCTCAGCATCGCCGGCATGCTTGCCGCTTGTGGCGGTGGGGGCGACAGTGCCACGGCGCAGGGAACGGTGCAGGTCAAGCTGACCGATGCCCCCGCGTGCGGCTTCGATAACGTCAACGTGACCGTGACCAAGGTCCGCATCAACCAAAGTGCGACCGCCGGAGAAAGTGATGCTGGCTGGCAAGATATCGCACTGGACACACCCAGGACGATCGATCTGCTTACGCTGACCAATGGCTTGACGACCGACCTCGGTATCAAGACCCTGCCGGCCGGCCACTATACGCAGGTACGCCTGGTGCTGGACAAGACGCCGTCGGCCAATTCGGTCGTCGTTAGCGGCGCAACCAAGGCACTCTCCACCCCGAGTGGACAAACCAGCGGGCTGAAGGTCAATATCAAGGACGGCGGGTTCGATGTCACGGCCAATTCGACGGTGAACCTGGTGCTCGATTTCGACGCCTGCAAATCGATCGTTACCCAAGGTAACGGCAGCTATGCCCTCAAGCCTGTGATTACGGCATTTCCGGTGCTTGCCACAACTGGGATTACGGGCATCACCGGCAGCGTCGCCACCGGCCTGACCGCGCCGCTCGTCACTGCCCAGCAGAACGGCGTGGTGGTCAAGGCGACCGTGCCGACTTCGGACGGCAAGTTCGACCTGTCGCCGCTGCCCGACAGCTCCGTCTCGTACGTAGTCGTCCTGACCGCCGACGGACGCACCACTGCGGCCATCACGGGCGTTCCCGTGACTTCCGGCCAGAAGACGGCGATCGGCACAACGATCACGCCGACCGTTTCCACAACGCAGAGGATCATCAGCGGCACGGCGACACCGGTAGCGGCGCAAGCCCTGGTACGCGCCACGCAAAACTATTCGAACGGAACAACGGTCGAGGTCGGCTTCAAGAACGCCGATGCAAGCACGGGCCAGTACTCCCTGACGGTTCCGGTTGAAGCGCCGTTGCTGGGCAGCTACAGCACATCCGCGATCACCCTGGCGCCGGATGTGTCGGCCACCGCCGGCAAGTACACCCTGCAAGCGTCCGCCACCGGCTATGCATCCCAGACCGCGAATGTCGATGTCGGCAGTGCCGATGCCACAGCGAACTTCACGCTGGTACCTACACCCTGAACCGCACCTTAGAAACGCTCTCCGAGCCAAGCCTCCGCCTCCAAGCGGAGGCTTTTTTATTTTTCGGATGAGCCGACACAGTCGAAAAAACAGCGAGCCTTTTGTATAGCCACAACAGCAATACAAAAGGCTCGGAAGATCGGCCCGCGTCAATATAAAATATTGACTCTTAAACAATAATCACTAAAAACGCGGCGGCCGACATTGTCGAAGCGTACCGCATACCTGTTCAGGGAGACATCATGCGATTCAAGAAAATCGTCCAACATGCACGCTCGCTTGCAGCCGTTGGCGTTGCGGCCCAGCTCGCGGCTTGCGGCGGAGGTGGCGACCACGCTCTAGCCGAGGGGACGTTGCGCGTATCGCTCGCGAATACCGGGTCGAACACATGTGGTTACGATATGGTCCGCATTGCCGTGGACTCTGTCATGGTGAACCAGAGTGCGAACGCAATCCCTGGTGACGCCGGCTGGCAACCGAAGGATGTGCCGCTGGCACTCCGTCAGGCCAAGGACATGGATTTGTCTGCGCAGAACAACAACTCCCCGCAGGAAGTCGTCACGATGTCGGTACCCGCGGGGAATTATGCGCAAGTGCGCCTGTGGCTGGAACAAAACAGCGCGCTTGTCGTGGCACCCAGCTGGGTCATGCAATCGGGCACGAAGATCACCCTCGACACAAGCAAGGCCGCCACCGTCCCTGTTCCATACGCATTCACCGTGCCGGCGAACGGGCAAGTCGACCTAACTCTGAAACTCGATGTATGCCAGTCCATCGTCGATACCGGCAGCATGTTCGAGCTGAAATCGGCGCCGGTCATTACAGCCATGTCGACCACCGGCGCCTGATGGGCGGCCAAGCCGCGCAGAGAGCCGCTCAATCGGGCTCGTGACTGGCGATATCGCCCGGCTTGAACAGCACCTCGCGCAATTCGTGATCCATCTTCGGATCGCGCCGCCTGATCCATTCCAGCACCATCGCCGCATGCTCCTTTTCCTCGTCGCGGTTGTGCTCGAGGATGCGCTTCAATTCCTGGTCGCCTGTCGCGTCGATACGCTGGTTGTACCAGTCGACCGCTTCCAGTTCTTCCATCAGGGAAGTAATTGCGCGATGCATGTCCATGGTCGCCGGGGACAGTTTGTCGAGTGGTTCATGGAAGCCTTCGCTTGCCATAGTTTCTCCTTGGGTTAAGTCGTCGTAATGATCGAGGTCATTGTGAAATCTGCACAAGGAAAGCTCAAATTGGCAGTTTCAATATTGAAGATAGACAAACGCAATTCATGATCCCCTGAAAAGGCCCATGGCAAACCCGATTTCATGCTTGACGTTACAATAAGTCACGCAAAAAACGTTCGATAACCTTGGGAGATTCCGGTGCTGAACTTCGATTTATATAATCCGACCAACATTCTTTTCGGCAAAGGTCGCATCGCCGACTTGGCCAAGGTGGTGCCGGCCGATGCGCGTGTACTGTTGCTGTACGGCGGCGGCAGCATCAAGAGCAACGGCGTGTTCGATGAAGTGATGGCAGCACTGGCCGGACGCAGCGTGCAGGAGTTTGCCGGCATCGAGCCGAATCCGAGCTACGAAACGCTGATGCAGGCGGTCGAACTGGTACGCCGCGACAAGCTGGATTTCCTGCTGGCGGTCGGTGGCGGTTCCGTCATCGATGGCACCAAGTTCGTGGCGGCTGCCGCCTGCTTCGAAGGCGATCCCTGGGCGATCCTGGAAAAGCGCGGCCGCAACATCACGCAGGCGCTGCCGTTTGGCACCATCCTGACGCTGCCTGCCACCGGGTCCGAAATGAATGACGGCTCGGTCATCACGCGCAAGGCGCTGCAGGCGAAGATGGCGTTTTCCTCGCGGCTGGTATTCCCGAAATTCTCCATCCTCGATCCGTCCAAGACCTTCAGCCTGCCGGCCAGGCAGGTCGGCAACGGCGTGGTCGATGCGTTCGCGCACGTGATGGAACAGTACATGACCTATCCAGTGAATTCGCCGGTGCAGGATCGATTCGCGGAAGGCTTGCTGCAGACGCTGATCGAGGAAGGCCCGAAGGCGTTGGCGAAACCGGACGATTACGACGTGCGCGCCAACATCATGTGGTGCGCCACCCTTGCGCTGAATGGCCTGATCGGCGCCGGCGTGCCGCAGGACTGGGCCACGCACATGGTGGGTCACGAACTGACCGCCTTGTACGGACTTGACCATGCGCAGACGCTGGCGATCGTGTTGCCGGGCATGCTGCGCGTGCGCAAGGAAAGCAAGCGCGCGAAACTGCTGCAATACGCGGCGCGCGTGTGGAGCATCAGCGAAGGCGACGAGGATGCGCGTATCGAACAGGCGATCCGGCGCACCCAGGACTTCTTCGAACAGATGGGCGTGAAAACCCGCCTGTCCGACTACCAGTTGGGCGCGCAAAACATCGAGGCGATCCTGAAACACCTGGAAAACCACCGCATGGTGACGCTGGGAGAACAACGCGATGTAACGCTGGAAGTCAGCCGCAAGGTACTCGAACTGAGCGTGTAATCCCCATCCGCAATGCTTGAACTTCCTGCCGGACGGTCAATCTACCGGTGTGCCATGCCCGAGGGCATAACGGGGCTTGATCGTCGGCATGGCGTCGTGTCCATGCATCACGTTCGCAGGAGGATTCATGAATCCCACTCCCTCTTCCGGCAATACCGGCGCCAACGCGCCGCCCCACCTGAAACCCGGTGACGAAGCAGCGCCGGGCACGGTAGGCACCGGCGAAGACATCTGCCAGGATTGTTCCGGCACCGGCAAAAGGAAAGACGGCAGCGAGTGCCCGACGTGCGAAGGCACCGGCCGCATCGTGCAGGGCATCGGCGGCGGCTGAAAACTAGTCGCGCCGATAGACCAGGGCCACGGCTTCCGCCGCAATGCCCTCTTCCCGTCCGAGATAGCCGAGCTTTTCGTTGGTCTTGGCCTTGAGGTTGACCTGGCTCACCGCCACGTCGAGATCGGTGGCGACGTTCGCCGCCATCTGCGCGATATGCGGCGCCATCTTCGGTGCCTGCGCGATGATGGTGCCATCAACGTTGCCGATCAGGTAACCGGCGGCGGTCACGCGTTTGCACGCTTCGCGCAGCAGCGCCCGGGAGTCCGCGCCCGAGAATTGTGGATCGGTGTCCGGAAAATGCCGCCCGATGTCGCCCAACCCGGCAGCGCCCAGGATCGCATCGGTGATCGCATGCAGCAGCACGTCGGCGTCGGAATGCCCGAGCAAGCCGGTCTTATGCGGAATGACGACGCCGCCGATAATCAGCTTGCGCCCCGGCACCAGCGCGTGGCAGTCGTATCCTTGTCCGACCCGGAACGGTGGCAGGTTCATGCGATTCCTTTCAAATACAGTTCGGCCAGCGCCACATCGTGCGGCAGGGTGACCTTGAGATTGCGCGGGCTGCCTTCGACCAGCTTCGGCTGCAGGCCGAGCGCCTCGACGGCGCTGGCCTCGTCGGTGACTTCGTCCGCCTCTTCCAGCGCGCGGCGCAGCAAGGCGTAGCGAAACATTTGCGGCGTCTGCGCCGCCCACAAGTGTTCGCGCGAAACGGTTGCCTGCGCGCGGCGCTCGCCGTCGCTGCGCTTGAGCGTGTCGACCACCGGCAGCGCAAGCAAGCCGCCCACCGCATCGTCCCGCAACTCGCGCGCCAGCTTGCCGATCAGCTCGCCGGTCAGGCCCGGCCTGGCGGCATCGTGCACCAGCACCCAGTCGTCTTCGCCGACGTGGCCGCCGATGGCGCGCAAGCCGTTCAGCACCGACTGGTGCCGGGTTGCGCCGCCGTTGTAGATGACCGAGATGCGGTCGAACAGGTGGCGGGCGCCGGACAGCACATCGGCGATATAGCCGTCCTCGGCCGAGACGACGACGTAGGTATGCGCGATTTCCGGTGTCGCTGCGAAGGTATCGAGCACATGCCGCAGCATCGGCTTGCCGGCCAGCGGCATGTATTGCTTCGGACAACCGGCGCGCATGCGCGCGCCGACGCCGGCGGCGGGGATGAGCGCGAAATAACGTGGTGAAATCATTGCGTTCGAAGGAAAGGCCCCGTTCCGGCCGGGGCGAAGTGCTTGGTTTATAATCTCGACATATTTTCTCACAGCCAAAGTGCGCTGAAATGCAGGCATTTCGGTACTTTTTGGCGAAACATGACATTTCAGATGTCCCGACTTGATGTCATTCGATCTAAAGAAATCCCTTCCCAAGCCCGGTAACCGATTCGCCCTGCCCGCCGTGCACGGCTCGGCCGACGCCTTTGCACTGGCGCAGGGCGCCATCGAACTGAAGGCGCACAAGCGCATGCTGGCGGTGGTCGTCGCCAATGCCACCGATGCGCAGCGCCTGCTCGACGAAATCCCGTGGTTCGGCGGATCCGCCGACTTGCGCTGCCACCTGCTGCCGGACTGGGAAACGCTGCCCTACGACGCCTTCTCGCCGCACCAGGACTTGGTGTCCGAGCGCTTGGCGACGCTGTACGAAGTGCAGAATGGCCAGTGCGACGTGCTGCTGGTGCCGGCAACGACGGCCTTGTTGCGCATGGCGCCGCCCTCCTTCCTGGCGGCGCACACCTTTTACTTCAAGCAGGGCGAAACGCTGGACGAGGCACGCCTGAAAGCGCAGCTGACGCTGGCCGGCTACACCCATGTGTCGCAGGTGATGTCGCCGGGTGAATACTCGGTGCGCGGCGGCCTGATCGACCTGTTCCCGATGGGCTCGGCGCTGCCCTACCGGCTCGACCTGTTCGGCGACACGATCGAAACCATCCGCACCTTCGATGCCGACACCCAGCGCTCGCTCTACCCGGTGCGCGAGGTGCGCCTGCTGCCAGGCCGGGAATTCCCGATGGACGAAGCATCGCGCACCGCCTTCCGCGGCCGCTGGCGCGAAGAGTTCGAGGGCGATCCGTCCAAGTCGCCGATCTACAAGGACATCGGCAACGGCATCGCATCGGCCGGCATCGAATACTACCTGCCGCTGTTTTTCGAGGAGACGGCGACGCTGTTCCAGTACCTGCCGGACGACGCCACCTTCGCGCTGGTCGGCGACATCGACGGCGCGATCAAGCGCTTCTGGAGCGACACGCAGTCGCGTTATAAATTCCTGAAGGCCGACCGCGAGCGGCCGCTGCTGGCGCCGGAACGCCTGTTCCTGAAGGACGAGGATTTCTTCACGCTGGCCAAGCCGCATGGCCGCTGGGTGATCCAGGCTGGCGACGTCGCTTCCGAAATCTCGGCGCCGATCCCGAATATCGCCGTCAACCGCCGCGTCGAAGACCCGCTGGTCAACCTGCGCTCCTACCTGCTGCAGACCGACAAGCGGGTGATGATCTGCGCCGAATCGAACGGCCGGCGCGAAACGCTGCAGCAGTACTTCAACGAATACGACCTGGCGCTCGCGCCCTGCGACGGCTACGGCGACTTCGCCGGCGCTTCCGCCAAGCTGATGCTCGGCGTCGCGCCGCTGCATGCCGGCTTCGAGCTCGGCCCCGAGTTCGGCAATCTCGCCTTCATCACCGAAACCGAACTCTATGCCGGCTCCGGGCGCCGCGCCGGCAGGAGAAAACAGGAAGGCGCGACGCAGGTCGAATCGATGGTGCGCGACCTGTCGGAACTGAAGGTCGGCGACCCGGTCGTGCACGTGAACCACGGCATCGGCCGCTACATGGGCCTGGTCAGCATGGACCTGGGCGAAGGCGAGACCGAATTCCTGCACCTCGAATACGCGAAGGACACCAAGCTCTACGTGCCGGTGTCGCAGCTGCATGTGATCTCGCGCTACTCCGGTGCCTCTCCCGAGGACGCGCCGCTGCACGTGCTCGGTTCCGGCCAGTGGGAAAAGGCGAAGAAGAAGGCCGCGCAGCAGATCCGCGACACCGCCGCCGAGCTGCTCAACCTGTATGCGCGCCGCGCCGCCCGCCAGGGCCATGCGTTCCAGTATTCGGCGCGCGACTATGAGGCGTTCGCGGAGAGCTTCGGCTTCGAGGAAACGCCCGACCAGAGCGCCGCAATCAATGCCGTGATCAAGGACATGACCGGCGGCAAACCGATGGATCGCCTGATCTGCGGTGATGTCGGCTTCGGCAAGACCGAAGTCGCATTGCGAGCGGCCTTCGTTGCCGTCATGGGAGGCAAGCAGGTCGCGATCCTCGCCCCCACCACGCTCCTGGCCGAACAGCATGCGCAAACCTTCGCCGACCGCTTCGCCGACTGGCCGGTGAAGATCGCCGAACTGTCACGTTTCCGTACCGGCAAGGAGGTCACTGCGGCGATCAAGGGCATGGCCGAGGGCACGATCGACATCGTGATCGGCACCCACAAGCTGCTGTCGAACGAAGTGAAATTCTCGCGCCTCGGTCTGGTCATCATCGACGAGGAACACCGCTTCGGCGTGCGCCAGAAGGAGGCACTGAAAGCCCTGCGCGCCGAGGTCGATGTGCTCACGCTCACCGCCACGCCGATCCCGCGCACGCTCGGCATGGCGCTGGAAGGCTTGCGCGACTTCTCGGTGATCGCCACCGCGCCGCAAAAGCGCCTGGCGATCAAGACCTTCGTGCGTTCCGAGAACGACTCGGTGGTCCGCGAAGCCTGCCTGCGCGAACTGAAGCGCGGCGGCCAGGTGTACTTCCTGCATAACGAGGTCGAAACCATCCAGAACCGCAAGGCGATGCTGGAAGAATTGCTGCCGGAAGCGCGCATCGCGGTCGCGCACGGCCAGATGCACGAGCGCGACCTGGAAAAGGTGATGCGCGATTTCGTGGCGCAGCGCTTCAACATCCTGTTGTGCACCACGATCATCGAAACCGGCATCGACGTGCCGACTGCGAACACGATCATCATGCACCGCGCCGACAAGTTCGGCCTGGCGCAATTGCACCAGTTGCGCGGGCGCGTCGGGCGCTCACACCACCAGGCCTACGCCTACCTGCTGGTGCACGACGTGCACGGGCTGACCAAGCAGGCGCAGCGCCGGCTGGAAGCGATCCAGCAGATGGAGGAGCTGGGCAGCGGCTTCTATCTCGCGATGCACGACCTGGAAATCCGCGGCGCCGGCGAGGTGCTCGGCGAAAACCAGTCGGGCGAAATGATGGAGATCGGCTTCCAGCTCTATTCCGACATGCTCAATGAAGCGGTGCGCTCGCTCAAGAACGGCAAGGAACCTGACCTGGCCGCGCCGCTGTCGACCACTACCGAGATCAACCTGCATGTGCCGGCGCTGCTGCCGCAGGATTACTGCGGCGACGTGCACGAGCGGCTGTCGCTGTACAAGCGCTTTGCCAACTGTGCCACGCCGGAAGCCATCGACGGCTTGCAGGAAGAACTGATCGACCGCTTCGGCAAGATGCCCGATGCGGCCAAGGCGCTGATCGAGACGCATCGGCTGCGGATTGCCGCGATGCCGGTCGGGATTGTTAAAATCGACGCCCACGCGGAATTGGCTGTGCTGCACTTCCAGCCGAACCCGCCGATCGACGCGATGCGCATCATCGAGCTGATCCAGAAGAACCGCCACATCAAGCTGCACGGACAGGACAAGCTGCGCATCACGGCGAACATGCCGGATCTGGCGGCGCGCGTGTCGCAGGTGAAGGCGACCATCCGCTCGCTGGTCGGATAAGCACGAATTTCGAATAGCGCAGGTTGGCGCTCACGCCTCCTGCACCAGTTTTTTTATTTTTGTCGAGACTGCCGCAAGCAGCCCAGTAATGAACCTGATTCTCCAAGGCCTCGCCACCGACCGTTCCACCATCGACCGCATCGCCGCCATGGCGGACGCGCAGCGAATCGTCCAGATCCATCCGAACGCCTATCGCTGCGAAGGTGTCGGGCATTCCGACGCATTGAAAGCGAAGATCGACAGCGAATGCTTCGCAGCCCGGTTGGACTATGCCTTCAGCGCCGCGGCGCGCAAGCTGAATGACTTCGGCCTGGTCGCGATGGACATGGACTCGACGCTGATCACGATCGAATGCATCGACGAGATCGCCGACATGCAGGGGCTGAAACCGCAGGTGGCGGAAATCACCGAAGCCGCCATGCGCGGCGAGATCGAATTCCGCGAAAGCCTGACGCGCCGCGTGTCGCTGCTCAAGGGGCTGGATGCGGGCGCCTTGCAGCGCGTCTACGACGAACGGCTCAAGCTGTCTCCCGGCGCGGAAAAAATGCTTGCGGCGGTTCAGGCGGCCGGCCTGAAAACCCTTTTGGTATCGGGAGGCTTCACCTTCTTTACCGACCGCATGAAAACCCGCCTAGGCCTCGACTACACGCATTCCAACGAGCTGGAAATCGTCGACGGCAAGCTGACCGGCAAGGTGGTCGGCGGCATCGTCGACGCTGACGAAAAAAAGAACACCGTCGAACGCGTGTGCCGCGAACTCGGCATGTCGCCGAAACAAGCCATCGTCATGGGTGACGGCGCCAACGATCTGAAGATGATGGGCATTTCCGGCATGTCGGTAGCCTTCCGCGCCAAGCCGGTTGTGCGGGCGCAAGCGGACATCGCCTTGAATTTTGTAGGATTGGACGGCATTTTGCCTCTGTTCGATTAACTCACTCCAGGGAAACGCCATGGCCCAGGAACTCGTGTTCGATGAAAAGCTGCAATCCGCAAAGAACCTTGCATGGTGGCTGTATATCGGCCATGGCGCGAGCTTCCTGTTTTCGCTGGGAGCGTTTTCCTGGATTCCGCTGATTATCAATTACATCAAGCGCGACGAAGCCCTCGGCACTTTCGTCTACAGCCACCACAACTGGCAAATCCGCTCGTTCTGGTGGTTTTTCTTCTGGATGGCGATCAGCGTAATGCTGGCGTTTACCATCATCGGTATCCCGCTCGCGTGGCTGATCGGCACCGTCGTCTGGGTGTGGAAAGCCTATCGCTTGCTCAAGGGCATCCTGGACCTCAACGACAACAAGGCGATGCCTGTGTGACGCCACGTGGCGTCCCGTTTCCTGGCCCCATCCTTCCAAATAGGAAATAAACGGCGGCTATCCCGCTGCGGCATTGCCCGCCTGTCAATCAGCTCTGGGAAACATCGAGTCCATCCTCGCATTTATTTCTAGGAGATAAGATATCTTCGGTGTACTCTTTAAGCATCCATCGGCCACGCGTCGCCCTTGCAACTGAAATTGGCCGTCCGAAGAGCATGTCAGACATGCCGCTGGAGGGAGAGTCATGCAACTGAGTACATTTTCGTTTGACGCGGCAAACGGCTGGTCGCCGTCCGCGTTCCCGCCCCTGGATTCCGACCGGACGCTCGTCATGGTCTATGCCGCGCCCGGCTACATCGATAATCCCCAGCCCATCTCGGACCTGTACCGCGCCTATCCGCGCTCGCGCCTGATCGGCTGTTCCACGGCTGGCGAGATTGCCGGGCCGGAGGTCAACGACGGCAGCCTTTCCGTTGCAGTAGTCCGGTTCGAGCACAGTGATGTCGAAGCCGTCTCCGCTCAAATCCGCGATGCGGCGGATTCGCATGAAGCCGGCGCGCAGCTGGCTCGCCAGCTTTGCCGCGCCGGCTTGCGCAGTGTCTTCGTCCTGTCGGACGGATTGCATGTCAACGGCAGCGAACTGGTGAAGGGGCTGGCGGCCGCCTTGCCGGCCGATGTCACGGTGACCGGCGGTCTGGCAGCGGACGGCGACCGTTTCCGACGCACGTGGGTCATCCGCGACGGAAAGCCGGAGAGCGGCGTCATTACCGCGGTCGGCCTGTACGGCGAGCGGCTGCGCGTCACCCACGGCTCTCGCGGCGGCTGGGACAGTTTCGGTCCCGAGCGGCGCATCACCCGTTCCAACGGCAACATCCTGTACGAACTCGACGGCAAACCGGCGCTTGCCCTCTACAAGGAGTACCTGGGCGAACGGGCTTCTGGCCTGCCCGCCACCGGCCTGCTGTTTCCGCTGTCGATACGCAAGCAAGCCGGCGAATCGCGGCAGGTGGTGAGGACCATCCTCGGGATCGACGAAGCCAGGCAGGCGCTGATCTTCGCCGGCGATGTGCCCAAGGGCTATCTGGCGCAGCTGATGCGCGCCAATTTCGACCGCCTGCTCAACGGCGCGAGCCTTGCGGCCGACCAGGCCAAGGGCGACGGCCAGACGAGCGGCCCCGTGCTAGCGGTCGCTATCAGTTGCGTCGGCCGCCGCCTGGTGCTGGGCGAGCGCATCGAGGAAGAAACCGAAAGCACGCTGGAAAACCTGCCGCCGGCGACGCAGCAGGTCGGCTTCTATTCCTACGGCGAGATTTCCCCGTACACGAATGGCAGCTGCGACCTGCACAACCAGACGATGACCCTGACTACGTTTTCCGAGGCCTAATCCATGCCTCCCAACCATAACCTGCTGTTGCGGCAACTGAAAAAGCTCGGCATCGATAGCGTCGAAGGCCCCCAATCGCGGGAACAGTGGCTGCAATTCCTCGATCGTGTCAATCGCGCCTATACGGAAGCGGACCAGGAACGTTATCTGATGGAGCGTTCGCAGGAAATTTCTTCCCGCGAAATGCAGGAGCTTTACACCCGGCTGGAGGAGGCGCAGCGCATCGCCGGATTGGGAAACTGGTCGTTCAACCACCCGGATCGCCACGGGCACTGGTCGGAGGAGTGCTTCCGCATCTTCGATTTCGATCCCTCCTCGCCGCTGCCGACGTACCGCCGCATCCTGCAAAAGGTGCGGAAGAAGGACCGCCATCAGCTGACACAGGCCTTCCGGGCAGCGCGGCGGGAAGGCATGGACGGCGAGATCGAGTTCGGCCTGCGTCGCGCGAACGGCGGCACGCGGTGGGTGCGGGCACTGCTCCAACCGGTCAGGAACGGCGACGGCACGGTCGCGCGCCTGCACGGCACGATGATGGATATCACCGTGCGCAAGCATGGCGAGATACGGCAGGCGCTGAAGCACACGATCACCCGCACCGTGGCCGAGTCCGCCTCGATCGACGGCATCATGCCGCAGATCATACAGATCGTCTGCGAAACGGTGGGTTGGGCATGCGGCACGTTATGGATGCTGAACCACAAGGAAAATTCATGCGAACGCATCCACACATGGACCGCGCCCGATCCCCGCGTGCGCCAATTCCTCGATGAAGCGCCGCGCATGCTCGGCCTGCCCGCACGCGACAGCCTTGCGGGGCGCGTGATCGAAACGCGCCAGCCGGTGTGGATCGGCGACATTGGCCGTGCGCCGATCCACACGGCCGCCGCCGCGGCGCTCGACGCCGGCTTGCGCGCGGCATTCGCCTTCCCGATCCGGATGGGAGACGAGCTGCTGGCCGTGGCCGAATTCTTCAGCAAGCGGACGCAGGAAGCCGATGGCGAAATTCTGCAAAGCGCGGAATCGATCGGGCGCCATATCAGCCAAGTGCTGCAGCGCAGGCAGGCCCAGCACGCCCTGCACGAGAGCGAAGCCCACTTCCGTGCCCTGGTGGAGCAGGCCAGCGACAGCTTCTACGTGCACGACAGCGCTGGCCGCCTGATCGACGTCAACCGGCACGCATGCGACAGCCTCGGTTACAGCCGCGACGAACTGCTGTCGATGACCATGATGGAGATCGACGTCGACCTTTCCCTGGCCGACCTGCGACACCTGCAGGCAAGCGCCGTCGAGGGCGCGGCGCTTGCCGTCGAGAGCCGCCACCGGCGCAAGAACGGCTCCACCTTTCCGGTCGAGATCCGCATGGGACCGATCCGCATCGGCGGCAAGGAACACCTGCTGTCGCTGGTGCGCGACGTCACCGAGCGCAAGGTCTTGCAGGAGCATATCCAGCATCTCGCCTACCACGATGCGCTCACCGCCCTGCCCAACCGCGCCATGTTCAACCGCCACCTGCGCCACGCCATCGCGCAGGCGCAGCGCTACAACAAGCGGCTGGCGGTGCTGTTCGTCGACCTCGACCGCTTCAAGAACATCAACGACACGCTCGGCCACGAAGCCGGCGACCGCCTGTTGCAGGAAATGGCGCATCGCATCGGCTCCAGCCTGCGCAGCGGCGACGTGGTCGCGCACCTGGGCAACGCGGAAAGCCTGGTGGCGCGCCTGGGCGGCGATGAATTCGTGGTTCTGGTCGAGGAAGTGACGGACAGCGCCCAGGTCAGCCAGATCGCCCGCCGCATCCTGGCAGCGACGGTCAAGGAATACCTGCTCGACGGCCAGCTGGTCCACATGACGGCGAGCGTCGGCATCAGCCTGTTCCCGGAAGACGGGCGCAACGAATATGCGCTGATGAAGCACGCGGACATCGCGATGTACCGGGCCAAGGACAGCGGCAAGAACACGTTCCAGTTTTATTCTGCCCAGATGGATGCCCATTCGGCCAAGCTGCTGGCGCTCGAATCGGGCCTGCGGCGCGCCATCGAACGCAACGAGCTGACGCTGCACTATCAGCCCAGGGTGGATGCGAACAGCGGACGCATCACCGGGGTGGAAGCGCTGGTGCGCTGGCATCATCCCGATCTGGGGCTGGTGGCGCCGGCGCACTTCATTCCGCTGGCTGAAGAAACCGGCCTGATCGTGCCGCTGTCGAAATGGGTGCTGAGGCAAGCGTGCCTTCAATGTTGTCAATGGAAACAACTGGGCCTGCCGCCCTTGCGTGTTTCGGTCAACCTGTCGGCACGGCAGTTCACCGACGACAACCTGTCCGGCGAAACGGCAAGGACACTGCGGGAAGTCGGCATGGACCCGTCCCTGCTCGAACTCGAAATCACCGAGAGCATGATGATGTACAACACCGACCGGACCATTCAGGTGCTGTCGGAATTGCGCATGATGGGTATCGGCATTGCCATCGACGATTTCGGCATCGGTTATTCCTCCCTGTCTCACTTGAAACAGTTCCCTATCGACATCATCAAAATGGACCGCTCGTTCATCAAGGACATTCCCGGCGATTATTCGGATGCCGCCATCGCCGACGCCATCATTGCAATGAGCCAACGTCTCAAGGTCATGGTCGTGGCCGAAGGTGTGGAAACCGATGCACAGCTTGATTTCCTGCGCGAACGCGGCTGTGACGAAATTCAGGGCTACTACTTCAGCAAGCCATTGCCGCCAGACGAATTCGTCAGATTCGCATTGGACAATCTCGCTGTTCCCCAGCGCATCAAGGCCTAGGCACATCGATTGCTTGGCTGGAGGCGTCTTCGCCCTCACCTCGCCAATGGAGGATGCCAGCATGAAATCGATCACCCGTTCCGTCGCCAACACACTCTCGCCATCCATTACCAACATGATTCGGATGGATCATACCCATGTCATGGCGACCTTCCATGAGTATGAAATGGATACAAGTCCGCAGAAAAAAAAGGCATTGGTCGATTCGGCCTGCCTGGCACTGGAAATTCATGCGCAGCTAGAGGAAGAAATTTTTTACCCGGCCATGCGTGAACTTGCCGCCGATACGGCCGTCGTGGAAAAAAGCATTCCGGAACATAACGAAATGCGCCGCCTGATTGCCGAACTGCGCCACATGGAGCCAACCGATCCGGCTTATGACAAGACATTCCTGGAATTGATGCGCGACGTGATGCACCACGCCGCCGATGAAGAGACCTCGCTGCTGCCCGACGCGGAGCGGTTGCTCGCGGACCGGCTGGGCGAACTCGGCGTACGTATGACCAAGCGCCGGCTGCAGCTGGCCGCACCGCATGCCGGCGAACTTGCACGCGGCACGGTGCGCACTTTCCCCGTCACTTCGGTTGCGGTGGCGGCAGGAGCGCTACTGGCCGGGACCTACCTGGCACGCCGAACCTTTGCCCGGCATGCTTGATGTAAAGACTTGCCAACCGTCCGATCACTTTACTGGGGGTAACGCTCATGCAGATTCCCGGTCTCCGGGGGCTTTCTCCCCTCGCGCTCATCAAGGAATCCGTCAAGGCCTTTTCCGACGACGACATGTCGACCTATGCGGCGGCGCTCTCCTACCAGGTTTTGTTTTCGCTTTTTCCGTTTGTGCTATTCCTGATCGCGCTGCTCGGTTTCCTCAACCTGTCCGATTTCTTTGACTGGCTGCGGCAACAGGCGCAGGTATTCTTGCCCGGGCAGGCGATGCAACTGGTCGACAAGGTGATCCACGAGCTCAAGCAGCCCAAGGGGGGGCTGATGTCGATCGGTGCTATCGTCGCCCTCTGGACCGCTTCGGCCGGCATACGTGCCACGATGAATGCACTGAACACGGCTTACGACGTGGAGGAAGGCCGCCCGGCCTGGAAACTTTATCCGCTCTCGGTGGTGTATACGCTCGGGCTTGCCGCCATGCTGATCGCTGCCGCGGCCTTGTTCATAATCGGACCGCAGGCGGTGCAGTGGGTAGCGCGCCACCTCGGTCTGGAGCAGATTTTCGTGTTTTTGTGGACCTGGCTGCGCTGGCCGGTAGTCCTGTTCCTGCTCACACTGGCGATTGCCGTGGTTTATTATGTCGCGCCCGATGTCGAGCAGGAATTCCGCTTCATCACGCCCGGTGCAGTGTTGTCCGTCATCGTTTGGATTGCCGCCTCACTGGGCTTTGATTTCTACGTACGCAATTTCGCGGACTACAGCGCCTCCTATGGCAGCGTCGGCGCGATCATCGTGATGCTGCTGTACTTTTACATCTCGGCCGCGGTGCTGCTGTTCGGCGCCGAGGTCAACGCGGTGATCGAGCATCATGCGCCGACAGGCAAGGATCCCGGCGAAAAGAAGATGCCTTGACAGCCCGAGTCAGGCGCAGTGCAGCGCCGCGAGCGCCTGTTCGATATCGGCGATCAAGTCCTGCGGATCTTCCAGCCCGATGTTGAAGCGCACCAGCTGACCCTGCTCGCGCCAGTTCGCGCGCATCCCCTGGATACGGTATGGCACGCACAGGCTGTTGGCGCCGCCCCAGCTGTAGCCGATCTTGAACAGCTTGAGGCTGTCGATGAAGCGGTCGGTCTGCGCCTCGCTGTAGCGCGCGTCGAACAAGACCGAGAACAGTCCGCCGGCGCCGGTAAAGTCGCGCTTCCAGATTTCATGGCCCGGGCAATCCGCGAATGCGGGATGCAGGACCTTGGCGATTTCCGGCCGCGCCTTGAGCCACGCGGCGACCTTGCGCGCGGCGGCATCATGCGCATCGAAGCGCAGTTTCATGGTCGGCAGTCCGCGCAGCACGAGGTAGCAGTCGTCCATGCCGACGCCGTAACCGAGACGCATATGGGCCATCTCGATACGATTGATCAAATCCTTGTCGCGCGTAATGACCGCTCCCATCAACACGTCGGAGCCGCCTGACTGGTACTTGGTGAGCGCCTGCATCACGATGTCGACGCCGTAATCGAAGGCGCGAAAAGCGATGCCCGCCGACCAGGTATTGTCGATCGCCACGTAGACTTTCTGCCCGCCCGCACTCTTGCTTTGCGCGGCACGGCAGATGGCGGGAATGTCGGGCACTTCCATCGACACCGAGCCCGGTGCTTCAGTCCAGATCAGACGGGTATTCGGCTGGATCAGGTCGGCAATCCCTTCCCCGGCCAACGGATCGTAGAAGCGCGCGGAAATGCCAAAATCGCGCGCCAGCCAGTTGCCAAGCTCGCGGTTCGGGTTGTAAACGTTATCCGGGATTAGCACATCGTCGCCGCTTTTCAGCAGCGCGAGGTCGATCATCGAGATCGCCGCCAAGCCGCTTGGCGCCAGCAGGCAATGCTCGCCGCCCTCGATCTGCGCCAGGCGCGCCTCCAGCGTGAATGACGTCGGCGTGCCGTGCAAGCCGTAGGTGTAGGAATTCTTGTCCTGCCAGTTGCGCGAACGCATAGCGGCCACATTCTTGAACAGGACGGTGGACGCATGATGAATCGCCGTCGGAAATGCGCCGAATCCGGCCGGCGCCTTGTAGTCGCTGTGAATGAGAGCGGTCTGAAGCGATTTGCGATCCGTCATGCGTCCTCCCGGTCAGGCTTCCGCCCACAAGTCGTAGGCATCGGCGGCAGTCACCCGGACATCCACGAATTCGCCGACGCGCAGCTTCCTGTGCGGTTCGTACGGCGGCTTGACGTAAACTACGCCGTCGATTTCCGGAGCATCGGCGGAGGAACGCGCGACGGCGCCGCCGGTCTTCTCCACCTCGTCGATCAGCACACGGATGGTCTTGCCGACTTTCGCCTGCAGGCGCTTCTTGGAAATCCCTTCCTGCAGCGCCATCACACGGTCGCGCCGCTCGTCGCGCACTTCTTCCGGCACCGGGTTCGGCAACTCGTTGGCCGTCGCGCCTTCCACCGGCGAATACGAGAAGCAACCGAGCCGGTCGATCTCGGCTTCCGCCAGGAAGTCCAGCAGGTACCGGAACTCCGATTCCGTCTCGCCCGGGAACCCGGCGATGAAAGTGGAGCGGATCGTCAGGTCCGGGCACATCTTGCGCCAAGCCTGGATGCGTTCGATATTCTTTTCGCCGTTGGCCGGGCGCTTCATGCGCTTCAACACATCCGGGTGTGCATGCTGCAGCGGCACGTCGAGGTAAGGCAAGACCCTGCCCTGGGCCATCAGCGGGATGATGTCGTCGACGTGCGGATACGGATACACGTAGTGCAGGCGCACCCACGCATCGTATTGCGCGGCCAGCTCGCCCAACGCGGTCACCAGTTGCGTCATGTGGGTCTTGACCGGCTTGCCGTTCCAAAAGCCGGTGCGGAACTTCACGTCAACGCCGTACGCGCTGGTATCCTGCGAAATCACCAGCAATTCCTTGACGCCCGCCTTGAACAGGTTTTCCGCCTCCAGCATCACATCGGCCACCGGGCGCGACACCAGATCGCCGCGCATCGACGGGATGATGCAGAAGCTGCAGCGGTGATTGCAGCCCTCGGAAATCTTCAGGTAGGCATAGTGTTTCGGCGTGAGCTTGATGCCCTGCGGCGGTAACAGATCGACGAACGGATCGTGCGGCTTGGGCAGGTGCTGGTGGACCGCGCCCATCACTTCGCCAAGCGCATGCGGTCCGGTCACCGCCAGCACCTTCGGATGCACGCTCTGGACGATGTCATTGCCGGCAGCATCCTTTTTCGCGCCCAGGCAACCGGTGACGATCACCTTGCCGTTTTCATTGAGCGCCTCGCCGATCGCATCGAGCGACTCCTGCACGGCGGCATCGATGAAGCCGCAGGTATTGACGATCACCAGATCGGCGCCGTCGTACGACTTCGCCGTTTCATAGCCTTCGGCGCGCAACTGGGTAATGATTTGTTCCGAATCGACCAGTGCCTTGGGGCAGCCGAGCGAGACGAAACCGACTTTGGGAGAAGAATCGGACATAACAAAAAAGGGTACAAAGCAATCCGCTATTGTACCCTTTCAAGCCGCCGTTCTCGCCTGCAGAGGCAAGAGTTGCACTAAAGCGTGGACTATTTCTTGTCCTTGTCGGTCATGCCAGGAAACGGGAAATTCCCCGGAAAGCTGCCGAACATATTCTTGGTCTGGTTCTGCATCTGCTCCTGCATCTGCATAAACAAATTCTTGCTCTGCTCGATGTAGTTGCTCATCATCCCCTGCATCATCGGCCCCTGCACATTCATGAACTGGGTCCACATTTCCTGACTAAACGGCTTGCCTTCGTAAAAGCCCTTGGAAGTTTCGGCCAGCTTGTTCTGGATGTCGATGAAGGCCTGGATATTTTTCTCGATATAGGAACCCATCATCCCCTGCATCGCGTGGCCGTAGTAACGGATGATCTGCGACAGCGCACTGCTGGAAAACATCGGCGTGCCGTTCGCCTCTTCTTCCAGGATGATCTGCAAAAGAATGCTGCGAGTCAGGTCTTCCTCGGTCTTGGCATCGACGACGGTGAACTCTTCGTTGTCGAGCACCAGTTGCTTCACGTCGGAGAGCGTAATGTAGGAACTGGTCTGGGTATCGTAAAGGCGGCGGTTCGGATACTTCTTGATCAAGCGCTCGGTAGCCTTTTTTGCACTATTCATCGAATTTCCAGTGTTTTGCGTTGCAACGCATTTATGCCGTTTTATAAAAAGCGAACATGCGTTCGCCTCTGTCTCGTTTAATTATAGTGCGAGAAAACAAAGATTTACGCAACTATTGCCAGATTATTATAAGGTTATTGCAATGCAATTGAGAACAACTTTATTTCTTTTTAGCAATGCCAATACGCCATGCATGGCGTATTGGCAAAAGATACGTTATCCATCCGGCGCGCCGCTTATTCCGCCTTGACCTTCACATAGCGGCCCGGTGCAGGCTCGATCACCTTGTACTTGGGGTTGCCGTACTTGGGTGCCTTCACTTGCTCGCCTGCGTTTGCACCGAGGAATGACGACCATTCCGGCCACCAACTGCCCGGATGCTCGGTCGCGCCTTTCATCCATGCGTCGGCGCTGGCCGCCGGCTTGTCGTTGGTCCAGTAGCTGCGTTTCTTCTTGGCCGGCGGATTGATCACGCCAGCGATGTGGCCGGACGCGCCGAGCACGAAACGGTTATTGCCGCGCTTTCTGGCGTTCAAGAGGTTGTTCGATTCGTAGGCGGCGGTCCACGGAACGATGTGATCTTCGCGCGACCCGTAGATGAAGACCGGCGCATCGATTGCGCCGAGATCGACCGGCTCGCCAGCCACCGTGAGCTTGCCCGGCACCTTCAGGCTGTTTTCAAGGTAAAGGTTGCGCAGGTACCAGCAGAACATCGGTCCCGGAAGATTGGTGGCATCCGCATTCCAGTACAGGAGGTCGAACGGCGGCGGGTTTTCCCCCTTCAGGTAGTTCGACTTCACGTAATTCCAGACTAGGTCGTTCGGCCGCAGACTGGAAAATGCGGACGTGAAATCTCGTCCCGGCATGAGCCCGCCGTTGCCGATGGTCTTTTCGCGCAACGCAACCTGCGCCTCGTCGATGAAGACGTCGATGACGCCGGTCTCCGAGAAATCCAGCAGCGTGGTCAGCAGGGTGACGCTGGACACGGGTTTTTCGCCGCGCGCAAAAAGCAATGCCAGTGCTGTCGACAGAATCGTTCCGCCCACGCAGAAGCCAAGTGCATTGATCTGGTCCTGCTTGGAAATGTCACGCACGACGTTAATTGCCTCGATCGCGCCTTGTTCGATATAGTCGTCCCAGGTCGCATTGGCCAGCGAGGCATCCGGATTGCGCCATGAAACGAGGAATACCGTGTGTCCTTCGCTGACGGCATAGCGCACCAGCGAATTTTCCGGCTGCAGATCCAGAATGTAGTACTTGTTGATGCAAGGCGGAACCAGCAGCAGCGGTCGCTCGAAGACGGTTTTTGTCAGGGGCTTGTACTGGATGAGCTGGAAAAACGCGTTTTCGAATACGACCGCGCCTTCGGTAGTGGCCACATTGCGCCCGACTTCGAAAGCGGACTCGTCAGATTGCGAGATATGGCCTTTTTGCAAGTCTTCGATCATGTGGGAAATGCCTTTCATCAGGCTCTCTCCCTTGGTCTCGATCAGTTTTTGCTGTGCTTCCGGATTGGTCGCGAGAAAATTTGCCGGCGACATGGCATCGACCAATTGCTGAACCGCGAAGCGGATTTTCTGCTTCGCGCGCGGCGTTGCTTCCACGGCGTCCGCCATGGCCATCAGGAATCGCGAATTCAGCAAGTACGTGGCGGCGTTGAAAGCGAACATCGGGTTCGACTGCCATTCCGGGCCGGCGAAGCGCCGGTCGGGAATCGCGGGCGTCTTTGAGCTCAGCATCTCCTGCCACAGCGAAGAGCATTGCTGCATATAGTCGTTCTGCAACTGCGCAATCGTTGAGGGATCGATAGTCGCACCGAACTCCTTCATCGTTGCGGTGATCGGCTTCGTATCAATTTGCTGGGTTTTGAGCCAGGATTGCCATGCCGTGGGATCGAACTTGGGCATCCACGAGGCGAAATCGGTTTGCGGGGTGAACATGTTCATGCGTGCATCTCTAGGTTTTGACGTGTCGTTGAAGTTCGGGTGTGGTACTTAACCTTCGGTTCGATCGCTGCCATCGCCGGATTTATCTTGTTTTTGCAATGCCTGTCACCGTGCGATTCTCCTTGCCGGCCACGATCTGTATGCTGTACGTCTAGTGTCTCCCCAGCAGCCCATTTTAACTTGCCGTATACACGCCAGCGCCAAGCCCATAACAAAGAAATTGAAAATATTTCCGCATAACGGATTGAATCATGCGCTTGATATTTCTCTTGAGAAAGGCAATGACGAGAGGTACAGGCCAATTGAAATGGGCGCACCAATCTTCACCCATGAAAGAAGGCAACTATTTGAGCCAAATCAACGATGCCATACGGCCAGTCGTCTTGTCGCGTCGATAGGAAAAAAAACTTCCTCGATCGGTCACGGTGCACAGGCCGCCGCCGTATATGCGGGTGATGCCCGCATGCGCGAGTATCGCCCTCGCCAAGCTATAAATATCGGCCCAATATTTTCCCGCCTGATCGGGATTCGGCATGAATGCCGCAGCAAGGCGGGCATCGCGCTTGACGAATGCGTCGTACACGTCTTGCCCGACCTCGAAGCGCTCCGGGCCGATGGCCGGCCCGAGCCAGGCCAAGATTTCATCCGCGCCCGCGTCGCGCATGCGCGCGATCGTGTTGTCCAGTACGCCTTGCGCCAAGCCGCGCCATCCGGCATGCGCGGCGCCGACCGCGCGCCCTCGCGTATCGCAAAACAACACCGGCAGACAGTCCGCGGTCTGGATGACGCAGACGACTCCGGGCTGATTCGCAACGCTGGCGTCCGCGTCCGGAACAGTCTGACCTATGCCGGCGGCGTCGACCACCGTCGTGCCGTGCACTTGCGACAGCCAGGCAGGCTCGGCCGGCAAATGCTGGCGCAACAGCGCCCTGTTGCGGGCGACGTGCGCGGGATCGTCTCCGACATGCGCGCCCAGATTCAGTCCGCCGCCGCCTACACCATCGTCATACGGCGCACGGCTCACGCCGCCTATGCGCGTGGTCGACAGTGCTGCGACGTTGGGAGGCGCACCGATCCAGTCGGGGACGACGAAATGGGGCATTGATCAATCCGCCGCGGCTGCGTCTATGCCGGCCCGCTCGAACAGTTCCGCCAAATCGGGCGGCAATGCCGCGCGCCATTCGCAATGCTGTTCCGACCCGGGGTGCGTCAGGCCGAGCCGATAGGCATGCAACGCCTGGCGGGCGAACGCTGATGCCAAGTGCGGCTTTCCATATAGCGGATCGCCCACCAATGGAAAACCGATCGACGCCATATGGACGCGGATCTGGTGGGTTCGCCCAGTTTCCAATTGGCAACGCAATAGGCTCACCGCGCGGCCATCGAGCTGTCCGGTTGCCAGGCGCTGGTAATGCGTGACTGCCGGCTTGGCGCTTTCATGCGTGGAGACGGCCATCTTGATGCGGTCGCGCGGGTGGCGGCCGATCGCGGCCTCGATCCGGCCGCTAATCTGCGGCATGCCCCACACCAGCGCCAGATATTCGCGCTTGACGGTGCGCGCCTGCAGCTGGCGCACCAGGTCGGTCTGCGCTTCCAGGGTCTTGGCGACCACCATCAAGCCGCTGGTTTCCTTGTCGAGGCGATGCACGATTCCCGCGCGCGGTACGCCGGCCTGCGACGGAATGTGGTGCAGCAGCCCGTTGAGCAAGGTACCGGTCCAGTTGCCTGCCGCCGGATGCACGACCAGGCCGGCCGGTTTGTCAATAACCAGAATCGACGCATCTTCGTGGACGATTGGCAGCGTCATCAGTTCCGGCTGATAGGCCTGTTCCTCGGGCGCTGCCTGCGGCTGCACGACGATGGTTTCGTCGCCCAGCATCGTCGTTTTCGGGCGCGCAGGCTGACCGTCCACGATGACATGGCCGGCTTCTATCCATTGCTGCAGGCGGCTGCGCGAATATTGCGGAACCAGTGTCGACAGCACCTTGTCGAGCCGCATGCCGCAATATTCGGGGCTCAGGACCAGGGTGATCGCGGCTTGCTCCGGCAAGCCTGCATCTTCATCGACGTCCTCGAAATCGGAGTCGGGCAGGGTTTTATTATTCAAATTCGGTTTTTCGGCGCGCATCGTGGCAAGTTCCATCAGCTATAATCGATCTCTTGTTCAGATGTATTCTTGCAACGTCATGCAAAAAAAATCCCTGAAGTTCGCTGCCCTTGTTCTCGCCGCCTCGCTGTCGGGTTGCGGTCTGCTTCCCGAAAAAGTGGATGAGACCAAGGATTGGCCAGCCGCCAAATTATACTCGGAGGCTCGCGACGAATTATCGAGCGGGAATTACGAAAAAGCGATCCAGTACTTCGAAAAGCTGGAGTCGCGTTATCCATTCGGCACCTATGCGCAGCAGGCGCAGATGGAAATCGCCTACGCCAATTACCGCCAGGGCGACCAGGCGCAGGCGCTGGCCGCGGTGGAGCGCTTCATCAAGCTGCACCCGAATCATCCGAACGTCGATTACATGTATTACCTGCGCGGACTGATCAACTTTAACGACAACACCGGCTTCTTCGATTTCCTGTCGAAGCAGGATCCGAGCGAACGCGATCCGAAAGCCGCGCATGAAGCCTTCGACTCCTTCAAGCAGCTGGCCGAGCGTTTCCCGGACAGCAAATACGCCAAGGATGCGATCGCCCGCATGAAGTACCTGGTCAATGCCATGGCACGCCACGAAGTGCATGTAGCAAGTTACTACTATCGCCGCGGCGCCTACGTGGCGGCGGCCAACCGTGCTCAGGTAGCGGTCAACGAATACCGCGACGCGCCGGTGATCGAGGAAGCCCTGACCATCATGGTGAAATCATACGATGCACTGGGCCTGACCGATCTGCGCGACGATACAGAACGCGTGCTGAAAGCGAATTTCCCGAACAGCGCATTTTTCAAGGGCACAGTGGCGCAAAGCGGCCCGTGGTGGAAAATCTGGTAAGTCGCGCTTACCGCGACAAAATGACAAAGCCTCGCAATGCGAGGCTTTGTCGTTTCCGGCCTAGCCCTCGATACGACGCCGAAAGACCCACATGTTGTCGTTTGAGGCTGCCGCGTCGAACGCATATCCTTCCGCATCGAATTCCTTCAGCTTTTCCGGCTGCCTGATCCCGTTCTTCACCGCGTAGCGCGCCATCATGCCGCGCGCGCGCTTGGCGTAAAACGAAATCACCTTGTACTTGCCGCCCTTCCAGTCCTCGAACACCGGCGTGATGACCGGCGCCTTCAACAAACGGGGCTTGACCACCCTGAAATACTCTTCCGACGCGAGATTGACCAGCGCCATCGACTTCTGCTCGTCCAAGGCCTGGTTGAGCGCCTCGGTAACCCGGTCGCCCCAGAATGCATACAGATCCTTGCCGCGTGGGTTAGCCAGCCGGGTTCCCATTTCCAGCCGATACGGCTGCATCAGGTCGAGCGGACGCAGCACGCCGTACAAGCCGGATAAAATGCGAATCCTGGATTGCGCGACATCGAGCTGTTTCGCGGTAAGCGACGCCGCGTCGAGCCCCTCGTAGACATCGCCGTTAAATGCGAGAATCGCCTGTTTTGCGTTCTCTTTGGTGAAGCTGGTCGACCAGGAAGCGTAACGCCCGACGTTCAACACCGCCAAGGCATCCGAAATCCGCATCAGGCTGCCGACCTGGGCCGGCGACAGCTGTTTCAGGGTAGCGATCAGTTCGGCCGAATGGCTGAGGAAATCCGGGAGGGTGTGCGCATCGGTCGTTGCAGGCGTGTCGTAGTCGAGCGTCTTGGCGGGCGATAAAACAATCAGCATGGAAAATCAATCAGGATAACTAAGGCAATGATACCGACGCGCATTGTAATCGACACCAACGTCTGCCTGGATCTGTTCGTGTTTCGCGACCCGCGCTGGGCAGGGCTGCTGGCGGCGCTGCAGGCTGGCACGGTGGAAGCTGTGACGCGGGACGATTGCCGCACCGAGTGGCTGCTGGTGCTGGAATACCGTCACCTCCCGCTGGACGAGCAATCGCGGCCACTTGCGGCGGCGCAGTTCGATGCCCTGATCACCTGCCTCGCGGCCGACATGCTGCTGCCGCGCGACGACATTCGCCTCCCCGTCTGCAAGGACCCGGACGACCAGAAATTCCTCGAACTGGCGCGCGACGCCCGGGCGCATACCTTGATCACCAAGGACAAAGCACTGCTGAAACTGGGAAAAAGAACCGCGCGCGCGGGGCTGTTCGGCATCATCCAGCCGGAATCCTGGCAGCCGACCGAGGCGGCAATGGTTACAATGCCAGCTTGATTCCCACAACTGCCCGCATGCCGCATGAATCCGTCTTCCAGCACTCCCGCTCTACAGTCGAAACTGCCGAACGTCGGCACCACGATCTTTACCGTCATGTCGGCCCTGGCGGCGGAAAAAGGCGCGGTCAACCTGGGCCAGGGTTTTCCGGATTTCGACTGTGACCCGGCTCTGGTCGACGCGGTGTCGGCGGCGATGAAGCAAGGCATGAACCAGTATCCGCCGATGACGGGCGTGCCGGCGTTGCGCGAAGCGATCGCGGCAAAGATTGCCGCGCTGTACGGCCACGCCTATGACGCTGCCACGGAAATCACCGTGACGGCGGGTGCCACCCAGGCCATCCTGACGGCGATCCTGTGCAGCGTCCATGCCGGCGACGAAGTCATCGTGATCGAACCGGCTTACGACAGCTACGTGCCGGCGATAGAGCTGGCCGGTGGAAAACCGGTTTTCGTGCAGATGGA
Source organism: Noviherbaspirillum sp. UKPF54 (assembly GCF_007874125.1). Classification (NCBI taxonomy): domain Bacteria; kingdom Pseudomonadati; phylum Pseudomonadota; class Betaproteobacteria; order Burkholderiales; family Oxalobacteraceae; genus Noviherbaspirillum; species Noviherbaspirillum sp. UKPF54. Next base: position 1,288,586 of record NZ_CP040128.1, on the reverse strand, counting down.
AGTCGGCCCGGGCGGTTATTCCGTGCCCTGGGAAAAAGTGGCCGCGGCGGTCACGGACCGCACCCGCCTGATCATGGTCAATTCGCCGCACAATCCGACCGGCTCGGTGCTGCGTGCGGCGGACCTCGCGGCGCTCGCGGCCATCGTGCGCGGCACTGGCATCCTGATCATTTCCGACGAAGTGTACGAACACATGGTGTACGGCGACGCGCGCCATGAATCGGTGTGCCGTCATCCGGAGCTGGCGACGCGCGCCTTCGTCATCTCGAGTTTCGGCAAGACCTATCACGTGACCGGATGGAAGGTCGGCTATGTCGCCGCTCCGGCCCCACTGTCCGGCGAATTTCGCAAGGTGCATCAGTTCAACGTCTTTACCGTCAATACGCCGGTGCAGCATGCGCTGGCGCGCTACATGGGCGACCCGGCGCCCTATCTCGAACTTCCCGCGTTCTACCAGCGCAAGCGCGACCTGTTTCGCAACGGGCTGGCATCGACCCGTTTCAAGCTGCTGCCGTCCGACGGCACCTATTTCCAGTGCGTCGATTACTCCGCCGTGTCGGACATGCCGGAAGCCGACTTTGCAAAATGGCTGACGGCCGAAATCGGCGTCGCCGCCATTCCTGTTTCCGCCTTCTATCAGCAGCCACGGGAATCGGGCATCGTCCGCTTCTGTTTCGCCAAGAAGGATGAAACTTTGCGCAGCGCCCTTGAGCGGCTTGCAACCCTCTAGAAAATTTCTTATGCTGCCTATAGGAAACAAAAAAATCTGCCGATAACAGAGGCAAGGCGTACCGGTCATTCATCGTCGGCGCGAAGGCAAGTTGCATAAAAGACATGCAAGGCCGCATTTTGCAACCCCGTCATTGTTCGGTGCAGGGATAGCAGATGGACCAGAAAAACCTCACTGTTGCAGACTTCCTGATCGGCCATCCATTGCCTTGGGACGTCTATACCGAAGGCGACAAGCTGCTGCTGCGCCGCGGGCAGATCGTCCAATCCGTCGAACAGTTGCACAAACTGCTAGAGCGCGGCCTGTATATCAATCGATCCTCGGAAGAAGCGACGCAGGCTGCTGCCAAGGCGCATGAACGCCCCGTGCCCAAAAAGGCGGAAACCCCGTCCGCGCTCCATTTCATCAACCTGGCGAACAAGCGGCTCGAACGCCTGCTTTACAACCTCGTCAACGAAGACGGGGCGCAGGAAAAGCTCCTCGAAGTCGTGAAAGCACTGAATCACGCGGTCAACATCAATTCCGACGTGGCGCTGGCCAGCGTGCTGCTCAACCAGGATGCCGCCAACTATGCGGTGCGGCACAGCGTCGATACCGCGATCGTTGCACTGCACGTGGCACGCGCGATGAAGAAAACCCCGGATGAAATGCAAGCCATCATGGCGGCAGCCCTGACCATGAATATCGGCATGCTGCGCCAGCAGGACCATCTCGAGAGCAAATCCGAACCGCTCACCGAGAAGGAAAACGACATCATCCGCCACCATCCGCAGGAGTCGGTCGCCATCCTGCGCCAGGCCGGCATATCGGATCCGGAATGGCTGTCGTATGTGCTGCTGCACCATGAAAACGAAGACGGCAGCGGCTATCCGCTCGGCACGGGAATCGGGGATATTCCGCAAAACGCCAGGATCGTCGCGATGGCCGACCGCTATTGCGCCGCCGTCTCTCACCGCAAGTACCGCAAGACGCTGATGCCGAATGCCTCGCTGCGCGATGTGCTGATGGCCGGCGGCAAGGCCAGCGACCCGATGCTAGCGGCCTATTTCATCAAGGAGCTCGGCATGTATCCGCCCGGCGCCTTCGTCCGCCTGCAAAACGAGGAAATCGCGGTAGTGACCAAGCGGGCGACGGCCGAGGAGTTAGCGATCGTGCATGCCTTCATCGGCCCGCGCAACTCCGCGCTATCCATCCCGCTGCAACGCGAGACGGCAAAGAAGGCGTTTGCGATCCGGGAGGCGGTGTCGAGCGATCAGATCACCCTGCGCTTCAGCATGCACCAACTCTGGGGCGACGTCGCCGCGCCATGAATGAAGTCCGCGCCGCGGCCTTCCCCGCGTATTACCTGAAGCGCTGCATGAACAGCGCGGAGTTGGCCTTGCGATCCGCATTGACGCGCTGCGCAGCGGGCCGCTCGTTCATCATCGCCACATATTCCTGCAACGGCAAACCGGCCAGCACGTCTTCGCCGTAGATCTTCTTTGTCGTGCTGCTAACCAGCGGCAAATGGACCAGGCCAGCGCAATCGGCCATCGTGAATTCCGCGCCGGCCACGTACGGCGCGAATTTCGCCAGCTGCGCGAACGCTTTCGCGTTGCGCTTCAACAGCTTGTGCGCGCGCTCTTTCACCTCGTCCGACACCTTGCCTCCAAAGAAAGCCTCGGCGAACAACTCGCGCGCCACCAGCTCCAGATGCAGTTCCATGAAGGCGATCAGCTCGCGCACCTTGGCGGCTGCGAACGGGTCGGGCGGCATCAGCGGCTTTTCCGGATACGCGGCTTCCAGGTATTCCATCATGACTTGCGATTCGCACAGCAGCCCATGCCCGGTGTCGAAAAAAGGCACCTTGCCCAACGGCGAACGCGCCAGCAACTCGGGCGAGCGGTCGGTCCAGACCAGCTCCTCTTCGAATGGCACGCCCTTTTCGAGCAGCGCGAACTTGACCTTGTTGTAGTAATTGCTGGCGGCAAAGCCGCAGAGTTTCAGCATGTCGTCTCCCCTCTGGTTAATGAATTCTTGCTTGCGAGCTTACTGCAGGAAATGGCCGGATTGCAGTCTTAGCCACTTGACGTCCACATTTCGGCAATAATATCGTGCAATGCAATTGCGTTTTACGGCACATCCATTTTCCAACCCGCCATCACCATGTCCGCCGAACTCCAAGCCTCGCGCCAGGACGCGACCCTGATTCTGACTATCTCCAATCCCGGTGCCCGGAATGCGCTGCATCCCGACATGTACGCCGCCGCGATCGAGACCCTGACGACCGCCGAACGAGACGAGTCGATCCGCGCGGTCGTACTGACCGGCGCCGACCATTTTTTCTGCGCCGGCGGCAACCTCAACCGGTTGCTGGATAACCGAGGCAAGGATCCGTCCGTGCAAGCCGACTCGATCGACCAGCTGAACGGCTGGATCGAGGCGATCCGCGATTGCCCGAAACCGGTGATCGCCGCCGTCGACGGTGCGGCGGCCGGCGCCGGCTTTTCTCTGGCGCTGGCGTGCGACATGATCGTCGCCGGCCAGTCCGCCAAGTTCGTGATGGCCTACGCACGCGTCGGCCTCACGCCCGATGGCGGCGGCTCCTGGTTCCTGACGCGCGCCCTGCCGCGCCAGCTGGCGTTTGAAATCCTGGTTGAAGGCAAGCCGGTGTCCGCGCCTCGGCTGCATGAACTGGGGCTGGTCAACCGATTGGCGGCGGATGGCTCCGCGCTGGATGCGGCGCTGGCCTGGGCCGACGAATTGGCGGAACTGTCGCCCAATGCCGTCGAGCGTATCAAGACACTCACCCACGAAGCGCAAGCCAATTCGCTGGCCCGGCACTTTGACAGCGAAAAGCGGCATTTCGTCGAGAGCCTGCATCACCGCGACGGGCATGAAGGCATTACCGCCTTCCTGGAGAAAAGAAAGCCCCACTACAAATGACTTCCCATCAGAGACGGCGCATCTACCTGATGCGCCACGGCAGCGTCACGTATTTCGACGAACAAGGCAAACCCTTCCTCCCGGAACAGGTGCCTTTGAACGAACTAGGCCAACGTCAAGCCACAGCCGCCGGCAAGGTGTTCGCGCAGGCAGGGTTGCGGTTCGACCGCGTGATCGTGTCCGGCTTGCCGCGCACCGTCGAAACTGCAACACGGGTGTTGGCCGAAACCGGGCAGCGGATCGAGCTGGAGCACTGGAGCGACCTGGAAGAACTACGCGGCGGCAAGCTTTCCGCAATTCCGGACGAAAGCCTGAAAGAAGCTTTCGTCGGCGCCTTCGACGGGCTGGTGCCGGAAGACAAGCAATTCCTCGGCGGCGAAACCATCGGCCAGCTGCTGGACCGCGTGCATCCCTGCATCGACCGCCTGCGAAACGATTCCTCGTGGGACACGGTGCTGCTCGTGCTGCATGGCGGCGTCAACCGCGCGATCCTGTCCTACGCGCTGACCAACCAGCGGCTCTTTCTCGGCAATCTCGCGCAGACCGCCGGCTGCATCAATGCGATCGACGTCGGAGCAGCCCATGCCGATTGGGTAGTGCGCATCGTGAATTACTCGCCCATCTCGGAGCTGCAGGGCGAGTCGCGCCATACCACGATGGAAGTACTGCTTGATCAGTACCGCAAGTCGCGCGGCTTGTAGCTCGCGCCCCTCTTTTTCGCCTTCAGGCACCGGAAAAATAGTACGAGCGTACACTTTTGTAATGTAAAATGAGCCATCATTGATCCGCCCCTCACGCAAAGGAGACAAGATGTTCGAAGAATTCATGGGCACCCGGCCGGTGTCGGAGCGCGCGAAGTTCGATGTCGACGCATTGCAGGCCTACATGCGCGAACACGTCGAAGGCTATTCCGGCGAGCCGCTCACGGTGGAACAGTTCAAGGGCGGGCAATCCAATCCGACCTTCAAGCTGTCCGCAGGCGACCAACGCTATGTGCTGCGCACCAAGCCGGGCCCGGCCGCCAAGCTGCTCGCCTCCGCCCATGCGATCGACCGCGAGTTCCGCGTGATGGATGCGCTCAACAAGGCCGGCTTCCCGGCCGCGCGCCAATATGCATTGTGCGAGGACGAGTCGGTGATCGGCCGCGCCTTCTACATCATGGAATTCGTCGACGGCCGCGTGCTGTGGGACCAGTCGATGCCGGGCATGAGCAACGCCGAGCGCGCCGCGCACTACGACGAGATGAACCGCGTGATCGCCCAGCTGCACACGATCGATTACGCCGCGATCGGCCTGGCCGACTACGGCAAGCCGGGTAACTACTTCGCGCGCCAGATCGACCGCTGGACCAAGCAGTACCGTGCGTCGGAAACCGAGAAAATCGAGGCGATGGACAAGCTGATCGAATGGCTGCCGAATAACATCCCGCCGGGCGACGAAACCAGCATCGTGCATGGCGACTACCGCCTCGACAACATGATCTTCCATCCGACCGAGCCGCGCGTGCTGGCGGTGCTGGACTGGGAATTGTCGACGCTGGGCCACCCGCTGGCCGACTTCTCCTACCACTGCATGAGCTGGCATATCCCGCAGGGCCAGTTCCGCGGCATCGGCGGCCTCGACCACAAGGCGCTCGGGATTCCGACCGAAGACGAGTACATCGCGAAATACTGCGAGCGCACCGGCAAGACGATCCGCAAGGAAGACTTCGACTTCTACCTCGCCTATAACATGTTCCGCCTGGCAGGCATCATGCAAGGCATCATGAAGCGCTACGTCGACGGCACCGCCGCCAGCGAGCAGGCGCTCAAGAACGGCAAGGCCGCGCGCCCGATGGCGGAGATGGGCTGGAGCTACGCTTCGCGCGCCAAGGGTTGATCGCCCCGCTTCTTGGTCTGCACGGAATCTCGAACTTCTGCATAATCAAGCAGCGTTTGAGATTCCGACAACAAGGAGAAAAAATGATCGACGTTTATTCCGCCGCCACGCCCAACGGCCACAAGATTCACATCATGCTGGAAGAATGCGGCCTGCCCTACCGGGTCCATCACATCAACATCGGCGAGGGTGACCAGTTCAAGCCTGAATTCCTGGCGATTTCCCCCAACAACAAGATCCCGGCGATCGTCGACGCCGACGGCCCCGACGGCAAGCCGATGTCGCTATACGAATCCGGCGCGATCCTGGTCTACCTTGCCAGCAAGACAGGCAAATTCCTTGGCAACACCGATCGGCAGAAGTTCGTCACGCTGCAATGGCTGATGTTCCAGATGGGCGGCGTCGGGCCGATGCTGGGACAGGCGCACCACTTCCGCATCTACGCGCCGGAGAACATCGAGTACGCGGTCAACCGCTATACGAATGAGGCGCATCGCCTGTACGGCGTCATCGACAGGCAGCTGTCGAAAAATGCCTATCTCGCGGGCGACGAATACACGATCGCCGACATCGCCACGTTCCCGTGGCTGCGTTCATGGAAGAATCAGGGAATCGAGTGGGCGGATTTCCCGAATGCGAAACGCTGGTTCGATGAAATCAGCGAGCGGCCGGCAGTCAAGCGCGGCGTCGAAGTGCTAGCCGGCGAGCGCAAGCCGCTGACCGACGACAAGGCAAGGGATATCCTGTTCGGCAAGACGCAATACGCGAAGCACTAAACCTTCTGTCACGCAGGGCGCGTCATGACACGCCCTGCAAAACGCCTTCCGTTTTACCAATAGCGGCGCGAAATCGATTCTGCGACACAGACCGGCTTGTCGCCGCCCTCGCGTTCGATCGTCACCTTCCAGATGACCTGCACGCCGCCTTCGATATCTTCCACTTCCTGCAGCGTCATGCGCGCGCGCACCTTGCTGCCGACCGGGACGGGTGCCGGAAAGCGCACCTTGTTCAGTCCGTAATTCACGCCCATCTTGCTGCTGGGGATGCTGACCGCGCTCTCCATCAGCATGGGCAGCAGCGACAAGGTGAGAAAGCCGTGCGCAATCGTGCCGCCGTACGGCGACTCCTTGCGCGATCGCTCGACATCGGTATGGATCCATTGATGGTCCCCGGTCGCTTCGGCAAACATGTTGACGCGCTCCCGGCTGATCGCCACCCAGTCGGTGACCGCGACCTCCTGCCCGACCAGGCTTTTCAGTTCTTCTACCGACGAAATTTTCCGCATGTTGTCTCCATACTCGTCTCGTTGAATATTTTGTTTATGCCGGCCGGCGCTGGAACATGCCCATGCCCTTGATGGTGGCGACCAGTTCTCCGTGCTGGTTTTTTGCCTCCCACAAGGTGACCACCACGCCACGGTCCGGCCGGCTGCCCGACGGCCGCTTCTCCAGCGCGGTGGTCGTGACGGTCATCGTATCGCCACCGCGCACCGGCTTGATCCAGCGGATTTCGTCGACGCCGGGCGAACCGAGGCTGGCTGCTTCCCTCAGGAATCCATCTACCATCAGGCGCATGATCATGCCGCAGGTATGCCAGCCGCTGGCGATGATTCCGCCGTACATCGACTTCGCGGCGGCGTCCCTATCGACGTGAAATGGCTGGGGGTCGAACTGTGTCGCAAAATCGATGATTTCCTCTTCCGTCACAGTACGGCTTCCGACTTCAATGGACTTACCCACTTCAAAATCTTCAAAGTACCAGTTCGGTTGCGACATATTCGCCCCTTTCCTTGTTAAGCAGCGTCCTTGAAGCCCGGCTGCGCGGCAAAACGTGCCAGGTGGTGATCGGTGTCGCCCAGCGTCAGCTCGATCATGGTCAGGCGCTTGAAGTGATGCGCGGACGGCAGCTCGTTGGTCACGCCCATGCCGCCATGCAGCTGCACCGCCTGCTGGCCGACATACTTCATCGCCTGGCCGACGCGCGCCTTCGCGGCCGACACGGTGCGGCGGCGTTCGGTCGCGTCCGCCGATGCAACCTTCACCGCAGCCAGCGTCGCCATCGAACGCGCCTGCTCGGCCTGCATGAACATCTCGGCCATGCGGTGCTGCAGCACCTGAAATTTACCGATCGGCACGCCGAATTGCTGGCGGGTTTTAAGGTATTCCAGCGTCGCTGCATTCAATGCATCCATCGCACCGACCGCTTCCGCGCACAGCAGGGTCGCACCGTAATCCGCTGCAGCATCGAGGATGTCCCAGCCGGCACCTTCCTTGCCGAGCAAAGCGGAGGTTGGCACCTGCACGTTGTCGAAGCTGATATCGGCCGCGCGCAGGCAATCGAGCGTGCGATAGTCGCGGATCGAAACACCGGCGGCATCGGCCGGCACCACGAACAGCGAAATGCCGTTCGTGCCGCGCTGCTCGCCGCTCGTACGTGCGGATACGATGATCTTGTCGGCCTGCCCGCCATGTATGACGATGGTCTTCGTGCCGTTGATCACGTAACCCTCGCCATTGGCTTTCGCGGTCGTCGAGACATCGGACAAGTCATGGCGTGCCTGCTTTTCGCCCAGCGCCGCCGCCAGCTTCAGTTCGCCGCCCGCGACCTGCTCCAGCAGAGCTTCCTGGCCGCCGGCCAGCTTCAGGAATTGCGCGCCGACGACCGTCGCGAAATACGGCTCGACCACCAGGCCACGCCCCAACTCCTGCATCACGACCAGCATGTCGACCGCGGAACCGTTGAAACCGCCTTGTTCTTCGGGAATAGGCAATGCCGTCATGCCCAGCTCGGTCAGCGTCGCCCAGGCGTCGTCCGAAACTCCCTTGTCGGAATGGACGATCTTGTTGCGATGCTCGAAGGTGTAATCCTTGTCGATGAAACGACGCAGCGCATCCTTGAACTGCTGTTGCTCCGGTGTGTAATTGAAGTCCATGCTTGTCCCCTCACAGCCCCAGGATCATCTGGGAAATGATGTTCTTCTGAATCTCGTTGGATCCGCCGTAGATCGACGTCTTGCGGAAGTTGAAGTAATACCCGGCCAGCGGTGCCGCATCATCATCTCCGGTGATGCTGTGCTCGTGCTCGCCCTCGAGATAGGCCGGATCGAAAGGCATCGCGTACGGACCGGCGGCTTCCACCATCAGTTCCGTCAGCCACTGCTGCACCTCGGTGCCCTTCACCTTCAGCATCGACGCTTCCGGTCCCGGGCCGCGCTTGGCGCCTTCCTGCGACAGCACGCGCAGCACGGTCATCTCGAGTGCCATGATTTCGATTTCCAGGCTGGCGACCTTGGCGGCGAACAGCGGATCATCGAGCAGCGGCTTGCCGTTCTTCTGCTGCTTGTTGGCGACGCGCTTCAGGAATTGCAGCTCGCGCTTGGCGCGGCCGACCGCGGCGATATTGGTGCGCTCGTGGCCGAGCAGGTATTTCGCGTAGGTCCAGCCCTTGTTTTCTTCGCCGATCAGGTTCGCCACCGGCACCTTCACGTTGTCGAAGAAGACTTCGTTCACCTCATGCTCTTCGTCGAGCATGATGATCGGGCGCACGGTGATGCCCGGCGTCTTCATGTCGATCAGCAGGAACGAGATGCCTTCCTGCTTGCGCGCGTTCGGATCGGTGCGTACCAGGCAGAAAATCATGTCGGCGTGCTGGCCCAGCGTGGTCCAGGTCTTCTGGCCATTGACGATGTAGTAGTCGCCCTGGCGTTCGGCGCGCGTCTTCAGCGACGCGAGGTCGGAACCGGAGCCGGGCTCGGAATAGCCCTGGCACCACCAGTCGTCGCAATTGAGAATGCGCGGCAGGTAGTGCCTTTTCTGCGCCTCGTTACCGTAAGCCATGATGACGGGCGCCACCATGTTGACGCCGAACGGCAGGATCGCCGGGGTGCCGGCGCGCGCGCATTCCTCTTCCCAGATGTGGCGCTGCACGGCGGTCCAGCCGGTGCCGCCGTATTCGACCGGCCAACCGGTGCCGACCCAGCCCTGCTTGGCGACGATCTTGTGCCAGCGGACGTAATCTTCTTTAGAAAGGCGCTTGTGATTGAGGACTTTGTGCTGCAGGTCTTTTGGCAGGTTCGCATCCAGGAAGGCGCGAACAGTATCGCGGAAGGCCAGATCTTCCGCCGTGTAATTCAAATCCATGCTGTCTCCTAGTTTTCCCGGTTAAAAAGCACGACCGTTCGAAAACGATTATACAGCGGATTTCAGGAATGCATAGCGAAATAATATGTGGCTGGTCGACCAGTCGAACTGGTCAATCGGTGAGAGGAAAACTGCCGTTATTGGAGCGGCTGCTTCAATGCGGCTGGCAGCGGCAGCGGGGTAACCTCGATCCCCTCGTCCACCAGCGCCTCGCATTCGGCAACGGTGGCGACACCGCGAATCGGCCGCTCCGGGGATTCGTTGTAGTGGATGCGCCTGGCCTCGTCGGCGAAGCGTTCGCCGACATCCTCGGTGCCTTCAATAACCTTGCGCACCATGCTCAAGATTTGGGCCTGGATCTTGGCGGTGGCGTCCCCGCGCGGCTCTTGTGCCGACGAGAGATTGAGACGCGGAGCGGAAGGAAGCTTGTTGATGGAGCGGCTTTCGCAAACGGGGCACGCAATCCTGTTCTGAGCCAGTTGCGAGGCGTAATCATCCTCCGAAGAAAACCATCCTTCGAAACGATGCTCGTGGTCACAACTGAGGTTATAGACTTTCATGGGTGTGCCGGACTGAAAACCGCACCCGGAACGGAGCGTTGCCGTTCCGACGTAGAGTGCGCATGAAGGCGGCATGAAAGCCGCCGCACAAGTGCCACTATTTTACAGTTTTCTATCGGGACACGTACCGAAAGGACATCGTTTCGCCTTAATTATCGAGCGATATGTCGTTGATTTAATTGAATTCGAACTGCTGCTGTGCGCCGGCCAAGATGGCCGGCAAGCGCTGCGCGAGAAGCACAGCCTTCGCGCGACGGCGGGCATTATGCACCTCCATGGCCCCGGTCAGCTTTTGCACATTCGCCTTGATTTCCATGATCTGTTCGGATTTCGCAAGCCGAACCAGGCTATGCAGGCTCTCACGGAACAGATATTTCTGACGCAGCGTTGCGTCTTCCCCCAACATGGCCGCAATCAGATTATCAATAACTTGGTCCGACTCAAGTTGTTTCTTCATGACTGTCTCCAGTTGATGAAAGGAATTTTCTAACTAGAAAGTATCCTTAATTCTCGACAGGCAATTTTTGAGAAATCTCAATCGGAATTCGGGTTTCATTCTCGTCAGTAACAACGAATATTTAATTGTCAACAAAAAAAACCCGCATGGCTGACGCGATGCGGGTAAATACTTCCTGGGAGGCCTTTAGGGACCGACCTCATCGTATGACAGACTGGATAAGCCGGCTTTGCGTTACCACAAAGAACATATTGACTTTGATAATTATCAGAAGTTACCCACAGCAACTGTGGCTAAGCCTGTTGATAACCATGTTGATTTCTTCCTAGTCTTTTGATTTGAAAAGATTTTCCCTAAAGCTTCATTTCTTGGGCAAGGCGCCGTCAGTCAGAACTGCCCTTTCGCCTGCAGATCCGCGTGATACGAGGATCGCACCATCGGCCCGGACGCGACATGGGTGAACCCCATCTTCTGGCCCGCGACGCGTAACGCATCGAATTCTTCCGGCGTGACATAGCGCTGCACCTGCAGATGATGCGCGCTCGGCTGTAAATACTGCCCCAGGGTCAGCATCTCGATCCGATGCGCGCGCATGTCGCGCATGACCGCTTCAACCTCATCCAGAGTTTCGCCAAGACCGAGCATCAGGCCGGACTTGGTCGGAACATCGGGATGCTGCTCTTTCACGCGCAACAGCAGGTCGAGCGAATGATCGTAATCCGCGCCAGGACGGGCCTGCTTGTACAGGCGTGGCACCGTTTCGAGGTTGTGATTGAACACATCCGGCGGCGCCTCGCGCAGGATTTCCAGCGCAGTATCGACGCGCCCCCGGAAATCCGGCGTCAGGATCTCGATCGAGATGCCGGGATTGAGGCGCCGCGCCTCCTGGATGCAGGCGACGAAATGCGCCGCGCCGCCGTCGCGCAGGTCGTCGCGGTCGACCGAGGTGATCACGACGTACTTCAGGCCCATCGCCTTGATCGTCTCGGCCATGTTCTTCGGCTCGTCCGGATCGAGCGGGTTGGGACGGCCGTGGCCGACGTCGCAGAACGGGCAGCGCCGGGTGCAGATGTCACCCATGATCATGAAGGTCGCTGTGCCGCTCTTGAAGCATTCGCCCAGGTTCGGGCACTTCGCTTCCTCGCATACCGTATGCAGCTTGTTCTCGCGCAGCACGGACTTCAGGCGCTGCACCTCGCGGGTCCCGGTGAATTCGGCTCGGATCCACTTCGGCTTGCGCAGGTACTGCGACGGCTCGGTCGGCGCAATCTTGATCGGAATGCGCGCCATCTTTTCCGCGCCGCGCAGCTTTTCGCCGGCCTGCACCGGGCGCGAAGCCGGATCGATCTTCGAATCGCTCATCGGTTGCCTTCAGCCACGGTAGTAGCGCTGGGGCGCGAACGGCGTCTTCGCCACTTCAACCGGAACCGGCTTGCCGCGCACGATCGCCTGCAGCGCAGTGCCGATTTTGGACTGCGCAGTTTCGGTATAACCCATCGCGACCGGGCCGCCCACCGTCGGGCCAAAGCCGCCGCTGGTCACTTTCCCGATCACGCGGCCTTCGGCGTCGGTCAATTCCGCGCCTTCACGCACCGGCATGCGGTCCTTGACCAGCAGGCCGACGCGCTTGCGTGCCACGCCTTCGGCAAGCTGCCGCAGGATGACTTCCGCACCGAGGTAACCGCCGGGGCGGGCGCCGTCCGCGCGACGCGCCTTGGACAACGCCCACGCCAGGCTGGCCTCGACCGGCGTGGTCGTCGTATCCATGTCATGCCCATACAGGCACAGCCCGGCTTCCAGCCGCAGCGAGTCGCGCGCGCCGAGGCCGATCGGCGCCACTTCCGGCTGCGCCAGCAGCAGGCGCGCAAGCTCTTCGGCCTTGTCGTTGGGTACCGAGATTTCGAAGCCATCCTCGCCGGTATAGCCGGAACGGCTGACGAAGCATTCGGCACCGACCAGCGTGGCCTTGGTGGTCTGCATGAAGACCATCTTCACCGCTTCCGGCGCGAGGCGCGCCATCACGGTTGCCGCCGCCGGCCCCTGCAAGGCCAGCAGCGCACGATCCGAGAGTTCCTCGATCGTGCAACGGTTGCCGATATGCTTGCGCATGTGCGCGACGTCCTGCTGCTTGCACGCGGCATTGACCACCACGAACAGGTGGTCGCCGCCGTTCGACACCATCAGGTCGTCCAGGATGCCGCCGTGCTCGTCGGTGAACATCGCGTAGCGCTGCGTATTCAGCGGGAGATCGATGATATCGACCGGCACCAGCGTCTCCAGCGCAGCCGCGGCGTCCGGTCCGGAAAGGCGCACCTGCCCCATGTGCGACACGTCGAACAGCCCTGCCTGGGTACGGGTATGGTTGTGCTCCTTGAGCACGCCGGTGGGATACTGCACCGGCATTTCGTAACCGGCGAACGGCACCATGCGGGCGCCGAGTTCGACATGCAGGTTGTACAGCGGAGTACGGGCCAGAGCTTGCGTGGTGTTTTCCATAAAACTGTTTTCCTTTTTTATTCGATGCCGCAAAGGAGCGGCATCAGCACTCGATCACATTGACCGCAAGTCCTCCGCGCGCGGTCTCCTTGTACTTCGTTTTCATGTCTGCTCCGGTTTCGCGCATGGTCTTGATCACCTTGTCGAGCGACACGAAATGCTGGCCGCTGCCGCGCAAGGCCATGCGCGCCGCATTGATCGCCTTGATCGATCCCATCGCATTGCGCTCGATGCAGGGTACCTGCACCAGCCCGCCGATCGGATCGCAGGTCAATCCGAGGTTATGCTCCATGCCGATTTCCGCGGCATTTTCCACCTGCTCGGGCGTTCCGCCCATCACTTCGGCCAGCGCGCCCGCAGCCATCGAACAGGCGACGCCGACTTCGCCCTGGCAGCCGACTTCAGCCCCGGAAATCGAGGCATTCTCCTTGTACAGGATGCCGATCGCCGCGGCCGTCAGCAGGAAACGCATCACGCCCTCATCGTTCGCGCCAGCGACGAAGCGATGGTAGTAATGCAGCACCGCCGGAATGATGCCGGCCGCGCCATTGGTCGGCGCCGTCACGACCCGGCCGCCCGCCGCGTTCTCTTCGTTGACCGCCAGCGCATACAGGTTCACCCAGTCCATCGTGGTCAGAGGATCGCGCAGGCTGGCCTCCGGCTGGCTGGACAGCTTGCGGTACAGCTCGGCGGCGCGCCGTTTCACCTGCAGGCCGCCCGGCAGCGTGCCTTCCCGTTCGCAGCCGCGCTTGACGCACTCCTGCATCACCTGCCAGATTCTCAGGAGGCCGGCGCGCGTTTCCTGTTCGCTGCGCCACACCTTCTCGTTTTCCAGCATGAGCTGGCTGATCGTCAGCCCGTGCTGCCTGCACAGGGCAAGCATTTCCGCCGCGCTCTTGAACGGATAAGGCAATACTGTCGTATCCGGCACGATCCGGTCGATGCCGGCCGCGTCTTCGTTGACCACGAAGCCGCCCCCCACCGAGTAATACACCTTGCTGCGGATTTCCGCGCCCGCCGCGCCATAGGCGGTGAAGCGCATGCCGTTCGGGTGATAAGGCAAGGATTGCCGCTTGTAGAGCAACAGATGCTCGCTCTCGATGAACGGAATCGCTTTTTCCCCGAGCAGGTCGATGCGCTTTTCTTGCCGAATCTTCGCCAGCGTGTCGGCCACCGTATCGGTATCAACCAGGTCCGGCGCTTCGCCCTGCAGCCCGAGCAATACCGCCTTGTCGCTGCCGTGGCCTTTCCCGGTTGCGCCCAGCGAACCGTACAGCTCCGCCTTGACCGCTTCCGTCTGCGCCAGCAGCCCGGCATCCCGCAAGCCGCTGACGAACTGCAAAGCCGCCCGCATCGGCCCGACGGTATGCGAACTGGACGGGCCGATGCCAATCTTGAACAACTCAAAAACGCTGATGGCCATACTTCGCCTGCCGCCTCGTCTACCCCTTGGTTGTTCCTCTCCCGCCATGGGGAGAGGACAAAATGCCCTGCTGTCGCGCTCTTATAAAATTCGGCGCGCTCCGGAGCCGGCCTTATTCGTAGTCGGACATCGGCGGGCACGCGCAGACCAGGTTACGGTCGCCGTACACGTTGTCGACCCGCCCGACCGGCGGCCAGTACTTGCCCTCGCGCAGGGAGCTGACCGGGAATACAGCCTGCTCGCGCGAGTACGGGCGGTTCCACTCGCCGGTAATATCCATCGCTGTATGCGGCGCGTTGCGCAGCGGGCTCTCCTCCGCCTTGTAGACGCCCTGCTCGACGGCGCGGATCTCTTCGCGAATGGCGATCATCGCTGCGCAGAAGCGATCGAGTTCTTCCTTCGATTCGCTCTCGGTCGGCTCGATCATCAGCGTGCCCGGCACCGGGAACGACATGGTCGGCGCGTGGAAGCCAAAGTCCATCAGGCGCTTGGCCACGTCGTCGACGGTGACGCCAGTGTCCTTCAGTGGACGCAGGTCGACGATGCACTCGTGCGCCACCAGGCCGTTGGTGCCGGTGTACAGGATCGGGAAATGCGGCTCCAGGCGCTTGGCGATATAGTTCGCGTTGAGGATCGCCATTTCGCTGGCCGCCTTCAGGCCCTGGCTGCCCATCAGCTTGATGTAGGTCCAGCTGATCGGCAGGATGCTGGCGCTGCCCCACGGCGCAGCGCATACCGGCGCCGCGTGCTTTTCCAGCATGCGGTGCCCCGGCAGGAACGGCGCCAGGTGCGACTTCACGCCGATCGGGCCGACACCCGGTCCACCGCCGCCATGCGGAATGCAGAAGGTCTTGTGCAGGTTCAGGTGCGACACGTCGCCGCCGAACTTGCCAGGGGCGCACAGGCCGACCATCGCGTTCATGTTGGCGCCGTCGATGTAGACCTGGCCGCCGTGCGAATGCACGATCTCGCACACTTCGCGCACCGCTTCCTCGAATACGCCATGCGTGGACGGATAGGTGATCATGATCGCCGCGAGGTCGTTCGCATGCTTCTCGGCCTTCGTCTTGAGGTCCGCGATATCCACGTTGCCGCGCTCGTCGCAAGCCACGACCACCACCTGCATGCCGGCCATGTGCGCCGTCGCCGGATTGGTGCCGTGCGCGGAGCTCGGGATCAGGCAGACGTTGCGGTGTCCCTCGCCGCGGCTCTGGTGATAGCCGCGGATCGCCAGCAGGCCGGCGTATTCGCCCTGCGAGCCGGCGTTCGGCTGCAGCGACACGGCGTCGTAGCCGGTGCAGGCAACCAGCATCTGCTCCAGCTCGGTGATCATCTGGTGGTAGCCCTGCGCCTGCTCGAGCGGCGCGAACGGATGGATTTCACCGAATTCCTTCCAGGTGACCGGGATCATTTCGGTCGTCGCGTTCAGCTTCATCGTGCAGGAGCCGAGCGGAATCATGCTGCGATCCAGCGCAAGGTCCTTGTCGGACAGCTTGCGCAGGTAGCGCAGCAGTTCGGTTTCGGAATGGTGGGTGTTGAACACCGGATGCGCGAGGAAATCACTGGTGCGGACGAGCGATGCTGGGATGCGATCGCTCACGTCGGCTTCGATTGCCGCGAATGCCGGAATCGCCTTGCCGTCGGCAAAAATGCCCCACAGCGCCTCGACGTCGGCCGGGGTCGTCGTCTCGTCGAGCGAAATGCCGACCGTTTCGCCGTCGGCCACGCGCAGGTTGATCGCCTGCTTGCGTGCGGCTTCGTGAATCTGCTGCGTGCGGCCGCCGGTCTTCACCACGATGGTGTCGAAGAATGCCGATGTGGCGACTTCGCAATCCAGCTTGCGCAGGCCGGCGGCGAGCGTCGCGGTCAGGCGATGCACGCGCTGCGCGATCGTCTTCAGCCCCAGCGGGCCGTGATAGACGGCGAACATGCTGGCGATATTGGCAAGCAGGACCTGCGCGGTACACACGTTGGAGGTTGCCTTCTCGCGGCGGATATGCTGTTCGCGGGTCTGCAACGCCAGGCGATACGCCTTGTCGCCGCGGCTGTCGATCGACACGCCGACCACGCGCCCCGGCATCAGGCGCTTGTTCGCGTCGCGCGTGGCGAAATACGCGGCATGCGGGCCGCCGTAACCGAGCGGCACGCCGAAACGCTGGGCGGAACCGATAGCTACGTCGGCGCCGAATTCTCCCGGCGGCGTCAGCACGGTCAAAGCCAGCAGGTCGGCGGCGACCACCACCAGCGCATCCTTGCCGTGCGCCTTGGCGACGACGTCCTTGTAATCATGGATTTCGCCGTCGAGCGTCGGATACTGCAGCAGCACGCCGAAGCAGTCGAGCGAATCGATATCCTTGCGATGGTCGCCGACGACCACCTGCACGCCGATCGGCTCGGCACGGGTGCGCACCACGTCGATGGTCTGCGGGAAGCATTCCTGCGACACGAAGAAGGTCTTGCTCTTGCTCTTGGAAACGCGCTGGCAGAAGGTCATCGCTTCGGCGGCGGCGGTCGCCTCGTCCAGCAGCGATGCGTTCGCGATTTCCATGCCGGTCAGGTCCGAAATCATGGTCTGGAAGTTCAGCAGCGCTTCCAGGCGGCCCTGCGAAATCTCCGGCTGATACGGCGTGTACGCGGTGTACCAGGCCGGGTTTTCCAGCAGGTTGCGCAGAATGACCGCCGGCGTGTGGGTATTGTAGTAACCCATGCCGATATAGGATTTGAAGACCTGGTTCTTGGACGCGATCGCGCGCAGCTCTTCCAGGACTTCCGATTCGTTGCGCGGCGTCCCCAGCTCGAGCGCCTTGTCGGTCAGGATCGCCGCCGGCACCACCTTCTTGATGAAGGCATCCATGGACTCAAAGCCGAGTGCTGCGAGCATTGCCTTCTTTTCCGGCTCCGCCGGCCCGATATGCCTGCCGATGAAATCCGTATGCTGCTGCAAATCCTCAAAAGCAGCTCGTTTCTGAACCATGGTTTTCCTACCTCTCGATACAAATTGAAAATGGTGGGTGCCGATTGCGATTCCAAATCAGCGTAAAAACGTGTTCGCGGCGGGTTCCCGCCGCGGCGCCGGCGTTAATGCAGCGTTTCGATATAGGCCTTGTAGCCGGCTTCATCCAGCAAGCCATCCAGCTCGCCCGGCTCAGTCACCTTGAACTTGAAGAACCAGCCGGCGCCCAGCGGATCTTCATTGACCTTGGCCGGCTCGTCGGCCAGCGCGGTGTTGATCTCGGTGACGACGCCGGCGGCCGGCATCAGGATCTCGCCGGCCGTCTTGACCGACTCGATCACCGCGGCTTCCTCGCCCTTTGTGAATTCACGCCCGGTTTCGGGCAACTGGACATAGACGATATCGCCGAGATGATCCTGCGCATAATCGGTAATCCCCACCGTCACCGAACCATCGTCCTCGATGCGCAGCCACTCATGCTCCTGCGTATATACGGTCTTGCTCATTTGCCCTCTCCTTCTGAAAGTGATTAATCGACATCGGTGATGCGAACGAATGCGAAGCGGCCGGCAGCGCTCGATGTATTGCATCGCGCTGAACTCAGACACTTCGCATCGCGCAAAAATTCTTGTTTTACGGCGAGTATTTCGCTGACAGGCGGTAGCCAGCCCCTCCTAGCATCGACTGCCGCGCATGGGGCAGATTTTAGTGCGTTACATATTTTTATTGTATTCAATTGCACCCCACAAAACATCGATAATTCAAATGTTTTGTCGGCATTTTATTTATTTTTAAAAATTTCCACGTATTTTTATTAATATAAAAAATAAGGATTTGCGGCAGGAATGCCTTGCCCGTCAGACAAGGCCAGATGCAAGGCCGGCGACCGCAGATGCGGCTGAGGCAGGCGTAAAAAAACCCGCATGCCTGCTCAGTGCTCAGGGTCATGCGGGTGATATGAATCGTTCAACAGGGTCGTTCACGGGGTGCCGATACCGGCATCGAAAGCCGAGCCATAATAGCCCGGGCCTCAAGCTAACGGCACTGACAATGCCCCGACAAAGCAAAAGGCGATTGCATTTTATTGCTTTAAAGCGATATTTGAAAGCCGAAGAACCGCCGGCAGCGATGCTGCCTGCCACGCGTTTCGATCGGCTTCAAGCGCTTTCTGCCTGGTTACACTCCCATGCAGAGATACTTGATCTGCAGGTACTCGTCGATGCCGTAATGCGAGCCTTCGCGGCCGATCCCGGACTCCTTCACTCCACCGAAAGGAGCGACCTCGTTGGAAATCAGTCCTTCATTGATGCCAACCATGCCATATTCGAGCTGCTCGGCGACGCGCCATACGCGGCCGATATCGCGCGAATAGAAATACGCCGCCAGTCCGTAACGGGTATTGTTGGCCAGCGCCACGGCTTCCTCGTCCGTCTTGAAACGGAACAGCGGCGCGACCGGCCCGAAGATTTCCTCCTGCGCGACAGCCATTGCCGAGGTCACGTTTGTCAGCACGGTCGGTGCATAGAAGTTGCCGCCCAGCGCATGACGCGCGCCGCCAATGATGGCTTTCGCCCCCTTGGAGACCGCGTCGGCGACCAGATTGTCCACCTTGCCGATGGCAGCCTGGTTGATCAACGGGCCAATCTGCACGTCCTGCTGCAGGCCGTCGCCGACCTTCATGGCGCGGACTGCCTCTGCGAGTTTTTCCGCGAACCGGTCGTACACGCCATCCTGCACGATGAAACGGTTGGCGCAGACGCAGGTTTGGCCGGCATTGCGGTATTTGGACGCGATCGCGCCGCGCACGGCGGCATCGATATCGGCGTCGTCGAACACGATGAACGGCGCATTGCCGCCCAATTCCAGTGATACGCGCTTGACCGTGTCGGCGCACTGCGCCATCAGCCGCTTGCCGACCGGCGTGGAGCCGGTAAAGCTGAGCTTGCGCACGACAGGGTTGGACGTCAGCTCCCCGCCCACTTCCGCGGGGCGGGCGGTGGTGACGATGTTGAGCACGCCCTTCGGAATGCCGGCGCGTTCGCCCAGCTCGGCCAGCGCCAGCGCCGACAACGGCGTGGCTTCGGCAGGCTTGACGACGGAGGTGCAGCCGGCGGCAAGGGCGGGGCCGACTTTGCGCGTGATCATCGCGATCGGGAAGTTCCACGGCGTGATCGCCGCCGTGACGCCGACCGGCTGCTTGATGACGACCAGGCGCTTGTCGCCCGTCGGCGCCGGGATGACGTCGCCGTAAACACGCTTGCCCTCTTCCGCGAACCATTCGATGAAGGAAGCGCCGTAGGCGACTTCGCCGCGCGCTTCCGCCAGCGGCTTGCCCTGCTCCAGTGTCATGATGCGCGCCAGGTCTTCCTGATTGGCCAGGATCAGCTCGAACCAGCGGCGCAGGACGGCGGCACGTTCCTTGGCGGTCTTCGCGCGCCAGGCCGGCAATGCCGAGTCGGCCGCTTCGATGGCCCGCCGCGTTTCGGCCGCGCCCATATCGGGCACATGCGCGATGGTTTCGCCATTGGCAGGATTGCGGATCGCATTCGTGCCGCCATGGTCGGCAACAATCCAGCTGCCGTCGATGTAGGCTTTTTGTTTAAAAAGGCTGGGATCTTTGAGTTGCATGGTGTCGGACAAGAGAAAAAGGATCAATAGGCTGCGCGATAAATCGCCAGTGCATCTTCATAGCTGACGTCGCGCGGGTTGTTAACCAGCAGGCGCTGCACGTTCATCGCATCTCTGGCCAGCATTTCCAGGTCGGATTCCGGCACGCCGGCGCTCTTCAAGTCCTGCTCGAAGGGCATCTCGGCCACCAGCGTGCGAATCGCATCGATGAACGCGCCGGTCGCTTCCGCATCGTTCGCAAAGCTGCGGCCGGGCAGCATGGCGCGCGCGAGTTCCGCATACAGCGGCGCGGCGGCATCGCGGTTGAATTCCAGCACGGGGACCAGCACCAGCGCGTTGGTCAACCCGTGCGGCAGGTGGTAGTGCCCGCCGAGCGGGTAAGCCAGCGCATGCACCGCCGCGACAGGCGCGTTGGCGAAGGCCATGCCGGCGAACAGCGAACCGAGCAGCATCGCCTCGCGCGCATCGGCGTCGGCGCCGTCGCGGATGACCGTGCGGATGTTGTTGTACAACAGGGTCAGCGCGCGCATCGCCAGCGAATCCGACAGCGGATTCTTCTTGGTGCGGGTCGTGAAGGATTCGATCGCATGGACCATGGCGTCGACGCCGGTCATGGCGGTGATGCGCGGCGGCAGGCCGAGCGTGAGCAGGCTGTCGAGCAGCGCCACGTCCGGATACAGCAGGGACGAGACGACGCCCTTCTTTTCATTGCTCGGCGTCGTCAGGATGGAGATCGCCGTCACTTCCGAGCCCGTGCCGGCAGTGGTCGGCACCTGCACCAGCGGCAGGCGCGGGCCGCGCGCCAGGCCGATGCCATAAATTTCGGGTAGCGATTGCGGCGTTTTCACCAGCAGCGCGACCAGCTTGGCGGTGTCCATGGAACTGCCGCCGCCGAAACCGGCGACGCCGTCCACGCCTGCCTTGCGCGCCTGTTCGACCGCGGCCAGCACGCTGGCCTCCGGCGGATCGGCGAGCACGTCGGAGAATACGGTCGCCTTGATGCCGGCGGCCGCCAGGCTTTCCAGCGCGCCGGCGAGCAAGCCGGACTCATGCAGAAAACGGTCGGTGACGACGAACATGTGGCTCACGCCGAGCTGGGAAGCCAGCGCGCCGAGCTGCCTGGAAGCGCCCTGCTCGCACACGATTTTCGGCGCCGTTTCAAATACGAATTGAGACATCTGAGTTCTCCTGGTGGTTAGCCGGCGGTGACGACGCCGCGTTCGATACGGAACACGCGGTCGACGAGGTCGGCGGAATGGGTGTCGTCGGATTCGGACAGGATGATGGACATGCCCTCGTTGCGCAGCGTGGCGATCACCTCCGTCAGGCGGCGCGAGAGCACCGGGGCGACGCCTTCGAAGGGTTCGTCGAGCAGCAGCAGCGTGCGTCCCGGCATCAGCGCGCGCGCCAGCGCCACCAGCTTCTGCTGGCCGCCGGACAGCTGCAGCGCGCGGCGGTCGCGGAACTCCCTGACCTCGGGCATCAGTCCGTAAATCCATTCGAGGCGCTTGGCCGCATCCGCGATGCCGTTGGCCCATGCGGGCAGCAGCACGTTTTCCTCGACCGTCAGCGACGGGATCAGGCGGCGGTCTTCCGGCAGGTAGCTGATGCCGCGCGAGGCGCGGCCGTGCGCCGCGACCTTGACCAGGTTTTCGCCCGCCACATCGAGTTTTTTCGCTTCGAGCTGCATCAGCCCCATGATGGAACGCATCAGCGTGGTCTTGCCGGCGCCATTGCGGCCGATGAGGCCGACCATGCTTCCCTTCTGCACATCCATGCAGACATTGCGCAGGATGGGAATGCGGTCGATGGCGACGTTCAGATGTTGAATCGAGAGCAGCGGCTGGCTCATGCTGATTTTCCTTCCAGGATCTGCGCGGGAACGATGTGGTGGCCGATGACCAGTTCCTGTACGCGCTCGTTGCCGAGCACCTCGGCAGGCTCGCCGTCGGCGATGATTTCCCCGCTGTAGAACGCGAGGATGCGGGATACGTAGCGTGCCACGATATCCATGTCGTGTTCCACGAACAGGACGGTAGTGCCGTGGTGGCGCACCGCCTCCATCACGGTATCCATCAGCGGGAATTTTTCCTCGACGCTGACGCCGGAAGTCGGCTCATCGAGCAGCAGCATGCGCGGATTGCTGACCAGGGCCATGGCGATGTCGATCAGCTTGCGCGCGCCCTGCGGAATGGCGCTGACCAGCGAGCTGGCCAGATGGCCCACGCCGAATTCGTCGAGGATGTCGAGCGCTCGGCGGCGCCGCGCCGGCGTGTCGTAGGCCGCCATGAAGGACGGGCGCGGGCTTTCCGCCGACACCAGCGCCACCATGACGTTGTCCAGTACGGTGAGTTGCGGGAACAGCTGCGCCACCTGGAACGAGCGCGCCATGCCCATGCGGGTGATTTCGCGCGAGGCACGGCCGATGATGGGCTGGCCTTCGAACAGGATCTTGCCGCCGGACGGCGGCAGGTAGCCGGTGACCATGTTGATGAAGGTCGTCTTGCCGGCGCCGTTGGAGCCGATCACGCCGACCACCTCGCCCTTGTTGATGCGCACATTGATGTTGCGCGCGGCGACCACCGCGCCGAAGGTGCGCTGCAGGTCGATGGTTTCCAGAATTGCGCTCATGCGTTCACCTTGGCAGTAGTGTTGGCGACAGTTGCGTCCCCGGAGTCCCGGCGGCGCTTGCCGACCAGGCTCCACAAGCCCTTGGGCAGGAAGATGACCAGGACCAGCAGCACGGCGCCCAGCATCATTTGCCAGGTGTGCGGCGCTTCCTGGATCGCGAAGGTGCGCACCGCGGCAAACACGATGGCGGCGAGGAACGGCGCGGCCACGTGGCCGGTGCCGCCCAGGATCGCGATGAACACGAACTCGCCGGAAGTGGTCCAGACCGCCATGTCGGGGTCGATGTGGCCGGTGGCCAGCGCGGTCAGGCCGCCGCCCAGCGCGGAGATGCCGGCGGCAAAGAGGTAGTTGGCGTAGATGGCGGCGCGCGGGGAAACGCCGAGGTACTCGACGCGCACCTCGTTTTCGCGGATCGCTTCCGAAATCAGCCCCAGGCCCGATTTCATCAGGCGGTGGAAAGTGATCGCGGCCACTGCGCTCACACCGACGGTCAGCAGGAAAACGATTCGCTTGGCGGTCTCCGGCGACGGCTCCCAGCCGAAGTAGGTCGGCATCGATACGTTGAAGCCGTCGGTCGAGCCAAGCGCCGAGGACTTGACCAGTACGCCGAACAGCACCATGGACAGCGCCATGGTCAGCATCGCAAAGAAGATGTCGCGGTAGCGCGCCAGCAGCAGACCGCAAACGGCGGCGAACGCCACCGCGACGGCCACGCCCAGCACCAGCAGGGCAAAGGCATCGCGCACGCCCAGGTATTGCATCGCCAGGCCGGCTGCATAGCCGCCGGCGCAGTAGAACAGCGCCTGGCCGAAGGTCACCAGGCCGACACGCATCTGTACCACGACGCCCAGCACCACCAGCGCCTTGGCGAAGGCGAGCGTGAGCAAAAAGCTCAGCCAGTCCGGCGCCAGAAAGCCGCCGGCGGCGACGACGGCAGCTGCGGCCAATAATGAAAATTCAGTACGCATGAGTTAGATCTTCCTTGCAAGAATCTGTCCGAACATGCCTTGCGGACGTACCGCAAGCACCAGGAACATGACGCCGTAGATCACGAACAGCTCGATCTCGGGCGCAAGATGGACGGCGAACGAACGGGTCAGCCCGACCAGCAGCGCGCCGGCTGCGGCGCCGCCGATGCTGCCCAGGCCGCCGACCACGACCACCGCGAAGGCGAGCACGATGACTTCGATGCCGATGCCCGGCGTGACCGAGATCGCCGGGGCGGTCAGCGCACCGGCCAGCGCGCCCAGCATCGAACCGATAACGAAGGTCACGGCGAACATCACGTTGACATTGACGCCCATGGCCATCGCCACTTCCCGGTCATGGATCACGGCACGCAGCAGGCGGCCCTTGTTGGTGCGGTTCAGCGCATACCAGGCGGCGAGGCCGACGAGGATGGAGACGACGACCAGCGCAAGGTCATAGTTGGCGAAGCTCAGCGCGTCGCCTACCGCACTCTGGCCCAGCAGGCGGTATGGCTGGTACGCGAAATACGGATCGACGCCCCACAGCAGCTTGGTGGCATCTTCGAGAATGAGCAGCAAGGCATAAGTGACGATCACCATCAGCGTTTCGTCGCGGCCGCGCATGAAGCGCAGCAGGCCCTGCTCCACCACCAGCCCGACCACCAGGCCGGCGACGAGCGCGCAGCCGAGCAGCAGTGCGTAGCTCCAGTAAGGCGACGAGTCGCCGTCGCCGTTGAAGTACCAGCCCACCAGCGAGGCGGCACTATAGGCGCCGATGGCATAGAAGCTGCCGTGCGCCATGTTCAGGATACGCATCACGCCGTAGATCACGGTGAGGCCTGCGGCGACGAGAAACAGCCAGGATGCGTAAATCATCCCGTCGATGAGGATTGCGAATAGGGTATTCATAGTATTTTGTAGGGAAGCGGGCGCGCCCGCCGGGCGCCGCATCGGGCGGGCCGGTCCGGAGGACGCGCTGGCGCCGCCGGCGTCGCAGCGACGCCGGCGGAAAGGTCACTGCATTACTTGCACTTGGCTCCCGGCATGCCAGCCTTGATCCAGTCGGCGGCGGTCGTGCCGTCCGGCGGCATCAGGCATTCGGCGGCATAGCTCTTGACCTTGGTGACGGAGCCCTTCTTGGTCTTCGGGTCGTACTGGTACTCGCCGTAGGACACGCCCTGCACCGCCTGGTGGCCGCCGGCGCTGGCCATGCGCACCGTGCCGCTCGGGGCTTCGAAGGTCAGGCCCTTCATGCCCTGGATGACGTTATCCGCGGTCGGCATCGCGTTCGGCTTGCCGGTTTTTTCGGCGCTGGCCTTGACCGCGAGGATGGCCTGGACCATCTTGTAAGCCGGATAGGTCGGCCATTCCTTGAACTGCGCCGTGAACTTCGGGCGGAACCAGTCGTTCAGCGGGTTCTGCGGAGCGAAGATGCCGTACGGGCCGCGCGCGCCGATGATCACGCCATTGGGCACCTTGTCCTTGAAGTCTTCGACGCCGGTGTCGCCGCAAGTCAGAGCGATCGGGCTCTTGTCGAACAGGCCGCGCGCCGACCCTTGCAGCATCAGCGCTTCCATGTCGCCGCCCCAGAAGCTGGAGTGCACCAGGTCGGCCTTGGCGACGGACAGCGCGGAGATTTCGGCGCCGTACTGGCCCTGCATCACTTTCGGCCACTGCTCCGAAACCACCTTGATTTCAGGCTTGAGATGCTTGAGCGTCAGGATGAAGTCGTTCCAGGAATCCTGGCCGAAGGAATAGTTTTGCTGGATGCTGGCGACGCTCTTCAGGTTGGGACGCGTTTCCGTGACATAGCGCGCCAGCGCAACGTTGTCGACCACCGCGTCGAGGCCGGTACGGAAGCTGTACTTCGGCGACTTGACGGTTTCGAACAGGCGCGAGGTGCCGCAGTCGAAGAAGACGGTCGGCGTCTTCAGTTCCTCGGCCACCGGGGCGATCGCCAGGCAGTCGCCGGAGGAAATGTAGCCGATCACGGCATCGACCTTCTGGCGCTGCACCAGGTTGCGGAATTCCTCGACCTGCTTGGTGGCGCCGCCGTTCTCATCGATGATGACGGTTTCGATTTCCATGCCGTTGATGCCCTTCTTGTTGTAAGGGGCCGGCAATGCACCCGCATTCAAGGCTTCCACGGTCAACTTGGCGGCATTGGCGGCCGGCACGCCGAACGGTCCGGCGGCGCTGCCGGACAGGAAAGTGACGATGCCAAGGCGGAACTTGCCGTTGTCAGCCGCCTGGGCGGCCGGAGCGAAGGCCGCCGAAACGGCGACGGACATGGCGGCGATGGCGAGGCCGGCCTTGCGTGCGGATGGACGTGAAACGCGCATGAACTACTTCTCCTTTGGTGGTGGTTGGACTGCGGGCGGTTTTGCGCGGGCGCGTGCCCGGCGTTCTTGAATCAGGCCGGCGGGCGGGCGCAGGGCCTCGGCGGGATAGACGGTCCAGTTGGACAGCATCACCTGCGCCGGCGGGAAATCATGGTTCGGCACCACTTCCCCGATCGCCTGCGCCTGCACGATCTGATGCGTATTCGGATCGATCCAGGAGCTGTACCCTTCCGGGTCTTCCGGCAGGTTCAGGCGCAGGCCTTCCAGCGTGGCGATCAGCTTGTCTGTGGTCGCATGCTTGCCCGCGATGGCCAGCGCCCGGCCCATGGCGACGATGCCGCTGTAGGCGCCTTCGGCGACATAAGTGGGATAGCGGCCTTCAAGCCGGTGGAAATCGGCAACGAACTTGCGGTTACGGGCGGTATCCGGCCAGTTGTTGTGATGGCGGCCCGACAGGATCAGGCCGGTCGGTGCCTGCTCGCCGAGCGACACCAGCGTGTCGTAGCTGCCGCCGGTATCGAAGTTCGCAATACGCATCTTGGCGTTCAGGCCACTCGACACCGCCTGCTTGAGGAAGGTGACGAAATCTCCGCCCCACAATCCGACCACGGCGACATCGGCCCCGGTTTTCGCGACTTGCTCGATATACGTGGAGTAATCCGGCTCGTACAACTTGGTCCAGTATTCGCCCGCCACCGTGTATTTCACGCCGAGCCGGTCCAGGTTGCCCTTGAGGTCGCGCCATGCGATATGGCCGTAGTCGTAGTCCGAGCCGAGGAAGACGAGGCGCTTCCAGCCCGCCTTCTTCTGCAGGTCGGCCAGATAGCGGGCCCCGGCCGCCATCGAGGTGTAGGTGTCGTTGGACAACCGGAAGTAGTAGCGGTGGAATTCTTCGATCGTCAGGCGCGACGACGCATGATCGGTGCCGATCATCAGCACGCCGCGCTCCCGGGCCACGCGGCTGACCGCCTGGGCCACGCCGGAACTGACGATGCCGCACAGGAAGCGCGCATGATCGCGCCTGACGTAGTCTTCGGCGATGCGCTGCGCAAACGAAGCCTTGGAGCGGTCGTCCTCGACCAGGATGCGCAATTTCGGCGCGTCTTTCGCCCCCAAGTCCGCCTGCAGGTCGGCCAGGGCCACCTTGATGCCGCCGATACTATCGCGGCCGTAAAGCGCGCCCCACCCGGTCAGGGGAAACATGCACCCCACGACGGCATCGGCCTGATCCGCCGGCGCGCCGAGTTCAATCCGCGCCTGCGCCTCGCCGCAGGCGGCAAACAGCAGGCTCGCGACAGCGCAGGCCAGCCCCGCGAACTCGCGGGACAGCCAATCGCAACAGCGCAGGGCGTGGGTTGATCTGAACATGGGGTCTCCTCCTCGGCGAAAAATCAGAAAGGCGCTATGGGCACCGTCGCGGTGGCTCAAGACACTCGATAATTCGCTTGAGCAACACATCGCAAGCAGTGTGCCAGCTTTTGCCGAAACGAAAGAATTGGCTGAGAAGGCACGCCATCGCTGGCGATGCCGACGGCGGCCGCATCGCCAGCGATGGCCGCGAGCGCGGAAGAGCCGCTCGCCCGAGCGGTTTTCGCTCGAAATGATTGACGGAGCGAGCGGAAACCGCTCAAACTTGAGTTTTGGAAATTTTTAAGTGATGCGCGGCTTGCAGGCCCGCGCCGGGGATGGATCCCTGTGGTCGCGCCGGCCGCCGAAGCATATCGGTAACGAGGCGCCGTCACGGCAGCGGTGCCAGCCGCTGGCGGCACGTTCTTTGCCTGTGTGCAAATATTCGTATCGTCCGCTCCCCCAGCCAGCCCCTATCCGATGGCTATCAAGAAAAGCATCATCCGCCGCTATCTCATCCTGTCCCTGCTGGCATCCGCCATACCGGTGGTCTGGGTCGGCCTGCTGTACGACCGGTTTTCCGAATCGGCGTTCCAGACCGTACTGGAGGAAAAGCTGTCGGCGCAGCTCACCGCAACCGCCAGCCGCCTGTCGTCCTTCATCGAGGCGCGGCGCTATCAAGCCGAAACGCTGGCCAATTTCCCCGGCATTAACCAGCTCGTCGACACGCGCCAGGGACTGGCATCGCAACAGGTCAGCGCGCTGCTCCAAGTCGAATCGGACCTGCCGGATTTGTTCGGTATCCTGTTTTTCTCTGCCGACGAGGCGCTGCAAAAAGTCATTCCGGGCCAGGCGGCATCCGGCCCGCCCTACTGGAGCGACGCGGCGTTCCACACGACCGGCCTGCCTCGAACCCTGGTCGGCGACATGGAACTGGTCGGTCCTGCCGCGCCGCGCGATGGCGAATCGGGCTGGCTGCTGCTGCGTCACCCCTTGGGCGAGGCGCAGCCCGGCCGCGGCCCCGCAGGGCATGTCGCGCTCCATGTACGCCTTGCCTCGCTGACCGAGCTCATGGGCGGCGCGACGGCGGAGGGCACGCTGGAGCCGCTCCTGAAAACGCCGACGGGCTACTTCAACAGCGTCGGCCATGCAGCACGCCCGGCCGGCAAGCTGGTGCTCGGCCCGGAGATATTCCCCGGCTGGCAGGTGGCCCTGCAGGTCGACACCTCCAGGCTCGAAGCGCCATTCAACCGCATGCGCCGCGCGCTCTTCATCGCCGTCATGGTGGGCGCCATCCTGATCGTGCTCCTGTTCTACCGCATGTCGGTCAACCTGCGGCAGCGCGTGCGCCAGCTGCTGGACGGGGCGCAGGCGATTTCCACCGGCCGCCTCGAATACCGGATCGCAGATCCTGGCCAGGACGAAATCGCGACCGTCTCGCGCGCCTTCGATGCCATGGCGACCAGCCTGGAGGCCCAGCTGGCGCAGATGGTGCGCATGGAAAAACTGGCCGTGCTGGGCGAGTTCGCCACCACGATCGCGCATGAGGTGCGCAATCCTCTCGCGGCGGTCAAGACCAGCGTGCAAGCGCTCGCGCGTCGCGAGAAGGACGCGCGGCGCCTGCAGCTGCTGGACGACATGGAAAACGAAATCGACCGCCTGGCGCGCGTCGTGAGCCAGTTGCTGGAATTCGGCCGGCCGCGGCCGCCGGCGCCCGATGCCGTTCCGGTGCGCGAAGTATTCCGCCGCGTGATCCAGTTGCTCGCCCCCGAAGCCACTGCGCGCGGCGTCGCCTTGTCGGCGCAAGGCGATTCCGACCTGGTGCTGCATGCGGACCCCGATCACGTCGTACAGATACTGCTCAATCTGGCTCTCAATTCCATCCAGGCCTGCGACGAAGGCGGCGCGGTCGTGCTGCGCGCGCTGCGCCTGACATCCATGGCCGAGCTGGACGTCAGCGATACCGGCCACGGCATTCCGGCCGCCACCCTGCCCCGCGTCACCGACCCCTTTTACAGCACCAAGGCCAAGGGCATGGGCCTGGGCCTTTCCATTTCCCGCCAGCTCACAGAGATGAACGGCGGTCGCCTGGAAATCCGCAGCACGCCCGGCAGCGGGACATCCGTTCGCATTTACTTCCCCATCTACGAGAACAACGATGGCTAGCATCCTGATCATCGACGACGAGTCCAATCTCGTGCGCTCGCTTACCTTTGCGCTGGAGGACGAAGGCCATGCGGTCCACGGCGCCGGCACGGCCGCCGACGGCTTGGCAAAAGCCGCCGAGCTGCAGCCCGACCTCATTCTGCTGGACCTGAAACTGCCCGACATGTCCGGCCTCGACGTGCTGGAAACGCTAAAGGCACGCCAGATCGAAGCCCAGGTCATCATGATCTCGGCGCACGGCGACACCCGTTCCGCCGTGAAAGCGGTCAAGCTCGGCGCCGCCGATTACATCACCAAGCCGTTCGATCTCGATGACCTGTCCATGACCATCCACGCTACGCTGGAGCGGCGGCAGATGGCGGCCGAGCTGGAATTCCATCGCGGCGCAACAATACAGGAATCCGGCATGCTGGGTGCCAGCCTCGCCATGCGCGATCTGCTGGGAACCGTCGAGCGTATCGCCGCCAGCGCGGCCATGCGCATCCTCGTATTGGGAGAGTCCGGCACCGGCAAGGCGCTGGTTGCGCGCACCGTTCATTCGGCCAGCCCGCGCGCATCCGGGCCCTTCATCGAAATCAACTGCGCGTCATTGCCCGAACAGCTGATCGAGGCCGAGCTTTTCGGCGCCGAAAAAGGCGCATACACCGGCGCCCACCAGCGCCGCGTCGGGCTGGTTGCCCTGGCCGACAAAGGCACGCTGTTTCTCGATGAAATCGGCGAGCTGCCGCTTCCCTTGCAAGCCAAGCTGCTGCATTTTCTGGAGAACGGCCAGTATCGGCCCATCGGCAGCGGGCGCGCCCAGACGTCGGACGTGCGCGTCGTCGCCGCCACCAACCGCGACCTCGCGGCAGCGGCACGCGCCGGAACGTTCCGCGAAGACCTGTATTTTCGCCTCAACGTCATCCAGCTCAATATTCCGCCGCTGCGCGAGCGCGCCTCGGACGTGCCCGCGTTGATCGAGCATTTCTCACGCCTGTTCGCGCGCGAAGAGCGGTCAAAGCCGATTACCGTATCGGAAGACGCCAGGCAGGCTCTCATGCAATACCGATGGCCGGGCAACGTACGCGAGCTGAAGAACTTGATTGAACGCCTGACCATTCTCTACCCCGGAACCGAAATCGGAGCGGAAACGCTGCCCCGCGAACTTGTAGATGCAGAAGCACCGCTGACGGCGACGGCGCCAATCCACGCATCCCAGGGAGCGGCCAACATCGAGGATGCTCTTGCGAGCACGGAAAGGGAAATGATGCTGGCCGCACTGCGCGACGCCGGCGGGCACAAGGGGCAGGCCGCCGAGCGGCTGGGGATTTCTCGCCATGCCTTCAAGCGACGGCTGCAACGATTGGGACTGGGATAAGGCCAGCGCTTCCCTGTGAGACGAAAAACCCGCGATATTCAGTAAACATGCGGGTTTCGGATGATTCGAGATGCGACAGGTTTTTGGTGCCCGAGACCGGAATCGAACCGGTACGCCCCCTCTCGGGTAAGCGGCGGATTTTAAGTCCGCTGTGTCTACCAATTTCACCACTCGGGCATAGTTCGACAAGCTTAGCAGGCGCGCATGCAAAAAAAGCGCACTCGGCGCTTTTTATTGGAAAACTGGAGGCGGGGGTCGGAATCGAACCGGCGTAGACGGCTTTGCAGGCCGCTGCATAACCACTTTGCTACCCCGCCGCGGAAGGTTATTGTAACCACAAACTACTATTGCAGCATGCTGCGCCTGCGACACAAGCGACTTGCATAACAAGGGAAGACAGAAAAGCCTGCCCAGATATATGGAGCGGGAGAAGAGTCTCGAACTCTCGACCTCAACCTTGGCAAGGTTGCGCTCTACCAACTGAGCTACTCCCGCATATAAACTTGCAATTTTGCACACCCGGAACCTAGCGATGACACTCTAAACTAGGCTCTCACTCTAGAATAAAAAAAGGAAGCCGGATAGCTTCCTTTCCGAATCCTGGAGCGGGAGAAGAGTCTCGAAC
The DNA here is from genome assembly GCF_007874125.1 of Noviherbaspirillum sp. UKPF54. Taxonomy (NCBI): domain Bacteria; kingdom Pseudomonadati; phylum Pseudomonadota; class Betaproteobacteria; order Burkholderiales; family Oxalobacteraceae; genus Noviherbaspirillum; species Noviherbaspirillum sp. UKPF54. The sequence goes on along the minus strand of NZ_CP040128.1, from coordinate 1,256,961 downwards.
TCTCGACCTCAACCTTGGCAAGGTTGCGCTCTACCAACTGAGCTACTCCCGCGTTCACAACAGACAAGCATTATAGAGATTTGCCGCTTTTTGTCAAGCACAATGCAGCGTTCACTCCAATCGACCTGACCTTTCTTTGATCAACGGCCAAGCCTTTTTCAGATAATAGAACATCGACCATACGGTCAGCACGGCGGCGATCACCAGCAACCATGCACCCCAAAACCGGGTATCGATCACGCCAAACAAGGTATCGCTAAACAGCAGCATCGGAATCGCGATCATCTGCGCGGTCGTCTTGATCTTACCGATCGAACTGACCGCCACCGACTTGGACGCGCCGATCTGCGCCATCCATTCGCGCAGTGCCGAAATGGCGATCTCGCGTCCGATGATGATGAAGGCGATGACCGCATTAACACGCTCGAATTCGACCAGCACCAGCAGCGCGCCCGCAACCATCAACTTGTCGGCCACAGGATCGAGAAAGGCGCCAAACGCGGATGTCTCGTTCCAACGCCGCGCAAGAAATCCATCGAACCAATCGGTGACTGCGGCCACGATGAATATGGCGCTGGAAGCGATGCCCTTCGACAGCGGTGGCAACCAGGTATCGGGCAGATAGAACACGCCTACCACCAGCGGGATAAGCGCCACACGCAACCAAGTGAGCAGGATAGGAATATTAAAAGGCATATGTCGGCGTCGGTGAATAAGCTCGATTATCGCGTGGAACTTGCCCGAACCGCAATGCACCGCTTCACACCGCTGATTTAATGCAACTGCCGATATATCTCTTCCGCAAGCTGACGCGATATACCATCGACCGATGCCAATTCATCTACGCTTGCGTCAGCCACGCCGCGCAGCCCCCCGAAGCGCGCCAGCAGCTTTTGGCGCCGTTTCGCACCAACGCCTTCGATTTCCTCCAGCCGCGACGTCTGACGCGCCTTGGCGCGCTTGGCGCGCATGCCGGTAATGGCGAAACGATGCGCCTCGTCACGGATTTGCGCAATCAGCATTAGCGCGGCCGACTCCTTGCCCAGTTCCTGCGGCGACCGCTCGTCGGCGAACACCAGCGTTTCCAGGCCAACCTTGCGTCCCTCGCCCTTGGCAACGCCGACAATCAATCCGATGTCGAGCCCCAGCTCGCTGAACACCTGCCGCGCCATCTCGACCTGGCCTTTGCCGCCGTCGATCAGTACGACATCGGGCATCCCCCCCTCGCCGTTGGCGACTTTCTCGTAGCGCCGCGTCAGCACCTGGCGCATCGCCGCATAATCGTCGCCGGGCGTAATGCCGGCGATGTTGTAGCGCCGGTATTCGCCGTTCTGCATCGCGTGATGGTGAAACACCACGCAGGATGCCTGGGTCGCTTCGCCTTGGGTGTGGCTGATATCGAAGCATTCGATGCGCAGGCTTTCGATGTCGCCCACGTCCAGGCCGAGCGCATCGACCAGGGCCCGCGTGCGCGCCTGCTGCGAACCTTGCTCGGAGAGCAGGCGCGCCAGCGCGATTTCAGCCCCTTTGTGCGCCATTTCAAGCCACTGGCGGCGCTGCCCCTGCGGCTGGAACACCAGGTTGATGCGATGGCCGCATTGTTCCGCCAGCGCCATCATCAGCGCGGGCTCGTCGAATTCGACGTTCAGGATCAGAGTCGGCGGAATGAACTTGTCGATGTAATGCTGCGCAAGAAACGCCTTCAGGACTTCCACCTCGACCGTATCCCCGTCGGCGGCAAGCACGCTGTCGACATGAGCCGGAAAGTAAGCGCGGTCACCCAGGTGGCGGCCGCCACGCACCATCGCCAGGTTCACGCACGCCCGGCCGCCCTGCACCACGACAGAGATGATATCGATGTCGGCGTCGCCGACCGTTTCCATGGTCTGCTGGTGCAGCACACGCGACAGCGCACTGATCTGGTTACGCACCGCGGCCGCCTGCTCGAACTTGAGTTCGGCGGCGAACGCATGCATTTTCCTTTCCAGTTCCTCCAGCACCTCGGTCTGCCGGCCGCGCAAAAATCTGGCGGCGTTGTCGACATCGGCCGCATAGTCTTCGCGGCTGATCGCATTCACGCAGGGCGCGCTGCAGCGCTGGATCTGGTGCAGCAGGCAGGGGCGCGTGCGATTGGCGAATACCGAATCCTCGCATGTCCTCAGCCGGAACACCTTCTGCAGGATCTGCATTGATTCCTTGACTGCCCACGCGCTCGGGAAAGGCCCGAAATACTGGTTCTTCTTGTCGACGGCACCGCGGTAATACGCCATGCGCGGCACATCCTGCCCGGTGATCTTCAGATAGGGATACGACTTGTCGTCGCGGAACAGGATGTTGAAGCGCGGCTGCAGCGTCTTGATCAGGTTATTTTCGAGCAGCAGCGCTTCCGCCTCGCTGCGCGTGACCGTCGTTTCCAGCCGCGCGATACGCTCGACCATCATCGCAATGCGCGGGCTGGTTAGCGTCTTCTGGAAATAACTGGAAACCCGCTTCTTGAGATCGCGCGCCTTGCCCACATACAGCAGCGAATTGTCCGCATCGAAGTAGCGGTAAACGCCGGGCAGGTGCGGCAGCTTGGCGACCGTCTCGAGAACGACTTCGCGCGAATCAGGTACGGCGGCGTCCGACATCGGGCAAGACGAGCATCAAGCGGAAACGAGTTCTTGCGCGGTTTGCCTGGCGGCGCGGTAGCGCGCGTCCTGCTGCAGAGCATCCCAGTCGAGCGCATTCCCTTGCGGAACCAGAGCTGCAATGCGAGCGGCAGATGCCTTCGTGGCGGCATTCGTCTTCACTTTCAGCCCGTCCAGCAATTCGTCGGCCTTGTCCGGAGAGTTGCAGATCAGGACCATGTCGCATCCGGCTGAAAGCGCTGCATTGGCGCCATCGATCACGCCGCCGGCGACGCTCGCGCCTTCCATGCTCAAGTCATCGCTGAAGATCACCCCCTCGAACCCCATGTCCTTGCGCAGGATGGACAGCCACTTCTTCGAAAAGCCGGCCGGGTTCTTGTCGACCTTCGGGTAGATCACGTGCGCCGGCATGACCGCAGCCAAGCCAAGGCCCAGCCAGTCGTACGGCGCGGCGTCGTCGGCCAAGATTTCCTTGAGGTTGCGGTCATCCGTCGGAATGGCGAAATGGGAATCCGCTTCCGCAAATCCATGTCCCGGAAAATGCTTGCCGCAGTTCGCCATGCCCGCCAGGGCCAGGCCGTGATTGAGGCTTTTCGCCAGCAGGGTCACCACCCGCGCGTCGCGGTGGAACGCGCGGTCGCCGATCACCCCCGACTGCCCGTGATCGAGGTCGAGCACCGGCGTAAACGACAGGTCGACGCCGCACGCACGCAGCTCGGCTGCCAGCACAAAGCCGACATCGGTTGCCGCCCGCGTCGCTTCCAGCACGTCACGCTCCCACAGTTCGCCCAATCTGCGCATCGCCGGCAGCTTGGTGAAGCCATCGGTCTTGAAGCGCTGCACGCGTCCGCCCTCGTGGTCGACGGCGATCAGCACGCCCGGACGCACTTCGTGAATCGCCGCCGTCAGTTCGCACAGCTGCTGGCGGTTCTGGTAATTGCGTGCGAACAGAATGACGCCGCCCGTCAGCGGATGGCGGATGCGCCGGATATCGTCGTCGTTAAGCGAGGTGCCGACGACGTCCAGCATGACCGGGCCCAGTCCGGTATTGGCATTTGATTTCATTTCTTCTCCACTATCACGAAGGCGACCGCATATTCGGCTTCATCGGTAATCGACACCTGGGCGGTCAAGCCGTTCTGTTCCATAAATTCCTTCAGCGCTCCGCTGGCCACCGCTACCGGCTTGCCGCTTGTGGCGTTCAGCGTCTGCATCGCACGCCAAGTCATCGGCATGCGCATTCCCAGGCCGATCGCCTTGGAAAACGCTTCTTTTGCGGCAAAGCGCGTCGCCAGAAAGCGCACTCCGCGCGCTTCGACCTTGGCCTTGCGGCGCCGGTATTTTTCCAGCTCCTCGGGACCAAGGATCTTTTCAGCGAAACGCTCGCCATTGCGGGCCAACGCCGCTTCCACGCGGGAGATCTGAATGATGTCGGTACCGATACCGTAGATCATTTCTTGTGAACGCCCAGGCGTGCTGCGATCATGATGGCCTTCATTTCCTTGATGGCGTTTTGCCAGCCGATGAATATGGCCTGCGCGACGATCGCATGGCCGATATTGAGTTCGGCGATTTCCGGAATCGCGGCGATCGCCTGCACATTGGTGTAGTGCAAACCATGTCCCGCGTTCACTTTCAGGCCGAGCCCCACACCTTCCAGAACGCCAGCGTGCACCCGAGCCAGTTCCTGTTGCTGTTCGCAGTCGGTTTGCGCATCGGCATAGCGGCCGGTATGAATTTCGATGACCGGTGCGCCGGTCTCCGCAGCGGCCCTGATCTGTACCGGGTCCGCATCGATGAACAGGCTGACCTGAATTCCCTGGGCCTGCAACTGCTTGACCGCCGCCTGTACGGCGGAAAAATGCGTAGCGACGTCCAGGCCGCCTTCGGTCGTCACTTCATTTCGCCGCTCCGGCACCAGACAGACATCCTGCGGCTTGATGCGGCAGGCGAATTCGATCATCTCGGGCGTCACGGCCGCTTCAAGGTTCATGCGGGTGCGCAGTTGCGGGCGGATCGCTTCGACGTCCGCATCCTTGATGTGACGACGATCCTCGCGCAGGTGCAAGGTGATGGCGTCGGCGCCGGCATCCTCCGCCAGCAAAGCGGCCTGTACCGGGTCCGGGTAGAGGGTTCCGCGCGCGTTTCGCAGCGTCGCGACGTGATCGATGTTGACGCCGAGATCAATGACGGGGCTGGTGGGGTGTAGAAGGCTCATGGCGGGCAATGGTGGCTTTATAACTGCATTAAATCTATCAGAATCTGGCGCGTGTTGAGCGGCGCGCCGCCCAAATGATGCGCAAGCAGAAAACGCATCAGGAACTTGCTCTGTGTCTGCGTATTGCTGTCGGTGTAATCCTCGCGCTCCATGTCGAGCAGGGTCTTGCCGGACACGCGCGGCGCCGTATCAGCCGGGTACGCCGGGCGCGGACCGCGCTCGGGCTCGACCACGTAGATTTTGCTTTCCTCGACCGGCTGCCCCGTCACCGCGCACGTCGTGAAATTGCCGGCCACCCCGGTTTCCTTCAGCAATGCACGCTCGAATTTCCGCAGCACGATCGGCGCCGGCTCGTCATGCGCGAGTTCGTTGAGGGTGGCAATATAGTGATCGAACAGCGCGGGATGAGGATCGTCGCGCGCCAGCAGTTTGACCAGCAATTCATTGAGATAGAACCCGCACAGCAGTGCCGATTTTTCGAGTGGCAGCAAGCCGCCGATCCATTCAGCCTGCGTCAGCGTGCGTACTTCCGCCTTGCCGCTCCAGCCCACGGACAAGGGCTGAAAGGTCTGCAGCACGCCGCGCAACTTGGAATGCGGCCTCTTGGCACCTTTGGCGATCAAGGCGATGCGCCCGTAGTCGCGCGAAAAGACGTCGACGATCAGGCTGGTTTCCTTGTACGGATAGCTATGCAGGACAAACGCCGGCTGGCCGGTGACCCGGGTTTCCTTTTCGGGAGATTTGGCGCGCGTTCCATTCGATGAGGAGGCTCGCGGCCTGGCGGCGTGATCGGATTGCGGGTGTGCCTGCCGCATTTCGCGCAATGTGTCGTCGGACTGGCTTGATTGCGGGGTCATACAGTTAAAGCGCCGTTTCCAATCGTGCCGCGCGGACGCCGAGTCGAATGCGGCGCCTCGGCGGCAGTGTCGCTGTCATCCGATAAAGGTCTACTCGTAGCCGTATGCACGCAGCCCGGCCTCGTTATCGGCCCAGCCCGACTTTACCTTGACCCAGATTTCGAGATAGACCGGACCGCCGAACAGCTTCTCCATGTCAAGGCGGGCCTGAGTCGAAATCTCCTTGAGTTTCGCCCCTTTCTGGCCGATCACCATCGCCTTGTGGCTGTCGCGGTCGACCAGGATGGCGGCAAAAATCCGGCGCAAACGGCCTTCTTCCTCAAATTTTTCGATGACGACCGTGCTGGTATAAGGCAATTCGTCGCCGACGAAGCGGAAAACCTTTTCCCGCACGATCTCGGCAGCCAGGAACTTCTCGCTGCGATCGGTGATATCGTCCTCGTCGAACATCGGCGGATTGTGCGGAAGATGCTTTTCAATTTCCGCTTCGAGCACATCCAGTTGATAGCGCTGCTTGGCCGAAACGGGAATGACTGCTGCAAAATCGTGCGCCGCCGCCACCTGCTGGGCGAACGGAAACATCTCCGCCTTTTCCTTGATGCGGTCCGATTTGTTGATAATCAGGATGCAAGGAACGCCCTTCGGAATCAGGTCGAGCACCTGCTTGTCGGCGTGACCGAACGTGCCAGCTTCGACCACAAACAGGATCACATCGGCTGCCGTCAAGGTGTTGGCAACTGTGCGGTTCAGCGTCTTGTTGAGCGCATTGGCATGCCGGGTTTGAAAACCAGGCGTATCGACGTAGACGAACTGCACGCTTTCGCGGGTCTGGATGCCGGTGATCCGGTGCCGGGTGGTTTGCGCCTTGCGCGATGTAATGCTGACTTTTGCGCCGATAAGCGCATTCATCAGTGTCGACTTTCCGACGTTGGGTCGACCAACGATCGCGATATAGCCGCAGCGGAAGTCAATGGGAGCGGCGGGTAATGTCATGCAGTTTTTGATTGGGTGGAAATTGCCGGAGCAGGCGCTCCGTCAGTGGCGCCCGCTTCGGGCGAAGCGTCAGTATTCGTGCTGGTTTCGGGCCGAGCTTCCGGTTTGGCGGCCTTGCCGTCCCCTTTCAGGTCGAGCCTGGCCTGCTTGGCGTCCGACTTGGACGCTTTTGCACTTTTTTTGGATTCTTCCTCGACGGGCGCGTCGGGTTGAATTGTTGCGATACCGGCCAGTTTGAGCTGAGAAGCCTTGCGGGGCTTACGCCCGGATGCAGCGGTTTTAACCAAGGCGTTCTGGACCGCTTCCAGCGCCAGCTTGGCCGCCGCCTGTTCGCCGGCACGACGACTTCCACCTGTACCGAACACCTGGATATCCAGTTTGGGCACCAGACATTCGATCTCGAATTCCTGATTGTGCGCGGCGCCATGCGTGGCAACAACGTTATATTGGGGCAACGCCAATTTTTTACCTTGCAGGAATTCCTGCAGCAGCGTCTTCGCATCCTTGCCCAGTGTCTTGGGATCAACCGTATCCAGAATCGGAATATAGAGAGAGCGGATTACATCGCGTGCGGCATTGAAGCCGGCGTCAAGGAAAATTGCCCCGAACAGCGCCTCCAGCGTATCGGCGAGGATGGAAGGACGGCGAAAACCGCCGGACTTCAGCTCGCCCTCGCCCAGACGCAGGAACTGGGACAGTTCGAGCCGTTGCGCAATCTCGTACAAAGACTGCTGCTTGACGAGATTTGCACGCAAGCGCGACAAATCGCCTTCATCAATCTTGTTGTAGCGCTCGAACAGAAGAGAGGCGACGACGCAATTCAGTACCGAGTCGCCAAGAAATTCGAGCCGTTCGTTATGCAGGCTGCTATGGCTACGATGCGTCAAGGCTTGCTGCAGCAGCGCGGCATCCTTGAATGTATGTCCCAGCCGGTCCTGCAATAACTTTAGATCCATTTATCTTCGCTTATTCTTTATTGCGCAATTTTCTGCGCCGGCTTACCGCCCGTGCTAGCCACATAGTCGATGACTAGACTGGTCGGACCAATCAGGCCAATTCGTTTCTCATATGAAACACTGACATCAAATCCATCCGCCGTTTTCGTAATTTCTAGGTCCTTGCCACTAACCGATTCGATATATCCGGCATCACGTTGTTTATCGAAAGCAACTTGAATATCCCGTGCACTGGCCGCATTGGCCGTCGCGGTCGTTATCGCCTTCTTGATCGCCGTATATTCGATCACGGTCGGAACAACCTTCATCCCCAACACAACCAAGACCGCGATAATGGCAGTTACGAACATGAAGCCGACTAGAGAAAGACCTTCCTGCCCGTCTTGAGTTGCCGATCGAAGCTTCATGTAACCTCCCTGGTTTTAATTATTTAAAACTGCCGATGCGTCTGAAATCGCCCAGATTCATCCAAACAAAAAATGCCTTTCCCACAATATTTTCATCGGGCACGAATCCCCAATAGCGGCTGTCGAGACTGTTATCCCGATTATCTCCCATCATGAAGTAATGTCCAGCGGGGACCGAGCAGGCAAATCCTTCCAGATTGTAGCTGCATAGCTCGCGCATCGGAAATGGATCCGGATTCTGCACATAGGCCGGCGCACGTTCGTCGTTCAGAATCCTATGTGTCGCTCCAGGCAATTTTTCCAGGAATTGCTTGGAGTAAGTCAGATGCTCCTCATCCAGGTAATCAGACAATGGCGCATAAGACACTTCTTTACCATTTACTGTTAACCGCTTGTTTTTATAGACTATTTTATCACCCGGCACACCAATTACACGTTTGATGTAATCCAGCGACGGATCTTTCGGGTACTTGAAAACCATGACGTCGCCACGCTGGGGGTTGTTGATCTCAATGATTTTCTTGTTGATGATCGGCAAGCGAATTCCGTAAGTGTATTTGTTCACGAGAATCAGGTCGCCGATCACCAGCGTCGGCACCATCGAACTGGACGGAATCTTGAATGGCTCATACAGGAAGGAGCGCAGGACAAATACGAGCGCAATGACCGGGAAAAAGCTGCCCGAGTATTCGATCCAGGTCGGCTGCCTGAGAATTTCCGCTTCCAGTCGCGCACGACCGCTGTCGTCGGCCTTGATCCCCTCCTGCTTCAGCTTTGCCTGGCGCGCATCGTACTCCGCCAGCGCGGCGTCCGCCTTAGCACGTCGCTGCTTGGCAAAGTGAAAGACGTCGAGAGCCCAGATAACGCCGGTTACAATGGTGAGAATAAAAAGGATTAATGCAAAGTTACCAAGGATTGCTTGCAAACTCATTTATCTTCCACTTGTAAAATCGCCAAAAATGCCTCTTGCGGCACCTCCACGGAACCCACCTGTTTCATGCGCTTCTTGCCGGCTTTTTGTTTTTCGAGGAGCTTGCGCTTGCGGGAGATATCGCCGCCGTAGCACTTGGCCAGCACGTTCTTGCGCATCGCCTTGACGTTTTCACGCGCAATGATATTGGAGCCGATCGCCGCTTGGATCGCGACATCGAACATCTGGCGCGGAATCAGTTCACGCATCTTGGCCGCCACCGCTCGCCCACGGTACTGACTGCTGGAGCGGTGCACAATGATGGCGAGGGCATCGACCTTGTCGCCGTTGATCAGCATGTCGACCTTGACTACGTCGGCGGCGCGATACTCCTTGAACTCGTAATCCATCGATGCATAACCGCGAGAGGTGGACTTGAGCTTGTCGAAGAAATCGAGCACGATCTCCGCCATCGGCATTTCATAGGTCAGCATCACCTGCTTGCCATGGTAGGTCATGTTGATCTGCACACCACGCTTCTGGGTGCACAACGTGATCACCGAACCTACGTACTCCTGCGGCATGTAGAGATTGACGGTGACAATCGGCTCGCGGATTTCTTCGATCTTGGACGGATCCGGCATCTTGGACGGATTATCGACCATGATGACAGTACCGTCGCGCTGCACGACTTCATACACCACGGTCGGCGCAGTGGTGATCAAGTCCATGTCGAACTCGCGCTCGAGTCGTTCCTGCACGATCTCCATATGCAGCAAGCCGAGGAAGCCGCAGCGGAAACCGAAACCGAGCGCCTGGGACACTTCCGGCTCGTACTGCAGCGCAGCGTCGTTCAGTTTCAGCTTCTCCAGCGACTCGCGTAGCGCATCGTACTGGTTCGCTTCGACCGGGAACAGGCCGGCAAACACCTGCGGCTGCACTTCCTTGAAGCCGGGAAGCGGTTGTGCGGCGGGCTTGGCTGCCAGCGTGATGGTGTCGCCCACGCGCGCCGCTTTCAACTCCTTGATACCCGCAATCACAAAGCCCACCTGCCCGGCTGACAGTGTTTCGCGCGCCTGCGATTTCGGCGTAAACACACCGACGCTCTCGGCCAGATATTGGGCGCCGGTTGCCATCAGGGAGATCTTGTCCTTCGGGCGCAACGTCCCATTGACGATACGCACCAGCATCACCACGCCGACGTAATTATCGAACCAGGAATCGATGATCAATGCCTGCAGCGGCGCATCTGGATCGCCCTTGGGCGGGGGCACCTTGACAATCAAGGCTTCCAGCACATCCTCGACACCCAGACCGGTTTTTGCGGAGCAACGTACCGCGTCACTTGCTTCTATGCCAATGACGTCTTCGATCTCCTCGATTGCGTTGTCAGGGTTAGCAGAAGGCAAGTCGATCTTGTTCAGCACCGGCACGACCTCAACATTTAGGTCGAGGGCGGTATAGCAGTTGGCGACGGTTTGCGCTTCCACGCCCTGCGAAGCATCAACTACCAGCAACGCACCTTCGCAGGCTGACAAAGACCGGCTCACTTCATAGCTGAAGTCGACATGGCCAGGCGTGTCGATCAAATTCAGATTGTAGACCTTGCCGTCGCGCGCCTTGTAGTTCAATGCCGCGGTTTGCGCCTTGATCGTGATGCCGCGCTCGCGCTCCAGATCCATCGAGTCCAGGACTTGCGCTTCCATCTCGCGGTCGGAAAGGCCTCCGCATAGTTGAATGATGCGATCGGCCAGCGTTGATTTGCCGTGATCAATATGGGCAATGATGGAAAAATTGCGAATGTTGTCCATTAACTAAGATGCACACAAAAAAAGCGCTCTGAGCGGGGCAGTCTCCCCAAGCGAGCGCCTTATAGCAGAAGGTTGTTCGATTGCCGGCATTTTACCGGATTTCCGGGGCTAAAACCCATCACTTGAGAGGGTACGCAGCCGATTTCACTGGAAATTAGACGAAAAGTCCGTTTCCAGTCAACGTGCAATGCGATGACGCACGATTGTCAACATGGTGGGCGCCGGTATAAGAACTCAGCTTTGCGACAGAAACTCCCTGACTTTCCGTTCATCAAGAAAGTAGTGACATAACTGCACAATACTCGCCCCCTTTTTTTGACCGAACAACACTGGCACCAGTTCGTCGAACTGGGCAACAAGTGTATCGTCGCTATCAATGTCGAGAACCTCGACAGAAAAGGGATAGTCGCCACTCAATGCCTGCAGCGCCTCCAACATATCCTCGCAAAGGTGACAATAGGATCTGGAATAAAGAACGAAATGTGTGGGGAAATCCATGAACTTTTCCGGCAACCCGGCAACTAAGGCCTCCGCATGAAGATCAGTCGGAGGCCTGCCAGAATTGATCGATCAGCGCCCGTTGGCGGGTCGAATCGGGACGAATTGCGACGCCTCGCCGCGCCGCACTAGCAGGACGGCCGTCTTTTTCGGATCGAGTTTCGCAACCAGAGTATTGAACTGCTTGGCGTCCTTCACATCGGTGTTATTCAGGCGCAAGACGATGTCGCCTGAACGCAATCCGACCCGCGCTGCCGCGCCTTCGGATTCATCGACAATGACGCCCCCCTCGATCTTGAGCTCCCTCTTCTGCGCCTCGGTCAGGTCACTAACAACCAGCCCGAGCGCATTGGCGGCCTGTTCGGCCCTTGGCTGGCGCTCTTCTTTCTTCGCAGCCTTCTCCGGTTCGAGTTCAGCGACAGTCAGCGCAATATCGCGGCTTGCGCCTTTGCGCCAGATATTCAATGTCGCCCGGGTACCAGGTTTAGTCGCCCCCACCAAGCGAGGTAGATCGGTCGATTTCTCAATCGGTGTACCGTTGTACTTGAGAATAATATCTCCCGCCTCCAACCCGCCTTTTTCGGCCGGTCCGCCAGGCTCGACACGCTGGATGAGCGCGCCTTGCGCACGCGCCAAGCCAAGCGTTTCCGCGACATCCTTGGTGACTTCGCCGATCTGGACGCCAATCCTGCCGCGCGTAACCTTGCCTGTGGTTCGCAACTGGTCGGCCACGCGCACTGCCTCGTCGATCGGCACCGCAAACGAAATTCCCATATAGCCACCCGAGCGGCTATAGATTTGAGAATTGATGCCGACGACTTCGCCTCGCATGTTGATCAAGGGGCCGCCCGAATTTCCGGGATTAACCGCGACATCGGTCTGAATCAACGGCAGATATTCACCAGTATCGCGCGCCTTGGCCGAAATGATGCCAGCAGTGACCGTATTATCAAGGCCAAACGGCGAACCGATCGCAATGACCCATTCGCCGACGCGCAACTTGTTTGGATCTCCCATGGTCAGACGAGGGAGATCCTTACCATCGATCTTGACGACCGCCACATCAGTCCGCTTGTCGACCCCGATAATCTTGGCCTTGAATTCACGCTTGTCCGTAAGCGTCACATAAACCTCGTCCGCGCCCTCCACCACATGCGCATTGGTAAGCACAAAGCCATCCGCAGAAATGATGAAGCCCGAGCCAACTCCGCGCGGCACCTCCTCCTCCTGTGAAGGCGGCGCTTGGCGGCGATTGCGCGGCGCGCGTTCAGGCTGTTGCTGCCGCGGCATGGGGATTCCAAAGAAACGGCGGAAGAATTCCTGCATCTCCTCATCGTCGCCGCCTGGCATGCCTTGCCCCTGCCTGACTCGCTCAGTCGTGCGAATATTCACAACCGCCGGGCCGGTTCGCTCGGCGAGATCTGCAAAATCCGCCGGAACGGTGACCGGTGCTGCGTGAGCCTGGCCGATAAGCATGTTATTCGCTGGCGACAGCAGTGAGCCGAACGCGCCGGTCAGCGCCACCAGCAGGAAACTTCGGACAAAGGAGATTGTTTTCATAAAATCCTTATTTGTTTTAGCTATTTAGATTTGAATTCAATCGAATTGGCGACTTGCCGGATCGCTGCGGAAGGAACCTCTCCTACGATGGTAAGCCAAAAATCACCGTATCGCTTACCGATAATATTCATGGCACCCTGCTGCATCGAACCTTCGGTGCGGCTTTGCGTCCCGGGTTCGATGAATACGGAAATTGCGGCAAGACCATCCGAAAACACCATTTGTGCCACTTCACGCTGGCTGGGTTGCGCGCTCATGCGAGACCCGTCCGAGGTAGTCGTCGACGCGGATACATCGGACACCATGCGCTTGACCTCCCGTATTTTACGGAATCCTGGCGGTAACGACTTCACAGTCCAACCAGAAAGATTTACCTGAGTCATGATGGCATTCTCTACATGCCAGCCATTGGTGTTTGGATAATTCGACCTGACTCGAGTGCGATCAACGTTGCCAATCGAAACTTCTGTAAATGCAATCTGCTCAACAACCTCATGTTTTTCGTTGAGTGTCTGGGCCCGCAACAACAATCCGGTCGATTTATCTGCCCATAGACGGTAACCGTAACGAAGGTTATCGTTTGGTTCCAGCAGAATCGACTGACAATCCCTGCCGGCGACGCGTCCCGCAACCTCTTTCCTGACGTTATAGAACTCTGTGACATCGGAAGGATTGATCGCCAGAATGGCAGGAAATATGTCATGCGTTATACGCTTTTCGACCAGCAAGGTTTTTGCTTCCGGTACGTAGCAAATTACTTCTTCGTTATTACGAATGTACTCCCGTGGCTTACCATCAAGTATTTCGAGCTTTTCAAGCTCGTTTTTCCCATCAAGCACATGAGTGATGCGTGATGTTCGCATCTGGTTTGCCTGCTGATACACAAAGGTGCCGGAATAATTAAGTTTTTGCGCTGCGGACTGGATCTTCTTCAGCCAGGTTAAGGCTTCCCGCTTTTCGGATTGAGGTTCAGCATTTTCGGCGTTTGCCGAACATGCAAAGAGAAGCGAAAAGGCAACGACAAACTTAAATAAACCGAATGTTTGCCGCATATGAATCATTTATTGGAATCGTTTGCAAATGTCGCCGAACGTGCGTATTGAGCGGTGCTGAACACCGAGGGTGAAAAACGTTGATGGGCCAACAGATAGTCATCGATACGCGAATCGCGCAATACGACACCGTCTGGTGCGGACGCTGTAATAACGCCCCCCTGCTCCATGTCGGCGGGAAGAACTGCAGTCTTCCCAGAGAAACCCGCTGACGCGACGGCAGATGACGGACCTGCTTCAGTGGTCTTTCCGTTTAATGCCAGCATCATCTGTGGCGTAACGAAAAATGCTGCCGCGGCTGCTGCGGCAGCAGCAATGGCGCCCGGTATTGCCCATCGTCTGGCAGTGCGAGCCTTCGCTGCCACCTGCGCGACATCAATGTCATCTGCATGCTGCTTTTGGCCGTCCATTGGGGCGATGATGGTAGGTTCTGCATCAAGGCGCGCAGCCATGCGCGCTGCAAATCCAGGGCTTAGCGAAACCGCCATGTCGTCCGAACGCAACACATCTCCGATCTGGTGGTAGATGTCCCATGCAGCCTTTCCTTCAGGGTGACGTAGCGTCGCCAACACGAGATCCACCTGCGAATCGTTGTACTCGGCATCGGCAAATGCAGAAATCCGTTCCCCTGTCATTTCATTCATTTTCATAAAACCTCGTTCAGGCTGCGCCAATCCCTGTTTTTTTACCCTAATGCCCTACTTTTTTCAGCCCCAACCACTACCAGCGCTTGTCGATTGCGGTTCCGAGCAACGGCCTTAACTTTTCCGCGATCGCCTCACGTGCACGAAATATCCGACTGCGCACAGTACCTATTGGACATCCCATCGCCTCCGCAATTTCATCGTAGCTCAACCCTTCAATTTCACGCAATGTAATTGCAATGCGCAACTCGTCAGGCAGTGCGTCCATAGCCACATTTACCGTTTCGGCGATTTGCTTGGTGGCGAGCATCGATTCGGGCGTATTGATATCCCTGAGGTGTTCGCCGTCATCAAACGTCTCAGCCTCCTCGGCATCCGCTTCGGTCGATGTAGGTGCACGGCGCCCCTGCGTCACCAAGTAGTTCTTCGCAGTATTAATTCCAATCCGGTACAACCAGGTATAAAACGCCGAGTCGCCACGGAACTGAGGCAATGCGCGGTAAGCCTTGATAAACGCTTCCTGCACCACGTCCTCCGCCTCCGCCTGGTCGCGCACAAGCCGCGACACGAGCCGCATCAGTTTCCTCTGATACTTGGTCACCAACAGCTCGAACGCCTTTTTATCGCCGCGCTGCACGCGCTCGACAAGCAGTTGGTCAATATCGCGTTCTGTCGTCAATCCCCGTTCCCTTGTTTCATTGCAACATGTACGCGGCTTATGCAGTTGACTGAGAGAAATGCAATAAGTTCAATTTATCTTCAACATATTCCAGGATCTTTTATTCCTGAAACTCACTACGTGCGGCCACCCAACGACACGCCACGGACAGCGCCCGAAAGCTGTCCCGCGAAACGCTATCGGGCAAAATCGGTACGGTCGTTATTTTCCCGCTTTCGGCCTGCAAGCGAAGCAACAGCATGAATGGCCAAATAGTTGAATCCTTCAACAAAGCCACCACCGCTTCATGGCTTCCTACATGCGGCCAATTTGTGGCCGCACAAGGGCTTGCAGAATCAACTTCAGCGAGGCGAAACTGCCCTGCACTGGAGATATCAATATGTAAGATTTTTCGATACCGGACACCATGATAAAACCCAAAAACTGAGAGGAAAATGATGGTGGCGCCGAACAACGTACGTGACAACAGGGTGAGGCTTCCAATCGTGTCAAAAACGATGGCAATGCCGATGGCAGCGACGATCGCGCACATAGCACCGACCATCGCGAAGAGAATCCGTGACGGGCGTACTATGGCGGACACCGCGATAGACATGATAAAGAAGAGGAGCGTTGACTCGATCGCGCCCCCTCCGATTGGAGAGGGACACGAGAGGGATTACACCTTACCGAAGATGAGAGTGCCGTTCGTACCGCCAAAACCGAACGAATTCTTAACCGCGATATTGATAGGCATATTGCGCGCCGTGTTTGCGCAGTAATCGAGATCGCATGCCGGATCTTGATTGAAGATGTTGATGGTGGGCGGAGATACTTGGTTATGCACTGCCAATACGGTAAATACCGACTCCAAACCGCCTGCACCGCCCAGCAAATGGCCAGTCATCGATTTGGTGGAGTTCACCACCACACTCTTGGCCCGTTCGCCCAGGGCTCGCTTGATCGCAACCGTTTCGGCAATATCGCCAAGCGGCGTGGACGTGCCATGTGCGTTGACGTAGTCGACCTGATCCGCATTGATCTGCGCATTATTCATCGCCGCGATCATGCAGCGGCGGGCACCGTCACCATCTTCCCGCGGGGCGGTCATATGGTAAGCATCTGCGCTCATGCCAAATCCAAGTACTTCAGCATAAATCTTCGCGCCACGTGCTTTCGCGTGCTCGTATTCTTCGAGCACCATGACGCCCGCGCCTTCGCCCAGCACAAAGCCATCACGATCCTTATCCCACGGACGGGATGCGGTTGCGGGATCGTCATTACGTGCCGACAGCGCGCGCGCTGCGGCAAAGCCCCCCAAGCCCAGCGGCGAAACGGTCGATTCCGCGCCGCCTGCCACCATGACGTCGGCATCGCCGTACTCAATCATGCGAGCTGCCGCACCGATGCAATGCAAGCCGGTGGTGCACGCGGTGACTAGCGCCAGATTCGGCCCCTTCAGGCCGTATTTGATTGACAGGTGACCGGAGATCATATTGATGATCGACGCCGGAACGAAGAAAGGACTGATGCGGCGCGGACCACGATTGGTCAGCTCTGCATGAGTTTCTTCGATCATCGGCAGGCCGCCGATGCCGGAGCCGATGATGACGCCGATTCTATCGGCATTTTCATCAGTTATCGCCAGACCACTGTCTTGGACTGCCTGGATCCCCGCAGCCATGCCGTAGTGGATGAAGGTGTCCATATGGCGCGCCTCTTTACCGGGAATGTAATCCTCGATATTGAAGCCCTTTACCTCACCCGCAAAATGCGTGGAGAAAGGCGTGGCGTCAAATTTGGTGATGGTCGCAATGCCGGATTTGCCTTCGATCAGCGCGCCCCACGAATCGGCAACGGTATTGCCAACGGGGGAAACGCATCCGAGACCAGTCACTACGACGCGACGTTCACGTGAGCGGCTCAAGCGGTTCTCCTAGACTCAATCCAAAAACTCTATTAGGCCTTGACGTGCGCCTTGGCGTAGTCGATCGCCTGCTGCACAGTGGTGATCTTCTCGGCCTGCTCGTCCGGGATCTCCATCTCGAATTCGTCTTCGAGGGCCATTACCAGCTCAACGGTGTCAAGCGAATCAGCGCCAAGATCGTCGACGAACGAGGACTCGTTCTTGATGTCGGCTTCAGCTACACCCAGTTGCTCAGCGACGATTTTCTTAACGCGTTGTTCGATATCGGACATATTTATCCCTCCAGTGGATTGCAGAAAGTGCGCGCATTTTATCAGGTTTGCGCAATGAAAATTCACTTTTGGCTTCTGTTTTCAATGTTGTTTGAACTTCAGCCAAAAGCGCCTAAGTAATATCTAACTCATGTACATGCCGCCATTGACATGCAATGTGGTGCCAGTGATGTACCCCGCTTGAGGCGAGGCAAGGAAAGCGACCGCAGCAGCGATATCTTCCGGCTGACCGAAACGGCCGAGCGGAATCTGTTGCATCAACGCTGATGTCTGCTGCTCGCCCAACTCCCGCGTCATGTCGGTATCGATGAACCCCGGCGCGACGCAATTGACGGTAATGTTGCGGCTGCCGATTTCGCGCGCCAGCGCGCGACTCATGCCAGCCACTCCGGCCTTAGCGGCGGCATAATTCATTTGCCCCGGATTGCCGGCCGAGCCGACTACCGACGTGATATTAATGATACGTCCGTGCTTGGCCTTCATCATGCCGCGCAAGACCGCGCGCGAAAGCCGCGCAACCGCCGTCAAATTAGTGGCGATCACGGCATCCCACTCTTCCTCTTTCATGCGCATGGCAAGCTGGTCTTGCGTGATACCAGCATTATTCACCAGGATCGACAATCCACCGAACTCCTTCTGCACCTGCTCGACCACCTCGCCGCAACGCTCCGCATCGGTCACATTCAGCACGACGCCCTTGCCGCAATCCGACACTACTGCCGACAGATATTCGGTAATCGCCGCCGCCCCGGATTCGGACGTTGCGGTACCAACGACCTTGGCGCCTTGCCTCGCAAGCTCTTGTGCAATTGCGCGACCGATACCCCGAGATGCACCGGTAACCAGCGCGACTTGATTATTCAGATTCACTTGAGCAACTCCATTACTTTATCCAGCGACGCCTGGTCGGTAATTGCTTCGCCAGCCAGTTCACCATTAATTCGCTTGGTTAGCCCTGCCAAGACTTTTCCAGGGCCGCATTCGACTACATGCGTAACTCCGTCGGCCGCCATTTTTTGCACCGTTTCAACCCAGCGCACAGGACTCGCCGCCTGACGCACCAAGGCATCCTTGATGTTATTGACATCCTGCGCAATGGCAACATCAACGTTGTTAATCAATGGAATTTGGGGCGCCGCAAACGTCAACTTGGCCATATATTCACGCAGGCGATCCGAAGCCGGTTTCAGCAGGGAAGAATGGAATGGGGCCGATACCGGAAGCGGTAGCGCGCGCTTTGCGCCTTTTTCCTTGGCAGCACTGCATGCACGCTCAACCGCTGCCTTATGCCCTGCAATAACTACTTGCGCCGGCGCATTGAAATTCACGGCTTCGACAACTTCTCCTTGCGCAGCCTCCGCACAGGCTGCACGCACCTCGTCGTCGGACAGACCGAGGATTGCAGCCATACCGCCCTGCCCCACCGGCACCGCCTCCTGCATGGCCTGGGCGCGGAAACGCACCAGCGGTACGGCATCCTTGAAGGCGATAACACCAGCGGCTACCAGCGCCGAGTATTCACCCAGGCTATGGCCGGCAACGACGGCAGGTACACCGCCGCCGGCAGCCAGCCAGGCACGGTAAAAGGCAACTGCGGCGGTCAACATGACCGGCTGCGTGTTCGTGGTCAGGTCGAGCTCTTCTTTCGGACCTTCGGCAATGAGCTTGCCGAGATCGAAATCCAATGCTTCAGATGCCTCGACCACGGTCTGCCTGACGGCTGCATTGTCTGCAAAACCGTTCAACATGCCGATAGCTTGCGAGCCTTGGCCAGGAAAAACAAATGCGAATTTGGTCATGGTTATTTCGAAAAAATTACATGCGTACGAGCGCCGCGCCCCAGGTAAATCCTCCGCCGACGCCTTCCATCATGACGTTTTGGCCCGGCTTGATACGGCCATCGCGCACTGCGACGTCCAGCGCCAGCGGAATCGATGCCGCCGAGGTATTACCATGCTGATCGACAGTAACGATCATTTTTTCCAACGGCAGGCCGAGCTTTTTCGCCGTACCTTGCATGATCCGGATATTTGCCTGATGCGGCACGAGCCAGTCGATTTGCGACGCGCTCATATCGGCGATGTCCAGTGCTTCTTTCGCTACTTTTTCCAGCACGGAGACGGCAAGCTTGAAAACAGCCTGCCCATCCATATACAAGAAGGCGCTGCCATCGACTGCGCCGCCGTTGATACTGCCCGGGACGCAGAGGATCTCGCCGTGACTGCCATCGGCATGCAGCTTGGTCGCAAGGATGCCGGGCTGGTCGGAGGCGCTAAGGACAATCGCGCCAGCTCCGTCGCCGAACAGTACGCAGGTAGTGCGATCCTCAAAATTCAGGATGCGCGAAAACACTTCGGCGCCAACGATCAGCACGTTTTTGTGTGCACCAGCCCTGATGAAGCTGTCTGCAATCGACATCGCATACACGAAGCCGCTGCAAACCGCCTGGACATCGAACGCAGCGGAACCGTTGCCGATGCCTAGCTTGCGCTGCACGACGCATGCAGTACTTGGAAATCCACCCAAATGATCGGGCGTGGACGTCGCAACGATGACCAAATCGATATCGTTCGGCGTCAGTCCAGCCATATCAAGCGCACGCTTGGCGGCCTCCACAGCGAGGTCGCTCGACTGCATGGTCGGTTCGGCGTAATGTCGTGCCGAAATACCGCTGCGCGAAACAATCCATTCGTCGGAAGTCTCGATCCCCTTTTCCGCTAGCTGCGCCGCCAGTTCCTGATTGGTCACACGCCTGGGCGGGAGAAAGCTCCCTGTACCTACAATTTTGCTATAGCGAGTCATGCCGTTTTCTGCTTTGCTAAATCAGACAGCGCAGTTGGATTTTCGGGTGCGCAAGGCGCGCCGGATTGCGGCATCAAATCCGCAATCGTTTTTGAAATGCGCGAAATGACATCGTGCTTGGCGGCGTCATAGGCGCGCTTGATCGCCCATTCATAGCCGTATGCACTCTCGCCGCCATGGCTCTTGAAAACGAGCCCACGCAAGCCGAGCAGGCTGGCGCCGTTATAGCGGGACGGGTTCATGCGGTGAGAAAACGACCGTAGCGCGCCGAATGCGAAGATTGCACCCAGCATATTGAGCGGATTGCGCTTGAATTCCGAGGTCAGCGTCTTCTTGACGAACCGCCCCAAGCCTTCCGAAGCCTTCAGCACCACGTTGCCGACAAAACCGTCGCAGACGACGATATCGGTAGTACCCTCGAAGATGTCATTACCCTCGACATTGCCGTAGAAGTTGAGGAGGCCTTTTTCGTGATCGGCACGCAGCAATGGCGCCGTTTGCTTGACGACCTCATTGCCCTTGATATCTTCCTCGCCGATGTTAAGCAAACCCACCGTCGGTTTCGCCTTGCCCTCCAGAGCCGCAACCAGTGCCGTCGCCATCAACGCGAATTGATGCAGATGATGGGGTTCGCAGTCCACGTTTGCCCCGAGGTCGAGCATGTAGGTCGGCGAATCCTTTTGATTCGGCATGGGGAAACAGATCGCGGGGCGGTCAACGCCCGGGATCGTCTTCAGCACATAGCGCGACACGGCCATTAACGCACCGGTGTTGCCGGCCGAAACACAGACATGCGCACGCCCCTCCTTGACCAGGCTGATCGCCACCCGCATCGACGAGTCCTTCTTGCGGCGCAAGGCGACTTCGAGCGGGTCGTCCATCGTGACCACCTCGGTCGCATTGATGATGGATAACCGAGGGTGATCGGCCGCGTGATGCTTTTTCAACTCGGCCCGAATGACATCCTCAAGGCCGACCAAAATCAGTTCGGCGTCAGGTTCGTGCTTGGCGAAGGAGACGGCTGCAGGAATAGTGACCGACGGGCCGTGATCACCGCCCATGCAGTCAATAGAAATTTTGATTGTCATTGTTTTGACTCAGTACCTCGCCCAAGGTGCTTTAGCGGGCCAGATCCGGTGCGATTCAAAATGACGCGATGCGCTTTTCCAGCATATGAAAAAACGGCGCCAAGTCAAACTTCCGCGCCGCTTTTAGCTTAAGGACAATGACTGACGATTATTCGTCGTTTTTGGTCTTGAGGACCTTGCGGCCGCGATAATAGCCGTTCGGGCTGATGTGGTGACGCATGTGCGTCTCACCGGTGGTCGGCTCCACGGCCAGCGGCGGCGTGCTCAGGTGATCGTGCGAGCGGTGCATACCGCGCTTGGACGGGGACTTCTTATTTTGTTGAACGGCCATGATGACTCCTAAACCTTAAGATTCGAAATTTTAACATATCCGGCCTGCCGACCTCTTGCAAACCAGGAACTCTTTACTTCTTTAAATTCTTCAGCACTGCAAACGGAGAGACTTTCTCCGCATCTTTCGGAGCCTCGGGCACCACCTGATCCGGACAAATTTCATGCTTGGGCGACAGCGGAATGGCGAGCAGCGCCTCATCCTCGATCAACTCGGCAATATTAAACGACCGACTACCGACAACGACGTCCACCGGCTCATCCTCCAGCACCGCCTCGATCTCGTCCGCACCAGCCTCATCCTGCGCCAGAACGACCACCGACGCGGATTCGATATCGAACGCAAACGGCGTCAGACAGCGCTGACACATTAACCGCACACTTCCCGAGATGGAAAGCGTCAACTGCGGATGGCCACGCCGATCACTCCCGCCTTGCAGAGCCCAGCGCACAGCACCGGACTTGTCAACCGACTCCTCCGCAAGCCGCGGCAAATCAACCACCGCAATCTCGCCTGCGCGGCTCTCGTTGAGCCGGCAAAATTCGAACGCATCGATTACAAAAGCATTCATACCAGAAGCCGAACCCGGAAAACCTGCGATAATAACAGGCTTTTCCCTTATCCGTCAAAGCCTTAGGCCGCACTCAACAAGCAGCCATTAAAAATAGTCCATCCATGCCATCGCCATCCGCTTTTCCCCGCCTGATTCTGGCGTCCAGCTCCAAATACCGGAAGGAACTGCTGAGCCGCCTGCACCTACCATTTGAAGTGTTGGTGCCGAACATTGACGAAACGCCCTACCCGAGAGAAACACCGGAACAGACCGCGATGCGCCTTGCATATGAGAAATCTCGCGCAGTCCTGATGCAGGCGCCGGAGGCAATCGTGATCGGCTCGGACCAGGTTGCAACCCTGGATGGCGAACAGATTGGCAAACCCGGATCACATGCGAACGCGCTAATGCAGCTGCGGAAGATGCGCGGCAAGCGCGTGGTTTTTCACACCGCGCTATGCGTATACGACGGGCGCAACCCGGATTCCACGCAAGCAGCGCAACTGGAAAATGTGCAGACCTTTGTCATGTTTCGCGACCTGCCCGATGAAGAACTGGAATCCTACCTGCGTATCGAGCGGCCTTACGATTGCGCTGGCAGCGCAAAAAACGAAGGACTCGGAATCGCGATCGTCGAAAGAATAGAAAGCACCGATCCGACAGCGCTCACCGGACTGCCGCTGATTGCGCTATGCACGATGCTGCGTCGTACCGGTGTGCCGTTTTTCTCCGCATAACAACCATCCCCTCCTAAAAGCGGACTATGCCCGGCATCCTGTACCTCATCCCCAACACACTCGGATCGACAACCTCCTTGGGGATCGATCCACTTGCTCACGTCATCCCGACCGAAGTGCAGGCCATTACTGCACGGCTCGACTATTTCATTGCCGAGAACGCAAAAACGACGCGCGCCTTTCTGAAACTGATCGCGGCACAGCACCCGCTGGCGAAGCCATTGCAGGAAATACGCATCGACGAATTGAACGTCAATACACCCGCACCTCAATTACCCACGCTGCTCGCTCCGATCAAGGCAGGACTGGATGGCGGCCTGATTTCGGAGGCCGGCGTTCCGGCCGTCGCCGACCCGGGCGCCAATCTGGTTCGCCTGGCGCACCAGCAGGGAATCCAGGTCAGACCTCTGGTCGGGCCCTCGTCGCTGCTGCTGGCAGTCATGGCCAGCGGCTTGAACGGCCAGAGCTTCGCATTCAACGGCTATCTTCCGACAGACGCCGCGCAACGGGCCAAGCGAATCAAGGCGCTTGAAGATCGGTCAAGACAGGAACGACAGACCCAACTGTTCATCGAAACCCCTTATCGCAATGCGACCTTGCTGGAGGCGCTGATCACGAACTGCAAGCCAGGCACATTGGTATGCACAGCAACCGACTTGAGCTTGTCGACAGAGATCATCACGACACAGGCGGCAGGCAAGTGGAAACAGGATTTAGCAGCAGGCAAGACACCTGATTTTCATAAGAGGCCGACCGTATTCCTGCTATTGGCCGAATAGCAATACACAAACGAGCAAAACGGCGGTATTGCGCCGCCGTTTTGCATGCCCAGATGGGCTATCCGAGAAGTCCGAGGCTTCTCAATCCCGCGCCCAAGACGCGGCAATGATCGTCCGGCCCGCAAGTCTTTCCTTTTGCATATTCTTATGCGTAACAAGGATCAAAACCGAAACCAGACAAAATCAGTATAAATCGCGAGATGAAAGTTTCAAGGCCGGAAAAGGCATTCCAGCCTCCAGTCACACCGCCCCGGCAGGAAAACGTCCTCTTACCGGAAAGTCGGCTTGGCAGAATGACTCCAGAATGCGCCCATCGCGGCACTGCCGACGGCGCCGCCAAATTTCTTCAGGAGCCGCTCGGACAAGCCTTCGCGCTGCGTGTAGTCGACGACGTCTTCCGCCTTGAGGACATCCCGCGCGACGGTATCCACCGTACCGAAACCATCCGCCAAACCCATGTCGACTGCCTGTGAGCCAATCCAAAACAATCCGGAAAAAGTTTCAGGAGTTTCCTTCAGGCGCTTGCCCCGTCCTTGGCGCACCACGTTGATGAATTGCTGGTGCACGGTATTGAGCATGTCTTGCGCGTAGTTCTTTTGCTTGGCGGTTTGCGGACTGAACGGGTCCAGGAATCCCTTGTTTTCGCCCGCCGTCATGAGGCGGCGCTCGACGCCGACCTTATCCATGAGTCCGGTGAATCCAAAGCCATCCATCAGCACCCCGATAGAGCCGACAATGCTCGCCTTGTTGACAAAAATCTTGTCGGCACCCGCCGCGATGTAGTAACCGCCAGAAGCGCAAACCTCGTCGACCACCACATACAAGGGCTTGCGCGGGTACTCCTTGCGCAGGCGGAGCATTTCATCGTTGATGATTCCCGCCTGGACCGGGCTGCCGCCCGGACTGTTGATGCGCAAGATGACGCCGACCGAGTTATCTTCCGAAAATGCGCGGTTCAGCGCCGGAATAACGGCGTCGGCAGCTCCCGAGGTGCCCGTTTCGATCGTGCCATCGATTTCGATGAGGGCAGTATGCAGCCCGACGATTTCCTCTTCCTGGTTGCTCAGGACGAAGGCCATCCACAGCCCGACGACAATGACACCAAGCGTCACAAATCGAAAAAAGACATTCCAGCGGCGGCGTGCGCGCTGCTCATTGAGCGTGGCGAATACCAGTTTCTCCAAGACCTCGCGCTCCCAGCCCTCTTTCCTTGCCGGGTCGTTCGCGGACGGCGGAACAGGACGATTTTCTTCAGAATTATTATCAATCATTGTGCAATACTCGAATGTGTGGATTTCAGCCTTTATGCTCTTGCCGGCTTGATATAGTCATCCGGCCTCCAGAATACCTGGTTATCTTTTTCAAACACCGCGATCGGCCGCAAGCGCCCGCCACGGCAGGGGCCACCCGCGCAGCGCCCGGTTTCCGGGATGTAGAGTGCCCCATGCGTTGAGCACATCAGATACAGCCCGCTCGACTCGAAAAAATCCCCTTCATTCCAGTCGAGTTCGATCGGCACGTGCGCACACCGATTCAGGTATCCGTACACCGCGTTGTCATACCGGACCACAAACCCGGTACTATCCTCGCCTCCCGCAGTGACGGGAAAGCGCACGCCCCTGCCCCCTTCGATCAAGTCGCCGGAGGCACAGATGGGAATGGCGATGTCATCCATATGGCAATCATGCATTTTCGTTCAGCCAGGCATGCAACTCGCCAACCGTCCCGGCCGCATACAGCGGATTCAAGGCCTGCAGTTCGGCTGCGGAATGGGCGCCGTAACGCACGGCCACGCTAGACGCGCCGGCATTGATCGCCATTTGCAAGTCGTGCGTAGTATCGCCGATCATCAGGGTGCGCCCGAGATCCTGGCCCAGTTCGCGCGTCAATTCCTGCAGCATGGCAGGATGAGGTTTAGAAAAGGTTTCATCGGCGCAGCGCGTGGCATCGAATACCGAAAGCAGATCGGCCACATCGAGCGCACGGTTGAGCCCGACACGGCTTTTCCCGGTCGCCACCGCCAGAAAGTACCCCTGCTGCGCCAGGTCAGCCAGCATTTCCCGCACCCCGTCAAACAGCGCCAGGTCGTGATCCCTGGACAAATAGTGGTAACGGTATCGCTCCACCATGTGCGGGTAATGTTTCGGGTCAAGTCCGGGCAAAACCGCCTCCATCGCGTCGTGCAAGCCCAATCCGATGACGTACGACGCTGCCTTCTTGTCCGGCACCGGTAGTCCGAGATCCTTGGCGGCGGCCTGGATACAGGCGACGATGGCGGCCGTGCTGTCCATCAAAGTGCCGTCCCAGTCGAACACGATTAAATCAAACTTCCTTCTTGCCATATATAGTCAATCAGCAATTGCTGCAAATTCATCGAAATTGTTGCGAAATTACTAAGACACAGCCTGCGCCATGGATTTACCCAGGCTGAGTAGGAATTTCTCGCATTCCGGCGGCAGCGCCGCCTTGAGCGTTACCGGATTACCGGTTTCCGGGTGCAGGAAGGTAATCTGATACGCATGCAGGAACATGCGCTTGAGCGCGACCCGCGATCCATCCGCCTTCTGCAATGCCTTGTTCAGGCCGAAGTCGCCATATTTGTCGTCGCCGGCGATCGGGAACCCCGATGACGCCAGGTGCACCCGGATCTGGTGAGTGCGTCCGGTTTTCAGTTCAGCTTCCAGCAAAGCAAATTCACCATAGCGCCTGATCAGGTTGAAGACGGTATGCGACGGCATCCCGTCAGACTGTACACGCACGCGGCGTTCACCTTCCGGTGTCGTGTATTTGAATAATGGCAGTTTTACATGCTGCCGGGAATTTTGCCAATCGCCATGCACCAAGGCGAGATATCGCTTGTCGAGCCGGCCTTCCCGGATCTGCTCATGCAGATTGGTTAGCGCGGAACGCTTTTTTGCCAGCAACAGGATACCTGACGTCTCGCGATCGAGGCGATGCACCAGCTCCAGGAATTTCGCCTCGGGCCGGGCGGCGCGCAATTGTTCGATCACGCCGTAGCTCACGCCCGATCCGCCATGCACCGCAACGCCGGCCGGTTTATCGATGACCAGTAGGTGCGGGTCTTCGAGCAATATACTGAACTCGGCACCCGGCACCACCTGGGCTGCCTTTTCAGCAATCCTTACCGGCGGCACACGGACTACATCTCCAACCGCAAGGCGGTACGTCTGGTCGACACGTCCCTTGTTGACCCTGACCTCGCCCGAGCGCAAGACACGATAAATATGGCTTTTGGGCACGCCTTTACAAATGCGTAAAAGAAAATTATCGATACGCTGCCCGGCTTCTTCGTCGGAAATGGTAACCAGTCGAACTTGCGGCAAGACTTGTGAGGATTGGTTACCTGGACCCGATTCGCTTCGCCCCTCAGAAAATCTCGCTAAGTCCTTCATTTTGAATATATAATTGTTTCGCATCGGTTACAAATCCGATGCGCGTGTAAGAATAAAAAGCACATTCTACACAGGGGCGTCTCCACCCGCCTCGCCAGATTGCAAAATCGATGGAAAGACGTGTATGCATCATCCACGCGCGAATCAGGGTTGCACCGCAGTTGCGATCGGATAGCGCGCATGGATGTTGGACAAGATTGCTTGAATTGTAAGGATACGTCCGGCAAGCACTTCCTTTTGAAGGATGCTTGCTGGTTGATGTGGTTGGCTCCTGTTTGCCGATTTCGTTGAACCCGATGTTTCGTTTGGCTCAAATAAGCTGCTCTTTGCCAGTCGCTGCGCCCGTCCCGGTCCGTGAACCGGTCGAGATGCGCGGCGAGGATGAAGCACGCCGTCGGCATCCGACTCAACCCCATCCGCGCCCCGTTGCGGCTGTTGCGCATTTCGCGCTCGCCGCACGCTAAGGCAGTTCCCTCCTCAAGCACTCCGACCTCGCGTACATCCCTGTACTTTAAAAAAGCTGGCCTTAAAGGCCACGGAGTAAAAAATGAAACGTATGTTGTTTAACGCTACGCAGCAGGAAGAGTTGCGCGTAGCCATTGTCGATGGGCAAAAACTCATCGACATCGACATCGAGACAAGCGGACGCGAGCAGCGCAAGTCCAATATCTACAAAGGTGTGATCACCCGCATCGAGCCGTCGCTGGAAGCCTGCTTCGTCAATTACGGCGAAGAGCGCCACGGCTTCCTGCCGTTCAAGGAAGTCGCGCGCAGCTACTTCAAGGAAGGCATCGACGTGCGCAATGCATCGATCAAGGATGCCCTGCGCGAAGGCCAGGAAATCATGGTCCAGGTCGAAAAGGAAGAGCGCGGCAACAAGGGCGCGGCGCTGACCTCCTTCATTTCGCTGGCGGGCCGCTACCTGGTCCTGATGCCGAACAATCCGCGCGGTGGTGGCGTGTCGCGCCGGGTGGAAGGCGAAGATCGGCAGGAACTGCGCGAAACGATGGACAAGCTCGATCTGCCGAACGGCATGTCGGTCATTGCCCGCACCGCCGGTATCGGCCGCAGCGTCGAGGAACTGCAGTGGGACCTGAACTACCTGATGCAATTGTGGCGCGCGATCGAAGGCGCCAGCACGTCCGCACCGGGTGCCTTCCTGATTTACCAGGAATCGTCGCTGGTGATCCGCGCGATCCGCGACTACTTCCAGCCTGATATCGGCGAGATCCTGATCGACACCGACGACATCTACGAACAGGCGCAGCAATTCATGACCCATGTGATGCCCGACATGGTGCACCGGGTCAAGCGCTACCGCGATGACGTGCCGCTGTTCTCGCGCTTTCAGATCGAACACCAGATCGAAACCGCCTATTCCCGCACGGTGCCTCTGCCTTCCGGCGGCGCCATCGTGATCGACCATACCGAAGCCCTCGTTTCGATCGACGTCAACTCGGCCCGCGCCACGCGCGGCAGCGATATCGAAACAACCGCGCTCCACACGAACCTCGAAGCTGCCGACGAAGTCGCGCGCCAGTTGCGCCTGCGCGACTTGGGCGGCCTGATCGTGATCGACTTCATCGACATGGAGAACGCGAAGAACCAGCGCGAAGTCGAAACCCGCCTGAAAGACGCGCTGCGCTACGACCGCGCCCGCGTCCAGATGGGCAAGATCTCCCGCTTCGGCCTGATGGAACTGTCGCGCCAGCGTCTGCGTCCATCGCTGTCCGAAGGCAGCCACGTGACCTGCCCGCGTTGCAACGGCACCGGCCATATTCGCGATACCGAATCGTCCGCATTGCAAGTCCTGCGCATCGTCCAGGAAGAGGCAATGAAGGAAAACTCCGCCGCCATCCACGTGCAGGCGCCGGTCGACGTCGCCGCATTCCTGCTGAACGAAAAGCGCGGCGAAATCCTGAAGATCGAAACGCGCCATCGCGTGACGATCATCCTGATTCCCAACAAGCATCTCGAGACTCCGCATTACAAGCTCGAGCGCATCAAGCACGACGATCCGCGTCTGGAAGAAGCACAGGCCAGCTATACGATGGCCGAGGAGGCTGATACCGACATCAGCTACGGCAAGCGCCAGAAGGAAGAAGCGCGCCCGCGCCAGGAAGCCGTGGTCAAGGGCATCACCCCGGATCAGCCGGCACCGATCGTCGAACGCAAGCCGGTGGAACCGGCACCCGCACCCGCCCCCGTGGTGCAGCCGGCGGAAGAAGGGTTCTTCAGCCGCATGTTCGGCTTCTTCCGCCGCAAGCCGGTCGCACCGGCACCGGCTCCGGCACCTGTGGTGGAAGAGAAACCGGCACAAGCCCGCAGCGACCGCGGCGACCGTAATGGCCGTAATCGCAATCGCGGCCGTGGCCGCGGCGGTCGGGAACGCGGCGATGAACGCGAAACGCCCCGTAGCGAAGGCCGCCAGGAAAATGTGAAGACGGCAGCAGTGCCTGCTGCGGAAACGGCGCAGCGTCCGCCGCGACCACCGCGCGAGCAACGCGAGCCGCGCGAACCTCGGGAGCAACGTGAGCCGCGCGAACAACGTGAAGCGCGCGAAGGCGGCGAACCGCGCCGCGAGCGCGCGGAGCGCCAGCCGCGCCAGCGGGAAGAACGCAAGGAAGCGCCTGCGGAGGAGCTACTGAATGTCGCAGCCGAACCGATCGCCCCCGTTGCGCCAGCCACGCTGACCGCAGTTTCCGACGTCGAAGCGCCCGAGGGCATCCCGGCAGCCGAAGACGGTACCGGCGAACAGGGTGAAGAGCGCCGCCGTCGCCGTCGTCGCGGCGGCCGCAACCGCAATCGCCGCGACCGTGAAAACGGCGAGGCAATCGAGGCTGGCGGCGAGCTGGAAGCCGCCGATGAAGCGCCTGCGGATGAAGCGAACGCGGCACAAGGTCAGGCACAGGCAGAAATCGCCGAAGCAGCGCCTGCGGCGGCACCCGTAGCCGCCGAGCCTGCAGCCCCGGCGCCGGCGCTTGCCGTAGCAATCGAGCCGGCCCCGGCGCCTGCCGAGGTCGCAGCCGTCGAAACGCCCGCCAAGGAAGCCGTCGTCGCCGAACAGGAAACTGCCATGCCGGCAGCCGCCGTTCCGGCCGAACCGGTTGCGGTTCCTGTTGCGGTAGCAGTCGAGCCGCAGCCGGTGCCGACGTCGGCCGCGCCCGTGGCCGAGCGTCAGCCCGAGCCGGCCGCGGCCGCGATGCCGCTGGACCATCTGCGCGGAATGCTGGCCGAGGCCGGCCTGACGCTGGCGGTCACCGACCCGGAGAAGCTGCGCGCAGCGCAGGAAGCAGCAGCGAAGATCGTTCCGGCGCCGCGCGTGCCGCGCGAACGCAAGCCGTTGCCGCCGCTGTCGACCGAGCCGCTGATCCAGGTCGAAACCCGTCGTTGACATCGGATCCCGGAATGCTGCAAGGCATTTCGGGGCAACCAACGGCAGTGAAAAAGGGAGCGCAAGCTCCCTTTTTCATTCCAAACAGCAATGCATTCCACTCCTCCGACAAAACAAGCCATGACTCCGACCTCGCTCCAGCGCCCTGCGCCAGTCGGCATCGGCGCCGCCTTCCGGTACTGGCTGAAGCTGGGCTTCATCAGCTTCGGCGGCCCGGCCGGGCAAATCGCGCTGATGCATGCCGATCTGGTGGAGCGGCGCCGCTGGATTTCCGAGCGCCGCTTCCTGCATGCGCTGAACTACTGCATGCTGCTGCCCGGTCCCGAAGCGACCCAGCTGGCGATCTACATCGGCTGGCTGATGCACCGCACCGTCGGCGGGATTATCGCGGGCAGCCTGTTCGTGCTGCCGTCGCTGCTGGTGCTGATCGCCCTGTCGTGGATCTATCTCGCATTCGGCGATGTGCCGCTGGTGGCGGGAGCGCTATATGGCGTCAAGCCGGCGGTGGTCGCGATCGTGCTGGCGGCGGCCTGGCGCATCGGATCGCGCACCTTGAAAGGCGCCTGGCTGGTAGCGCTGGCGGTGGCGGCCTTCGTCGCCATCGCGGCCCTGCACGTTCCGTTTCCGGCCATTGTGATCGCTGCCGCCGTGCTCGGCATGATCGGCGGCCGCATCGCGCCCGGACAGTTCGGCGCCCGCGCAAGCAATGCGGGCGCAAATGAGGCGTCGTTCGGCCCGGCGCTGATCGACGACGACACGCCGACGCCGCCCCATGCCCGATTCTCGTGGATGCGGCTGGCGGGAGTCGTCAGCGGCGGGATCGTGCTGTGTGGCATAGCGTGGGCCTTGCTTGCGATTCGTTACGGCGCCGCCGGTACTCTGGCACAAATGGGATGGTTCTTCAGCAAGGCGGCATTAATGACCTTCGGCGGCGCCTACGCGGTGTTGCCATACGTGTATCAGGGCGCGGTGGATTCCTACCACTGGCTGACGCCAGCGCAAATGGTCGATGGCCTGGCGCTGGGGGAAACGACGCCCGGCCCCTTGATCATGATCGTCGCGTACGTCGGCTTCGTCGGCGGCTGGAGCAAGGCCGTGTTCGGCGCCGACAGCCTGCTGCTGGCCGGCACCGCCGGCGCCTGCGTGGCGACCTTCTTCACCTTCCTGCCATCGTTCGTGTTCATCCTGGCCGGCGGTCCGCTGGTCGAATCCACGCGCGGCGACATCCGGCTGAGCGCGCCTTTGACGGCGATTTCGGCGGCGGTCGTCGGCGTCATCGTCAGCCTTGCCGTCTTTTTCGCCGAGCACGTGTTCCGCCTGGCCGGGGCTGTGCAAACCTGGGATTGGCCAGCGATCGTAATCGCCGCCGCTGCCGCGCTGGCATTGATGCGTTTCAAGGCGGGAACGATCAAGGTGATCGCTGCCTGTGCACTGGCAGGGCTCGTGGTATCTTATCTCCATTAAGCGCCGCCCCCTCCGGCGCCGGCATCTCCGCAATAGTCCATGGCAGAAAAATTCATTCCCGTTGCCGACCACCGCAATATCGTTCCCGTCGTCCCTTCCGTACCGGAAGCGCCGACCGGGCATCTCGCGGATACGCTCGCGCGGCCCTTGCAAGACTTGCGCATCTCGGTGACCGACCGCTGCAATTTCCGTTGCGTCTATTGCATGCCCAAGGAAGTGTTCGACAAGGACCATGCATTCCTGCCGCACTCGTCCCTGCTATCGTTCGAGGAAATCACACGTGTTGCGAAGATTTTCGTCGCGCACGGCGTGCGCAAGATCCGCCTGACCGGTGGCGAACCGCTGCTGCGCAAGAACATCGAGCACCTGGTCGAAATGCTGGCGGCGCTGCAGACGCCGGACGGCCAGGCGCTCGACCTGACGCTGACCACCAATGCCTCCCTGCTCGCCAGGAAGGCCCGGGCGCTGAAGCAGGCCGGTCTGCAGCGCGTGACCGTGTCGCTCGATTCGCTCGACGACGCAACTTTCAAGCGCATGAACGATGTCGACTTCCCGGTGTCGGCCGTGCTTGACGGCATAGCGGCGGCGCACGATGCGGGACTCGGCCCGATCAAGATCAATATGGTGGTCAAGAACGGCATGAATGATCAGGAAATCGTGCCGATGGCGCGCCACTTCAAGGGTTCGCCGTTCATCCTGCGCTTCATCGAGTACATGGACGTCGGCACCAGCAACGGCTGGAAAATGGATGAGGTGATTCCCTCGGCGGACGTGGTGAGCCGCATCAGCGCGGAAATGCCGCTGGAGCCGATCGATCCCAATTACGCCGGCGAAACCGCGCAGCGCTGGCGCTATGCCGACGGAAGCGGCGAAATCGGCGTCATTTCCAGCGTCACGCGCGCCTTTTGCCGCGATTGCACGCGCACGCGCCTGTCGACCGAGGGCAAGCTGTACACCTGCCTGTTCGCCACCCGTGGCCACGATTTGCGAGCCTTGCTGCGGGGCGGGCGCAGCGATGACGAGATCGCGGGCGCCGTTGCCCATCTGTGGCGCGCGCGCGCGGATCGTTATTCGGAGCTGCGCACGGCGCATACCGCCGTGCTGGCGCAGCCGGCCATGAAAGTGGAGATGTCCTATATCGGAGGGTAAGCGCCTGGCTTCTCTCTGCCGCACCATTTGTCGTCAGCGCCATCCAGGATGCTACCCTCCCAACTGCGACAATGCCTCCTCCGAACTCGCATACAGTCCGGGATCGGCCTGATGCCTGCGGAACGCCTTGCCGAAGTAGCTGCGCATGAATGCGCTGCTGGTGTAGCGCGTGACCCGGCTGTAATAGTTTTCGGTCAGCTCCTGCACCATATCGACATAGCCGTCCATCAGGTCCGGCAGGATGGAAAAGTTATCGTAATTCACCACGGCCGGCACTTTCCTATTTAAGGGCTTCAGCCGCTCTTCCACCGCGTTGCGTATCTCTTCGATGTCCGCGACGTTCTTCACCTCGTAGCCCTCGAAGTTCACGAAGAACAGGTTGCGCTTCGGGTCATAGGTGAGGCGCTGCGCCAGCGGCAGATACAGGATGTCGTTTCGCAATCCCATCGGCGCCGGCTGGAAGATGCGCTCGTCCATCAGCTTCAGTTGCGGGCTGATCACCGGCCGGAACCGCATCTGCGACAGCACGTCGCGTTCCAGGTCGATACCGGGCGCGACTTCGACCACTTCCAGTCCCGCCAGCACCAGCCGGAACACGCAGCGCTCGGTAATGTAAAGCACGCTCTGCCCGCGCTGCAGCGCGTATTCGCCGCTGAAGGTACGGTGTTCGACCTCGTCAACAAACTTGGGCGCGGAACCTTCGTGCCTGATCGCGAGCTTGCCGCTGGCAATTTCCACGTTCAGTTTGCCTGCGGTGAAGGTGCCGACGAACACCACCTTCTTTGCATTCTGGCTGATGTTGATGAAGCCGCCCACCCCCGCCAGGCGCGGACCGAATTTGCTCACGTTCAAGTTGCCGTGGCGGTCGGCCTGAGCCAGCCCGAGGAAAGCCACGTCCAGTCCGCCGCCGTCGTAAAAATCGAACTGGTAGGGCTGGTCGATGATCGCCTCGGCATTGGTGGCGGCGCCGAAGTTGAGGCCGCCAGCCGGTATGCCGCCGATGACGCCGGGCTCGGCGGTGAGCGTCACCAGGTCGAGGAGCTTTTCTTCCGCCGCCACGCTGGCCACGCCTTCCGGCATGCCGATGCCGAGGTTGACCACGTTGTTCGGCTTGATTTCGAGTAGCGCGCGCCGCGCGATGACTTTGCGCTCGCTCATTTCCATCGGCTTGATGGACGACACCGGAACACGGATTTCGCCGGCAAACGCAGGACTGTACGGCTCGATGAAGGTTTGCATGTGATATTCCGGCTTTTCCGCCACCACCACGCAATCGACCAGGATTCCGGGGATTTTCACCTGGCGCGGATTGAGCGAGCCGGCCTCGGCGATGCGCTCCACCTGCGCGATCACGATGCCGCCAGAATTGTGCGCCGCCATGGCGATCGCCAGCGCTTCCAGCGTCAGCGCCTCCTTTTCCATCGTCACGTTGCCGTCGGGGTCGGCGGTGGTGCCGCGGATGATGCCGACGTTGATCGGCAGCGCCTTGTAGAACAGGTATTCCTTGCCGCCGACCGTCATCAGCTCGACCAGGTCTTCGGTGGTGGCCGCATTGATCTTGCCGCCGCCGAAACGCGGATCGACGAAGGTGCCGAGCCCCACTTCGGTCAGCAGCCCCGGCTTGCCGGCGGCGATGTCGCGGAACAGGTGGGTGATCACGCCTTGTGGCAGGTTGTAGGCTTCGATCTTGTTGGCGATCGCGAGCTGCTGCAGGCGCGGCACCAAGCCCCAGTGGCCGCCGATGACGCGCCGCACCAGCCCTTCATGCCCGAGATGGTTGAGCCCGCGCTCCTTGCCGTCGCCCTGGCCTGCCGCATAGATGAGCGTGAGATCGCAGGGCGTGCCCTTGCCCAGCAATTCCTCCTCGCTCTCAAGGAAGCGCTTTTCCAGCGCAACGGCGATGTTCTCGGCAAAGCCGATGCCGACGAAGCCGCCGGTCGCGACGGTGTCGCCGCTGTGAATCAGGCGTACCGCTTCGGCGGCGCTAACAATCTTGTGGCGGTGCAGATGGCGCGACGCGCCCACGATCTGCGCCAGGACGGGATGGGCCACGATTCCTCCTTCATCATGTGGCGCACCGCCGACGTCCTGCCCCTGCCGGCCACTATCTGCGCGTGGAACGCCGGCGCATCAGCAGGTAAACCGCAGGAATCACGAACATCGACAACAGCGGCGCGGTAATCATCCCTCCGACCATCGGCGCGGCGATACGTTGCATGATTTCCGAGCCGGTGCCGGCCCCGACCATGATCGGAATCAAACCGGCGATGATGACGGCCACCGTCATGGCCTTGGGCCGCACGCGCAACACGGCGCCTGCGCGGATTGCGTCGAGCAAGTCCGCTTCGCTGGCCTTGCCGTCCATCACGCGCTCTTCCCATGCGTGTTTCAGGTACAACAGCATGATGACGCCGAATTCGGCCGATACGCCCGCCAGCGCGATGAAGCCGACGCCGCTGGCCACCGACAGGTGATGGCCCAAAAGCCACAGCAGCCAGATGCCGCCGGCCAGCGCGAACGGCAGCGTCGCCATGATCAGCGCCGCCTCGTCGACGCGCCGGAAGGTCAGGTACAGCAGCACAAAAATGATGAGCAGCGTGGCTGGCACCACGATCTTCAGCTTGGCAGCGGCGCGTTCCATGTATTCGAACTGGCCGGACCAGGACAGCGCGTAACCGGCCGGCAGCTTCACGTCCCTGGCAACCGCCTCCCGCATGTCTCGCACCACCGACTTCATGTCGCGTCCGTGGATATCCACATAGACCCATCCGGACAGGCGCGCATTCTCGCTCTTGAGCATCGGCGGGCCGTCGTTGATGCGGATGGCGGCGACGTCCGACAGGCGGATCTGCGCGCCGCGTTCGGTGAGCACCGGCAGCTGGCGCAGCCGCTCGACCGAATCGCGCAGCTCGCGCGGATAGCGCACGTTGATCGGAAAGCGCTGCAAGCCTTCGATGGTCTCGCCGATGTTGTCGCCGCCGATCGCGGCCGACACGATGCCCTGCACGTCGGCGATGTTCAGCCCATAGCGGGCCGCCGCACCGCGGTCGATATCCACATCCACGTAGCGGCCGCCGGTGAGACGTTCGGCCAGCGCCGAACTCACACCCGGAACCGCCTTCACGACGCGCTCGATCTCGACTGCGACGCGGTCGATTTCCTGCAGGCTGGCGCCGGACACCTTGATGCCGACCGGGCTCTTGATGCCGGTCGCAAGCATGTCGATGCGGTTGCGGATCGGCGGCACCCAGATATTCGACAGCCCCGGCACCTTGACGGCGCGGTCGAGTTCCTCGACCAGCTTGTCCGGCGTCATGCCGGGGCGCCATTGCTCGCGCGGCTTGAACTGGATCGTGGTTTCGAACATCTCCAGCGGGGCCGGATCGGTCGCGCTCTCGGCGCGACCTGCCTTGCCGAACACGCTCTGCACTTCGGGCACGGTCTTGATCAGGCGGTCGGTCTGCTGCAGCAACTCGGACACCTTGCCGGCCGAGATGCCGGGCAAGGCCGAGGGCATGTACAGCAGGTCACCTTCGTCCAGCGGCGGCATGAATTCGCCACCCAGCCGGCTCAGCGGCCAGGCGGTCAGCACGACCACCAGCACCGCCAGCGCCACGGTCGTCCAGGGATGGCGCAGCACGCGCACCAGCAGCGGCCGGTAGGCGGCGATCAGCAAGCGGTTGAGCGGATTGCGCTGCTCATCAGGGATACGGCCGCGGATCAGGTAGCCCATCAGCACCGGGATCAGCGTCACCGACAGGCCGGCAGCCGCCGCCATCGCATAGGTCTTGGTGAAGGCCAGCGGCGAGAACAGGCGGCCTTCCTGCGCTTCCAGCGTAAATACCGGGATGAAGGACAGCGTGATGATGAGCAGCGAAAAGAACAGGGCTGGCCCGACCTCGGCGGCGGCGTCGCCGATCACCTTCCATTGTTCCTCCCCTTCCAGCACGCTCCCCGCATGCGCATGGCGCCACTGCTCGAGATGCTTGTGCGCGTTTTCGATCATCACCACGGCGGCGTCGACCATCGCGCCGATCGCGATGGCAATGCCGCCCAGAGACATGATGTTGGCATTCACGCCCTGATAATGCATCACGATGAAGGCTGCCAGCACGCCCAGCGGCAGCGACACGATGGCGACGAAAGCCGAACGCAGGTGGAACAGGAAGATCGCGCACACCAGCGCCACCACCACGAATTCCTCGAGCAGCTTGTGCTGCAGGTTGTCGACCGCGCGCTCGATCAGACCGGAGCGGTCGTAAGCCGGCACGATTTGCACGCCCGGCGGCAGGCTCGATTGCAATGCCTTGAGCTTGGACTTGACCGCGCCGATGGTGTCCAGCGCGTTTTTCCCCGAACGCATGACGATCACGCCGCCGGCAACTTCGCCCTCGCCGTTCAGGTCGGCGATGCCGCGCCGCATCTCGGGGCCGACCTGCAGGTGCGCGACATCGCCCAGCAGCACCGGCACGCCGGCTTCGCTGGTCGTCAACGGAATCTTGCGGAAGTCGTCGAGCGATTTCAGGTAGCCCGAGGCGCGCACCATGTATTCCGCCTCGCCCAGCTCCAGCACCGAACCGCCGGTTTCCTGGTTGGCCTTTTGCACCGCCTCGATCACTCTTGCGTGCGTGATGTTGTAAGCGCGCAGCTTGCCGGGATCGAGCACGATCTGGTACTGCCGCACCATGCCGCCGACCGACGCGACTTCCGACACGTTTGGCACCGCCTTCAGCTCGTATTTCAGGAACCAGTCCTGCAACGCGCGCAATTGCGACAGGTCCATCCTGCCGCTCTTGTCGACCAGCGCATATTCGTAGACCCAGCCCACGCCGGTGGCGTCCGGCCCGAGCGATGCCTTGGCCTGCGCCGGCAGGCGCGACTGCACCTGGTTCAGGTACTCCAGCACGCGCGAACGCGCCCAGTAGGGATCGGTGCCGTCCTCGAACAGGATGTAGACGAAGGAGTCGCCGAAGAAGGAATAGCCGCGCACCGTTTTCGCGCCGGGCACCGACAGCATGGTGGTGGTAAGCGGATAGGTGACCTGATTCTCGACGATCTGCGGCGCCTGACCAGGATAGGTGGTACGCACGATCACCTGCACGTCGGACAGGTCTGGCAGCGCGTCGAGCGGCGTCTTCGACAGCGACCACATGCCCCAGCCGGCCAGCATCAGCGTGGCCAGCAGCACCAGGAAGCGGTTGGCGATCGACCAGCGGATCAGTCTGGCAATCATTTGTGCCCTCCGCTGTCATGTTGATGCTCATGCTCATGTTCCTGCGGCGGCGCAGCTGCCAGGCGCTTCATGCCGGCGATTTCGAATTCGCCGTCCGCCGTCTGGCGGAATTCGAACGCGACAGTGTCGCCTACGCCGATGCCCTTTGGCAGGGCGTTGGCCGGCAGCTTGAAGTCCATCGTCATCGCGTCCCACTGCAGGGACACGATCGGGCCGTGCGAGATGGTGATCGTGTCCTGGCTGATGAATTCGACCTTGCCCTCGCCGCGGTGCAGCGGCAGGCCAGCCTTCTTCGCATCCGGCGCCTGTCCGGCGCCCATGCGATTGGCGCTGCCCTTCAGGCTGGCTTCGGAATCGATCAGGAACTGGCCGGAGACCACCACCTTCTGGCCCGCGCCGAGTCCCTTGCGGATTTCGGTCTGGCCGTTCGCTTCGGCCCCGGTTTCGACGTCGACCGGCGCGAACTTGCCGTCGTCTTGCGCAACGATCACCACGTCGCGCCGCCCGGTCCGGATCACCGCTTCGGCCGGCACCAGCAACACCTCCTCGCCTGCAGCCGGAGCAAAACCGACGGTGACGAACATGCCGGGCACCAACTGCCCCCCCGTATTGGCCAGTTCCACCCGGGCCTTCAGCGTGCGGGTGGCCGGGTTCACGTCGGGCAGGATGGCGCCGATCCGGCCTTTGAACAGGGTCTGCGGCAAGGCCGCGGAACGTGCTTCGATTTCCATGCCGGGGCGCAGCCGGGATGCTGCGTTCTCCGGCACCTCGGCGTTCACCCATACCGTGTCGAGTCCGTTAATCCGGAACAGGGGCGCTCCGGCCATCACCGTCATGCCCTCGCGCGCGGCCAGTTCGGTGACGACGCCGCTTCCAGGCGCGGTCAGCGTCACGCGCGCATGGGTCTTGCCGCTGGCCTCCACCTGCCGGATCTGGGCTTCGGACATGCCTGCCAGCGCCATGCGCTGACGCGCCGCCGCCACCAGCTCGTCGCCGCCGCGCATGCGCCGCACCGCCAGGTATTCTTCCTGCGCGGCGATCCAGTCCGGCACATACAGCTCGGCCAGCGCCTGTCCCCGGCGCACGCGGTCGAGCGGCGCGCGCACCGCCAGCCGTTCGACAAAGCCGTTGCTGCGGGCCTGCACCAGCGCCACGTCGCGCTCGTTGAAGGCGACGCTGCCGACAGCCTCCAGCGCCGCGGCCAGCCGCCCGCGCGTCA
Source organism: Noviherbaspirillum sp. UKPF54 (assembly GCF_007874125.1). NCBI lineage: Bacteria > Pseudomonadati > Pseudomonadota > Betaproteobacteria > Burkholderiales > Oxalobacteraceae > Noviherbaspirillum > Noviherbaspirillum sp. UKPF54. The sequence goes on along the minus strand of NZ_CP040128.1, from coordinate 1,217,406 downwards.
CTTGCGCGGTGCGGATGCCCAGGTTCTGCTGCACGCGCGGGCTGATGCTGACCGAGCTACCGTCGCCCGCGGCGTCGGCATAGACCGGCACCAGCGGCATGTCCATGTAAGGCGACTTGCCGGGCTTGTCGAATCGCGTGCCCGGAACCATCGGGTCGTGCCAATAGAGAATCGTACGGCCTGTCGCCGGGTCGGTCATGCCTGTCTTCGCTTCCGCCGCTTTTGCCTGGGGCGGCGCGGACTGAGCGCCCTGGCTGACGCCCAGCCGGTACAGTCCATAGCCGCCGGCGCCGAACAGCGCAAGCGCGCCGAGTGCGAGAACGATATTCCTCGTTTTCATTTGCCGTCCTTGTCCGTCATGGTCCGGGGCGCGTCGCCGCCCGCAGGAATAAGGAAATTAATCTGTGCCCACAGGCGGCCGATGTCCGCGTCGAGCTGCAGCGCCTGCATGCGCATGTCGATCTCGTTGCGGCGAGCCGCCAGTACGTCGCCCAGCCCCGCCTTGCCGCCGCGATAGGCCGCCAGCACCGCCTCCGAACGCTCCCGGCTCAACGGAATCAGCTCGCGCTCGTAACGGGCACGGCGCTCGCGCGCGCTTTCCCATTCATTGAGCATGGTCTGCACTTCGGCGACATGGGCGCGCAGCGCATCCTCGCGCTCCGCCTTGGCCTGTTCCAGTTGCGCGAGCTTCGCGGACAGTTCGCGATCCTGCCGGTTCTTGCGGTCCCACTGCAGAGGCACAGACAGGCCGACCGAAATCATGTTGTCGTAGGAGGAACCACGCTGGCTGAACATTACTTCCACGGCCCAGTCGGAATGGCGGTTGGCCTGCGCCAGGCGCGCTTCGGCCTCGGCGACCGCTTCCTGCCGGCCCAGCGTGGAGATTTGCGGGTGGTGGGCGAGTTCGCCTTCGAGTGCGGCGACGTTGAGCCGTACGCTGCCGGTATCGGGCTTGCCGGCGAGCGTTGTGCCGGCCGCATCGCCGACCCAGCGCGTCAGCATCGTTTTCGCGTTGCGCACGCGGTTCGCCGCCTCGGTCGCACGCTCCTCAAGCGCGGCCATCCCGCTGCGCGCGTTGAGCAGGTCGGCCTGCGCGCCGCGCCCTCCGCGGTAGGCGCTTTGCGCGGCTTCGATTTCCAGCCGGGCCTGCTCGATTTGCGCATCGTACAACCGCGCCATCGCTTCCGCGTAGTAGCGGTCGAGCCAGGCCAGCGCGGTGTCGCGTTCGATCGCGGCGGCCGTGGCCGCCTTGTCGGCCTGGATTTTTTCGGCTTCGCGCGTGAAGCGTTCGGCCCGCCAGTAGCGCTTGTCGGCGCGTGTCAATTCCTGCATCACGCCGATCCGGCGCATGGTCATGGAGTCGCGCGCGACACTGTAGCTGTCCGGCCCTTCGACCGGCAGGTTGTCGATACCGAGCTTGAGCACGGGATCCGGCAGCTGGCCGGCGGCAGCGGCCATGTCACGCGCAGCGGATGAAGCCTGATCCTGGGCCGCCAGCTGGCGCGAACGCCCAAGCGCGATGCGCTGCGCCAGTTCCAGCGTCAGCGCGTCGCCGGCAGATACCGGGTTGGCGCAGGCAAGCAATAGCAAGGCGGTGCCGCGAACAAGAAATGATCGTCCGCACAGGGACGTTTTGACATGCAACGACATGAAAATCCTCCAGACAAGCATCAACCAGCTGCGCGCGGGTATGGGGCGCGGCAATTCGGGCGGTCCGGGGTTTCAAATTCGGAAACAGCAGTGGTCGATCGCGTGGGGCGGTGCGGTGGCCCGCGTCAGAAAGATGTCGCCGGGATGCATGCGCGCCTGCGTCCGCCGCGTTTCGGCGTTGCGCACCTCCAGTTGCAGCGCGGCGGGAATGAACGGCTGGACATCGGGGAACGGCGGCTTGTCGAGAGATTGGTTGCCGGCCTGATCATGTGCCTGGCACAGGTTCGGCTGGACCGTGTCCATGTCGTGGCAACCCTGCATGCCTTCGTCGGCTGCCGCCACGAACTGCGCCGCTGCGGTGTTCGGACAGGCGTAGGCCGCGACGGCGAGCTGCATGAACAGCAGGCTGGCGAGCGCCAGAAGCGCGACGAAGCGGCGAGTGTGACGAATCCGATCCATATGCCGATTGTACCAATCCGCTCCCGGTCATGATGCTGCCCGGCATGTTAATTGGCGCATCCAGATCAAGCAGCCGCAAAATATTTCATCCTTCCGCCCCGGGCGCCGGCATCTCCGGCTGCTTGGGCGAGGCCAGCACCTTGTCGATGCGCTTGCCGTCGATGTCGACAATCTCGAACCTCCAGCTTTCCCAATCGCAGCGGTCGCCGGTTTGCGGCAGCCGCCCGAGGAGCAGCATCATCATTCCGCTCAGCGTGTTGTAGCGGCCGCGCTCTTCTTCCGGCACGCCATTGAGGCTCAGGCGGTCCTTCAGTTCCGGCACCGGGATCAGGCCGTCGAGCAGCCAGGAGCCATCCTCGCGCTGCACCGCCCACGCTTCTTCGGCGCGCGGCGTCTTGAACTCGCCGGTGATGGCCTCCATCACGTCCTGCAGCGTGACGATACCCTGCACCTGGCCGTACTCGTCGACGATGAACGCCAGCTGCACACCGGAGTTCTTGAAGTTTTCCAGCAATTCCATGCCGGTCAGCGATTCCGGCACAAAGACCGCCGGCTGCAGATGCTGCGTCAGGTTCGGCTGTTCGCCGCGCAGCGTCTGCGCCAGCAGCTGGCGCGCGCTGACCACGCCCAGCACATCGTCCCAGCCGCCGCGCAGCACCGGGTAGCGCGAATGATCGGTTTCCTCGAAGCGCTTGAGGTTGGTCTGCAGCGATTCCTGCACGTCGAAATACACGACATCGCTGCGCGGCACCATCAGCGATGCGATCTGGCGGTCGTCCAGGCGGAAGACATTGCGCACCATCTGGTGCTCATGGTGTTCGATCACGCCGGCGCTCGACCCTTCCGCCAGCAGCAGGTTGATTTCTTCCTGGGTCACGCTCGGCTCGGCGCGCTCGCTCACGCCGATCGCATGCAATACCAGCTGCGTGGAGCCGGACAAAAAGCGCACGAACGGCTTGGAGATCGCCGCCAGCCACAGCATCGGCCGCGCCACCAGGCGCGCGATCGGCTCCGGGCTGATCTGCCCGACGCGCTTGGGCACCAGTTCGCCCAGCACGATGGAAAAATAGGTGATGCTGAACACCACCAGCCCGGTGGCGAAATAGTGCGACACCGACTGCCGCATGCCGAGGCCCTGCAGCCAGACCGCGAACGGCTGCGCCAGCGTCGCCTCGCCGACGATACCGTTCAGGATGCCGATCGAGGTGATCCCGATCTGCACCGTGGACAGGAAGCGGTTCGGATCGTCGCCCAGCTGGATCGCTGCGCCCGCCGCCGCATCGCCGGCATCGGCCAGCTTTTGCAGGCGCGCCCGGCGCGCGGTGACCAGCGCTATCTCGGACATGGCAAACAAGCCATTCAGCAGAATCAGACCGAACAGTATCGCTATTTCCATAGGTGTTGCGCGGCAAGGCGCGTGAAATGTTGAAGATCGGGGCGTGGCGCGAGCCATCCGCCCGGCAGCTCCGGCGTTTCTATGCGCATCTTAGTCGTCATTCGGTTCGGCTGCCTCCGTCCCCAGCAACAGCTGCGCCGTCTCGGAAGGCAAGGCTTCCACCGACTTGAGCTTGCGCGACATCTGCCGGGTGCGGGTTTCCGCCTGCTCGATGTTCTTCGCGGCACGTTCGAGCGTATTCTTGGTGGCCGCCAGCACGTCGCCGAACTTGCCGAATTCGGTCTTGACCGCGCCCAGTACTTGCCACACCTCGGACGAGCGCTTTTCCAGCGCCAGCGTGCGGAAACCCATCTGCAGGCTGTTGAGCAGGGCCGAGAGCGTGGACGGGCCGGCAATGCTGACGCGACATACGCGCTGCAATTCGTCGGCCAGGCCGGGGCGGCGCATGACTTCCGCATACAAGCCCTCGGTCGGCAGGAACAGAATGGCGAAATCGGTGGTCAGCGGCGGCGACAGGTATTTTTCGGCAATGGTCTTGGCTTCCAGGCGCACTGCGCGCTCCAGTTCCTTTCCGGCAGCAGCCACGCCGTCGGCGTCGGCATGCTCGGCAGCTTCGGCCAGGCGCTCGTACTGCTCCTTTGGGAACTTCGCATCGATCGGCATCCACACCGGCCGGCCGCAGTCGTCCTGGCCTGGCAGCTTGACGGCGAATTCGACGCGCTCGCCGGTGCCCGGCACCGTCTCGACATTCTTGGCGTACTGGTCCGGCGTGAGCACCTGTTCCAGCAGCATCTCCAGCTGCACTTCGCCCCAGGTGCCGCGCGTCTTCACATTGGTCAATACGCGCTTGAGATCGCCCACGCCGATGGCGAGCTGCTGCATTTCGCCCAAGCCCTGGTGCACCTTTTCCAGCCGGTCGGACACCAGCTTGAACGACTCGCCCAGGCGCTGCTCGAGCGTGGCATGCAGCTTCTCGTCGACGGTCTTGCGCATTTCTTCCAGCCGTGCGCCGTTATCGGTCTGCAGGTCGCGGATCTTCGCTTCCAGCGTGGAGCGCACTTCCGCCATGCGCTGCGCATTCGATTCGGTCAGTACCGTCAGCGACTGGTTGAGCGTGTCGCCGAAGCGCTTCAATGCCGCCGACTGCTCCTCGCGCCCGCTCTGCGCCTGCGAGGCGATGGCCTGGCGCATCGACTCGAGCTGCCGGGCGTTGAGCTCGCTCATCTTGGCGAGCTGCTGCGCGAACGAGTCGATCTGGTTGTTCTGGATCGTGGCTACGCTGGTCAGTTGCGCGATGAGCGCCTGCTGGAATTGCCCGATATTGGCCCCCAGCTCCTGGCGCGTGCTCTGCGCCGTGGTTTGCACCTGGCTGCGCAATTCGCGCTCGACGCGCTCGACGGTATGCTGTTGATGGCGCTGCAGCTCGTCCTGCAATTGCAGCAGCTGGGGCGACACGTCCTTGGCGCGGGTGCGCAACAGGATAACGAGTTGCAAAATGATGATTGCCGCAATCAGCAGCAGCGTAACGAGTGTCATTGCATTCATGAAGATATCCATGTCACAGGACGAGGATGCCGGCTCCCAGCCGAGCAGAGAGAGGAGAGCCTAGCCAGCCCGGTTGCGCATCCAGTCGGCGGTCTGAGAAAAGGACTGCATCAGGCGCTCCTGCAGTGCCGGCTCGACCTTCACGTCCTGCATGGCCCAGGCCATGCAGCGCAGCCACTGGTCGCGCTCGTCGGAGGCAATCGGATACGGCAGATGCCGGGCGCGCAGGCGCGGGTGGCCGTAGCGTTCGATGTACATGTCGGGACCTCCCATCCAGCCGGAAAGAAACCAGTACAACTTGTCGCGCGAGCTGTCCAGCGGCGTCGGGTGCATGGCCCGGATGCCGGCGAACTCGGGTTCGAGTTCCATCAAATCGTAAAAACGGTCGACCAGTTCGCGCAGCCCGGTCGCTCCGCCGATCAATTCGTACGTCGTGCGTTCTTGAGCTTCATCAATATTCATGGGAACGAATGATAGCGCATCGACCGCCCTGCGGGTCATCCCGCCACCGCCTGGAGCGGTGGCGTGCAAACTTCACCAGGGCGGTTTCCATCTGCGCGAGCCGCACGTTTTTCGCTGCCGGCGCAGCGCCGTTGCCGCGCAAATTCGACTCCTTCGATCAGGCGCAACACCTCGTTTGACGCATCACATTCCGTTTTTTGAGACTGCGCAAGCAAATCGTACTTAGCAATTTTTCCTCTTCTTTAGTGACTACCATTGTCTAAAAGGTAATAGCCTTTTGAGCAGCAAGAGCACTTCGGCAGCTTCATGTCGAAACCGCAACAGTCGTACCGCGCCGGGCCATCGCGGGTTTGAACGTGTTGCAAACGATGAGACACCAGAAACGCCATGCAAGATTTAATAAGCAATAATTCTTCCCGGATGGAATTATCGATGAGGCTGATGGATGTCCTGGCGCTGGAGATCGCCGGCGTAGCCGCCAGCCAGCTTCATTTTCAGGCTTCCTTGCTCGACGCGGAGCCGATTCACACAGTGTTGCTCCACTTCTGCAGCGCCCTCGCCTTCCTCCTGTTCCCGCAGCTGGAATTGTATGGATCATGGCGCGGGCGTTCCCTGCCCGACCTGTTCCTGCGCCTGGCCGCATCCTGGGCACTGGTGCTGATGATCGGATTGTTCTTCAGCTTCCTGATCCACCATGTCGGCCATGTGTCGCGGCTCTGGCTGTTCTACTGGTACGCCATCGGCGTCGCCCTGCTCATGCTGTACCGCTCGGCGGTCTATTTCGTGCTGCGCTACCTGCGCACCAAGGGAATGAACAGCAAGCGCGTCGTGCTGGTCGGCTACGGCACTACCGGCCAGGAATTGCACCGGCGCGCGCACGACCTCGACTGGGCCGGCTACGACGTGGTCGCGGTCCATGCAGCGGCGGAAGATGCCGACAAGATCAACGATCCCGCGATCGTGCGGATCCCCGATCTGCAGAAGATCCATGAATATGTGACGGCCAATCATATCCACGAAATCTGGATCACCCTGCCGCTGATGGAGTCGCCCAAGCTGCAGCAGCTGCAATACCTGCTGCGCAATACGCTGGTCGACATCCGCTGGGCGCCCGACATCCTCGGCCTGCAAATGCTCAGCAACAAGATGACCAACTTCCTCGGCTTCCCGGTAGTCGACCTGAACCAGCCCATATCAAGCGGATTGAACGGCATCGTCAAGGATATCTTCGACAAGGTATTTGCCCTGGTCGCGCTGATCCTGCTGATTCCGCTGTTCGTGGTGCTGGCGGTGCTCATCAAGCACTCGTCGCCGGGACCGGTATTCTTCAAGCAGCCGAGGCTGGGCCTGAACGGGAAGAAATTCAACGTCTACAAGTTCCGCACGATGAAGATTCACGAAGAACACGGCAAAGTGACGCAGGCAACAAGGAACGATCCGCGCATCACACCGATCGGCGCCTTCCTGCGCCGCACCAGCCTGGACGAGCTGCCGCAATTCATCAACGTCCTGTTGGGCGACATGTCGGTCGTCGGTCCGCGCCCGCATGCGCTGCAACATAACGAGCTCTACAAGGACTTGCTCGAAATGTACATGCTGCGTCATCGCGTCAAACCAGGCATCACCGGATGGGCGCAGATACATGGCCACCGGGGCGAGACCGATACCGTGGACAAGATGGCCAAGCGGGTGCAGTTCGACCTGCACTACATCCAGAACTGGTCGTTATGGATGGATATACGCATCATTGTCTGGACCGCATTCAAAGGATGGACCGGAAAGAACGCCTATTGACGGCAAGCAGAGCGTGAGTCCGGCCCATCGTCACTAACAGAGCTGCAGCCGCCTGCGGTCAATTGCCGCTCTGCTTTTCGTACCGACCGCGGCGCGATCCATACGGGAGCGCTTCTCAGTTGGCTAGAATGCAGACACCTGCCAAGCCGCGACAATTCAAGAGGAAGAGCATGAACAGAGAATCAAACAAGCGCATTTACGTCGCCGGACATCGCGGGCTGGTGGGCGCGGCCATCGTGCGCGCGCTGCACAAGCGCGACCACGCCAACATCGTCACCCGCACCCACGCGGAACTCGAACTGACTGACCAGGCGCAAGTGCGCGCCTTCTTCGAATCGCAATCGATCGACGAAGTCTATCTCGCCGCCGCCCGCGTCGGCGGCATCCATGCCAACAATACCTACCCGGCGGAATTCATCTACGACAACCTGATGATCCAGGCCAACATCATCCATGAAGCCTGGCGCGCGGGCGTCAGAAAACTGCTTTTCCTCGGCTCATCCTGCATCTATCCCCGGATGGCGCAACAGCCGATCAGGGAAGAGTACCTGATGACCGGCCCGCTCGAGGCAACCAACGAACCCTATGCGATTGCGAAAATCGCCGGCATCAAGATGTGCGAAAGCTATCGCCGGCAGTACGGAGCCGATTTCCGCAGCGTCATGCCGACCAACCTCTACGGGCCCGGCGACAATTATCATCCGGAAAACAGCCATGTCATCCCCGCCCTGATCCGCCGCTTCCACGAAGCGAAGCTGAACGGCGCGGATAAGGTAATCATCTGGGGCACCGGCACGCCGAGACGGGAATTCCTGTATGTCGACGACATGGCGAATGCCTGCCTGCACGTGATGGAACTGGAGCGCACGCTCTACGAAGCCAATACCACAGCGACGTTATCCCACATCAATGTAGGCACTGGCGAGGACGTCACAATACGCGAGATTGCAGAACTGATCGGAAAGGTTGTCGGTTACCGGGGAAAGATCGAATTCGACGCCAGCAAGCCGGACGGCACGCCGCGCAAGCTGATGGATAGCGCGAAGCTCGCTCGACTTGGATGGCGCCCGGAGATTTCCCTGCATGCGGGCCTTGGGGAAACCTACCGGCAATTCCAGGAGAATGTTGCCGAAAGCTAGGAAAACGCCGAGCCGATCACGCAAGGTCCGCCTTGCGCTGCCAGCGGCCCGCAACCGGTCACCTCCCCGTGCGGCCATGCCTTGCCACTGTCTCTTCTTTATCGGAGTTGAAAGACGACATCTCGACAAGAAGTTGCTTTCTCGCCCACCGCCTTTCAATTCGCACAATCCGGTATGGATAAAAAAACCAATCTGGCAAGCAAGGGAATCACCGCTGTATTCTGGGGAAGCTTCGGTTCGGTTTTGCGCGCACTGCTACAGATCGTCACGCAAATCATCCTGGCGCGCCTGCTCGGCCCATCCGAATACGGTATTTTCGCAATTGCCTCCATCGTCCTCAGTTTCAGCAAATTCTTCTCCGATGTCGGCATTTCCTATGGGCTGATCCAGAAAAAGACCATCAGCGACTTGGACATCAAGTTCGTATTCACCTGGCAAGTCATACTCGGCGCGACTGTTTCCGGCATCGTATATCTCCTCGCCGTTCCACTGTCACATTTCTTTAACGAAGCACGCGTCATCCCGGTCATCCGCGTCGCGTCCGTCATCTGCTTCATCACCGCGCTCGCCTCGCTCTCGATCAACCTCCTGAAAAGGGAACTCGATTTCAAGTCGATCCAATCTGCACAGATCGTAAGCTATATCGTCGGCTACATCCTCATTGGCATTCCGCTCGCGCTGCTCGGACAACAGGTGTGGGCGCTGATCGCGGCCTTCATCAGCAGCGAGCTGATGAACCTGGTCCTGATATTCCGGAAATCGCGGCATCCGATCGGAATCGTTCTGTGGCGGCGCGACGAAGGCCAGCTGGTCGTGTACGGTGCACGCGTATTTCTCACCAATGTCATTAACTGGATCATCGGCAACGTCGATCGCGTCATCATCGGCCGCACCTTTCCGGCGGCACAAATCGGCCTGTATTCACTGTCGTACAACCTGGTCTCGAATCCGACGCTGACCATCATTGCCGTCATTCAATCGGCCCTGTTTTCGACCAGCGCACGCGTGCAGGATGATTTCGACCGCCTGCGCAAGGCACTGCTGACGATGATGGGCGTGGTGACACTGGTACTGTTCCCGGTGTTCGCCGGCATCGCCGTCGCCTCCGAAACCATCCTGCATGCACTCTACGGCAATGCATGGGCGGGAGCCGCAGACGTGCTGCGCCCGATCGCGCTGGCCATGCCGTTGTACCTGCTGCTGGGGATGGCAACCCCGCTGCTATGGGTATCGGGGCAAACGCACAAGGAATTCCTGATCCAGATTCCGGTCGCGATCGGTTTCGTGATCACGGCCGCCGTCGCGGCCATGGTATCGCTCGATACGGTCGCCTGGGTGGTGTTCGGCATGTATCTCGTGCGCGCCACCGCTATCGTGGCCACCACCTGCCATGCGCTCGACCTCGGGCTGCGCCGCATCTTCCGCTCGATGCGAGGCGGCGCCATCACCACCGCCATCACGGCGATCCTGATTGCCGTTGTCGATCTCGCCGCGCGCCAGATGGTGGAAATGCCATTGCTGTGGCTCGCCGCCGACGTTGTTGCCGGCCTGGCAGGCATGCTGCTGTCGCTGTGGATATTTCCGAGCCTGGTCAATCACCATGTGGCGCAGCTCTTCGAAAAAATCGCCATGCGCCTGCCGAAGCGCAGCAGTGAAAAGATCGTGCGTTTCCTGTACCGGGGGCACTTGAAAAGAACCATCTGAAAGGTCGAGAACATGGTTGACAATCAACTTTCCACGGTCCTGCTCTACTTTGTCGGCGCGCTCGCGCTATGCGGAATCGGGTTGCTGGCAGTAGGCTTCTTTGTCGACATCAATCGACATTTCAACAAGTGGCTGTTGCCGGTAATCAGCCCCATGGTTCTTGCGGCGACCGCCGCCAGCAGCGTTCTGTCAGAGCGCAACATCACGAATGCGGAGTTCGAAATCGGTACTGCATCGGGCGAGGAATCTGCGGTCCTGGTCTGGTTATTGCGGCTGGTCACCGCGCTGGTGCTGGGAATTTGCATCGCGCGGCTGATTTCGGTTTCACAGATGCACAAGGGCCGGTCGCGGCAAGGCGGTGCCCTGTTTGCCGCCTTCCTATTCTTTTTCATTACCAATGCCGTTCTCAACAACATTTTCGGCATCAAACCTGTTTTCGATCAGCGCCTGATCTACCCGGCGCTCGTCTTTCTCGCAGTGTATCTGAGCCGCGGCCATGGCTTCACGCCCATGATCGATGCCACCAAGTGGGGCCTGCTGCTGTTCTGCGTTGCGAGCATGGCCGCCATCGCGCTCTTTCCGCAGGCGGCGGTGCAGCAAAATTACGCCGGCGTTCTGCCGTCGATCCATATCCGCCTGTGGGGGCTGGGCTCGAATCCGAACAGCATCGGCCCGCTTGCGCTGACGCTGCTCCTGCTGCAGATATACCGCCCGTTCGGCGGCCGGCTGCTGCAGCTGGCCGGATATGCGGCCGGATTGTTCGTGCTGGTCCTGTCGCAGTCCAAGACCGCATGGATCGCTGCCCTCATCGCCATTCCGACGCTATGGTGGGGGCATCTGCTGTACGCGGCGCAGACACGCGCCCGTACGCGCCATTCGGCATATTCGCTACGCAGCTTTTCGCGCCCCATCCTGCTGTGCCTGCTCGGGCTTGTCGCGGTCTCGGCGCTGGCCTACGTTCTAATCCAGGACCCGTTCGCCAAACTGGCGCATGACGAGCAGGTGACGTCGCTCACCGGCCGCACCGACATCTGGGCGCTGGCCATCGACACCTGGAAGCAGAACCCGCTGTTTGGCTATGGGACGTCGATGTGGGACGTGGAATTCCGCCGCCTGAGCGGAATGAATTTTGCCTACCATGCGCACAACCAGTTTCTGCAATCGCTGTCGGTGGCCGGCCTGCTCGGCCTGCTCGGGCTTCTGGTCTACACGTTCGTTCTGTTCCGACAGGCATTTGCATCGAATACGGCGACGCGCGGATTTTCACTCGCCCTGTTCTGGGTCATTTTCATCCGCTACTTCACCGAAGCACCGCTCAACATGAGCAGCATCTTCAGCGGCGAATTCGTCACCCACCTGCTGCTGTTCTCGCTGGTGCTGACCAAGGGGCGGGAGCCCGCGTCCGTGTCGCAGGCCAGCCGCGATTACGAGCCGTTACAGAATTTACAGTGGCGATGATGTTCATGTAGGTCGGGCTTGTGGGAAATCATACCGCCGCTCACGACATCGATGCATTCTTTACAGGAACGTTTCGACAAGCAGGATACCGGCCTTCCTTCAACCCAACCTCGCTTCATTCGATTCCTTCATGCGACAACCTACGTTTTCCATCATCACCTGCACCTGGAACAGCGAGCCTTACCTGGCGCAATCGATCGAGTCCGTGCTGGCGCAGGACTATCCGCATGTCGAATATATCTTTGTCGACGGCGGATCGACCGACGGCACGCTGGAGCGGATAGCGTCGCTGCGGCGCCCCTATCGGCTGCTGAAGAATGTAGGCGGAGGGATCAGCCGTGCGATGAATGAAGGCGTGCGTGTCGCAACCGGAGACATCGTCGCGCATCTGCATTCCGACGACTACTATATTGGGTCCAACGTGCTGTCTACGGTCGTGCGGCACCTGGAGTCGAGCCGGCGCAACTGGCTGTTCGGGCGCATCCTGCGGGATGTCGACGGCAAGCTGGAGCCGGAAAAATACATCTCGCCGCGCTACAGCTATTCGCGCCTGCTGCGCACCAACTTCATCCCGCATCCGGCCACCTTCGTGCGGCGCGAGTTCATCCAGCGCGCCGGAGGCTTCGACACCACGCTCAAGTACGCGATGGACTACGACTTGTGGCTCAAGCTGGGCGAACTGGGCGAACCGGTGCAGCTCGACGAGCCGCTGGCGGCATTCCGCGAGCATCAGGGAAGCCTGTCCACACGCGAGCGCCTGCCGGCCCTGGACGAGGACTTCCGGGTGCGGCTGTCGCATGCCGGCGCCAACCCGTTTGCGCGCGCGCTTCACTATGCGCGCTACCTGGTGCGCCGCAAGCGCATCCTCCAGGCAGGAGCGCATGCATGACGACGCCAGCCGTTTCCCTGATCCTCGCTACCCTCGGCCGCACCGACGAACTCGATCGCATGCTCGACTCCCTGGCGAAGCAAACCTTCGATGACTTCGAAGTGATCGTGGTCGACCAGAACCAGGACGAGCGCCTGCGGCCGCATCTGGAGCGTGCCCGGACCCGCGGTCTCGCCATTCGTCACCTGAAGCAGCAGCAGCCCAACCTTGCCGCGGCCCGCAACGCTGGCATCGCCGCCGCCAGCGGAAAATGGGTGGGTTTTCCCGATGACGACTGCTGGTATGCACCGGATCTGCTGCAGCGAGTCGTGGGCAGGTTCCTGCGACAGGACGAGCCTTCAGGGGTGGTGGTGCGCTGGGTCGAACAAGACGAACAGCCCATGGCGGCCGGCAATCTGTCATGGGAACGGTCGAGCGCGTTTCGTGACATCCCGGTGAGCTCCATCACCCTGTTTTGCAGCCGCACGCTCTGTCTCAAGATCGACGGCTTCGACAGTCGGCTGGGCGTCGGGCAATGGTTCGGCGCCGGAGAGGAGACCGATTTCGTGTTGCGCGCGCTGCGTAGCGGAGCGCTGTTCACTTACGACCCCGCAGCCGAGGTGCATCATGCCGTTTCCTCTGCAGCGACGGAAGCGACACCGCAGGCACGCCAAGCCGTGCGCTGTCGCGCGCGCGGCACCGGGGCGTTGTATGCGAAACATCATCTACCGTTCTGGGTGATCGCACGCGGCCTGATCGCGCCGGTACTGCGGCCCCTGCTGAAGGGATCGTTCGGCGCCGACCTGGCGCTTGGCTGCGCCGTCATGCTGGGACGCCTGGACGGACTGCTCGGCTGGCGCCGCCGCCAGTCATGAGATAACGGAGAATTCCTCTCAAGGACATGTACAAACCATACGACAACACCAATCGGCTGGTCAGCACGGAGGGCTCTTCATGCGAGTCCGAAAGCCCGCGCGGCATGCCCGTGCGGCGGCTGGCGATCATCACCAACCATCCGCCGCCGTTCCGAATCCCGGTCTATGAAATCATCGGGACCATGCCCGGCGTCGAACTGCTGGTCATCTTTTGCAGCCGGCGCGAACCGAATCGGCAATGGCAGGTGCCGCCGCTGCGCTTCAACCACGTGTTCTTGCGCGAACGATTCGTCACGCGGGGCGACAACTTCATTCACAACAATCTGGATGTGGTTTCCGCCCTGCACCGCTTTGGTCCCGATGCGATCGTGACGACCGGCTTCAATCCAACCTACCTCTATGCGTTCGGCTATGCGCTGATGAAGGGCATCGCCCATGTTCCGATGACGGACGGTACCGACGCATCGGAGCAGGCGCTCAGTGCCTGGCACAAGCGGATACGCCGCTTCGTGTATCGCCGCTCGCAGGCATTCATCGCCGCCAGCGCCGGCGGGCAACGCCTGTATGAAAGCTACGGCATCGCGCCGCACCGCTGCTTCCGCTCCTGCCTGTGCATCGACAACGGAGAATACCTGCGCGAAGCGCCGCAAGAGGAAAAGAAGTACGACTTCATTTTCTGCGGCCGCATCGTCGAGGGAAAAAATCCGCTGTTCGCGCTTCACGTTGCACGCGACGCCGCCCGGAGCATGGGGCGAAAAGTCAGCATCCTGTTCGTCGGATCGGGCAGCCAGGAAGAGCGGGTACGGAAGGAGGCCGGATTGCTGGCCGACATGGTTCAGGCGGAATTCTACGGATTTGCCGGGCAAGACGAACTGCCGGCCCTGTACCGGTCGGCGCGCATTTTCCTGTTCCCTACCCTGGCCGACGTCTGGGGCGTGGTGGCCAACGAAGCGGCGGCAGCCAGCTTGCCCATCATTGTGTCGCCGCACGCCGGCGTCGCGGGAGAACTGGTGCAGCACGGCGATAACGGCTTCGTATGCGAACTGGACGCAGCCCAGTGGAGCAGGCATGCGGCCCTGTTGCTGACCCAGCCCGCTGTCTACCAGCGCTTTGCGGCGCGCAGCCGTGCCCTGGCAAGCCAGTACACCTTCGAGCAGGCGGCAGCCGGCCTGGTATCCGCGTGCCGCGCTGCACTGGATATCGACAGGACGGAGGAATACCTGAAGCCCGCCAACTCGGTGAAAGGCGGCTGATGCCTCATCGTTCCTGCGCGCGTGGCATTCTTGAATGAGCGGGACCGCCCATGAAAATTCTGATTGCACATAACGCATACCAGCAGCGCGGCGGCGAAGACATGGTGGTGGAAGCCGAAATCGAGCTTTTGCGCAAACACGGCAATCGGGTCGGAATGTACACGCAGCACAATGATGCGCTCGACAACATGTCCCGCGCAGCTGCGGCGATGAGCGCCATCTGGTCGCGCCGTTCCGCCGGCGAGGTCGAACGGCTTTGCGATGATTTTCAACCGGATGTCATTCATGTTCACAATACCTTTCCTCTCATCTCGCCGTCGCTGTACTGGACTGCATCGAGAAAAGGGATACCGGTAGTGCAGACCTTGCATAATTTCCGACTGCTCTGCCCGCAAGCCATCTTCCTGCGGGATGGAAAAATCTGCGAAGACTGCATCGGCAAGGTGCCGTGGCGCTCCGTCGCGCGCAAGTGCTATCGCGAATCCGCGGCGCAGTCGGCGGTCGTATCCGGAATGCTGGTCACGCACCGGCTCATCGGCACCTATCGCGAGCGCGTGACGCGCTACATCGCCCTCAATGACTTTGCACGCGATAAATATGTGGAAGGCGGACTGCCGCGCGCACGCTTTCGCATCAAGCCCAACTTTGTTGCGTCCTCCGCCGCGCCGCAGTGGGATGCGCGCCATGGAGGATTGTATGTCGGCCGCCTTTCCACCGAAAAGGGAATCGAGGTCCTGGCGCAGGCGATGCGCGGGCTGGACGAGATGCCGCTGCAGGTCATCGGCGGCGGACCGCTGGAAGGCATGGCACGGGATGCCTTCGGCACGCGCTTCCTCGGGTTCGAGCCGCTTGCCCGCATCCTGGAGCGCATGCAGACGGCCCGCTACCTGGTGGTGCCCAGCATTTGTTACGAAAACTCCCCGCGTACCATCGTGGAGGCGTTTTCCTGCGGCGTGCCGGTCATAGCAAGCCGGCTCGGCGCATTGGCCGGAATGGTGCGTGAAGGCGTGACCGGCCTGCTGTTTGCGCCCGGCGATGCCGGCGACCTGCGCGCTAGGATCGCGTGGGCCGAGGCGCATCCAGGGGAAATGGCCCGCATGGGGCGGGCAGCGCGCGCCGAATACGAGTCGAGATACACCCCGGAACAAAACTATGCAACTCTGATGGATATCTATAACGATGCAATTGCTGCGAAACGAAGAGAGCCACATGCCGCGTAAAGGCCATGCCATACTTGAAGCCTTCATCGATGCACTGACATGGGACGAGGCGATTGGGCGAATCACGCAATGGGGCGCGGGGCACGAGTCGCGCTACGTCTGCATCTGCAACGTCCACTCGGTGGTCACCACCACACAGGATGTCGAATTCAAGGTCGCGGTCAACAATGCCGACATGTCCACTGCGGATGGCGCGCCAATCGCATGGACGCTGCGCCGTCTCGGCTACCCGTCGCAGGAACGCATCAACGGCCCCGACCTGATGCTGAAGTACCTTGAGCAAGCCGAGCGGCTGGGACAGATCGTGTTTTTCTACGGCAGCACCGAGACCACGCTTGCGCTATTGCGTTCGGCGCTGGCGGCACGTTTCCCGCGCCTGCGCATCGGCGGCACCTACTCCCCTCCTTTTCGCCCGCTGACGATGGGGGAAGACAATGAAGTCGTGGAAATGATCAACGCATCTGGCGCCAATGTGGTTTTTGTCGGCCTCGGCTGCCCCAAGCAGGAAATCTGGATGGCCGAGCACCGGGGCAGGATCAACGCAGTCATGGTCGGCGTCGGCGCCGCCTTCGACTATCACTCCGGCGTATTGAAGCGCGCGCCGCTGTGGTGGCAACAGCACGGGCTGGAGTGGCTGTACCGTCTCGCATCGGAGCCGCGCCGGCTGTTCAAGCGCTATCTGATCACCAATACCCTGTTCGTTGTCGGCTTGCTGCGGCAATTCGCCACGGGGAAAATCACCTATAGCGATGCGGCGCCCTGACCCCGGGCGTTTGACAGCGTAGGCGAGGAAGACGGCGGGTACGGCTCCGACACGGCGGAGCCGAGCATCATTGGTTGCAGGACATGCGCAGTAGCGATCAGGCTCGGCAATCCATCAGCATTGCGGGGCCAAAGGCCCGCTGCGCGAGCTGGCTGTTGGTCAGGCGTTCTGGTAAAGCAACTTTTCCGGACACATAAGAAAAGAATGCGTCAAGTTCCTGCCAGGCTTGCAGCTCGTCGATCTGCTTGGAATGCCCCCACAAGTGAAACGCCGAGCCATGTTCGCATGCGTAATCGAACAGGCCATACAGTCGCTCGATCCAGTTTTCCGATTGCATTACATAGAACAAGGGCCCGCAGCGCCGCAACCAGTGGCCCGATTTGACAAAGTTACGTACGTACACGCTACGCTCGTGCGGATAGAACTGGACGGTGGTGGGCATTTCGAAAGGTTGTTTCCCGGGATCGAGGCATAGGTTGACCGTGGTGCGCGCGTACCGGAAGCCGCAAGCCCTGACGAGGTCGACATCCTTGTGACGATACTTTCCCCCGGGGTAGCAGAATCCCGTCACTTCCGCGCCGAGCATATCCTCCAGCTGCTTTTTCCCCTCCGCGATCTGGTAGTACGTGCGCCGCACATCCAGGTTCTTCAGATAGTAGTGGTCATGGGTATGCGATCCGATTTCGAAACGGCGTGCCAGTGTGAGCAGGCTCTGGCGAGACATGACGTTGGACCCTTCCCGATTCTTGATCGGCACGAAGAAGGTTCCTTGCAAGCCATGCTTATCCAGCAGTTCCGCCGTTTTCATGTCCAACGGGTGGCCGTCGTCGATTGAACACGTAAATACAAGTCCCATCATGGCCCCGGTCTGTCGTTCTTGTCATGCGTCGGAGTTACAGTGCCGGCGTGACGCCGTTCATGTCTTCCGCTGCGATTATTCAATTCATGGAAAGCGCGAGCTCGCCCTTCGGGAGCAGGCCGCGCGCCGGCTGCGACGCATGCGTCGCATTGACAGTCACCAGCAGCACGCCACATCACACCGGCATCTTGACTTTGACCGGTTCTCCTACGGAGAGGGAGAATCGGCAAGCCTGGGCAATGCCGTCGGCGGCGTGGTCGTAGGTATATTCACCGACGAGATACAGGCTGCGGCGCGAAAAGTCGTTCCAGACGTCCTGGCGCGACAGCAGCAGCGCGGCCTTTTCCGCCCATGCATTCACGTCCAATTCGCAAATGAAACCGTTTTCTCCGTTGCGCACCAGCTCACCGCACACGCCGGCGGCGGGCGATACCAGTACCGGCAACCCGGCCGCGCAAGCTTCGTTGGCGACCACGCCCCATGGGTCCCACAAGGTCGGGAACAGGAAAAGCCGGGCCGAACGATACAGTCCAGGCAACTCACGCTGCGCGGCAAAGCCGTGGAAGGTCGCTTCCAGCAGGTCTTTGTCAGCGCTCACGGCGGCGCGCACGCTTTCCTGCAGGCTGCCGGAGCCGACGAACAGGATGCTGACCTTCCGTCCCAGCCGCTTGGCGGCTTCTGCCGCCACCCGCACGGCGAACAAGGGATTCTTGACCTCCTCGATGCGGCCGGAAAAGAGGAAGTCGAAGCGCTTTTGCTGGTCCGGCTCCGGCATGAAGGCCTTGTTGTCGATGCACAGGCAGGACGTAAAACAGCGCTCTGCGGGAATGCCGTAACTCTCGTAATGCCGCTGACCGCCGACGCTGGCCGGCATGAACGCGCTGGAGCGGGCATAAACGAAGCGGCGCACGGCTTTGTGCAGCCGGCTCAAGCTTTGCTCGGAAATATCCGTGCCGTCAGTCATCGCGAGGTGCGGCAGCCCTTTTACCCAGGCATAAGCAAAGGCGTACAAGTGCGTGGGATTGAAGCCGTCGGTAATGACGACATCGGGCGCAAAGCGCTGTAGCGCTGAAATCACGTCCGGATTATTGTGGATGTAGCGCCCGCTGACAGTGACGAAGCGTTCGCGCAGAAAGACATGATCGAAATCGAGCGGCGGCAAGTCCCACTGGCGGTTCGGTTCGCGCCGCGAGCAGAAAATTGCTTGAAAGGCGATATCGGGCATGTTCCCGAGCCGGCGAAAAACAGGAACACGGTAAGGCGGCGGCGTATTGGTGACAAGGGCAATTCTCAGCATCGATAGGTCTCGCTTGATAGTGACTGACTGGACTATGCATGTCGGAAACGAACCGGAACGGCAAAGGAATGGGCGTTATCGCCGGCACGCATCATTCCAGGAAGCCGGCAACGAGGAAAGTCGAGATATCCGCAAGCCATTGGCGACCGCCGCCGTTTTTGCGTGCAGCATCAGTTACTCCTGTGAGGATGAGCGTCGTTCACCAAGCAGTGTAGGAGAGGATATCCAGACTACAGATGACGCATGTCATAGGTGGAACTGGATTTATGCCGGCAGTTGCGCCGGCTCATGCGCGCTGCACACCTTCCCGCAGCAGCTTACTTGAACTTCCATGCCCGCACATAGTTGACTTCGAAGGCGTTGTCTTTCCCCTGCGGCGTAGTGTCATCCGGAAGACCGGAGGCGCCGCCGAACCAGAGGTCGAGGATGATGTACATCGGATCGGCCATGCTGATATGCACTGTCATGGTCGGCTTGCCGTCGAAATAAAACGTTTGCCTGTGCGGCTCCCATTTCACCGCGTACTTGTGAAAGCCGGCCGAGAGATCCGTGTGGGTTTCATACATCACGAAGCCGGCCGCCTTGCCTTCGGCGTTCGACCTGCCATCGCCGGGCCAGACCGTGGCGGCATACACGTTGGGCCGGTACATGCCGCTGCGGTCCATGAAACCCCAGCCCTCTCCAGCCGGATAGGCTTCCATGATGTCGATTTCGGGACGGCGCTCGCCGGGATGGGCAAACAGCCAGAAGGCAGGCCACACGCCGCGTCCGCGCGGCAGCTTCGCTTCCATCTCGAAGTAGCCATAAGTCTGCTGATACTTGCCATCAGTATCCAGGGTCCGGTTGAAAAACTGCCCGGCCGCATCTCGCTGCGGCCAGATCTTCAATACCCCGTTTTCAACGGCATAGTTTTTGGTCGGATTGGAACGCTCATACCAGATATGGTCATTCCACCGGCGGCTGTTGAAATGGTCGAACTCTTCCGCAAATGTCAGTATGTAGCCATCCGGGTTCTGGCCGTAGGGCGCGAGCGATTTCGACGCACCTTTGCCTTCAGCCTGCGAGCCCGGCTCTCTTTTTTTCCTGGAGGAGACTGGCATGAGATCTGCCCCGGCCATCTGCGACAGCATGGCAAAGGGTGCGCCATGCGCTAGGGAAGGCAAGTGCCAGCGACTGTCGACGCCGGCGAAAGGTCCGCAAGTTCCGAGAACGATGGCGAGGCATGCGCAGCACGGTACGGGCATGAGGGAAAGTAAAAGTGGGCAATATGCACGATCATTTCCGGTTTCACATTAGCCGTGATTGATTATGCTCAATTGCAATGAAATGTGCCCCTGCCCGGCCGTACGAGTTTCTTGCCCATAAAAAAAGGCCA
The DNA here is from genome assembly GCF_007874125.1 of Noviherbaspirillum sp. UKPF54. Lineage (NCBI taxonomy): Bacteria > Pseudomonadati > Pseudomonadota > Betaproteobacteria > Burkholderiales > Oxalobacteraceae > Noviherbaspirillum > Noviherbaspirillum sp. UKPF54. The sequence continues at coordinate 1,197,289 of NZ_CP040128.1, read as the reverse complement.
GCATTGCTGGCCTTCGAAGAACTTTATTCGAACCGACGCTGATGCCCTTTCGGTTCGGTACATGAGCTTACTTGAATTTCCAGGCGCGGACGTAATTCACTTCGTACGAATTGTCCTTGCCCTGCGGCGTCGAATTGTCCGGCGTACCGCTGGCGCTGCCAAACCACAGGTCCAGCATGATGTACATCGGATCAGTCATGCTCACGTTGACCGTCGTGACGACCTTGCCATCGAAGTAGTACGTCTGCTTGCCCGGTTCCCACTTCACTGCATATTTATGGAAGTCGGCCGACAGGTCCGTGCCCTCGGTGTACATCTTGAAGCCGGCCTGGTGGCCATCATAGTCGCCGACCCATACGGTAGCGGCATAGGTGTTCGGATGAGCAATGCCGGAGGCATCGGTATAGCCCCAGCCATTGCCGCCGGCATACGCTTCCATGATGTCCATTTCCGGACGGCGTTCGTTGATGTGGTTGAACAGCCAGAATGCCGGCCAGGTGCCTTTGCCCTTTGGCAGCTTGGCTTCCATTTCGAAGTAGCCGTATTGCTGGTAATACTTGCCATCGGTGTCGATGGTGCGATCGAAGAAGTTGCCCGATGCATCACGCTGCGGCCAGATCTTCAGCTTGCCGTCTTCCACCGTGAAATTCTTGGTGGCGTTCGAACCGGCGTACCAGATATGGTCGTTCCACAGGTTGCCGTTGAAGCCATCGTTGAATTCTTCGTCAAAGCTCAGCGTGTACTGGCTCGCATCCTGGCCAAACGGTCCGGCAGGTGTGGTTTGCGCGGGAGCCTGCGTTGTCACCGTGCTCGGTGCCGGCGAGGCGGTTGCGGTGCCGGAAGAGCTGGAGGAAGTATTGCTCGAATTCGTATCGGATGCCGCTGCTTGCGCCACAACCGGAGAGGCCGTGGCAGAAGCTGCCGTGCTGGCAACGTCGCTGGCGCCGGAGCCCCCGCCGCAAGCCGTGATCAGTACAGCCGCGCAGGCACAGGTCAGAGTGGTAATCGAAAAACGGTGAATAGATGCTCGTGACAAAACAGTCCCCTTTCTAAGCGATTGGCTCTCGAAATGCTCAAGAGCAAGAGTTTCGTCAGAGCATTGCTGCGTAGAAATGGTTCCTGGAAATATTTAAATTCGTCGCAAATATTTCGTGGCGTCAATAAAAATAATGGCGAGGTTGCAAACAAACGACATGCAAAAAAAGAAAAGGCCGGCATCTCTGCCGGCCTTTTCTTTGCCTTAATAGAACTATTCGAATGATCAGAGCGAGAACATTGGCACGAACCTTATTGAATAAGCACGATGAATGATTTTGTCATGCCAAGAAATTTCTCTTCTTTAATTTGCGCGGTTGGAAAGATTTGTTTCAGCTCCGACCTGCTGAGCAGGCGTGTCGTGCGCAAAAATTCGTCGATCTGCTTTTGGGAAGGTTTGGCGACCAACCCCCACAAGGAGAAATATCGGAGCAAGCGCCGCGACATCTTGAAAGGCAGCCATTGAATGAACGCGGTCATCAGGTGAGGTTCGACCGGAAACCATTTGTTCGGTGTTTGCAGATAGAGCTTGCGGCCGCATCGCATGGCTTCATGCGCGAATCGCTTTTGGTCCCCTAGATCACCCACATGCTCAATCACGGAATTTGAAAAGGCAAGGTGGAACTCCTTGTCGGCAAACGGCAGGCTCCTGCCATCCGTCCTGAAAAATTTGAAGCCGCTTTGGGTTACTTCCTCGCGGTGGTCATCGTCGATATTGACGATCGATATGTCTACGCTCTCTGGAAAGTCCTCCTTCCACCAGCCCGCGGTCCCTCCCAGGTCCACGACAGGCGCGCCTGATGCGACCTCCGGGAAAAGCTTCATGAATGCTCTTTTGCGCCTCGGCCGAAAATAGTCTTGAAAAATCTTGTAGACCTTATGGATGGGAAAATTCTGCGATTTCGGTGCTTCATAAACAACCTTCAACGTAGGTTGATGCACTGCTGGTTCTGTTTCTTCCTGCGTTGCCTCTTGCTCAGCTAATGATTGCGATTGATTTATCTTCATCTCCGGCTCTTTCTTCGCAGTAAATAAGAAGTCACTAGCAATAAATGCCAGCGAAAAACGTTACAGCGTAGGGATTTTTCTGAAGATGCAGCGACTTGTAATTCTTGGTTACTGATTTTTTATTGCAACCAAAAATAGCAGAGAAAAGCTCTCGAAAAATTTGAACTCATCAGGTATTTGAGAGACAGCAAAATCTGCAGCACCGAAAGATAGATCGGCGCAAACGGTTTTTTTATGAGGCAAGAAAAAAGGCCAGCAATACATGCTGGCCTTTGCGCAAGCACCTAAGAAGGCAGGTGCCGCGATACATCGATGTGGATGAGCTTACTTGAATTTCCAGGCGCGGACGTAATTCACTTCGTACGAATTGTCCTTGCCCTGCGGCGTCGAATTGTCCGGCGTGCCGCTGGCGCTGCCAAACCACAGGTCCAGCATGATGTACATCGGATCAGTCATGCTCACGTTGACCGTCGTGACGACCTTGCCATCGAAATAGTACGTCTGCTTGCCCGGTTCCCACTTCACTGCATATTTATGGAAGTCGGCCGACAGGTCCGTGCCCTCGGTGTACATCTTGAAGCCGGCCTGGTGGCCATCATAGTCGCCGACCCATACGGTAGCGGCATAGGTGTTCGGATGAGCAATGCCGGAGGCATCGGTATAGCCCCAGCCATTGCCGCCGGCATACGCTTCCATGATGTCCATTTCCGGACGGCGTTCGTTGATGTGGTTGAACAGCCAGAATGCCGGCCAGGTGCCTTTGCCCTTTGGCAGCTTGGCTTCCATTTCGAAGTAGCCGTATTGCTGGTAATACTTGCCATCGGTGTCGATGGTGCGATCGAAGAAGTTGCCCGATGCATCACGCTGCGGCCAGATCTTCAGCTTGCCGTCTTCCACCGTGAAATTCTTGGTGGCGTTCGAACCGGCGTACCAGATATGGTCGTTCCACAGGTTGCCGTTGAAGCCATCGTTGAATTCTTCGTCAAAGCTCAGCATGTACTGGCTCGCATCCTGACCAAACGGAGCGACTGCTGCCGGTGCCGGTGCCGGTGCCGGTGCGGGAGCCGGTGCCGGAGCCGGAGCCGGTGCAGGTGCAGGTGCAGGTGCAGGTGCAGGTGCAGGTGCAGGTGCAGGTGCTGGTGCTGGTGCTGGTGCTGGTGCTGGTGCTGGTGCTGGTGCTGGTGCTGGTGCTGGTGCCGGAACAGCAGCCACGGTCGGTTGCGCAGTGGTTACCGAGGTGCTGCTTCCCGAATCAGGGGCACTTGCGGTATTGGACGCCGAGGCTTGCTCCGAAGAGGATGCCTTTGCCTGAGCCGAAGCGGACGTGTCACTGCCAGCGGCCATGCCACTATCGCCGGAACCTCCGCAGGCAGCCAGTAATACGGTTGCGCACGCACAGGTCAGTGCGGCAATCGAGAATCGATGAAACGATGGTTTGGACAAGATACTTTCCCTTTCACATGAACCAGGCTTGAGCATTCTCAAGCGTGAGCGTTTCCTCTGAGCATTGCAGCTCGGAAATAGTTCCGTGGGGAATGTAGATGAGTGGAAATTTTCTTGGCGTTCAGCAGTATGGAGACAAAAAAAAAAGGCCGGCACTGATGCCGACCTTGAATACCTTCCCGGGTAAGGAGCAGGCGCCCGGCCTGCATCCCGCACTACTTTTTATTGCTTAGTTAAACTTCCATGCGCGAACGTAATTGACTTCGTAGGAATTGTCTTTTCCTTGCGGCGTCGAATCATCCGGCGTGCCGCTGGCGCTGCCGAACCACAGGTCGAGCATGAGATACATCGGGTCGTTCATGGAGATGTTTACCGTTGCCACTTCCTTGCCGTCGAAGTAATAAGTCTGCTTGTTCGGCTCCCACTTCACTGCGTACTTGTGGAAGTCTGCGGACAGGTCAATGCCGGCGTTATACATCTTGAAGCCTGCCTGATGTCCTTCATAGTCACCAACCCAGACGGTCGCCGAATAGGTGTTCGGGATCGCTACGCCGGAGCCGTCCTTGTAGCCCCAGCCTTCACCGCCGGCATACGCTTCCATGATGTCCATTTCAGGACGGCGCTCATTGATGTGGTTGAACAGCCAGAATGCCGGCCAGGTGCCTTTACCCTTAGGCAATTTCGCTTCCACCTCGAAGTAGCCGTACTTCTGGTAGTACTTGCCGTCGGTATCGAGCGTACGATTGAAGAACTTGCCGGATGCATCGCGCTGCGGCCAGATCTTCAGCTTGCCGTCTTCCACCGCATAGTTCTTGGTCGGGTTCGAGCCCTCGTACCACATGTGGTCATTCCACAGGTTGGTGTCCAGCGAGTTGAACTCTTCGGAGAAGGTCAGCGCGTAGTCGCTGGCATTCTGGCCATACGGCGTCATCGCGCCGCCGGAAGGAGCAGTCTGTTGAGTGGCGCCTGAAGACGAGGGATTCACCTCGGCGGTAGAAGCAATGTTCGGAGAACCTGCGGCTTGAGAAGCACCGGCACCAGCGAGATCACCACCGCCGCCACCGCATGCGGTCAACAGCGCAGCAGCGCAAGCGCACGCGGAGAGGGACAGGGAAAAACGGGAGAGAGAGAATTTAACCAAAACTTATTTCCTCACTTGATCTTTTAAAAGGGCCGGCAATTCTCACCAGCAAGTACTCCTCTGAGCCTTGCGTCAAAGAAATGGTTCCAGGAAATTTAAAGATTTTGGGAAATTTTTCCGCGTAGATACATGCATAATGCATGCAGTTGGGAAACATTGAACGAACATCACATCAATTCGAACGCCCGGCGAATTTACCAAGAAGCAATAAAATGGCCTTAGCTTTTGTTTTATTCGGTTAATTTCATGGCGTTAATCCGACGCGCGCTGCATTGCCGGACCGGTCGCGCAAAAAAAAAGAGGCCGGCTTTTGATGCCGGCCTCGCCGTTGACGGAAGGACGCGCCTTCACGGGATGTCAGGTGTTTACTTGAACTTCCAGGCACGCACGTAATTGACTTCGTATGAATTGGTCTTGCCTGTCGGCGTCGTCCCATCCGGCGTCCCGCTGGCGCTGCCGAACCAAAGGTCGAGAATGATGTACATCGGATCGGGCATCGCCACGTTTACCGTCAGTACTTCCTTGCCGTCGAAGTAGTAGGTCTGCTTGGTCGGTTCCCACTTGACCGCATACTTGTGGAAGGCTGCGGACAAGTCGAGGCCGCTGTCATACATCTTGAAGCCGGCCTGGTGGTTCGCATAGTCGCCGACCCATACGGTGGCGCCGTAGGTCGTCGGATGGGCAATGCCGGAGGCATCGGTATAGCCCCAGCCGTTGCCGCCGGCATACGCTTCCATGATGTCCATTTCCGGACGGCGGTCGCCAGGATGGGCAAACAGCCAGAACGCCGGCCAGGTTCCCTTACCCTTCGGCAGCTTGGCTTCCATCTCGAAGTAGCCGTAGGTTTGCGCATACTTGCCGTCGGTATCGATGGTGCGGTTGAAGAAATTGCCCGATGCGTCGCGCTGCGGCCAGATTTTCAGCGTGCCGTTTTCCACCGCATAGTTGATGGTGGGATTGGAGCTCTCATACCAGATATGGTCGTTCCAGCGGCTGGAATCGAATCCTCCATTGAATTCCTCCGCGAAGCTCAAGGTGTACAAACTGGCGTCTTGCCCGAACGGCGAGACCTCGGTTGGAGCCGGAGCCGGAGCCGGAGCCGGAGCCGGAGCCGGAGCCGGAGCTGGTGCTGGTGCTGGTGCTGGTGCTGGTGCTGGTGCTGGTGCTGGTGCCGGGCTCTGTTTTTTCCATTGCCGTGACAAATTCTTGAAATCCCAGCTTGCCGCCGTCTGATCCAAGCCGGAGGCGGCTGTTACGGCATTGTCGCCCCCCTCCTCGGCGCTGCCTCCGCCACAAGCAGAGAGCAAGACCGCAGCGCATGCGCATGATAGCGCCGACATTGAAAAACGATAAAAAACGGATTGATCCACGTGAAGTCTCCAAGATTGAAATGCTCTTGATTATTCTTAAGAGCAAGAGTTTCCTGAGAGTACTTTCTGTGGAAATTGGTTCCATGCAACTTTATTGATGAAGTGAAACCGTTATATATGAAGCTGTCTTGGGGAAATATTTTGAAAAGAGTGTAGGTAGCGAGCCATCCGCGCGTGGGAACGGAAGGTGACAGGAGCGCATCTGTATAAGCGGGTAACGCAAAAGACAAATTCCGCTGGCTCAATTGCTGCCAGCCCATGTGTTTGCACCAAATTCCGCCTGACAGGCTTGTCGGTGCCGGACGTTTGCTCTCGGCTATATGGTGCGGCTTATTGTTCCGCAGGCGATCTGCTCGGCTTCCGTTGCAATAGCCCGATTGAAATGGCTCTAAAGGGAATGTATTTCGTGGCGTAGCCCGCGCCGGCCCTTGCAAGAATGTTCAGGCGGCATTGCGGATGCGCGACGAAAACTGGCGCAGTTTTCGCCCCAAGGGGTAAGCTAGATCCCAGATGGGCGCGACATGGCTTGATTGCAGCCATACCTGCCGTTGAAATTGGGAAAAAGAACTTGCATCAAAACAGGTGCGGGGAATCTGGTCCAGCGGACAGTTTACTCTGGCGGACTGGCGCGATACCCCATATTGATACTTGAAGCCTATAGCGGTCGCGATGCCCCGCCACGCGGGTTGCGATAATCCCCAGGGCCACGCCAGATGCGAGAAATGACTTTTCGGCAGCCTTAATTCGGACGCAAGCATGTACATCGACATGGCGAGATCCTGCTTGAGTTTCTCCGCCGAATAAGTTGTGAAATTGTTGTGTCCATGACTATGGGACTGGCAATCGACGATACCGCTCGATTGCAGCTCGCGCGCTTGTGTCCAGGACAGGTAGTGCTCGGGATGCTCGATATTCGACAGCGGCACGCATTTGTCGTCGGGATTGCGCAAGAACGCGGTGGACAGGAAGCTAATTGCCTTGCAGTCGAATTCGCGCAAGATAGCGAGCGCCGTGCTTCTGATACTTTCGTACCCATCGTCGAATGTAATCAGAAACGATCTTGCCGGAAACGAGCGTCCAGTCATCATCGCAAAACAGAATTCATCAGCCGACAACGACCGCCAGCCGCGTTCCTTCAGCCACTGCAAGTGCTGCCGGAACAGCAAGGGCGATGTGGACGTACTGTACTTCGCATTGTCGATGCGATGATATAAGAGGATCGGAATCGGCAGGCTCAAGTGTCATCCTTCGGAACCAAGGGAGCAAGCAGGCAGGGAACGGCCGCAACGGCTAGCGGCCGGCTATTGAAAGCCGGTCGGGTTCATGCTCTGCCAGCGCCAGTGATCGGCACACATTTCGTCCAGCCCCTTTCTTGCCTGCCAGTCGAGCACCTCCCGCGCCAGCGTCGGATCCGCGTAGCACACCGCGATATCTCCGGGCCGCCGATCTACGATCCGGTAAGGAACCCGTCTTCCGCAGGCCTGTTCGAAGGCTGCCACCATTTCAAGCACGCTATAGCCGCGCCCGGTTCCCAGGTTAAGAGTGAAGCTGCAACCGCTGCGGAACAGTTCGGCCAGCGCCGCCACATGGCCGCGCGCCAGATCGACAACATGGATATAGTCCCTTACCCCTGTTCCATCCGGTGTCGGGTAATCGTTGCCGAACACCGACAGGCACTCGCGCCGGCCAACGGCGACCTGGGCAATGAATGGAACAAGATTGTTGGGCATTCCACGCGGGTCTTCGCCGATCAGGCCGCTCGGATGGGCGCCAGCGGGATTGAAATAACGCAGCCTCCCGATGGCCCAGGATGCATCTGCCCGGCCCAGGTCCTCCAACACCTGCTCGGCCATCAGCTTAGATCGGCCATATGGATTGGTGGTGGACAGGCGCGCCGTTTCCTTGATCGGCACCTCCTCCGGATCACCGTAGACGGTGGCCGACGAGCTGAACAGAAAGCGCTTGACGCCGGCAGCTCCTAATGCCTCCAGCAAGGTGACGGTGCCGCCGACATTGTTTTCAAAATAGGACAAGGGTTGGGCCGTCGATTCGCCGACCGCCTTGAGGCCCGCGAAATGTATGGCGGCGTCGATGCGATGCGTGCGCAATAGCGCATTGAGCGCCAGCCGGTCCCGCACATCCGCCTCGTAGAACGGGATGACGCAACCGGTGATTTTTTCCACGCGCCTGAGCGCCTCAGGAGAACTGTTGCACAGGTTATCGAGGGCAACGACCGAATATCCGGCACCCAGCAGCTCGACGCAGGTATGCGAACCGATATAGCCGGATGCCCCGGTAACGAGGATAGTCTTGTGGGTGCTCATGGCTGTCGGCGCCTCACGCCGCCTCCATGGAAAAATTTGCACCGGCACTCCTGACTTCCACCACGATATGCTCCGCCAACCTGAATGCGAGAGCCGCCAGCGTAATCGTCGGGAAGTTCGCGCCTGCCGTCGGGAATACCGAACTACCGGCAACATACAGGTTCGTCATGCCATGCACCTTGCACTGGCGGTCGACGACGCCATGCTTGGGCGAATCATGCATCCTGGTTGTTCCCATGTGATGCCATGTGCCTTCAAGATCGGCAGGCCATTTCCGGCCCTCGATCGGCGGGTCGAGTTCGACCTCGGCCACGCCACTGCGACGCATGTCCTCGGCAAGAATCGCCAGCGTGCGGTCGAAAGTGCGCTGCACATTGGATGTCAGACGCCAGTCGACCCTTACCCGGTTCATGCCGAGCTGATCTTTTTGCGATGGTGAAAGCATTACCCTGCTGTTCGGGTCCGGCTCCGGCTCGACGATGAGCTGGAATTTCACTCCCTGGATAAGCCAGCGCGGCTGGAACAGGCGCGTATATCCATAAGCCATGGTATCCACCGGGTGGGACAGCATCATCATCAGATCCTTGCTGAATTTCCATCCAGCCTGTTCCTTCTTCAGCAGCGCCTGCTTGCAGCGGAACAAAGCCTGTGCGCCTTCGCTTCCCTCCCCCGGAAATACCGACGAAAACCATACGCGCGCATTGAGCAATCTTTCTTCGCGTAGCGTTTCCGATGTCAACGCGAACTGATGCGCAATGCAGGTACCATGCGCCGCCACCGCGGCATTCATGTAGTGGTACTTCACATCAGAAAGCTTGTTGCGCGACCATTGCTTGGCAAACTTGATATTGCCGGAGAACAGGCGCGGATGATCCATGAAGAAGCGCCCGACCAGATCGTTCGCGTTTCCGAGGCCGGCGCGCTGGACCTTGTTCGAGGCCAGCAGCATGCGCGCATTTTCGATTCCACCGGTAGCCAGCACATACAGCTTCGCGCAAACCTTGAGCCTTCGCCCGCTTAGTGTCGCAACATCGATGTGGGTGACCTTCTGCCCGCTGGAATCGGTATCGATGTTGGTCGCATTCGCATACAGGAACACGCGCACGCGCTGCGAACGCTTCAGGGTATCCCGGTATAGCTTGCCGAAGCGCGCCGGCGGGCTGAATTGCGAAATCGTATCGCGCACCTTGCCCGTCACGAGCGGGATGCGGCGCACGTCGGACCGGTTGATGGAACGCTCCCAGAATTCGGGATCGAAATTATTCGGCCCAAGCTTCAGGAGGGCATGTGTGCGCTCGTAGTAAGGCGCCAGTTCGCTCAAGCCGAAAGGCCAGCCGCTGTGCGCAATCCATTCGCGCTTTTCGAAGTCCCAGGGATCGAGCGGACGGCACCAGCCGCCCCAGCAATTGCTGCTCCCCCCAAGAAAGCGGCTGCGGCTGCCATCGGCAAAGTTATAGCGCCATTCGCCAACATCCTCGCCGCGGTACAAATCGCGGGTATCGTCGTCCGGATTGAAGCCGCCGCTTTCAAGCAGGCATACTTCAATTCCCTTCTTGTCCAGTTCCATCGCCAGCGTAATGCCCGCCACGCCGCCGCCGATGATGCAGACTGTCGTTTCAATGACTGCGCCTTGCTCAACACGCCGAGTATCGATAAACATTATTGCTTTTTTCCCCAGGTTGATCTGACACATCCGCCGCTCGCGCATCCCTGCTTCGGAATGGCGCCTTCGCACTCGATAGCTGCTTTTCCGTGACGAAGCCCTCTATGCCGGCATGGTGCATTCCCCTTTGCCGCACGCTGCACGGCACGAAAATCGCGCTTCTTCATGTCTGATGAAGGAGCGCGCCGCTTCGCGACACTGATAGAAAAATAGGCCATGCTCAGGTGATGGATCTTGATATTCGTTATGAAGAATTCAAAAAGCCATTGGCGGCCACGGGAGCACGCGGGCGCAGGCACATACTTGCCGAATAAATGCCCTGCGCTGGGAAACGCGACAACAGTGACGGCATTTCGTATTAGCTGTGTATTGATGCGGATTGCGCTCTCGCATAGCGCGCCATGCAGGGGCGAACGAATTGGTCCGCCGTCATTTCACGGAGATGCATTGCCGTTCGCGTCTATTCAGGGCGGCTCAGAACGGGAGCGCAGCGTTTGCCTTGCTTGCGAGGATGACGCGCTTGAATTCATTCTGGATGCGCTGAAGCGCCTCGTCCGATTCGCCCTCGAAGCGCATCACCACCACCGGGGTCGTGTTCGACGAGCGCGCCAGCCCGAAGCCGTCCGCATACTCCACCCGCAAGCCGTCGATCGTGACCACCCGCTGCGCCCCCGGAAACTGCGCTTCCTTCTGCAGCTTGGCAATCAGCGCAAAGTTCTCGCCCTCTTCCAGCTTCAATTGCAGCTCCGGCGTGCTCACCGCTTGCGGCAAGGCATTCAATACCGCCGACGGATCGGCCACCCGCGACAGCAATTCCAACAGCCGCGCCCCGGCATACAAGCCATCGTCAAAGCCGTACCAGCGGTCCTTGAAAAACAGGTGCCCGCTCATCTCGCCGCCCAAGGGCGCGCCGGTTTCCCGCATCTTCGCCTTCACCAGCGAATGCCCGGTCTTCCACATCAGCGGCACTCCGCCATGCCGTTGCACCCAGGGCGCGATGTGGCGCGTGCACTTGACGTCGTACAGGATCTCGCGCCCGGGATGGCGCGTGAGCACATCCTGCGCAAACAGCATCAATTGCCGGTCCGGATAAATGATTTGCCCATCCTTGGTCACCACGCCCAGCCGGTCGCCGTCGCCATCGAAGGCCAGCCCGATCTCGGCATCCGTTTCTGTCAGGCAGCGGATCAAGTCTTGCAGGTTTTCCGGGTGGGCCGGGTCGGGATGGTGATTGGGGAAATGGCCGTCGACGTCGCAAAACAATTCGCGCACCTCGCAGCCCAATGCCCGGTACAGGTCGCCGGCAAAGGCGCCGGCCACGCCGTTGCCGCAGTCGATGGCGATTTTCATCGGCCGCGCCATCTTGACGTCGCTGACGATGCGTTCCATGTAGGCCTGGCGGATGTCGTGGGAGCGATAGCTGCCGTTGCCTTGGGCGAAGTCGCCCTTCACGATGGCCTGGTACAAGCCCTGGATCGTGTCGCCGTAGATCGCTTCGCCGGCCAGCACCATCTTGAAGCCGTTGTAGTCGGGCGGGTTGTGGCTGCCGGTGACCATGATGCCGGACTGGGCGTCGAGCACGTGGGTGGCGAAGTACAGCATCGGGGTGGCGACCACGCCGAGGTCGATGACGTCGATGCCGGAGCGCTGCAAGCCGGAAGCGAGGGCCTTGGCCAGTTCGGGGCCGGACAGGCGGCCGTCGCGGCCGATGACCACGGTTTGCTCGCCCTTGATGCGGGCGGCGGTGCCGAAGGCTTGGCCGATCTGGCGCGCAATGCCGATGTCCAGGGTTTTGCCAATGATGCCGCGGATGTCGTAGGCTTTGAAGATGCTTTGAGAGAGAGGTAACAAGGTAGCGTCCGCCAGACAGGAAATGACAGGATAGGCGCGCCAACGCCGAAGCCCGCATGGGCGCGTCACATTATTCCAAAGGTAAATCACGGGCCGGATTGCCGCCCGGCCCGCGATTGATGAGCGACTATCTGGCGCCCGACGCTTCGATCAGCGGGACATCGCCCTCCGAGGAACCGTTGCGGTAGGTGCCGTACCCATAGCCGTACCCGTAACGTCCCGGGCGCGCCTTGAGATCGTTGAACAGCACGCCCTTGGCCGCCAGACCGGCTTGGGCAAGACGCTTCATCGACTCGTTGATCTCACCCGGCGTGGTCACGCCTGCACGCGTCGTGATGTAGATCGCTCCGGCATGCGAGCCGATGATCAGCGTATCGGCCACCGCCAGGATCGGTGGCGCGTCGACCAGCACCAGGTCGTATCCGGCGGACAGTTGCTCGAGCATGGCGCCGAAGCTCGGCCGCAGTAGGAGTTCGGACGGATTCGGCGGCAAGGTTCCGGTCGAAATGAAGTCCATGTTCTCGATCACGCCGCGGTGTATCACCTGCTCCGGCGCGCGTGCGCCGGCAATTGCGTCCGACAGGCCATCCTGGCGTCCGAAACCGAAATACAGATGCAGCAAGCCGTTGCGCAGGTCCGCATCGACCAGCAGTACCCGCTTCCCGGTCGCCGCCATGATGGCTGCCAGATTGGCCGACACGAACGACTTGCCCATCCCCGGCGTCGCGCCTGTGATCAGCACGACATTGTTCCTGAACTGCGGCAGAGCGAATTGCAATGCCGCCCGGAAGCTGCGCAGGCTTTCAATGGCGGCGTCGGTGGAAGACACCTTGGCCAGCAGCGGAACTTTCTGCTGCCGTGCGGCGACCTGCTGATACAGCTCCTTCTGCTTCTTGCTGTGCGGGATAGTGGCGTAGACTGGCACGCCGACCATCTTCTCGACCTGCTCCGGCGTATCGATGCCGCCATACAGGGACTTGCGGAAGAACGCCGCCAGCACGCCGAGGAACAAGCCGCCCAGCACTGCCAGCGCCAGGATGACCGGCCGATTCGGCTTGATCGGCTTTTCCGGCAGCATCGGCGCATCCACCAGGCGCACGTTGCTGACCTTGCCGACGGTGATCAGGCGCAGCTGCTGCGCCGTGTTCAGCAACGCGGTATACAACTCGGTATTGACCTTCACCTCACGGGTCAGGCGTACCAGGTTCTGCTCCAGCATCGGCAGCGATTTGATGTGCTCCTGCATGCCATTGATTTCGGCATTGATTTCCTTCAGCTGGCTGTCGATGCCCTGCACAAGAGGATGATCCGGCGTGAATCGCGTCAGCAGCTCCAGTCGTTTTTGCTGAAGTTCCATTTTTTTGACCTTCGCGTTCGACTGCTGCTGCAGCGTCAGCTTGGATTCCTCGCTCAGGTCGACGGTGCCGTTGCTGTTGCGAAATGCGTTGTACTTCGCTTCAGCCTGTTCCAGCTGCTGCTTGAGTTCCGGCAGCTGCTTGTTCAGGTAGGCCAGCGACTTTTCCGCCTCTTCCGTCTTGCGCGCGGCGTTCTGCTTCACGTATTCCTTGCTGATCTCGTTCAGCACGGCATGGATCATTTTCGGATCCGATCCCTGCAGGGTAGCGGCAATGATTCCCGACTGCTTGCCGCCCTGTTCATTGACGGTCAGCGAATTCTGGATGCTTTCGATCGTCGCCAGGCGCGAGCCGCGATTGAGCAGGAATTGCGTTCCCGGCTTGGCCTGCAATCGGTCCACGCGCAATTCGATGGGGCCCTTGGCGGTTTCGACATTGACCGGCGCGCCGACCTTGCCGGCGAATTCCACCCCCTGATCCTTCTGGGTAACGCGGAACTGCCCGTCGTTCTCGGCGGTCAGGACGAACTCGCGGTTCAGGAATGCGTCCGGCACATTGAAGACGGCCACGTCGGCCTTTTCCGCCCCCCAGGCATAGCCGCCGTAGCCGAGCAAACCCGGGGTCGACAGCTGCTTGTTGTAGCCGGCCAGCCAGCCGCCGATCAGCGGAAACCGCTTCGGCTCGGCGCTGATGTACAGGCGCAAGTTGTCGATGGCGCGCGAAACGACTAGGCGGGAGCGCACCAGTTCCATCTCTGAAGGCGCCGACGTTTTCACGTCGAACATCGAGGACAGGTCGCCGAGGATGTTTTTCGATTCCTTCTGACTTTCCTCTTCGACGTGAATCAGCATGTTCGCTTCGTACACGGGCTTGGCCAGGAATGCATAGCAGGCGCCGAGCAGTGTCACGACAAACGCGACGCTGGCGATCAGCCAGCGGTTCTCCCACAGGATGTCGAAGTAGGTCGCCATCCCGATTTCTTCATCGTCGTGGCGGACGTTCGGCGGTCCGGATAACAGGGGTATGGATTGATTCGTCATAGGATTATCGAAAAGGAGTTAAATCGCACATAAGCCGGCGCCGCACGATCCGCACTGTCTGCGGCGGCGCCGCGCCGCCCGTTTCCCGCGCTCCCAGCAGGCCGGGCGGACGCGGCGCATGTCGTTCAGAACCGGTCAATTACTTGTTGGTGGCCGGCGTGACCGCTCCCACGGCGCCGGACAACGCGCTCGGGAGGATCAGGCTGATCGCGCGGTGCCAGTTGGCCAGCGGCGTGGCAGCCACATACACGACGTCCTTCGGGTCCAGCTCGAAGTTTTCCGCCATCGCCAGCGCTCCCGGCGAGCGTCCGTCGAGCTGATAGACGATCTGATCGGTCCCCGACCTGCGAATGACGTAGATCTGGCTGCCGTCGCCGCTGAGGGGATTGACGCCGCCGGACTCGCCCAGCGCTTCGTTGAGCGTCAGCCGTCCGTTATGCATGGGCAGCGCGCGCGGGCTCACCACTTCCCCCGACACGAATACCTTGCTTTCGTCGCGCGAGCGCACGCGCACCACGTCGCCGTCGCGCAGCATGATGGTCGATGGATTCACGCCGCGCTGCACGAGCTGCGGAAGGTTCACCTGGTAATTGACGCCACTGCGGTTAACCACGACCTGGCTCTGGTCGCCGGTAGGCAGCACACCGCCGGCGCGATTGATCGCCTCCACGAGGGTCATCGGGATATCGTTGATCGCCTGCAGGCCGGGATTCTTCACTTCGCCATCGACGTACACGCGTTTGCTCCGGTAGGACTGCACGCGCAGCGTGACCTTTGGATTGCGCAGGTAGCGCGACAGTTTGGAGCTGAGCAGGTTGGCCGCCTGATCCTGGGTCAGCCCGGATACCTTGAGCGTGCCTGCGTATGGGAATTGGATGACGCCCTCGTGGTCGACCATGAATCCGGCCGGCGGCGCGGTCGTCGCCGTCACTGCCGCATCGGCGCCGGCGCCGCCGTAGCCCGCGATCGCAGTCGTGGCGCTATTGGATAGTTCAGGATGGTCCCAGACCACGATCGACAGCACGTCGCCGCTGTCGATCTTGTATGCGCTCGGTTTGGCGATCAGCGCGCTGATATCCTGCGTCGCCTGCTTTTCACGCAATTCCTTTTCGGCCTTTACCAGTTTCACGGTGATAGGCTTGAGCACCGCATTGGCATTGTCGCCGCTCCCGGCGGCGGAGGAACCGGCGCTATAGCCGCTCGACTGCTGCTCGAAATGCATGCCCGGCGCGGCCGATGAGCATGCG
The DNA here is from genome assembly GCF_007874125.1 of Noviherbaspirillum sp. UKPF54. Taxonomy (NCBI): domain Bacteria; kingdom Pseudomonadati; phylum Pseudomonadota; class Betaproteobacteria; order Burkholderiales; family Oxalobacteraceae; genus Noviherbaspirillum; species Noviherbaspirillum sp. UKPF54. The sequence goes on along the minus strand of NZ_CP040128.1, from coordinate 1,181,812 downwards.
GCAAACAACGGTATGAGTGCAACTACACTCCATCGTTTCAGGGATGCGTCGAAATACAAGTGCATATGATTACCCCACGTGATTAGTACGAACCTGCAAGAAGGCTGGCGGCACAAGCGGTGTGCAAGAAAATCTGATCGGAATACGTCCACGACTCGGCGGACTGCATGTCAATGAAGTGAACGTGGACTCGGGATAGACGTTGCGCGACTCCTCTTGATGAACGGAACCGGACTCTTTTCAGGCGCAGCGCCTGGAGCGGCTCTGGCCATGTGTTCCATTTGCCTCACACCCATCGGCGACTTACTTGACGTTCACTCTACTTTTCCACTCGTTGTTTGTTTTGACACGTATCAACGCAAAACACGAATGAAATTTCGCCTATGCGGATGCGTTGTTTTACCCGCGCATGACGCATGACGTGAAGTGACGTGCAGGAACAAACGCACCTCACGGCGGAATATTTTCCGCACCGAATTTACGAGATGCGCTGCACTGCGCGACTGCCGCATGGACAGTGAAAATATAGTGCGTGACGCCAGGAGAAGGCTTGCGGAAAAGCACGGCCACGCTCGTGCATCTTTAATGCAGATTAAAGCCGCGCAGAAGACCAGGAACGGCGCGAAAGGAATCAGCTTCCGCGCAACGACTGCAGCGGAGGCTGGCGCAATACCTTGCGCAAGCCGGCCCAGCCGCCGATGAATGCGCAGATCGAGCCGATCGCGAGCCCGCTCAGCCAGACCGCCGGGCTGAAGCGCCATTCGAAATTGAAGACGTAGTGCGCCAGCACCCATCCGGCCACGGCGGCGCCGGTGGCGGCAAGCAGCCCCGCCAGGCTGCCGACCAGCGCGAACTCGATCCACTGCGCCTGCGACAACTGGCGGCGCGTCGCGCCCAGCGCTCGCAGCAGGGCCGCTTCGCGAATCCGCTCATCCTGCGAGCCGGCCAGCGCCGCATACAGCACCAGCACGCCGGACGCCAGCGTAAAGAGGAACAGGAATTCGACCGCGGCGATCACCTGGTCGAGCACCGCCTGCAGTTGCCTGATCACGCTGCCCACGTCGATCACGGTCAGGTTCGGAAAGTCGCGCGTCAGGGAATGGACGAGCGCCGACTTCGACGGTGCAAGATGAAACGCGGTGATCCACGTCTGCGGCATGCCCCGCATCAGTTCCGGATTGAGGATCACGAAAAAATTCACCCGCATCGAGCCCCATTCCAGCTTGCGCAGGCTGGTCACGCTGGCCTCGACAGCCTGCCCCGCTATATCGAAGCGCAATCTGTCTCCCAGCTTCAGGTTCAGGGTTTTCGCCAGTCCCTCCTCGACCGATGCCTGCGCGCCCCGGCCCTCAAACCAGCGGCCGGCCACGATCTCGTTTTGCGGCGGCAACTCGCGCATGGTGGACAGGTTGAACTCGCGGTCTACCAGCCGCCTGGCGCGCTCCTCGACATAGGTCTGTCCCGTGATCGGCGTATCGTTCACCTGGATCAGGCGGCCGCGGATCATCGGATACAGCAGTGGATGCGCGATGCCCGCCTGCTCCAGGCGGCGCGCGATCTCGTCCTTCTGGTCGGGCTGGATATTGATCACGAACCGGTTCGGCGCGTCCGGCGGCGTCGACTGGCGCCAAGCCGCCAGCAAGTCGCCGCGGATGACGGTCAGCAGCAGCAAGGCCATCAGCCCCAGCGACAGCGCGACTATCTGCACCACGGTGGCACCGGTACGGCGCTGCAATGCAGTGACGGCAAAGCGCCAGGCCGGATGGGCGATACGCGACCGCAGCGCGCGCAGCGATTTCACGCCCAGCCATCCGACCGCCGCAAACACGGCGAACCCGCCGAGGAAGCCGCCGGCCGTCAGCAGACCAAGCCGTGGCGCGCCGGACTGCCAGAGCAGCAAGCCGACGAAAGCACTCAGGCCCAGCACATAGGTCGCCAGCGTCATCGCTTGCGGTGCATCCTGCTCGCGCCGGATGACGCGGTTGTGCGGCACGCCGCGCAGCTGCAGGATCGGCGGTATCGCAAAGCCGATCAGCAGCAGCATGCCGGCCGCCAGCCCCTGCAGGGCGGGCATGAAGGTGGCAGGCGGAAGCTGGCGGCTCACCAACGGGCCGAGCCATTCCAGCAGCGCGAAGTGCGCGCCGAAACCGAGCGCGACACCGAGCGCCCCGCCGGCCAGGCCGACCGCGCCGAATTCGATCAGGTACAGCGATGTCACCTGGTTTTGCGTCATGCCGAGGCAGCGCAGCATGGCGCACGCATCCAGGTGGCGCAACATGAAGCGGCGCGCCGCCATCGCCACCGCAACCGCGGCCAGCATGGCCGACAGCAGGCCGACCAGCGACAGGAACTGTTCGGCGCGATCCAGCGTCGCCTGCATCTCGGGACGGCCGGACTCGAGCGTTTCGAGGCGCACGCCCTTCACGTTGGCACGCTCGATCTCCTGCCCCAGCCAGCGCCGCAAGTACGCCACCTGCGCCGCATCGCCGGCCACGAGCAGCCGATAGGTCACGCGCGATCCGTTCTGGATCAGGTTGGTTGCCGGCAAATCGGACAGGCGCAGCATCACGCGCGGCGCGAAATTCATGAACGACGCGCCGCGGTCGGGTTCGAGCGCAATCACGCCGTCGATGCGGAACACGGCATCGCCCAGCTGCAGCGCAGCTCCCATTTTCACGCCGAGGGCCGCCAGAATGTTTTCATCCACCCATACGGTGCCCGGCAGCGGGATACCGCGCGCCGCGACGTCGGCGCCCTCCGTGCCGGTTGCCAGCGTCAGCTGCCCGCGCAGCGGATATCCGGGCGAGACCGCCTTGACCGACGCCAGCTGCGACACGGCCTGCTCCCCCTGTCCCGCCATGGCCATGCTGGGAAAGGCGACGGTCTCGGCCAGCTGCAGGCCGCGCCGCAGCGCCTGCGCGCGCCATGCCGCAGCGACCGGCTGGTCCGCATTGATTACCAGGTCGGCGCCAAGCAGTTGATGGGCATCCCGATTGAGCCCGGCGCGCATGCGGTCGACGAAAAAGCCGACCGAGGAAAGCGACGCCACCGCGACGACCAGCGCGGCCAGCAGGAATCGCAATTCGCCCGCGCGCCAGTCGCGCCGGGTCATTCGCAACGATTGCAACAGCATGGAATGTGTTTTCTTTCTTGTTGAGGCAGCGATACGCTATGCGCTCAGCCTGCGCAACAGCCAGCGCAGCCCGCGCCACAGCTTGGGTAGCAGCCACAATGCGACAAGGAAGAATACCGCAAGAAACGCGATCAGGATCCAGGGGTGGAAAAACGCCGCCCACAGCCCGCCGGCCACGCTCACGTCTTCCACGACCGACGCGGTCCAGTTGGAAAACGGCTCGGGCGAGGTATTGATCAGCGCGCGGCTGCCGGCCTTGGTGGCATGCGCGCCGGCGGCAAGCGTTCCGCCCAGGAGCGCGGCCGCGGCGGTCCATTCCGGCGCCATGTGGCCGAGCGTGGCGGCGCCGAGAATCGCGCCGGCGGGAATGCGGATGAATGTATGGACCGCGTCCCAGACCGAATCCACGCCGGGCACCTTATCTGCCAGGAACTCGACGACCAGAAGAACGCCGGTGACCGCGATGACCCAGGGCGATTCGAGCGGCTGCAGGGCCGGGGGCAGATCGAGCCAGCCGGCTCGGCCCAGCCAGCCGGCGGCAAACAGCGTCATGTAGAGCCGGATGCCGCTGGCCCAGGACAGGCCGCCGGCCAGCGCCGCGGCGGACAGCGGATCAGCCATGGATGTCCGGGTCCGGCACGATCCGCGCCACGGGAAATGCGGCTTCCATCATCATGGTTCTCCCGTCAATGCCTCGCGCCGCAGGGCACGCCCTAAAGGAATGCGCTACGCAAAGCAGGCATCGACCTCCTCCAGCAATTTGCGCTTGGCCGCCTCGTCCAGGAACGATGCGACGAAGCTGTTGCGCGCCAGCTGGCGCGCCTGTTCCCGCCCGAGCGGCAAGGCCTCGAACATGCGCAGGAAATTGTCATTGACGTACCCGCCGAAATACGCGGGGTCGTCGGAATTGACGGTCACCAGCAGACCGGCTTCCAGCAGCTTCAGCAGGTTATGATCCGCCAGCCGGTCGAAGACGCGCAGCTTGATATTCGACAGCGGGCAAACGGTCAGCGGTACGCGCTGCTCCGCCAGGCGCCGGGTCAGCGCGGCGTCTTCCAGGCAGCGCACGCCGTGGTCGATGCGCTCCACCTGCAATACGTCGAGCGCGGAACGGATGTAGTCCGGAGGGCCCTCTTCGCCCGCGTGCGCCACCAGGTGCAGTCCGAGCTCCTTGCAGCGCGCAAACACCCGTGCGAATTTTTCCGGCGGATGGCCGCGCTCCGACGAATCCAGGCCGACGCCGATGAACTTGGCGCGATGCGGAATGGCCTGTTCCAGCATGGCCAGCGCATCCTCTTCCGGCAAATGGCGCAAAAAGCACATGATCAGCGCGCCGCTCATGCCCCACTGGCGCTTCGCATCCTCGAGCGCACGGTGGATGCCGTCGATGACCGTGGCAAACGCGACGCCGCGCTCGGTATGGGTCTGCGGATCGAAGAAGATTTCCGCGTGCCTGACGTTGTCGGCGTGCGCGCGTTGCAGATAGGCCCAGGTCATGTCGTAGAAATCCTGCTCGTGCAGCAGCACGCTCGCCCCGGCGTAATAAATGTCCAGAAACGATTGCAGATCGGTGAACGCGTAGGCGCGGCGCAACTCCTCTACCGAGGCATAACGCAATGCAACGCCGTTGCGCTCGGCCAGCGCGAAGATCAGCTCCGGCTCCAGCGAGCCCTCGATATGAATGTGCAGCTCCGCCTTGGGCATTTCCTGCAGCAGGTTGCGTAGTGAGTCGTCCATGATTCTCCCTGAGTGCTATATGTGACGCGACAAATGCTGGAATTGTACGATCAACAGCACGGCAGCGGCATCACTGCACCCAAAGAAAAACAGGCCGCACGCGGGCGCCGGCCCGGTCTTCACATCGTGTTGCCGCGCAATGCATCGCCATGGGTTTTTTCGTAGTGTTCCTGGCATGGCGCGCAACGTTCGGCGGTCGGCTGCACCTTCAGCCGCTCATAGGGAATTTCCGATTCACAGCTCACGCACACGCCGTAAACCCCGTTTTCCATGCGCCGCCGCGCCGCCTCGACCGCCCGCAGCTCGGTCAGGTCGCGGGTGACCGCCGCATTGCCAAGGTCAACCGCGAGATTGGCGAAAGACGAGTCCCCCGGGTCCGGTATCTCGGTCGCCACCTCCATGTACTCGTCCTTCTCGTTGACTTCGCGCAGCAGGTCGGCGCGCAACACCTGTTCGCGCTCGTCCAGCAACTGCTTCAGATGAGCAAGTTGTTCGTCACTCAGATATGCCATGACATGCCTCCCAAAAAATAAAGTGCCACGCCGGCCCGGGCCAGGAATGTCAGGCCAGCGACTCCGGCTGGTCGCGCATGCGCAACCATGCGGCAAGAGCAAGACCGAGGCCAAACATCAAGGCCCAGGAGGTCCTGGGATGCAGCACCGCCTGGGTATACAAGCTCGATTCGAAGACGTGGCCGCGCTGCCCCTGGCGCTCCTGCAAATCGCTGCCGGGCGAATAGAGGCTGTTCTGGCTGCGGTCGCGCGCCGGCATGTCGGACTTTTGCTGCCCCAGCAAGAAGCGCCTGATGTACCCGTCCACCACGCGCGGCGCATAGTGGGCCGAGGACGAGACCAGCTTGGCCGCCCCGCCAACGAAGATATCGCGCTTGAAATTCTCGGCGGCGTACAGAATGGCGTCGGCCGCGATTTCCGGTGCGTAAATCGGCGACGGCAGCTTCGGCTCGACTTCCAGGTAATTCTTCGCATGCTCTACAAACATCGTGTCGATCGCCGCCGGCTTGATCAGCGTGACGGCAATGGGCACCTCTTCCGCCTCCAGCTCCGAGCGCAGCGAATCGGTGAAGCCCTTGACCGCGTGCTTGGAAGCGGAATAGGCGCCCTGCAGCGGCATGGCGCGGTCCGACACTTCGCTGCCCAGGTTGATGATCGCGCCGCCGCCGCGCTGCTTCAGGTGCTCGACGGCGACCAGCGAACCGTGCACCACCCCCAGAAGTTGGTCTGGAACAGCTTGCGCTGGTCCTCCAGCGACACATCCTCGACCCGTCCGAAAATCGAAATGCCGGCGTTGTTGACCCAGGTATCGAAACCACCGAAACGCTGGATCGCCGCCTGCGCCACCTTGCGCACGTCCTCCTCGATGCCGACGTCGGCCACCACGTGGATGACTTCGCCTCCCTGTTTCACCAATTCAAAGGTAAGTTGCTTCAACGCATCCTCATTGCGCGCCACCAGCACCACTCTGGCTCCGCGCCCGACGGCACGCCGCGCGGTCGTCAGCCCGATGCCGCTGGTGGCGCCGGTAATGACGATGACTTGTTCCTGCAATTTTTTTAGTCGAAATTTCATCCGGACACTCCTTTCCAACGTTACGTTCAGCGAAAAGCGTGCCTGGTTGAAAATTCGGTTGCATTCCATGCAAAGTACACGCGCTTTCGTCGCGTGCTGAAATTTTTACCGTTGCCGTGCGCGTTTTTTCACGCTGCACGGGAGTGCTCCCGTATGCGGGCAATGGCATGCAAAGCGCCGTGTTACGTTCTAAAATCGTTCGCATGCGAGGCGCATTCGCAGTCTGTGGTGCGCTTGATGGCAAAAAACGGCGCATCCCTATCGCAGACAGTTTCGCGTACCGAAGGAAAGGAGGCAGTGCATGCCCTTTGCTAGAAATCAATTCGGTGTACCGCTTTATCCGGAGAACGATGCGCGCCGATTGTTCGTGCTGTTGTCGGCGGTCGATCTGCTCGAACGACCGACCGCATCCGCCATCGCCGACCTCACCAGCCACGACAAGGAAACGATCGATGCCGACATGGCCAAACTGCGCGAGCAGTTCGGCGTCGTGCTGCACAAGAGCGGCGAGATTTACCGCATCGAATCCTGGGGAGAAGTGCTCAAGAAGCGCGGCGTCAAGCGCTACCTGAAAGGCTGAACGCTCCCGCCTTGCGCGGACAATGCCATGATGGTCCTCAATAGTGGCATGGGCATCGCTGCTAGGATTTGCGGGTACTTTATCGATGCGGAGAGATGGCGATGCAAATCGAAACGGTCGGAAAATACCAGCTTCACCTGATCGCTCACGAGCTTTCGGGCACGCGCGGCTGGGACGCCTACGTCTCCATTCACAAGTTCGATGATGCCGCGCAGGATTTCAAATGCGTGCTGGACAAGCACCATGCCGGCGACGAGCCGCTGCCCAGCTACGAGGAAGCGATCGACATGGCGCGACGTGTCGGCAACACGCTGCTTGAAAAGGGAAACCTGTAGCGGCAGTGCAGCGGTTTCGAGCAATCGTCAACGCATCCTTTCGCGCACCATTTCCTCGGCAAACACATCCTCGCTCGACTTCAGGATGTCGCTGCGGCTGATGATGCCGATCAGACGCATCCCCTCCCGCGTCTCGACCACCGGCAGGCGCTCCAGCCGATACGCCGCCATGCGCGCGGCCACGCTGCGCACGCTCTCCCCGGCCAGCGCCACGACCGGCTCCTCGCCTTGTTGCGCCAGATCGCGGCATGACGTAGCGGACTCCGGCGCATTCACGAGCGTGCCGCGCTCGATCATACCGACCAGGCAACCGTTACTGAGCATCGGATAGCAGCGATGCGGCTGGTCCGGGCCGAAATAGCGCTGCATCGCCTCGCGAATCGGACAATCGGCTTCGATCGTCATCACCGCGCGTGTCATCAGGTCGGACACATGCTGCCGTTCCAGCGGGTCGACCCCGTATTCACGATAGATATGCAGCCCGCGCCGCGCGATTTTCTCCGTCATGATCGAGCGCCGCATGGTCAGCACGTTGAAGCCGTATGACACCGCCGTCGTAAGCAGCAAAGGCAGCAGCGCATCGCTGTCATGGGTCAGGCCGAAGGCAAACACGATTGCGGTCAGCGGCGCGCCCAGCACGCCGCCCAGCACCCCGGCCATGCACACCAGCGCCCACAGGCTGGGTGTCGCTCCCGGCAGAACCGGCGCCAGCGCCACGCCCAGCCCGGCGCCCATCATCAGGAGCGGGGCAAGAACGCCGCCCGAGGTTCCGGAACCGAGCGCGACCACCCACATCAGCGCCTTGGCGCCAAGCAGCGACAGCGCCACCGTCAGCGCCATGTGATTGCTCAGCAAATCCCCGATCACGTCATAGCCAACGCCGAGCGCGCGCGGCTCGAAATAGCCGCCGATGCCGACGGCCAGTCCGCCGATGGCCGGCCACCACATCCAGTGCACCGGCAGCTTGGCGAACAGGTCCTCCATCCGGTAAAGCGCGTGCGTGAGCAATGACGACAGCAGCCCGCACGCCAGTCCGGCGGCTACGCAGGACGCCAGCGCGGGGAGCGTCGCGGGAGCCGTACTGATCGGAAACAGCGGGCCTGCCTCGAACAACAGTGGCCGCAGGAAGCCGGCCACGGCGCAGGCCACTGCAACCGGCAACAGGCTGCGCGGGCGGAATTCGAACAGCATCAGCTCGACCGCCAGCAACAGTGCCGCCACCGGCGTGCCGAAGATGGCGGTCATGCCGGCGCAGGCCCCCGCCACCAGCAGCGTCTTGCGTTCGGCAGCCGTCAGGTGGAAAAACTGCGCGATCAGAGATCCGAGCGACCCGCCGGTCATGATGATCGGCCCCTCCGCCCCGAACGGCCCGCCGCTGCCGATCACGATTCCCGACGACACCGGCTTGAGCAGCGCCACCTTGGGCGACATCCTGCTCTTGCCGAACAAGATTGCCTCGATCGCTTCCGGAATGCCATGGCCGCGTATCTTTTCGCTGCCGTAGCGCGCCATCAGCCCGACCAACAGGCCGCCGACGACGGGCAATGCGATCACCCAGGCCCCGAGCGCGTGATGGGCCGGCATGGCTTCGGCCAGCGACAGGCGCTGGAAAAAGAACAGGTTGGTAAAGAAGCGGATCAGCTTCAGCAGGACATCGGCCGCGATCGCGCTACAGCCCCCGATAGCCGCGGCCATCGCCGAAATCATGACCAGGCGGCGGTCGGCTGCGTAATCGCGCTTGGCAAGTGCATGGGCATGCCGATCCATCGGCATGGTCTTCGTTTGAGCCATCTTTTAAATCCTGAATTGAATAAATTGGGGGCTTGTCGCCCAAGCCGGGCGCCTTCCTGCACCGGCACGTTGCAAGACACCAACAACGTTTCTGGCTGTGGCAAAAATGAGCTGCGACAGTGGCAACAAAATGTATCACATCGTGTTATATTTCGCGGCTTTCCCAAAAACAGTAGTGCTTGCCGCCAGGCTGGCCAAACAAACCAACATGAATGATGTAAGGGCGTGGTTACACGGGTTCATTCCCGTTTCCATCAATATCGGGCGGCGCGAAAAGCTGTGTGCCTGCCTGGGCGCGTGGATCGGGTTGATGTTTGCCGGCCTCGTCAGCAAGGCCACGCTGGGCGATCTCAATCCCTGGTTTATTGCCCCGATGGGCGCATCGGCCGTGCTGCTGTTCGGCGTACCGTCCAGCCCGCTGGCGCAACCCTGGTCTCTGGTAGGCGGCAATATCGTTTCGGCCCTGGTCGGCGTCGCCTGCGCGCATACCATCGGCGATCCCGTGCTTGCCGCAAGCGCCGCCGCCGCCGTCGCCATTGCCGCCATGTTCGCGCTGCGCTGCCTGCATCCGCCCAGCGGCGCGGTGGCGCTGACCGCCGTCCTGGGCGGACCCGCCGTGTTCGCCAGCGGGTACCGTTTCGCCTTGTGGCCGGTCGGACTGAACTCCGTTTTCCTGCTGGTCGCGGCCCTGGTCTTCAATAACCTGATGCGCCGGCGCTATCCGCATGCCCATCTGCATCACACCAATCCGCACCATACAGCTGACCCGCTGCCGACCGAGCGCCTCGGCTTCACGCGCGCGGATCTGGACGCGGTACTGAAATCGCACCAACAATTTCTCGACGTCGATCCCGACGACCTGGAGGAAATTCTGCGGCATGCCGAACTGAAAGCCTACCACCGCCGTTTCGGCCAGATTCATTGCGCCGACCTGATGTCGAAGGATGTGGTCACGGTCCGGCAATCCACCTCGCCGCAAGCCGCCTGGCGTCTGCTGGCGAAGCACAAGATCAAGACGCTGCCGGTCGTCGATGACAGCGGCGTTCTGGTCGGTATCGTATCGCTGCACGATATGATGATCGGCCACGAACATGACGCACCGACCGGTTTCTGGCCGCCGCAGTTGCCACTCGTCGAACATATAGAACACCTGATGACCCGCGAAGTGCGAACAGCGACCCCCGATCAGCTTCTCACCGACCTGGTGCCGCTGTTTTCGGATGCCGGCTATCACCATTTACCGGTCGTCGACCCGCAACGGCGCGTCATCGGCATGGTCACGCAATCCGACCTCGTCGCCGCGCTCTACCGGGCGCGCCTCGAAGAGACCGGCAGTCCGGCACGTAGTCCCCTGGCAGCGGCGGCATAAGGTTCTTCGGAACAGCGCCAGCCGGGAGTGTTCCTTCACCGCCGGGAACACTGGACATCGCGCACGAATATTAATTGCTATGCATCAAGTTTGCGATTTGTCATAGCCTTGTAACGCCGCTTCGTTAACATCGCCGCATTCACACTTTTCCAAGTGAGCCACACTCAGAGGAATCGTATGTTTGTACCGGAGCTGGCGGTATGCAAAGATTCCAGCACCAGATTTCCAGCCCTCCGCTTCACGGAGGGTTTGTCTTTTCCAGACGTGACAAGCCAGATCGTAACTTTCCAGGCCATGTCTTAACAAAATTGTCATCAATAGCCTTAATCTTTGGTCTCCGGTAGTAACAATCCCGGCAAAGGCGTGTTTCTTCTCCGCACAGCGAAAGCCGTGCGGTTTTTTTTTGATCGCTAGTCTTCGGAAGCCACTTCAAGACCCTGTGAGCCAATGCCCTAGACTGTTTCTCTGAATAAATTATGCTTTAAAGCAAGTAGGCTCCAATCGTCGGTTCCACCGATCCGTCGAGGTATTTTTGCCCGCACAGCGCAAGCCGTGTGGGCATTTTTGTATTCGCCTGCTTTCCCTGATCCTGGCGTCATGACCAGCCAGGATCCTTGCCCGCGCAGCGCACGCTGCGTGGGCTTTTTTCAATCGTTATCAGGTATGCGCCGGCAAGAAGCGAAATGGGTGCGTGGCGCACATCAAGGTCAGGTTGCTTGTCACCGGCCACGAATTCACGGGCTATCCAGACGACGAGCGAAAATACCGTGTCGATAATCGGCTCAACAGGTATTGGGCAAGTTATTTAATCACTAGCCGTATGGACGCTGAATTCGCTTTCAGCCGTTCGAAGCGACTGTTCAACTACAGATAGTCCTTGCTCTCTCACGGTACCAGCCGGCAAAGGCTGCCGCCAGCAACGGCCGGCTGATGAAATACCCTTGCGCGAGGTTGCACCCCTGCTCTTCCAGATAGGCCAGCGCTTGTTCTGACTCAATGCCTTCCCCCTCTCAATGCCTTCCCCCTCGATTTCCAGATTCAGCGTCCTTCTCAGTGCAATGACAGCTATCGTAATGGCCTTACTTGAATTGTCGTGTCCCAGACGGCGTATGAAAGACTGGTCGACCTTCAGCTTGTCGATCGGAAGATTACTGAGGTGGCTAAGACTGGAGTAGCCAGTGCCGAAATCATCCAGCGCGATTTTGCTTTGTCGCTCGCGCAGTAATGTCGTTAGCGTTGGTCACGCCACGCAACTCGTCGATGAACGCGAGCTGAAAGCCCTGCCGTCTCTCTGCCCGGACCTGTGCGGTCGCATCCATACCAATCACCAGCGCCCCGCGATACTACCGGTATCGAAAATGGGTGAATGAGAAAACCGTGGCCCAGAGCTGTTCCTTGTAATCTCGCCGTTGCACGGCGAATGGCGCGTTTTTTGAGGAATGTTGCATGGCCTGCCCATCCCCGTTCGACAACGGTCCTCAGTTCGGGCGAAATTTCTGACCAAATATCTCGATAGGACTGAAAAAACGCTGTGGGGTGTTTACTGCCAAGAAATTTCTGATGGTAAGCATCGTTATAGATGGAGATAAGGCGCGCCCCCCCAAAAAACCAACATCGGTATCTTGGATGCCAAGATACTGTTCACGAGGGCTATCAATGTCGGCGACCACCGCTGTGGAGCTCCAAGCGGACAATTAGTCCAAACGAAGGAGCGAATCAGCGACGGACTTCGCTTTCGTGAACGAGAAACGCAAAGTCATCATTGGTGTTTTTCTTCATTGAAAGAATTTAACCAAGCCATGGGGATGATATTCTTAATGTGCGATTATTTATACTCTACGCCGTTCATGCCGGTTTGAAATTCCACGCTCGATCTTTCAGACATTCTTGCCCGCTCTCAAAAGCAAGGTGAAGCGGGCCGTACACCGCTTCCAGTGACTGCGCCAATTTCCAGTGTCTTGCCAGCGTTCGAGTAAAAGGTCTTGAACAGCTTCTGAGTTCATCGAAAAATACACCAAATCGCTTTTCAGATTTGGTATCGTCACGCTGCTTTAGTAAATCAATCTCGCTGGGGACTTGAGCATGACCGTTAGTTACAAAACAAGAATTGGCAACCGATTAACGTTGGCTTTGTTTGCATCGCTGTCCATGGCGATGCTAATCGCAGCCAACGGGATGTGGAAAGGCATTCAAAATGACAAAAGCGTCGGGACGGCCTTGGCCATTCCTTTGAGTACCGAGCGTCTCGTAAGCGATTGGAACAGCAATATTACGAGCACGGTAATGCGCACAACGGTCCTGGTTCACAGCAGAGATTCAGGGCTATCGGCCGTTTTCCCTGCCACCGTCACGGCGGGGCAGAATGATGAACTTATCAGGCGCGTCGGCGACCGGCTGGACACTGACCAAGAAAGAGTCCTGTTCGCCAAAATTGTTGAAATCCGCAATGCATATCACGCAGCCAGGGATGCCGTGCTCAAACTGAAGTCCACGGGGCATGCTCAGGAAGCGGTAAAGCTGCTTAATGAGCAATATCTGCCGCTTTCGCAACATTACCAAAAGGCCGTGTCCGACTTGCTGCAGCTCCAAAGGACCCAGGTAAACGAAGAGTCCTCGGAAATGGCGCGTACTAAAACATACGGTCGGCAAGAAATAATCGCACTTTCAGTTCTGGCATTCCTTGCCGGAGCAGCTCTTTGCTGGGCATTGAAGGGATACAGGAATAGCTCGCGGCACAATCTAGGCAAGTACAACTCGAAAGGCGAGTGGGACAGCTTTTACGAAACATTAGCCTGAATAGCAATCTAAATTGACTGCATCGGGCCAGCCAGAGAGCGTCAATTTGCGAATGCCTTGGGTTTCGTAGGCACGTCTGTCCCTGGCATCTCCAAATTGGCACTATGCCTATGCTGTCCGACAGGAAGTCTGCGGACAGATACGTGAATCATTTATCCCGGATATCCGCGCGCTTCTGCAAAAACTCTTCACGCGTGATTTCTCCTTTGGCATACGCTTCCTCCAGAAAGTCCATTGCCGTCTTGCCGCTTTCAACGCCCGGCCGATCCGCTGGACCGGAACGTAGATACTTGAGCGCACCAAGCACCAGCAAAATGATCAAGACCCAAAAGAGAAGCATTCCGATGCCGCCCATCCAATGCCATCCCCACGCGCCATTCCACATCATCGCTGCCTCCTCAACGGAAAATCTACACTGCACCGCTCCCCTTCGCTTGTACGCATGTCAGGACGCAAAGTCCTTGACGTACCTCATACCGCAAAAATCTACGGAAAATTAGAGCCGCCGTACCGCTATCGGTGCACTATGCCTTCGCCTCGACGCTGCAGAATAATTTACTGGCACTCCAGCCGTGCAACGCCACTGCGAGCAATGCCAAAGCCAGCAAGGGCAATGCCGCCACATTCAACGATCGCCAGCCGATGGCATTGAACAATCTACCTGCGGAAAACGATGCCAATCAGGCTGCCGGTAAAAAATGATGGGGCGAACATGCCGAGCACGTGCCACTGGAAGCGATCATCGCCAAGTAAGAGCATAAAACCGGGAACTCGCCCAGGAATCGTTGCGAGAAACTGGCATTGTTCTGGCGAGTCGAACGACGGTGTGATGTGGCAGGTAGGCCGAGAGGAAAAGCGCGCGTGGAACTGACGCGCATCCTTGTCATTCACGCGTCCTTTTTAAAACCGGTGTGCAGGACAATCGGCTGTCGCGAATACGCAGAACGGATGACGCAAGGGATTGATTTGAAAAGAATTTGGCGGAGACTGTGAGATTCGAACTCACGGAAGGTTGCCCTTCGGCAGTTTTCAAGACTGCTGGTTTAAACCACTCACCCAAGTCTCCATAAACCTGTTTCCATGCTGCGTTGCGGAGATGATCCTCTGTTGCGGAGAATTCTCCCTTGGAACCCGCATGGAATCAAGGGGTCGGGGAGCGTCGCCGGTTTTCAAGACCAGTGCCTTAAACCACTCGGCCACACCTCCAATGGCGCAGATTATCACACAGATCGCCCCCCCTGCCCATGCCCTGGACAGTCGGCAAGCGGATTTCCTGCAATTTTGCGCAGCCGGCATTATACCCAACTCATCCCCGCCCCGCTGTGCAAATGACAAATTAATCGCCGAGAAAAACCTGCTGCAAGTCGTTGAGGAAACGCTTGCCCAGCTCCGTCGGTTTGATGATCCGGTGATCGCGATACAGCACCCCCTTCGCCTCGGCCTCGTTCAGAGATTTTTCGATGGCGTTGAGCGTCAGCCCGGTACGTTCGGCGAACAGGTTCACCTCGAAACCTTCATCCAGGCGCAATGCATTGAGCATGAATTCGAAGCCTAGGTCGCCACGACCGATCTCGAACTCTTCCTGCAGAGGCGTGCCCAGCCGTGCATGCTCAAGGTATGCCTTCGGCTGCTTGTAGCGCATCTGGCGGATGATCCGGTGCGGGAACGAAATCTTGGAGTGTGCGCCGGCACCGATGCCGAGATAGTCGCCGAACTGCCAGTAATTCAGGTTGTGGCGCGCCTGCCGCCCCGGTCGCGCATAAGCCGACACTTCATAATGCCGGTAGCCGGCGGCGGCGGTCAGTTCCGCAATCATGTCCTGCATCTCGGCGCTGGCATCGTCATCCGGCACATGCGGCGGATATTTCGCGAAATACGTGTTCGGCTCCAGTGTCAGGTGATACAGCGACAAATGCGGCGGCGCGCAGCCAATCGCGGTTTCGACATCGTGCCGGGCCTCTTCCATCGTCTGCGACGGCAGGGCGTACATCAGGTCGAGATTGAAATTGTCGAAATTCGCGTGCGCAATCTCGACCGCCTTGCGCGCCTCGTTATCGTCATGAATGCGCCCCAGCGCTTCCAGATGACGCGCGTTGAAGCTCTGGATGCCGATCGACAGGCGATTGATGCCGCTGGCGCGATACGACTTGAACTTCTCCGCCTCAAAGGTGCCGGGATTGGCTTCCATCGTGATCTCGGCTGCACCGTCGAGCGGCAGCAGCGTGCGAATGTCCGACATCAGCCGGTCGAGTCCGGCGGCCGACATCAGGCTGGGCGTGCCGCCGCCGATGAAGACCGTGTAGATCTTGCGGCCCCAGATCAGCGGCAGCGCGCCTTCTAGATCGGCCCGCAGTGCGGCGAGATATTCCTCCTCCGGGAAACCGCCTTTGGCCTCGTGCGAATTGAAGTCGCAGTACGGACACTTCCTGACGCACCACGGAAAATGAACGTACAGGGACAAAGGCGGCAAGGCGGACAAATGCAATGCGCCGGGCCGCAGGAACGCCGCCGCGGCCTGCGCCGGAGTCGTCGCGCCGGCGCCCGCGCCGACGGGCTTAATCGGAATCATCGTAGTTTTTCAACCAGCAAGCGTAACGCCTGGCCGCGATGCGACAGGCGGTTCTTTTCATCCGCGCTCAATTCCGCCACGGTCTTGCCCTGCGCGGGCAGCCAGAAATACGGATCGTAGCCGAACCCGCCCTGCCCGCGAGCCACCGCAATGATTTCGCCATTCCAGCGCCCGTCGGCGATGATCGGCTGCGGGTCGTCGGCATGGCGCACGAATACCAGAACACAGTAATAATAGGCCGATCTGTCGGCATGCGGCGTCAGGTCGGCAATCAGCTTTTCATTATTGCGCTGATCGGACTTCGGCTCTCCGGCAAAGCGCGCCGACAGCACGCCCGGCGCGCCGCCCAGAGCGGTGACGCACACGCCCGAATCGTCGGCCAAGGCCGGCATGCCGGTCAGGCGAGCCGCATGGCGCGCCTTGGCAAGCGCATTCTCGAGAAAGGTCGGATGCGGTTCTTCCGCTTCCGGCACGTTGAATTCGCGCTGGGGGCGAACGGTAAAGCCGATCGGCGCAAGCATTTCGCCGAATTCTTTCAGTTTGCCGGCGTTATTTGATGCAAGAACGAGGGTACGGGACATGATATCGGTTGCCGCCAAGCGCGCCGGGAGCGCGAAGAAGAGTGAGTTCTTCGCGCTCCCGGCATGCCGTGCGGCTTAGACAGGTTATTGGGTTGATTTGATCAGGACGACAGGCCGAGCGTTTTCTTTTGCAGTGCGATCAGTTCACCAATGCCGGATTGCGCCAGATCCAGCAGACGGTTCATCGTTGCGCGGTCGAACGCCTCGCCTTCGGCGGTTCCTTGCACTTCGACAAAATGGCCGGCCTCGGTCATCACGACATTCATATCGGTGTCGCAGCCGGAATCTTCAAGATAGTCGAGATCGAGCACCGGCTGGCCGCGATAGACGCCGACCGACACGGCGGCCACGAAATGCTTGACCGGCATGGCGGCGATCAGTTTCGCTTCTGCCAGCCGTGCGAAGGCGTCGTATGCAGCAACCATCGCGCCGGTGATCGACGCGGTGCGGGTGCCGCCATCGGCCTGGATCACGTCGCAATCGAGGTGCAGGGTACGCTCGCCGAAACCGTTCAGATCGAACGCGGCGCGCAGGGAACGCCCGATCAGGCGCTGGATTTCCTGCGTGCGCCCGGATTGCTTGCCTTTGGCCGCCTCGCGGTCCATGCGGCTATGGGTCGAACGTGGCAGCATGCCGTATTCGGCGGTCATCCAGCCCTGGCCTTTTCCTTTCAGGAAGCCGGGAACCTTTTCTTCGATGCTGGCGGTGCAGATCACGCGCGTATCGCCGAATTCCACCAATACCGATCCTTCGGCATGCTTGGTGTACTGGCGCGTCAGGCGCACGGCGCGCAACGCGTCGGCGGCACGGCCACTGGGGCGGTTTTCAAACGTCATGGATTAATTCTTTGAAGTGATACGGGAAGTCTTTTCGATCGCGCCGCGAATCTCGGCGATCGCCTTTTCGATTTCGCTCTCGTCGAATACGTCGCTCGGTTCCGGGTCGACATGGCGCGCTGCCTGGATTGTAGTAGTGACGCTGCCGACCGGTAAAGTATGCGTGGTAATGGTGCTCGGGGAATCCTGCAATGCATTGCCGCTTTCCCATGTCATCGCGAGCGCGGTGACATTATCGCTGGTCTTGCCCGCGATGCTGACCGCAGTCGACAGCAAGTCAGGCACGGCGCGCACCACGGTATTGTTCTGCAAGGTCTGTGCCAATACATGGTCCGGCAACACCGACCACAAGCCATCGGAACACAGCAGCAAGACGTCGCCCGGCTGAAGGCTGGCGCGGCGCGACAATTCGACGATCGGCATGTTCGGCGCGCCAAGGCAATTGAACAGCTTGTTGCGATCGGGGTGGGTATCGCGCTCGGAAGGATCGACCTTGCCCTGCGCAATCAAAGTTTCGATGCGCGAGTGATCGCGCGTGCGCGCCAGGATCTGCCCCTGGCGCATCCAGTACAGGCGCGAGTCGCCGCAGTGCGCCCAGTACGCGCTGTTGTGCTGCACGATGCAGGCCACGATAGTCGTGCGCGGCGTTTCCGGCAAATTATTGATGGCGCGGTAACGATGGATCTCGCGGTGCGCCGCCAGGAAGCTCTCCTCGAGGAACTTCTCCGGCTTTTTCACGTAGGGAGTCGCGTTCTGCTGGAACAGCGAGCCGATCGTCTGCAGTGCAATGGTCGCAGCCGTTTCGCCCTGAATGTGCCCGCCCATGCCGTCGGCGACCACGAGCAGCAGCGCATCGCGGGTAAAACTGTACCCCATGCGGTCCTGGTTATTCCTGCGGCCGCCGATGTGGCTCTCTTGATAGACAGAAAATCGCATGAACGTGATTTATCGGGTGTTGTTATGCAAGTTGGCGGCATTGCTCTGCGCCGCTTTTCCAAAGCCGCTGAACAGGCTGCGCAATCTGGCGGAGATCTTTTCCAGCAGGGCGGTATCTTCTTCCCTCTTTTCAGCCACCGGTTCGCGCAAGGCCTTCTGCAACGCGAACACGCTTTGCGGGCGCTCGAGCGGGTCGATGCGCAAGGACCAGCGGATCACCTGGATCAGCTCGCGCGAATACGTGCTTTCCAGCTTGCGGAAGTGATCTTCCATCTTGTCGTTGGTCTTGCGCTGGTCGGCCGGCTGCGGCGGCGCGCCCACCATGCAGGCGAACATCGACGCGCCGATGCTGTAGATGTCGGTCCATGGGCCGAGATTACCGTTCTTGACGTACAGTTCCGGCGGCGCGAAGCCCGGCGTGTACATCGGATACAGTTTCGGCATGTCGGTCTTCAAAGTCTGCCGCGCGGCGCCGAAATCGAGCAGGATCGGCGTGCCATCCATGCGCAAATAGATGTTCGCCGGTTTCAGGTCGAGATGCAGGAGCTTGTTGGCATGCACTTCGCGCAAGCCGTTCATCACCTGATTGAACATTTTCCGTATGAAGCGTTCCGACACCAGTGGCCGCTCGCCCTTGTCGCGCCGGCGCAGGATATGATCTTGCAGTGAGCGGCCAGATTCATAAGCCATCACCATGTAGACGGTATCGTTGGCGCGGAAGAAGTTCAGCACGCTGACCACGTTCGGATGGGAGATGCGTGCCAGCGCCCGACCTTCCTCGAAGAAGCACTTCAGTCCGATGCGGAACACGGGCAGGTTTTCGGAAGCAATGGCCGGCACCAGTTCGCCCGGTTGGCGCAAGGCCAGCGAACTGGGCAGGTATTCCTTGATCGCGACGGCATTGCCGTCTTCATCGTATGCCAGATAGACAATACTGAACCCACCGGACGCAATCTTCTTTACAATGCGGTATCCGGCAATTTCTAGTCCATCCGGCAACGGAGCGTTGTTTTGCGCAGCCATGTTGTCTCAAGTAATTATTACTTGCGATTTTGTTGATAAATCCCTGTTTTGTAAAGAAGAACTACCTTGACTATCTGTAGCATGACCGGGTACGCGGTCACAACACGTGAAACTTCCGCCGGCACGCTGACGGTGGAGCTCAAGAGCGTCAACTCCCGCTTTCTCGATCTACAGTTCCGTATCAACGACGATTTGCGCGCGCTCGAACCCGCCTTGCGCGAAGCGATCATGGGCCGGGTCCAGCGCGGCAAGGTGGAATGCCGCCTGAGCTTTGGCCGCAAATCCGTTGCGGGATCGACACAGAATCTCAATGCCTCGGCGTTGGATGGATTGTCAAAAATGCAAAACGAAATCCGCCAACGCTTTCCCGATGCGCCGGTGTTGACCGTCAATGAGTTATTGCGCTGGCCTGGCGTAATCGAAGAAGGCGAAATTACGCAGGATGCGCTGCAGGCCGATGTGCAGGCGACCATGGCCGGGGCACTCGACGCCTTCGTCGCCGCGCGTGCGCGCGAAGGCGCCGCCCTGCAAGCGATGCTGCTGACGCGCATTGACGAAATGGAAGCTATCGTGCAGCGCATCACGCCGCTGGTGCCGCAAGCCGTCGCGCAATTCCAGCAAAAAGCGACCGAGCGCATGAAGGAAGCGCTGGGCCTGGCGGCTCAAAGCGCCGCCGGCGCCACCCAAACCCTGTCGCATGAAGATGCGCTGGAGCGCATTCGCCAGGAAGTGACCATGTACGGCATCCGGGTCGACATTGCCGAAGAGTTAACGCGCCTGTCGGCCCACCTGTCTGAAACGCGCCAGGTGCTGAAGAAAGGCGGCCAGGTCGGCAAGCGCCTCGACTTCATGATGCAGGAACTTAACCGCGAAGCCAACACGGTTGGCTCCAAGGCCGCCGTCAAGGAATTGTCCGACGCGTCGATGGCCATGAAGCTGCTGATTGAGCAGATGCGGGAACAAGTTCAGAATCTCGAATAAATCCAACCTTTTTAACCGTTTTTAACCGTTTGCAGCACTCTACAGGGAGCCCTATGTCCGACGCCCGCTCTTCCTCCGGCAGCCTGTTCATGGTAGTCGCGCCTTCCGGCGCGGGCAAATCCACGCTAGTCAACGCGCTCCTGGCACAGGAACCGGCCATCAAGCTGTCCATCTCGTTTACGACGCGCCAGCCGCGTCCGCTGGAGCAGCACGGCCGCGAATACTATTTCACCTCGGTCGACGATTTCCTGAAACGACGCGAAGCCGGGGAATTTTTGGAATCGGCCGAAGTCCACGGTAATTACTACGGCACCTCGCGCCTGCTGATCGAGGAACAAATGAAAGCAGGCACCGACGTCTTGCTGGAAATCGACTGGCAAGGCGCTCAGCAGGTGAAAAAGCGCTTCCCGCACGCGGTCGGCGTCTTCATTCTGCCGCCGTCGATCACCGCGCTGGAAGAGCGTCTGAAAAAGCGCGGGCAGGATGACGATCACGTGATTACGCGCCGCATCCTGGCCGCCGGCGGCGAAATCGCGCACGCCCCGGAGTTCGAATATGTTATTATTAATCAAGAGTTTGCGACTGCTTTGTCCGAACTGACCGCGATAGTCAAAGCGACTCGTTGCCGGTTTGCGCAACAAGCGGCGCGCAACGCCTCCCTGTTCGCCCAGCTTGGCATTCATGCCGCCCTCAGCTGACACCGATTTTTTAGGAGTAAGAATGGCCCGTATCACCATTGAAGATTGCCTCAAACAAATCCCGAACCGCTTCCAGCTGACTCTGGCAGCCACCTACCGCGCACGCCAGCTGCTGCAAGGCCACACCCCAAAGGTGGAAGCCAAGGACAAACCGACCGTGATCGCGCTGCGCGAGATCGCCAGTGGCAAGGTTGGCATGGAAATGCTGAAAAAAGTCCCGAGCTAGGTTTCACCATTACCATGCAGCTGATATGCTTACCGTATGAACTTGACACCTGCGGATTCAACGCTATCAGTTGCGCCCAATAACCGGGCGGCATCCGATCGCCCGGCATCACGAAATACCGATTCCCCTCCAAAATCCGATCCGAATGGCCAAAGCACCGGGGTCGCGTCGGTCACACTCCTGATCAATAAGCTGTCCGAATACCTGACGCCTTCCGACATGAAGAAGGTGAAGGAGGCGTATCGCTTCTCGGACGAGATGCACTTGGGCCAGATTCGCAAATCCGGCGAACCGTATATATCCCATCCGATTGCCGTCGCCGAGATCTGCGCCGACTGGAAGCTCGACGCGCAGGCGATCATGGCGGCGCTGCTGCATGACGTGATGGAAGACCAGGACGTCACCAAGGAAGAATTGATCGAACGCTTCGGCGCACCGGTCGCGGCCCTAGTCGACGGCTTGTCGAAACTGGACAAGATCGAATTCCAGAGCCAGATCGAGGCGCAGGCAGAGAACTTCCGCAAGATGCTCCTGGCGATGGCGCGCGACGTGCGCGTCATCCTGGTCAAGCTGGCCGACCGGCTGCACAACATGCGCACGCTGGATTTCATGTCGCCGGAAAAGAAGCGCCGCATCGCGCGCGAGACGATGGAAGTCTATGTGCCGATCGCGCACCGCCTCGGCCTGAACAACATCTACCGCGAACTGCAGGACCTGTCGTTTTCGCACCTCTATCCGGTGCGCTACCGCACCCTTTCCAAGGCGGTGAAGGCCGCGCGCGGCAACCGGCGCGAGGTGGTCAGCAAGATTCTCGACTCGGTCAAGACGACGCTGGCCGCCACCGGCATCCAGGCCCAGGTCTACGGCCGCGAGAAGACGCTATACGGTATTTACCGCAAGATGCGCAACAAGCACCTGTCGTTCTCACAGGTGCTGGACGTGTACGGTTTCCGCATCGTGGTCGACAGCTTCGCGAACTGCTATGTCGCGTTGGGCACACTGCACGCGCTGTACAAGCCGATGCCCGGCAAGTTCAAGGATTACATCGCCATTCCCAAGATGAATGGCTACCAGTCGCTGCACACCACGCTGATCGGCCCGTACGGCACGCCGGTCGAATTCCAGATCCGCACCCAGGAAATGCACCGCGTGGCCGAAGCCGGCGTGGCGGCGCACTGGCTGTACAAGGACGAGGAAGCAAGCCTGACCGACCTGCAGCAGCGCACCCACGCGTGGCTGCAGTCGCTGCTCGACATCCAGAAGCAGACCGGCGACTCGGCCGAATTCCTTGAACACGTGAAGGTCGACCTGTTCCCCGATTCGGTCTACGTATTCACGCCGAAGTCGCAGATTATCGCGCTGCCGCGCGGCGCCACCGTGCTCGACTTTGCATACACGATTCACACCGACATCGGCGACCAGGCGATCGCAGCGAAGATCAACCACGAGCCGGCCGCATTGCGCAGCGAACTGCGCAACGGCGACATCGTCGAGATCACCACCGCGCCCTCCTCGCGCCCAAGCCCCAACTGGCTCACGTTCGTCCGTACCGGCAAGGCGCGCTCGGCAATCCGCCATCATCTGCGCACCGTCAACCTGTCGGAATCGACCGAACTCGGCAAACGGCTGCTAGCGCAGGCGCTCAACGCAGTGCACATCAGCCCGGCACTCCCCGAACCGCTGACGGAAAAACTACTCAACGAGTCCAGCGCGAAGTCGCTCGACGAACTGTACGCCGACATCGGCGTCGGCAAGCGCATGGCGACACTGGTGGCGCGGCATATCCGCGGCCTGATCGAAAGCGAGTCGGGCATGCCGCTGCCGGACGTCGACGCCGACATCCCCGGCAAGCTCGACCCGGTCACCATCTCTGGCAATGAAGGCGTGTCTGTGCAACTCGCCCCGTGTTGCCAGCCGATTCCGGGCGACGCGATCATCGGCCAGCTCAAGCGCGACCAGGGCATCAGCGTGCACGCGAACGATTGCGATTACGCGAAGCGCCAGCGCCTCAAGGAGCCCGACCGCTGGATCGAGCTGATTTGGGGCGCGGACCTCAACCGGCGCTTCGACTGCCGCCTGCGGGTCCTGGTGCGCAACGAGAAAGGCGTGCTGGCGCGCGTGGCCGCGGAAATCGGCGAATCGGACGCCAACATCACCTATGTCGGCATGGACGACGACAAGGACACCCTGATGAAGCTGCTGCGCTTTACCGTTCAGGTGGAGGACCGCGTGCATCTGGCCCGCCTGATGCGCAATGTGCGCAAGATACCGGGCGTGACCCGCATCCTGCGCGAGCGCGGCTAGGTCTCCGCCCCTTCTTCTCCTCTTCTACGCGCCGTGTATCTGCCTGTGCATCCTGCGCAGGCCGAGCCACACTCCGGCGGCGACCACCGGCACCAGTGCGCCGGTGAGCAAGTCCGGATTGACCGGCCAGCCGATGGCCTTGGCCGCCTTCCCCGCGTAGCCGAACAGGCCGACCATGTAATACGAAATCGCCGCCACAGACAGCCCCTCGACCGCCTGCTGCAGGCGCAGCTGCTGCGCCGCGCGCGCGTTCATCGATTGCAGGATCTGCCGGTTCTGGTGTTCCTGCACGATGCCCACGCGCGTGCGCAACAAGTCATTGGTGTGCGCGATGCGCTCGGCCAGCGCTTCCTGGCGCCGCGCAATCGAGGCGCAGGTGTTCATCGCCGGCGTCAGGCGCCGGTCCATGAATTCACCCACCGTCGGAAAGCCTTCGATGCGCGTCTCGCGCAGTTCGTCGATGCGCGCGTCGACCAACCGGAAGTAGGCTTGCGAAGCCGAAAAGCGGTAGCTGTTGTCGAGGGCGAGCTTTTCGATGCGTGCCGCCAGGCCGGTGATCGTATTGAGCAGGGCCTGCTCGCGATCGGTGTCGGCTGCGGATAGCGCATGCGCGTCGGCGATGACGCCGTCGACCATCTCCACGGTCAGCGCGGCCAGTTCTCCCTCGATCGCATTGAGCACCGGCGTGGCTTGCTGCGCGTGAGGCAGGCCGAGCAAGGCCATCATGCGGTAGGTTTCGATCTCCAGCACGCGCTGCACAAGGCGCCCGGACTGTTGTTCGTGCAGGCCGACGTCGCGCACCACGAAGCGGCTGAAGCCGTCGGACTGGATCAGGAAATCCGTCCACAGCTCGCCGCCCTGCAGTACGCGGCTGCCGACCAGGTTGTTCCCCTCAAAAACGCGCCGCAAGCCGGCGGCAAAGGCATCGCTGGCGCCACGCGTGCGGTCGAGCACGACATGCGCTGCGACCATGACCTTGCCCTGCAAGCCGGCCAGCCATTCCTGCGGCAGGTGGAACAACGGAACGCGTTCGAACGCTTCCGCCAGAGGCAGATCGGCTTCATGGCGCTGTGCAAAAGTATAGGTCGCAAACTCGGTATGGCATTCCCATTTCAGCCGGAAGCGGCCGAAGTCATGAAAAAAGTACTTGGCGTCGGACACCGGCGCGGTGACGCCGAAATGCGCGCACAGCGCCGAAAGCAGCATGTGCTGGGCGGCGGCATTGTTGCTGGCGGAACGCGCTCCATCGCGCGCATACACTGCAAGATGGGTCAGGCTTTCCGGCGCTTCCAGCCGCAGGTAAGGACGCGAATGGACTTCTGCGGCCAGGGGTACGCGCAAGGCATGGTTCAGATTTGGATAGATGATCGCCATGAATAAGCCAGCTATTTAAAAACTTTCAATTCAGCAAATTCTATGCCGAATACATGACGGCATGTTGACGCCCCCGACAACCGCCCACAAAAGAAAAACCCTTGCAGCCGCGAGACTGCAAGGGCATCGCTTTCGTCCATACGGGATTGCCTACGGCGCCGGATAGCGCACTTCGAGTATCGTCAGCTCATCCATGCCGGACGGAGTGCGCAGCACCACGGCATCGCCCTCGCGCGCCTTGGTCAGGGCCCGCGCCACCGGCGAAATCCAGCTGATCTTGCCATTGAGCGGGTCCAGCTCGTCGATGCCGACGATGGTGACCGTATGCTCTTCACCGGCCTGGTTTTCATAGGTGACTGTCGCGCCGAAAAAGATCTGGTCGCTGCCGTGATGCACGCTCGGATCGACCACCTCGGCGATGTCGAGGCGCTTGGTCAGGAAACGGATGCGGCGATCGATCTCGCGCAGGCGGCGCTTGCCGTATATGTAGTCGCCGTTCTCGGAACGGTCGCCGTTGGACGCAGCCCACGATACGATCTTCACCACTTCCGGACGCTCGACATCGATCAGATGCAGCAGCTCCTGCTTCATGCGCGCATGTCCCTGCGGCGTCATGTAGTTCTTGGTCCCGGCGGGGATGGCAGGCAGCGCGCCTTCCAGATCGTCGTCGTCTTCGCTTTCTTTGACAAATGCTTTGCTCATAATGCGTCATTGTAGCGCCATGCGGCGCATATCGATTCTGCGCCAGGACGGGACCGTCCTAATTCGCACCATCGGTGACACGATTGCTCCATTTGTACGCAGCCAGCTGAAGCGCATAGAAATCTTCGCCCGACAAACTCAGCTTCCTCAGCAGCGGCGCAATCGCGGGCTCCGGCTCCCTGAACTGCTCGACCGATTCGGCCAGCCTCAACAAATCGCCATAAAAGCCCTGCCGCACCAGCAAAGCATCGCGCACGTCCTTGGAGACCGAAACCTGTTCCAGGATTTTTTCCATCGGCATGCCGAACAAGGCATCCATCAGCGACATGGTGCCGACAGTGAATGCGACGTCGGCAGCATGGCGATCGCCCTGCCGAATTTTAGCTGCGATCAGCTCCAGCAACCGCCCGCGCGTACTCGCCAGAGTCAGCAGGGGCGACGCCGCATGCACTGCCTTGCCAGGTTCGGCGTACAGGAGGATCTGCAGCCAGCGGTGCAGTTGCCGCTTGTCGAGCACGGCGAGCGCGTGCCCGATCGAATCGACGCCCTGTGCCGCGCCTGCCGCCGGCGCGTTGGCAAGACGCAGCAACGGCAAGGCCAGCGCCGCATCCTGCTTGATACTGCGCTCCAGATCGGCACTGTCCGCATTTTCGGTAATTTGCGCCATCAGGCGGACGATCGTCATCTGCGAGGGCGACAGTTTTTTACCCGTCAAAACAAACGGCTTCGCAAAATAATAGCCCTGGAAATAGGCGAAGCCGAGCTCAAGGCACTGGTGGAACTGCCCCAGGTTTTCCACCTTTTCGGCCAACAGTTTTTTCCCTGATTGGATGAAGCGAGCGCTCAGGGCGCGCAACGCGCTCTCGCTCATGCCGCTGATATCGATCTTGACGATCCGAGCCATGGGCAACAGCCTTCGGACGCTGCCTGACTCCGCCACCACGTCGTCGAGCGCGAACACATATCCCGCCTTCGACAGCTGATCGATGCGCGCGACGATTTCATCGGTGGCCTCGACGGTCTCCAGCACCTCCAGCACGACCTTATCCCTGGGCAGGAACTGGATGAAATCGCTCATCAGCACGGCCGCATCGACGTTGACGAAGCCGGGCAGCGTACCGACCACATTCTCCAACCCGAGCTCCGATGCATGCGCGATCACCGATGCCGTCGCATAAACGTCATCAGTGACATCAGCCGGACCGTCGGCTCCTGTGCGGAACAACAATTCATAGGCGACCAGATCCTGATTGCGATCCAGAATGGGTTGGCGCGCAAGAAAGAATTCCTTGGCGCGATGCAAAGGCAGCGGGGTTTGAGAAAAAGAGCGGAGAACGAGATCATTCATCAACGAATTGGCGCTCCTCTTGGCTGGATTCGCGCAGAACACGCCTGCGCCGGCGCCGACAGCGGAATTGCATAGACACCGCCGGGCATGAACCCGTTTTACGGTTTGTATTTTCTATCGATGGAAGCCGGATTTTTCATGCAGTCCGACGAACAAGAACGCAACCGCCCCAGGAAAATACGCAATGCCGCCTCATGCCGGCATATCTGCCCGACGAACATGCAATTAACGTACCGCAGCCGGAAATGCCATTTCCGGCGGTCAGCCGCGCAGTTCAGGTGCGGCGCGTGCCGGTGTGCGGTGTCACGGTCGCGCCGGATTCCAGCGTAAATCCGGCCTTGTCATCGGTGCCGAGCGCGGCCACCAGGTAAGGCATCAGCTCGCGCAGCATCGGCTCCAGCGTCCAGGGCGGATTGATGATGAACATGCCGCTGCTGCGCAATCCGAACCCGTCGGGAGCCGGACCGCTGACCGACAGCGTCACGTTCAGCCATCCGTTGGCCGGCAGGCGCTTGAGCTTGTCCGGCAGCTGGCGCGACTCCATGCGCTGCAGCACCGGATACCACACTGCATAGGTGCCGGTCGCGAAGCGCTTCAAGGCGTCGTCGAGCGTTTCCTTCACCTTGCGATAATCGTCCTTGACTTCGTATGGCGGATCGATCAGCACCAGGCCGCGCCGCGACGGCGGCGGCAACAGCGCTTTCAAGCCGGTAAAGCCGTCCCCCTTCTGGATCATCACGCGCTTGCCGCGCGCTCCGGAACGCTGTCCCTGTGCGGCGGCATGCGCCTCCAGCTTGCGGAAATTGTCCTCCAGGATCTTGCCGTCGCTCGGGTGCAATTCGAACAGCCGGATGCGATCCTGTTCGCGCAGCACCTTTTCGGCGCAGTAGGGCGATCCCGGGTAATAACGCATTTTTCCGCTCGGATTCATCTCCTTGACGAGCTGCAGGTATTCGCCCAGCGCCGGAGGCAAGTCCTTGCGCTCCCACAGCCTGGCAATGCCGGTTTCATATTCGGCGCTCTTGGCCGCATAACCGGTATCCAGCTCATACACACCCGCGCCGGCATGGGTATCGATGTACATGTAGGCGGCATCCTTTTGGCCGAGGTAACGCAGCAGCTGGATCAGAACGGTGTGTTTGAGCACGTCGGCATGATTGCCTGCGTGGAAGGCGTGGCGGTAGCTCAGCATAGGGATTTACAGATAAGGCGGGGAAATGAAGAGGCGCCATTGTAACAAGCTAACTGGCTGGCGCAGCCACAAATAAAAAAACCGCACCCCAAGGTGCGGTTTTGATGCCGAGCCGGCGAAGATCAGTGGAACTGTTCTTCTTCGGTCGAACCGGTCAGTGCCTTCACGGAAGACGAACCGCCCTGGATCACGGTGGTCACGTCGTCGAAGTAGCCTGCGCCGACTTCCTGCTGGTGCGACACGAAGGTGTAGCCTTTTTCGCGTGCTGCGAATTCCGGCTCCTGCACCATGTTCACATAGTGCTTCATGCCTTCGCCACGAGCGTAAGCGTGCGCGAACTGGAAGGTGTTGAACCAGTTGACGTGGATACCGGCCAGCGTGATGAACTGATACTTGTAGCCCAGTTCGGACAGCTTGTCCTGGAATTCGGCGATCGTCTTGTCGTCGAGGTTCTTCTTCCAGTTGAAGGACGGCGAGCAGTTGTAGGACAGCAGCTTGCCCGGGCACTTCTCGTGCACGGCTTGCGCGAATTCGCGGGCAAAGCCCAGATCCGGCGTTCCGGTTTCGCACCATACCAGGTCAGCGTACGGCGCGTATGCAACGCCACGGCTGATCGCTTGCTCCAGACCGTTCTTGACGCGGTAGAAACCTTCCTGGGTACGCTCGCCAGTCAGGAACGGCTTGTCGTTGGCGTCGTGGTCGGAAGTGATCAGGTTAGCCGCTTCAGCGTCGGTACGAGCCAGAACGATAGTCGGCACGCCCATGACGTCGGCTGCGAAACGGGCAGAAACCAGCTTCTCGATCGCTTCCTGGGTCGGGACCAGAACCTTGCCGCCCATGTGGCCGCACTTCTTCACGGCAGCCAGCTGGTCTTCGAAGTGCACGCCTGCTGCGCCGGCAGCGATCATGTTCTTCATCAGTTCGAAGGCGTTCAGCACGCCGCCGAAACCGGCTTCAGCGTCAGCAACGATCGGCAGGAAGTAGTCGATAAAGCCTGCATCGCCCGGGTTGACGCCACGGGACCACTGGATTTCGTCGGCACGCTTGAAGGTGTTGTTGATGCGGCGAACCATGGTCGGCACGGAGTCGTATGCGTACAGCGACTGGTCGGGGTACATGGTTTCGGAGGTGTTGCCGTCGGCAGCAACTTGCCAGCCCGACAGGTACACGGCTTCCAGGCCAGCCTTGGCCTGCTGCATTGCCTGGCCAGCGGTGATGGCGCCGAATGCGTTCACGTAGCCCTTCTTGGCGCCGCCGTTAACCTTCGCCCACAGCTTCTCGGCGCCTTCCTTTGCGAGCGTGTACTCGATCTGCTTGGAACCACGCAGGCGGACAACGTCTGCTGCGGAGTAGTTACGCTTGATGCCTTTCCAGCGCGGGTTTTCAGCCCAGTCTTTTTCGAGTGCCTTGATTTGTTCTTCGCGAGTTGCCATGGTCATTCTCCTATGGGGAAGCGAGTGAAAAGAAAAAAGAAAACTTGATGGGAGAATGATAGGCGCTTTTTTGCGAGGCAACAAGGTCTTATATAAGACATATAACCAAAATTAAATCATTGATTTTCAATGACTTATATATTTGATTTCGCGATACAAAACCATTTTTCTTACAATGAAACAACTTTGTGATGTGCCGCGACAGAGTTTTTCACGATGCAAAACATACTTTCTGGATCGTGAAATTTGCCTTGCGTATCGAAGAAAGATCAGGCGGGGCGCGCGGAAGACTTGATTTAAGTCAGTGGATGACCGGCAGCCGGAGGTCCGCCCCGGTTGCCGGCCCGTATGGAGTTGCGCGTTGCGGCTCTGCGGCGCTCAGCGCATCTTGCAAGTCTTGATGCCGAATATCGAATACAGCGGACACCAGCCTGCCAAGGCGGTTACCAGCGGGACGATGCCGATCAGGGCGATCCATTTCAAGTCGCCTTGCAGGACGAAAAACAGGCTGAAAAAGACGGCGGCCAGAATCAGCCTGATGATCTTGTCGAGGGAACCGACGTTTGCGTTCATGACATTCTCCTTGCGCGGGTGATGGAAAGGCTCCAGCATAGACAAACCGCCCGCCGGCGTATGTAACCGGAGTCACACAACCCGGCGCGAGCACGTCAGCGGGTGGCGGCCAATGCGTGCAGTCCAGCGGCATCGAGGATGTCAATCCGCCCCCGGCCCAGCGCCAGCATGCCGCGCTGGGCGAAATCGTCCAGCAGACGGCTGATCATTTCGCGCACCGTCCCCAGTTCGTCAGCCAGCTGCTGGTGGGTCAGGCCGATCGTGCCGGAGCCTCCATCGTCCGCCGCGTGGCCTAGAGCGGCATGCTCAAGCAGCGCGCTCGCCAGGCGCACGTCCAGCCTGAGCGTGACGACTTCCTCGACCAGCTCCATCGTGTTGACCAGCCGGTTGCCAAGCGCGCGAAACATCGCGTTCCTGAAGACCGCGTTGTTCGCGACGCATTCGTTGAACAAGCCGGACGGCATGACGATCAGGCGCGTGGCGTCGCCCGCGATGCCGCTGGCGGGATAGCGGCCGCCGCCAAGCAGGCAGCCCAGCGAGAGGATGCACGGCTCGTCCGGCGTCACCCGGTACAGTTCGATGCGGCGGCCGTTGGCAAGATGCTTGAACACGCGCACGCCGCCGGAAAGGATGATCGGAAAGCCGCCGCAGTCGCTGCCGGTGTCGAACACCCGGGTGCCGGCCGGCAGCTCAAGCACGGGTTGCGCGGCCAGCAGTTCCAGCGCCGACGGCGCGAGGCCCTGCAGGAGCGGCTGCGCCGCGATCAGCGAAGACAAGGCGCTCGTCATGGCGACAATCGGCGCGCGTCAGGCCAGCGGCTGGGAAGCCACCAGCACGCCGTCGGCATCGGCATAGATCCAGTCGCCCGGATTGATCGCGACGCCTGCGATCGACACGCGCAAGTCGCGCTCGCCCACGCCCTTTCGCACGCTGCGCTGCGGATGCACGGCGAGCGCGCGAACGCCGATGCTGCAGGCGTTGATTTCTTCGGAGTCGCGGATGCAGCCGTTGACGAGGATGCCGGCCCAGCCGTTTTTCTCGGCCAGCACACCGAGGTTGCCGCCGACCAGCGCGCAGCGCAGGCTACCGCCGCCGTCGACCACCAGCACTCGGCCCTCGCCCGGGGTTTCCAGCGCCTGCCGCACCAGCACGTTGTCTTCGAAGACCTTGAGCGTGGCGGCCCGGCCAGAAAACTTCACCAGCTTGCCGAATTTCTGGAATACGGGAGGCAATACGGCCAGCGCGCCGGTCGCCAGTTTGTCTTCATTCGCATCGCAAATATCGCAGGTCGCAAAACTCATCCGCTTCTCCTTCGGTCAAAAAGAAGCATTGTAAGCGAGCTCGCCGGCAAAAAAGCCGCCGGCGGCGAGCGGCGGCTTTGCGAAAATTGCCCGCGCGGCTATGCGGCCGCCCTCGCCTCTGCGGTCCTTGCCGTGTTCACGCCGACGCTGACTGCGGTGAAGATCGCCAGCGACTGGAACAAACCGATGCAGATGAACACCCACGACGGGTGGTTCGCATCCATCAATGCGCCGAACAGGACGGGCGCGCCCGCCAGGCCGATGTCGAGCCCGGAATACACGACGCCGTACACGCGGCCGGTCGCATTCTTCGGGGCGGCGGCGCGGATCAGCAGGTCGCGCGACGGCCCGGCGATGCCGGCGCCAAAGCCGATGACGCCCATGAGCGCGATCGCCAGGAACGACGGCACGAGGCCGGCGGCGACGATGAGGGAGACGATGCCCGAGCCGGTGAATGCCATTGCGATGGTGCGTTCATGACGCGATGTGCGCGACGCCATGAAGCCGCCCGCCACCATTCCGGCGGCCGACGCCAGCATGTAAGCGGTGTATCCGGCGGTAGCCGACGCCAGCGACATGCCGTACAGTGCGCGCAGGCCGGACGAAGAAAAGCTCTGGATGCCCCCCAGCGCCATGGCGGTGATGAAGAAGAAGGCAAAGCACATCCACACCGCCGGCAAGCGCATAAAGTCGAGCACGTGACCGCCGGCGGCGCTCCTGCCCGGGGCCGCCACGGCCGTTTTCGCCTCATCCGTGCGCAGCAGGTCACGATATGCGAACAGCACCACCAGGGTCGCGAACGGAATGCATGCGGCGGCGGCCAGCGCAGTGCGCCAACTCGACAGCGCCGCGATCGTGGTCAGGAAGACCGGTGCCGCCGCCCAGCCGAGATTGCCGGCAATGCCGTGCACCGAAAAGGCATGGCCGAGGCGTTGCGTGGGCACGCGCTTGTTGAGCAAGGTGAAGTCCGCCGGATGAAACACGCTGTTGCCCAGTCCGGCCAGCATCGAACCCGCCAGCAGCATCGCGTAGCTGTGTGCCTGCGACAACAGCAGCGCCGACAGGCCCAGCAGCGCAATGCCCGAGAACAGGACCGCACGCGCGCCAACCCGGTCGACGACGAAGCCGGCCAGCGCCTGCCCGGCGCCGGACACGATGAAAAATACCGTCATCAGCAAGCCCAGCTCCGCATACGACAGACTGAACGCCTCCTTCAGCCACGGGAACAGCGGCGCCAGGATCAAGTGAAAGAAATGCGATACGCCGTGGGCGACGCCCACCAGGCCGATCACCTGCGCGTCGCGCCGCAGGGAAGGAATTGTTGCTGCGCTCATCTCCGCCTCTTTGAATTATTGGTACAAGGAGTGTAAGCAAAAAGATTTCGTCTGTTTTAAGATAAAAAGACAATCTTTATCGAATAAATGACAGCCCAGCCTTTCGGCATATTCCATGGCAATCCAACCCGTCACCCATACCCGCCTGCACCTGCCCGGCACCGCGCCGACTGCCGAGCGGCCCGTGCGGCTGGTTGCACGCGACCTCGATGCCTCCGAGCTGCTGGCCGCTCACCACCATGCTTGGGGCCAGGTGACCTATGCGCTGGACGGCGTGGTGCGCGTCACGGTGGGCAGCACCACGTGGATCGTGCCGCCGCAGCGCGCGATCTGGATACCCGCGCATGCCCGGCACGAAGTCGTCACCCTTGAAAAGGCGCGCCTGCGCGCCCTGTACGTGCAGGCCGACGCCGCTCCGTTTCAGGGGAAACGATGCGAAGTGCTGGAGGTGACGCCGCTGCTGCGCGAACTGGTGGTGGCGTTGTCGCAGGCGGAAGCGGGCGGGCCGCGCGAAGCGATGCTGTCGACGCTGATCCTCGATGAGCTGGCGCGTTCGGCCACGCTGCCGATCTGCGTCGCCCTGCCCGAGGAAAAGCGCCTGCGCACCTTGTGCGAAATGCTGATCGCCGAGCCGGCTTCCGCGCTGACGCTGGAAGACTGGGCTACTCGCGTGGGCGCGTCCGGGCGAACGCTGGCGCGCCTGTTCGAACGCGAACTGGGCATGAGCTTCAGCCAGTGGCGCCAGCAGGTGCGGCTGGCGCATGCGGCGCCGCTGATCGCACGCGGATTGCCGCTGTCGCGCGTTGCAGCAGAACTCGGTTACGCCAGCCAGTCGGCATTCTCGGCGATGTTCAAGAAGACCTTCGGGCAGTCGCCGACGGCATTCTTTGCACGCGGAGAGAATTAGCGCGCCAGCGTGCCCCAAAAACAGAAAAGGCCACTCGCGTGGCCTTTTCCTTCTTGCGGCAAGCGCCTGCTACGCAGCCTTCTCGAACGCCAGCTCGCCGTTGCGCGCCTCCACCGAGATCGTGTCCTTCGGACCGAAGCGGCCGTTCAGGATCATCTTCGACAACGGGTTCTCGATCTCCTGCTGGATCGCGCGCTTGAGCGGACGTGCGCCATACACCGGATCGAAACCGGCTTCCGCAATCTTCTGCAACGCGGCATCGCTCACCGCGAGCTTCATGTCCATCTTCGCCATCCGCTGCTCCAGCACATGCAGCTGAATACGCGCGATCGCGCCGATGTTCTTCGCGTCGAGCGCATGGAACACCACGATCTCGTCGATGCGGTTGATGAACTCCGGACGGAAATGCCCCTTCACCTCGGCCATCACCGCCAGCTTCACCAGCTGCGGATCGCTTTCCTCCATCGACTGGATCTTGTGCGAACCGAGGTTCGAGGTCATCACGATCACGGTATTGCGGAAGTCGACCGTGCGGCCCTGGCCGTCCGTCATGCGGCCGTCGTCGAGCACCTGCAGCAGCACGTTGAACACGTCCGGATGCGCCTTCTCGATCTCGTCGAGCAGGATCACGCTGTAGGGCTTGCGCCGCACCGCCTCGGTGAGATACCCGCCCTCCTCATACCCGACATATCCCGGCGGCGCGCCGATCAGGCGTGCGACCGAATGCTTCTCCATGAACTCGCTCATGTCGAGGCGGATCATCGCTTCCTCGGTATCGAACAGGAAGGACGCCAATGCCTTGCACAGTTCGGTCTTGCCCACCCCGGTCGGCCCGAGGAACATGAAGGAGCCGTACGGCCGGTTCGGATCGGACAGGCCGGCACGCGAGCGGCGGATCGCATCGGATACCGCGACGATCGCCTCGTCCTGGCCGACCACCCGCTTGTGCAATTCCGCTTCCATGTGCAGCAGCTTGTCGCGCTCGCCCTGCATCATCTTCGAGACCGGAATGCCGGTGGCGCGCGAAACGACCTCCGCGATTTCCTCCGCGCCGACCTGCATGCGCACCAGCTTCGGCACCTGCGCCTCGGCCTTATCGGCCTGCTTCAGCTGCGCCTCCAGCTGCGGCAGACTGCCGTACTGCAGCTCGGACATCTTCTGCCAGTCGCCCTTGCGTTTGGCCTCGTCCATCTGCAGCCTGATCTTTTCGATTTCTTCCTTGATGTGCTGGGCGCCCTGCACCGTCGCCTTTTCCGCCTTCCAGATTTCCTCCAGGTCGGCGTACTCGCGCTCCAGCTTGTGGATTTCCTCCTCGATCAGGCCAAGGCGCTTCTGCGATGCCTCGTCGGTTTCCTTCTTCACCGCCTCGCGCTCGATCTTCAGCTGGATCAGGCGGCGGTCGAGCTTGTCCATCACCTCCGGCTTGGAGTCGATCTCGATCTTGATCTTGGACGCGGCTTCGTCGATCAGGTCGATCGCCTTGTCCGGCAGGAAGCGGTCGGTGATATAGCGATGCGACAGTTCGGCCGCGGCCACGATCGCCGGGTCGGTGATCTCGACGCCGTGGTGCACCTCGTACTTCTCCTGCAGGCCGCGCAGGATCGCGATAGTCGCTTCCACGCTCGGCTCGTCCACCAGGATCTTCTGGAAGCGACGCTCCAGCGCGGCATCCTTCTCCACGTACTTGCGGTATTCGTCGAGCGTGGTGGCGCCGACGCAGTGCAGCTCGCCGCGCGCCAGCGCCGGCTTGAGCATGTTGCCGGCATCGATCGCGCCTTCGGCCTTGCCGGCGCCTACCATGGTGTGTAGCTCGTCGATGAAGACGATGGTCTGGCCTTCGTCCTGCGCGAGTTCCTTCAGCACGGCTTTCAGGCGTTCCTCGAATTCGCCGCGGTATTTCGCGCCAGCCAGCAAGGCAGCCATGTCGAGCGACAGCACGCGCTTGCCCTTCAGGCTGTCCGGCACCTCGCCGTTGACGATGCGCTGCGCCAGGCCTTCGACGATCGCGGTCTTGCCCACGCCCGGTTCGCCGATCAGCACCGGGTTGTTCTTGGAACGGCGCTGCAGGACCTGGATCGCGCGGCGGATTTCGTCGTCGCGGCCGATCACCGGGTCGAGCTTGCCGGCACGCGCGCGCTCGGTCAGGTCGAGCGTGTATTTCTTCAACGCTTCGCGCTGCCCTTCCGCGTCCTGCGACGATACGTTGCCGCCGCCGCGCACCGCATCGATCGCGGCTTCCAGCGCCTTGCGCGCCAGGCCGTTTTCACGTGCCAGGCGGCCCGCCTCGGACTTGTCGTCGGTGAGCGCAAGCAGGATCATTTCGCTGGCGATGAACTGGTCGCCGCGCTTTTGCGCCTCCTTGTCCGCCAGGTTCAGCAGCGCGACGGATTCGCGCCCGATCTGCACTTCGCCGCCGGTACCTTGCACCTTGGGCAGGCGCTCCAGCACGTGTTTCAGCGCATTCTGCAAACCGCCGACGTTGACCGCTGCACGCTGCAGCAGCGAACGCGCGCCGCCGTCGTCCTGGTTCAACAGCGCGGTGAGTATGTGTACCGGTTCGATATACTGGTTATCGTTGCCGACGGCCAGGCTTTGGGCATCGGACAGTGCTTCCTGTAATTTGGTTGTTAGTTTGTCGAGACGCATGGATTTGATCTCCAAAAATTCGATTTGATAACAACGTGGGGATGGAGAGACCGCATTTCAAGCAAGGAATTTGATTCTCGCCATTTCCGTTTTATAACGGAATGGACCTGAATCAAATTCGGCAAATTTATAAAGCGGAAGGAGCCGCCAAACTGGCGGCGGGAATGCGCAATCAGGAACCGGAGATGGCGCGGTAGCTCGCGAATCCGGCGATGCAACAGGTGATGGAGCCAAGCAGGTGCAAGGCGCTGTGCGCCAGCGCCCAGCCATAGTTGCCGCGCTGCAGCAGCACCATGGATTCGGCCGAAAAGCTGGAGAAGGTGGTCAGGCCGCCGAGAAAGCCGGTCACGGCGAACAGCCGCCATTCCAGCGGCACCGTTGGGTGAGCGGTAAAGAAGCCGACCGCAATGCCGATCAGATAGCCGCCGCCGAGATTGGCGGTCAGCGTGCCCAGCAGGACATGCGCGTGCAGGTTATTGAGCAGCGAGCCCAGTCCCCAGCGCAGCCAGGCGCCGATCGCCGCTCCCAAGCCCACCGCCAGCCAGCTCACGACTGCTGCTCCGAATTGGCGGAGCGAACGCCCCACTTGGCCATCGCCCGGTCGTCGGCGACGCGGGCGTCGACCCAGCGCGCGCCCTGCGCCGTCTGTTCCTTCTTCCAGAACGGCGCCTGCGTCTTGAGATAGTCCATGATGAATTCGCAGGCGGCGAACGCCTCGCCGCGATGCGCCGAGGTCACCGCCACCAGCACGATCTGGTCCATCGGCCGCAAGGGACCGACACGGTGGATCACCAGAGCGTCGTAGATATTCCAGCGCGCCTTGGCCTGCGCCACGATCTCTTCCAGCGCTTTCTCGGTCATGCCCGGATAGTGTTCCAGCTCCATCTCGGAGACGCCCGCGCCCTCGTTCATGTCGCGAACGGTGCCGACGAAGCTGACCACGGCGCCCACGCGCGCGTCCCCGGCACGCAACCGCTCTACCTCGGCGCCGAGGTCGAAATCCTGGGTCTGGACGCGAATTGCCATACCCGCCTCAGCCCCCCGTCACCGGCGGGAAGAACGCCACCTCGCAGCCTTCCGCGATGCGCGTTGCTGCATCCGTCATCTGATGGTTGTACGCCATGCGCAGCGCGCGCCCTTCCGCCAGTGCCTCGGCCCACGCACCGCCGCGCTCGCGCAGGAAGGCGCGCACCTCACCGACGGTCTGCACATGCGCCGGCAGTGCGACGGATTCCTGGGCCGTGCCTAACGCTTCGCGGATGCTGGCGAAAAATCGAAGCTGAATATTCATCTGTCCTAATACAATAGTTCGTTGAACGGAATGAAGCGCACCATGTCGCCCTGCCCGATTGCCTGCCCCGGCGGATTGTCGATCAGGCCGTCGCCCCACGCCGTCGAGGTCAATACGGCCGAGCCCTGGTTGGCGAACAGGTCGAGCCCGCCGCTGCCATTGATCTTCGCGCGCAGGAATTCGTTGCGGCGGTCGCCCTTTGGCAAGACGAAGTCGGCGCGCATGCGGAACGCTTTCGGCGCCACGTCGGCCACACCCTGCAGCCGCAGGATGAACGGCCGCACGAACAGCAGGAAGGTCACGAAGCTCGATACCGGGTTGCCGGGCAGACCGATGAAATAGGCACGGCTGTCTTGATCCGCGCGGTTGATCTCGCCGAACGCGAGCGGCTTGCCCGGCTTGATCGCGATCTGCCACATGTTCAGCCGCCCTTCGGCCTCGACCGCTGGCTTGATGTGGTCTTCCTCGCCGACCGACACCCCGCCCGACGTGATAATCAGGTCGTGGCCGGCGGCGGCGCGGCGCAAGGTATCGCGCGTGGCATCCAGCGAATCGGGCACGATGCCGTAATCGGTGATCTCGCAGCCGAGGTTTTCCAGCAGGCCGCGCAGCGTGAAGCGGTTGGAGTTGTAGATCGCGCCGGGTTTCAGGGGCTCGCCCGGCATCGCGAGTTCGTCGCCGGTGAAAAATACCGCCACGCGCGGCTTGCGCACCACCGGCAGGCTGGCCAGTCCGACCGAGGCGGCCAGACCCAGTTCCTGCGCGCGCAGCCGGGTTCCGGCCTGTAGGATGACGCTGCCGGCCCGGATGTCCTCGCCGCTGCGGCGAATCCACTCTCCGGCTTGCGGCGCGTGCCGGATCGTCACGAAGTCGCCCTCGACGGTCTTTTCCGGCTCGCACTGCTCCTGCATCACGACCGCGTCCGCGCCCGGCGGGATCATCGCACCGGTGAAAATTCGCGCCGCGGTGCCGGCCTGCAGCGGCTGTCCCACCTGGCCGGCCGGAATGCGCTGGGCCACCTTCAGCCGGGCAGCGCCGCCGGCGCAGTCGATCGCGCGCACCGCGTAGCCGTCCATCTGGGTATTGTCCATCGGCGGGACATTGAGCTGCGAAACCTGCCCCTCGGCGAGCACACGGCCGTTCGCCTCCAGTGTCGGCAGCGTCTGCGTTTGCGCGATCGGCTCGACCGCGGCAAGCAGCAAATCGAGCGCCTCGGCTGCGCTCAGCATGGGCTTCTTTTCAGTCATGCTCGGCCCCGCATTGAAATGGCCGGATCACAAGCCGGTGCGGCTGGCGATGTAGGCCTTCATCTTCTCGACGTCCGGCGCCATCACCTCGAAACGCTGTGGCAGCGCCTCGATATTCTCGAAGCCGGCCGGACGTTCGGCGTCGCGCCCGAGCGCTTCGCGGATCGTCTCGTTGAACTTCGCCGGCAAGGCGGTTTCCAGCACGATCATGGTCTCGCCCGCAACCAGGTTTTCACGCGCCACCTTCACGCCGTCGGCGGTGTGGGTGTCGATCGTCACGCCGTATTTCGCCTGCACGTCGCGGATGGTCGCGATGCGGTCCGCGTGCACCGATTTGCCGGATACGAAGCCGTACTGCGCGACTTTCTTGAATTCGTCGCCGTCGCTGCCCGGCTTGCCGGAGAGGTCGAAGCCGCCGTGCGTTTCCACCTTCTTGAACAGCGCGCGCACGCGCTCGGCGTCGCGGTCCAGCAGGTCATAGATGAAACGTTCGAAATTGGACGCCTTGCTGATGTCCATGCTGGGGCTGGTGGTGTGATAGGTTTCGGCCGACTTGCGCACGCGGTAGACGCCGGTGCGGAAAAATTCGTCGAGCACGTCGTTCTCGTTGGTCGCCACCACCAGCTTGTTGATCGGCAGGCCCATCATGCGAGCGATATGGCCGGCGCAGATATTGCCGAAGTTCCCCGACGGGACGGTGAACGACACCTTCTGTTCATTGGCAGTAGTCGCCGACAGATAGCCGCGGAAGTAGTACACGACCTGCGCGACC
Source organism: Noviherbaspirillum sp. UKPF54 (assembly GCF_007874125.1). Lineage (NCBI taxonomy): Bacteria > Pseudomonadati > Pseudomonadota > Betaproteobacteria > Burkholderiales > Oxalobacteraceae > Noviherbaspirillum > Noviherbaspirillum sp. UKPF54. Next base: position 1,142,211 of record NZ_CP040128.1, on the reverse strand, counting down.
ACGCGCGCCCAATTGATCGAATTGACGGTGCCGATCTTCTGGCGCGTCTTGAATTCGAGGTCATTCGACACCGCCTTCACCATGTCCTGGCAATCGTCGAACACGCCTTCGACTGCGATATTGAAGATATTCGGATCCTGCAGGCTGAACATCTGTGCGGTCTGGAACGCGCTCATCTTCCTGTGCGGCGACAGCATGAACACGCGGATACCCTTCTTGCCGCGCATCGCGTATTCGGCCGCGCTGCCGGTGTCGCCGGAAGTCGCGCCGAAAATGTTCAGCTCCGAATGCTCCTTGGCCAGCTCGTACTCGAACAGGTTGCCGAGCAGTTGCATCGCCATGTCCTTGAACGCCAGCGTCGGCCCGTTCGACAGGGCCTGCAATACCAGTTTCGCTCCGTCCCTCTCTTCCAGCACGCGCAGCGGCGTGATCTGCGACGCATCCTCGCCGGCGCGCGCATTGCGGTACACGTCGGCGGTATACGTCTTGTGCGCCAGCGCCTTCAGGTCTTCCTGCGGGATGTCGGTCGCGAACTTCTTCAGCACCTCGAAAGCGAGGTCGGCGTAGGACAGCTTGCGCCACGCATCGAGCTCGTCGCCGCTGACCTTCGGATATTCGACCGGCAGATAAAGACCGCCGTCGGGAGCGAGGCCACCCAAGAGGATCTGGGAAAAGGATTGCGCCGGAAATTGTGCCGATACTTGGCCGCGGGTGGAAACGTATTGCATAAAATGGAATGGATTGGATGGCAACGGGGTATCCAACATTATAACTGGAGCGCCTGCGCCCCACCGCGGTTTCCGTGCCGGCGCGCCCTGGGGCAGGCCATTCCACCCGCGTCTGGCTTACGCGGCGTGATGCAGCGCGGGCGCCTCGATATGCGCAAGCATGTCCTCCACCAGCCGGTCCAGCCCGATCGCCGCCTGCCAGCCCCAGTCCGCCCGCGCATAGGTGTCATCCAGGCTGTGCGGCCAAGTATCGGCGATCGCCTGCCGATGGTCGGGCTGGTAAGCGATCTCGAAGCCCGGCACGCGCTTTTTGATCGCCTGCGCCAGTTCGCGTGGATTGAAGCTCAGGCCCGCCACGTTATAGGCGGAGCGCACGCGGATCTGCTCGGCCGGCGCATCCATCAGCTCGATCGTGGCACGAATCGCGTCCGGCATGTAAATCATCGGCAGCGTGGTTTCCGGGCCGAGGAAGCAGGCGTAGCGCTCATGGCGTTTGGCCGCATGGAAGATCGCGATCGCATAATCGGTGGTGCCGCCGCCCGGCGGCGACTTGTAGCTGATGATGCCTGGATAGCGGATGCTGCGCACGTCGACGCCGAACTTGCTGAAGTAGTATTCGCACAGCCGCTCGCCGGCCTGCTTGCTGATCCCATAGATGGTGGTCGGATCCATCACCGCCAGTTGCGGCGTGTCGACCGCCGGCGTATGCGGGCCGAAGGCCGCGATCGACGACGGCCAGAACACCTTCAGCGGCTTGCCGGCCTGCCCGCGTTCGCGCGCCAGTTCCAGGATGTTCAGCAGCCCGTTCATGTTCAGCGTCCACGCCTTCAGCGGCGCCTGTTCGCCGGTCACGGACAATAGCGCCGCGAGCTGGTAGACCTGCGTCACGCCATAGCGCTCGACGATCTGTACCACGCGCTCCTTGTCGAGCACATCGACCGTTTCGTAGCTGAGTGCGCCGAACAGGCTGCGCGGCGCGATATCCGCCGCAATCACGTTCTCCGCGCCATGTTTCGCGGCCAGCGCCTCCACCAGTTCGCTGCCGATCTGCCCATTGGCGCCGATGACCAAAATCCGTTCCATGCTGAATTCCTCAATTCTTCAAAATACCGAGTTCCCGGCCTGCCTGCGTGAACGCGGCGAGCGCCTTGTCCAGTTGCTCCCTGCTGTGCGCGGCCGATAGCTGCACGCGCACGCGCGCCTGCCCCATCGGCACCACCGGATAGAAGAAGCCGGTCGCCAGCACGCCCAGTTCATACAGGCGCGCCGCGAATTTCTGCGCCAGCGGCGCGTCGAACAGCATCACCGGCACCACCGGATGCGTGCCGGGCTTGATCGTGAATCCCAGTTCGGCAATCGCCTTGCGGAAGTAGGCGGTGTTCTCGTGCAGGCGGTCGCGCAGCTCGGTCGACGACGACAGGCGCTGCAGCACGGCCAGCGATGCCCCGGCGATCGCCGGCGCCAGCGAATTGGAAAACAGGTAGGGGCGCGACTTCTGGCGCAGGGTATCGATCACTTCGCGCCGCGCCGCGGTGAATCCGCCCATTGCGCCGCCCAGCGCCTTGCCGAGCGTGCCGGTGATGATGTCGATCCGGCCCATTACGCCATGATGCTCGTGCGTGCCGCGGCCGGTCTTGCCCATGAAGCCGGTCGCGTGGCTTTCGTCGATCATCACCAGCGCGCCGTAACGGTCGGCCAGGTCGCAGATCCTGTCGAGCTGCGCGATCGTGCCGTCCATCGAGAACACGCCGTCGGTGACGATCACCTTGTGACGCTTGTCCGCGGCAGCCTGCAACTGCTTTTCCAGGTCGGCCATGTCGTTGTGCTCGTAACGGAAGCGCGCCGCCTTGCACAGACGAATGCCGTCGATGATGGACGCATGGTTCAGCGCATCCGAAATGATCGCGTCGTTCTCGTCGAACAGAGGCTCGAACAGGCCGCCGTTGGCGTCGAAAGCCGCCGCGTACAGGATGGTGTCCTGCATGCCGAGGAATTCGGACAGCGCACGCTCCAGCTGCTTGTGCACCGTCTGGGTGCCGCAGATGAAGCGTACCGAGGACAGGCCGTAGCCGTATTTCTCGGTCGCGTCGATCGCCGCGCGCACCATCGCTTCGTCGCCCGACAGGCCGAGGTAATTGTTCGCACACAGGTTGATCAGGGTACGTCCGTCGTCGCTCGTCACTTCCGGGCCCTGGCGCGATGCGATCACGCGCTCGGGCTTGTACAGTCCCTGCTCGCGCAGGATGGCGAGATTACGGTCCAAACCCGAATAAAAGTCTTCTCGTGCAGTTGTTGCACTCATTACAATTCCACCATCCTCTCGCAGTTCGATTCACTGTTTTTGCATCCAATCTGCTACGATGCAATTCATAAAACAAATTCACTATTTAGAACTCAAGTTCAATATATTGAATATTATCCATCCCCATTGAACATTGCAAGCATCTGTTATGAAAAAAACCAGCACGCCAAGTTCCCCGCCCGAAGTCGGGGTCATGCTCCAGAAGCTGCGCCTCAAGCGCGGCCTCACGCTGGACGACCTGTCGCGCGCGGCCGGCGTGTCGAAATCCATGCTGTCGCAGATCGAGCGGGAAAAGGCGAATCCGACCATCGCGGTCGCCTGGCGCCTGGCGAACGCGTTGGGAGTTGGCATAGAAGAACTGCTGTCGAGCGAAGCGCAGGAAGTCGAAGCGATCCATATCCTGGAGCCGCATGAGACGCCGACCCTGCCGGGCAGCCATGCCGGCTATGTATTGCGCATCCTGGGGCCGATGGAATTGGCGGGGAAATACGAATGGTATGAACTGACGCTGGTGCCGGATGGCGCGCTGGTGTCCAATCCGCACGACCCGGGCACGTCGGAATACCTGACGCTGCTGCACGGCGCGCTGGAAGTCGAAGTGGACGGCACGAAGAAAAAGCTGAAGGCGGGCGGGACCGCGCGTTACCTGGCTGACAAGAGCCACGCGATCCGCAATGTCGGCAAGACCGAGGCGAAAGCCTTGTTGGTCGTCATCCACCGATAGGCAAAATAAAACGGCCCGGAACGCCATGTCCCGGGCCGCGCGACTTGCGTTGAAATGGAATCAGCTTAGCTGTTCCAGGCGGATCTTGGTCACTGCACCGACGACGGTAGAGAGCGCCTCGATCTTTCCGATCGCCGCCACGATGTTCTTTTCCTTCGTCTGGTGCGTCAGGATGATGATGTCGGCGCGGGTCTCACCCTCGGCCGGCTCCTTCTGCAGCATGGCGTCGATCGAAATCGTCGAATCCGCCAGGATGCGCGTGATATCGGCCAGCACGCCCGGCTGGTCCGCCACTTGCATGCGCAGGTAGTAGCTAGTCGTCACTTCCGACATCGGCAGGATCGGCGTATCGGTCATCGCATCCGGCTGGAACGCGAGGTGCGGCACGCGATGCTCCGGATCGGCCGTCGCCAGACGGGTGATGTCGACCAGGTCGGCGATCACCGCGGATGCGGTCGGCTCGGAGCCGGCACCCTTGCCGTAATAAAGCGTCGCGCCGACCGCGTCGCCCTGCACCAGCACCGCGTTCATCGCGCCTTCCACGTTGGCGATCAGGCGCTTGGCCGGAATCAGGGTCGGGTGCACGCGCAGTTCAATCCCTTCGCTGCCATTGACCTGGGTGCGCTTGGCGATGCCAAGCAGCTTGATGCGATAGCCGAGCTGTTCCGCGTAGCGAATGTCGGTCGCCTGCAGCTTGGTGATGCCTTCCACATAGGCCTTGTCGAACTGCACCGGGATGCCGAAGGCGATGGCCGACATGATGGTCGCCTTGTGTGCCGCGTCGACGCCTTCGATATCGAAGGTCGGATCGGCTTCGGCATAGCCCAGGCGCTGCGCCTCTTTCAGCACGACGTCGAAGTCCAGGCCCTTGTCGCGCATTTCAGACAGGATGAAGTTGGTGGTGCCGTTGATGATGCCGGCGATCCACTCGATGCGGTTGGCGGTCAAGCCTTCGCGCAGCGCCTTGATGATCGGGATGCCGCCGGCAACCGCCGCCTCGAACGCCACCATCACGCCCTTTTCCTGCGCCGCCTTGAAGATCTCGGTGCCGTGCGTCGCCAGCAGCGCCTTGTTGGCGGTGACCACGTGCTTGCCGTTGGCGATCGCCTTCATCACCAAGTCCTTGGCGATGCCGTAGCCGCCGATCAGCTCGATGACGATGTCGATTTCCGGATTGCTCACAACCAGGTTGGCGTCATTGACTACTTCACACTCGCCGTTGGTCAGCTCCTTCGCACGGGCCGTGTTCAGATCGGCCACCATCGTGATCTGGATCGAACGTCCGGCGCGGCGCGTAATCTCTTCCTGGTTGCGCTTCAATACGTTGAACGTGCCGGAACCGACGGTACCGATGCCTAACAAGCCTACTTTGATGGGTTTCATAGCGAGTGAAGTCTATTTAAAAATGAGTTTCCCGCGCCCTTCATGCCGGAAGGACGCGGGCGTATTGGAGCAAAACTAGGCCGCGCCGTGCCGGCGGCGGTAGCCGTCGAGGAAGCGCGCGATGCGCCCGACCGCCTCGCCCAGATCGTCCGAATTCGGCAGGAACACGACGCGGAAATGGTCGGGTGCGATCCAGTTGAAGCCGGTACCCTGCACGATCAGCACCTTCTCCTCGGCCAGCAGTTCATAGGCGAACTGCTGATCGTTCTCGATCGGGTACATCTTGGGATCGAGCTTCGGGAACATGTAGAGCGCCGCGCGCGGCTTGACGCAGGATACGCCCGGAATCTCGGTCAGCAGCCGGTGCGCCAGGTCGCGCTGCCGCGCCAGACGTCCGCCGGGCCCGACCAGGTCGTTGATGCTCTGGTAACCGCCCAGCGCGGTCTGGATCGCGAACTGCCCGGGCACGTTGGCGCACAGGCGCATCGACGCCAGCATGTTCAGGCCTTCGATGTAATCCTTCGCATGCTTCTTCTGGCCCGACACCACCATCCAGCCGGCGCGATAGCCGCAGGAACGGTAGTTCTTCGACAAGCCGTTCAGGGTCACGAACAGCACGTCGTCCGCCAGCGATGCGATCGAGGTGTGGGTCGCGCCGTCGTAGAGGGTCTTGTCGTAGATCTCGTCGGCAAACACGATCAACTGATGCTGGCGCGCCAGCTCGACGATCTGCTCCAGCAATTCCGTCGGGTACAGCGCGCCGGTCGGGTTGTTCGGGTTGATGACCACGATCGCCTTGGTATTGGTCGTGATCTTGCGCTTGATGTCCTCGATGTCCGGATACCAGTCGGCCTGTTCGTCACAGACATAGTGCACCGGAGTGCCGCCGGACAGGCTGACCGCCGCCGTCCACAGCGGATAATCGGGCGCCGGCACCAGCACTTCGTCGCCACTGTTGAGCAGCGCGTTCATGCCCATCACGATCAGCTCGGACGCACCGTTGCCGATATAAATGTCATCGATCGTCACCCCCGGGATCTTTTTTTCCTGGGTGTAATGCATGATGGCCTTGCGTGGCGCGAACAACCCCTTCGAATCGGTATATCCGGCAGAATTCGGCAGGTTCAGGATCATGTCACGCACGATCTCGTCCGGTGCGTCGAAGCCGAACACGGCCAAGTTGCCGATATTCAACTTAATGATCTTGTGACCCTCGTCCTCCATTTGCTTGGCCTTTTCCAGGACAGGGCCGCGAATGTCATAACAGACGTCTGCCAGTTTTTTCGATTTTTGAATCGGTCGCACGCGTGCAATCCCTTACAGAAAATACAAGAAATGGGATGCAATGGTGCACCGCCAAAATACCCATTTTGCCGAAAGCAATCTGTTTTATCAACGGATGCCGTAGCGTTTATTTTGGAAAACGCTACAATGCCGCATCTTTTTATTCCAATTGTCGGAAATTCACGCCCGGCAGCCTGTCTATAGCGCCATGAAGCTGCATGCCACCCCGACCCAACATTATCAAACCGCCACGGCCTACGACGATACGGGCGTCGAAATCAATGCCGTGCGCTTCGCCCACAGCCTCGTGGTATTGCCCGAGACACCTCCTGCGCCGTGGCCGCCCACTTCGTTCGATGCCTTGTTGCCCGAGCATTTCGCCCAGATCGAAGCCATGGTGCCGGATGTCGTCATTCTGGGTACCGGCCGTCGCCAGCGTTTCATCCATCCGAAGCTGATCGCGGCTCTTTCCGCGCGGCACATCGGCGTCGAATGCATGGATAACCAGGCTGCCTGCCGCACCTACAACATCCTGATGGGCGAAGGCCGCAAGGTCGCCCTGGCCCTCATTTTCGACCAAACGGCATGACAGATCACTATAAATCGCAACTTCCGATCTCCAAACCCGCCCTCTGGGCCTTACTCCTGATCTTCTGCGCAGTCTGGTTTTACGCGCTCGGCGCCCGCACGCTGGTGCCGACCGACGAAGGCCGCTACGCTGAAATGGCGCGGGAAATGGTCGCCACCGGCGATTGGATCACGCTGCGCCTGAACGGCCTCAAGTACTTCGAAAAGCCGCCGCTGCAAACCTGGATGAATGCAATTACCTTCGAGGCATTCGGGCTGGGCGAGTGGCAGGCCCGGCTATGGACCGGCCTGTGCGGCCTGTTCGGCATCCTGATCACAGCCTATGCGGGAACGCGGGTCTTCGGCCGGCGCATCGGCTTCCATGCCGGACTGGTGCTTGCATCCAGCCTGTTCTGGGCGGCGCTCGGCCACGTCAATACGCTGGACATGGGACTGGCAGGCATGATGACGCTCACGCTCGCCGCCCTGCTGCTTGCGCAACACAATGACGCCAGCGGGCGCGAGCAGCGCAACTGGATGCTGGCATGCTGGGCCGGCATGGCACTCGCGGTGCTGTCCAAGGGCTTGATCGGCATCGTGCTGCCCGGCGCCGTGCTGGTGCTGTACACCCTGCTGTCGCGCGACTGGGCGATCTGGAAACGCCTGCATTTCGGCGCCGGCCTGCTGCTGTTCTTTGCGATTGCGACGCCCTGGTTCGTGCTGGTGTCGCTGAAGAATCCGGAATTCCCGAATTTCTTCTTCATCCACGAGCATTTCCAACGCTTTACCAGCAAGGTGCACCATCGCGCCGGCCCGTGGTATTACTTCATCCCGATACTGATACTCGGCATCGTGCCATGGCTGGGCGTGCTCGCGCAAAGCCTGTGGAATGCGCGCCGCGAGCCGATGCAAGGCTTCCGGCCGAAGAAAATGCTGCTGGTCTGGTCGGTATTCATTTTCTTTTTCTTCAGCATTTCCGGCTCCAAGCTGCCTTCGTACATCCTGCCGATTTTCCCGTCGCTGGCCCTGCTGATCGCCTGCCACCTGGAAAAGGCATCGGACAAGGCAATCATGCTGACGGCGGCCTTGGTCGCGCTGTTCGCCGCAGTCGGTCTCGGTTTCGTCGGAAAGATTCCCGAGCTGGCCAGCAATGCCTACGAAAAGCCGATCTACCAGGCCTACCTGCCGTGGGTTGTGGCCGGTGCGGTGATAGCATTGGCGGGCGGCCTGCTTGCAGCCTTCCTGGCGCGCCGCCGGCGGGAATGGTCGCTGATCGCATTGGCGGCCGCCACGTTCGTCAGCGGGCAGGTCTTGATGATCGGTCACGAGCCGCTCGGCCGCTACAAGGCCGGCCTCGACCACGTACCCGCGATTGCCGCGGAACTGACGCCGCAGACGCCGATTTTCCTGGTGCGCCTGTACGAGCAGTCGCTGCCCTTCTACCTGCGGCGCACCATGACCCTGGTCGAGCACGCCGATGAAATGGAGTTCGGCGTCAAGCAGGAGCCGCAACTGTGGATTCCGACCCGCGCGGAATTCGTGGCGAAATGGAACGCACTGCATGCCGAAGGCAAGAAGGCGGTCGCGATCATCCATCCCGACGCCTTCGTCGAACTGAAAAAACAAGGCTTGCCGATGCGCATCATCGCGCAAGATCCGCGCCGCATCATCGTGACCAACGACATCAAGAATTCATGAATCTGACGACCTTCGGTTTTATCCTCACCGGCATCTGCCTGAATGCCGTCGCACAGTTACTGCTGAAAGCCGGCACCAATGCGGTCGGCGCGATCCACCTGACCGCGCAAAACTGGTTCTCCACCGGACTGAAACTGGCAACCCAGTTGCCGATCATCGGCGGCCTGGGCTGTTACGTGATTTCGGTGCTGGTGTGGATCATCGGATTGTCGCGCGTGGATGTCACGATCGCCTATCCGATGCTGTCGATCGGATACATCATCAATGCGATCGGCGCATGGTATTTTCTCGGCGAAGCCGTTTCCGCGCAGCGCCTGCTGGCCATCGGCATCATCATCGTCGGCGTCGTCCTGCTGGCGCGCAGCTGAATTCAACTTTTCCATCATTCATCATGAGCGAATCCTTCCTGCCTTTTTCCCGCCCCACCATAGACGAGGCAACGATTGCCTCGGTCGCCGACGTGCTGCGTTCCGGCTGGATCACCAGCGGCCCCAAGGTGCAAGCATTCGAAGCGAAGCTGTCCGAGTATTTCGGCGGACGCCCGGTGCGCACCTTCAATTCCGGCACCTGCACCATGGAGATCGCCTTGCGCATCGCCGGCATCGGGCCGGGCGACGAAGTGATCACCACGCCGATTTCCTGGGTTGCCACGGCCAATGTGATCATCGAAGTCGGTGCCACGCCGGTGTTCGCCGACATCGATCCAGTGACGCGCAACATCGACCTCGACAAGCTCGAAGCCTCGATCACGTCGCGTACCAAGGCCGTCATTCCGGTCTACCTCGCGGGCAAGCCGGTCGACATGGACCGCCTGTATGAAATTGCAAGGAAACACAATCTGCGCGTGGTCGAAGACGCCGCGCAGGCGCTCGGATCGACATGGAAAGGCAAGCCGATCGGCGCATTCGGCGATTTCGTGTCGTTCAGCTTCCAGGCCAACAAGAACATCACCACCGCCGAAGGCGGCTGCCTGGTGCTTAACAATACCGACGAAGCCAGGCTGGCGGAAAAATATCGCCTGCAGGGCGTCACCCGCAGCGGCCTCGACGGCATCGAAGTCGACGTGTTGGGTGGCAAGTTCAACATGACCGACATTAACGCGGCTATCGGCCTCGGCCAGATCGCGCGTCTCGACGAAATCACCGCAAAGCGCCGCACGCTGGCCAAGCATTACTTCACCTGCTTCGGCCCGGATTTCGAGGAAAAATTCGGCGCCCAGCTGCCGGTTGCCGACTTCGAAGACACCAACTGGCACCTATTCCAGTTGGTGCTACCGGAACGCATCACCCGTGCCGACTTCATGGCGAAAATGCTGGAAAAGAATATCGGCGTCGGTTACCACTATGCGCCGATCCACCTGTTCAAGCTGTACCGCGAACGCGGCTTCAAGGAAGGCATGTTCCCGGTCGCGGAGCGCGTAGGCCGCCAGATCGTCACGCTGCCGATGTTCTTCGCCCTCACGGAAAACGATGTCGAACGCACGGTCGGCGCGGTAAAATCCGTCCTTCAACAATAAGACCAGCGATTGATGAAACCAGAATTATCCGTCGTCATTCCCGTTTATAACGAAGAAGCCGGCTTGGCCAAGCTGTTCGCGCGCCTTTATCCCGCGCTCGACAAGCTGGGATTGCCTTATGAGATCGTGTTCGTCAACGACGGCAGTCGCGACAGTTCCGCCGCCATCTTGGCCGACCAATTCCGCGCGCGCCCGGACGTCACCCGCGTCGTGCTGTTCAATGGGAATTACGGCCAGCACATGGCGATCCTCGCCGGCTTCAAGGCAACGCGCGGCGAGATCGTCGTCACGCTCGACGCCGACCTGCAGAACCCGCCGGAAGAGATCGGCAACCTGATCGCGAAGATGGGCGAAGGTTACGATTATGTCGGCTCGATCCGCCGCGAGCGGCAGGATTCGGCCTGGCGCACCCACGCCTCCAAGGCGATGAACCGGCTGCGCGAAAACATCACGCACATCAAGATGACCGACCAGGGCAATATGCTGCGTGCCTACGGCCGCAACGTGATTGACCTGGTCAACCAGTGCAACGAAGTCAATACCTTCATTCCGGCGCTCGCCTACACCTTCGCGCGCAAGCCGACCGAGATCGTGGTCGAGCACGAGGAACGCGCGGCGGGCGAGTCGAAGTATTCGCTCTACAGCCTGATCCGCCTGAACTTCGACCTGGTCACCGGCTTCTCGCTGATGCCGCTGCAATTCTTCTCGATCCTCGGCATCGGCCTGTCGTTCGTGTCGGCCGCCCTGTTCGTCGTGCTGCTGCTGCGCCGTTTCCTGTTCGGCTCTGAGGTCGAAGGCGTGTTCACGCTGTTCGCGATCGCCTTCTTCCTGATGGGCGTGATCCTGTTCGGCATCGGCATTGTCGGTGAGTATGTCGGCCGTATCTACCAGCAGGTGCGCGGGCGTCCGCGTTTCGTGGTGCAGGCGATCCTGGAACAAACCGGCGAACAGCCGGGGAAGGAATAAGCCAATGCGAGCCGTTGTCTTTGCCTACCATAACGTCGGCGTGCGCTGCCTGAAGGTGCTACTGGCGCGCGGCGTGCAAGTCGCGCTGGTCGTCACCCACCAGGACAATCCGGCCGAAACCATCTGGTTCGAATCGGTCGCCGCACTGTGCCGCGAAAAGGATATTCCGTTCGTCACACCGGATGACCCGAAGTCGCCCGAGCTGTTCAAGCAGGTGCAGGCGCTGCAGCCGGATTTCATCTTCAGCTTCTACTACCGCCACATGCTGCCGGTCGACCTGCTGGCGCTGGCAAAGCATGGCGCCTACAACATGCACGGCTCGCTGCTGCCGAAATATCGCGGCCGCGTGCCGGTCAACTGGGCGGTGCTGCATGGTGAAACGGAAACCGGTGCCACGCTGCACGAAATGGCCGCCAAGCCGGATGCCGGCGCCATCGTAGCCCAGGCGGCGGTTCCGATTCTTCCCGACGATACTGCGTATGAAGTTTTCGGCAAGGTCACGGTAGCAGCCGAACAAGCCTTGTGGAACGCGTTGCCGGCAATGCTGGCCGGCCAAACGCCGAAATTGACCAACGATTTGTCAAAAGGCAGTTATTTTGGCGGGCGCAAGCCGGAAGACGGCCGCATCGACTGGTCAAAGCCGGCCCAGGAGGTCTACAACCTGCATCGCGCCGTCGCCCCGCCCTACCCGGGCGCGTGGACGACGACAGGTGGAAAAACTTTCATTATTATCAAGGCCCGCCTTGCCGATCGGGCAAAACCCGATTTGCAGCAAGGCTTGGCAGTAGTGGATAATTGCATGTTTGGCGTATGCGGCGACGGTCGCGCGCTTTTAATTCACGAGCTCATGGCGGACGGCAAACCGGTTTCGCCGCAAGAGTTACAACAATTCCTGTCGTCCCGTTCGTAAAACGGAGCGGCGGCTCAACAAGACACTCCTATGAAAAAAGTACTCATCCTCGGCGTCAACGGCTTCATCGGCCACCATCTGTCCAAGCGCATCCTGGAGACCACCGACTGGCACGTGTTCGGCATGGACATGATGACCGACCGCATCACCGACCTCCTGGAAAATGAAGCGTACAAGAGCCGCATGCACTTCTTCGAAGGCGACATCACGATCAACAAGGAATGGGTCGAGTATCACGTCAAGAAATGCGACGTGATCCTGCCGCTGGTCGCGATCGCCACGCCTTCAACCTACGTGAAGCAGCCGCTGCGCGTGTTCGAACTCGACTTCGAGGCGAACCTGCCGATCGTGCGTTCCGCCGCCAAGTACGGCAAGCACCTGGTATTTCCGTCCACCTCGGAAGTCTACGGCATGTGCCATGACGAGGAATTCGATCCGGAAGAATCCGAATTGATCTGCGGCCCGATCAACAAGCCGCGCTGGATCTATTCCTGCGCCAAGCAGCTGATGGACCGCGTGATCTGGGGCTACGGTATGCAGGACAACCTGAATTTCACCCTGTTCCGCCCGTTCAACTGGATCGGTGCCGGCCTCGATTCGATCCATACGCCGAAGGAAGGCAGCTCGCGCGTCGTGACCCAGTTCTTCGGCCACATCGTGCGCGGCGAAAACATCTCTCTGGTCGACGGCGGCCAGCAGAAGCGCGCCTTCACCTATATCGATGACGGCATCGACGCACTCATGCGCATCATCGCCAACGAAGGCGGCGTCGCCAGCGGCAAGATCTACAACATCGGCAACCCGACCAACAATTACTCGATCCGCGAACTGGCCGACATGATGCTGAAACTCGCCGCCAAGTATCCGGAATACGCGGAATCCGCGAAGAAGGTGAAACTGGTCGAAACCACGTCCGCCGCCTACTACGGCAAGGGCTATCAGGACGTGCAGAACCGCGTGCCGAAGATCACCAACACCTGCGACGAGCTGAAGTGGAAGCCGACCACCTCGATGGAAGACACGCTGCGTAACATCTTCGATGCCTACCGCGGCCAGGTGGGCGAAGCCAAGGCGCTGATGGACTAAATGCCCTGATGCCTGTCCTCGCCCTCAAAATCGACGTCGACACCTATCGCGGCACCCGGGAAGGCGCGCTCAATCTGGTGCGCCTTCTGCAAAAACACCAGGCCAACGCCACCTTCCTGTACTCGCTCGGACCCGACCATACCGGCTGGGCCTTGCGGCGCGCTTTCCGCCCCGGCTTTTTCCAGAAAGTCTCGCGCACTTCCGTGGTGGAGCATTACGGGATCAAGACGTTGATGTACGGCGTGCTGCTGCCCGCGCCCGATATCGGCAAGACTTGCGCCCAGCAGATGCGGGTGGCGCAAGCGGCCGGATTCGAATGCGGCATCCACACCTGGGATCACGTCGTCTGGCAAGACAACGTGCGCCAGCGTGACGCTGCCTGGACCAAGAAGCAGTTGCAGCAGTCATTCGATCGCTTCCGCGGAATTTTCGGACAGCCCCCCCAGACCCACGGCGCCGCCGGCTGGCAGATGAACGAGCATGCCTTCGCCCAGCTCGACGCCTTCGGCTTCGCGTATGCATCGGATGGTCGTTGCCAGCTGACCGAAAGCGGCGAACTGGCCGATAGCAATGCCGGCCCGCACCGCCTCCAGGCCTTCGGCAAGACGCTGTCCTGCATACAGTTGCCGACCACGCTGCCGACGCTGGATGAACTGCTGGGACGCACCGTGAATGGTGTTGTCATCGACGAGTCAAATATCGCGCGTACCATTCTGAAGCTCACCGCGTCGCCGCGCGACCATGTGTTCACGCTGCATGCCGAACTTGAAGGGCAAAAACTCGCCCCCATCTTTGAACAATTGCTGGAAGGATGGAAGGCGCAGGGTTACGATCTGGCGTCGATGGCGGATTACTACCAGAAGGTCAAAAACGAGCCCTTGCCAACCTATCCGGTCAGCTGGGGCGAATTGCCCGGCCGGTCGGGCGAGCTGATCGTCCAGCCATCGTCAAGCCAATAAACAATCGTTGCAACCAGCAACAATAACTACTATGGAGAGTAGCGTGGACGATACCCCATCCGCACTGAATCTGACTGTCCCGGAATTTTCCGCAGCGATGACTGGCGAAAAGACTTTCACGCTGTCCGACTACAAGGGAAAGACCGTAGTGTTGTATTTTTACCCCAAGGACAACACGCCCGGTTGCACGACGGAAGGCATGCAATTCCGCGATCTTCATCCACAATTCCAGGAAGCCAATGCCGAAGTCTTCGGCATCAGCCGCGACAGCATTCGCTCCCACGAAGGATTCAAGGCGAAACTGGCGATGCCGTTCGACCTGATTTCCGATCCGGACGAAACCGTTTGCAATCTGTTCAACGTAATGGCAATAAAAAGCATGTATGGCAAGAAGGTACGTGGCGTTGAACGCAGTACATTTGTGATTGACGCCAGCGGGAAATTGGTGAAAGAATGGCGTGGAGTCAAGGTGCCTGGGCACGTTGATGAAGTTCTGGAATTCGTCAAAACGCTCGCTTAATCGCGTCAAACGCAGAACACATTGAATTTAAAAGAATTTTCTTGCAGAAAGCCGTTTGCGGAAGAGGCGTCGAGCCTCCCCCCAAACGGCTTTTTTGCTTTCCAAACAGCTCGCTCGACCAGTTCACACCTCTTCCGGCACCCCGCCTGGCGCTGTTTGAATCTCCTCGCAGTCAGTTCAACACACTTTAGATTGAGGTCCTGATGCCACTACCTAAATTACCGACCAAACCCGCAGAACTGCTCTCCCCCGCAGACTATCCGAAGGCAGAGAAAGGCAAATCGGTAAAACCCCTGATGACATTGGTGGAATCAACGCCGCACACGACCGAAGCAGCACCGAAGGCCCGCGCCAAGACCGCCGAGAAGGCTCCGGCCGCGAAGCGCACCGCGAAGCCGAAGGACGTGGAGACCACGATCAAGTCCAATGTCAGCCGTACTGCCGACAAGCTGGGCGTTTCCAAGATTTTCGTGCTCGACACGAACGTGCTGATGCACGACCCGACCTCGCTGTTCCGCTTCGAGGAGCACGATGTCTACCTGCCGATGATGACGCTGGAAGAGCTGGACAACCACAAGAAAGGCATGTCCGAAGTCGCGCGCAACGCCCGCCAGGTCTCGCGCTCGCTCGATGCGCTGGTGGCCGGCGTGGAAGAGCATGCGATCGAAGAAGGCATTCCCCTCTCCAAGCTGGGCAACAAGGACGCCAAGGGCCGCCTGTTCTTCCAGACCAAACTGCAGACCATGGAACTGCCGGAAGGCCTGCCGATCGGGAAAGCCGACAACCAGATTCTCGGCGTCGTGCGCGCGCTGGAAGCGCAGTATCCGGACCGTCCGATCGTGCTGGTGTCGAAGGACATCAACATGCGCATCAAGGCCCGCGCGATGGGTCTGCCGGCGGAAGAGTACTTCAACGACCATGTGCTGGAAGATACCGACCTGCTCTATTCCGGCATCCTGCAGCTGCCGGACGACTTCTGGAACAAGCATGGCAAGGGCATGGAGTCGTGGCAGGAGAACAAGCACGGCACCGGCTATACCTACTACCGGCTGAGCGGGCCGAACGTGCCTTCCTTCCTGATCAACCAGTTCGTCTACCTGGAGCCGAAGACCGGCGAAGCGCCATTCTATGGCCAGGTAAAACAGATCAACGGCAAGACCGCCGTGATCCAGACCCTGCGCGACTACACGCACGGCAAGAACAGCGTGTGGGGCATCACCGCGCGCAACCGCGAGCAGAACTTCGCCCTCAACCTGCTGATGAATCCGGAATGCGACTTCGTCACCCTGCTCGGCCAGGCCGGCACCGGCAAGACCCTGCTGGCACTGGCGGCAGGCCTGGCGCAGGTGCTCGAAACTAAGCTCTACAACGAAATCATCGTCACGCGCGTCACGGTTCCGGTCGGCGAAGATATCGGCTTTTTGCCTGGCACCGAGGAAGAAAAGATGTCGCCGTGGATGGGCGCATTCGACGACAACCTGGAAGTGCTGAACAAGTCCGATTCCGACGCCGGCGAATGGGGGCGCGCCGCGACCCAGGACCTGATCCGTTCGCGCATCAAGATCAAGTCGCTCAACTTCATGCGCGGACGCACCTTCGTCAACAAGTTCCTGATCATCGACGAAGCGCAGAACCTGACGCCCAAGCAGATGAAGACGCTGGTCACGCGCGCCGGCCCCGGCACCAAGATCGTCTGCCTGGGCAACATCGCGCAGATCGACACGCCCTACCTGACCGAAGGGTCGAGCGGCCTTACCTACGTCGTGGACCGATTCAAGGGATGGGCGCACAGCGGTCATGTGACGCTGGCGCGCGGCGAGCGTTCGCGCCTGGCCGACCACGCCAGCGACGTGTTGTAGGCGGCCGCGCCGCTCCAAACAAAAAAGCCCGCAATTGCGGGCTTTTTTCATGCGATTCCTGATTAAAGAATCTTGGTGCCGATCCACCACGCGATCGCGGCGACGAAGGCCGACGCGGGTATCGTCAGGATCCAGGCCCACACGATATTGCCCGCAACGCCCCAGCGCACGGCCGACATCTTGCGCGCCGAGCCCACACCGACGATGGCGCCGGTAATGGTATGCGTGGTGGACACCGGGATGCCGAGCGCGGACGCCAGGAACAGCGTGATCGCGCCGCCGGTTTCGGCACAGAAGCCGCCGACCGGCTTCAACTTGGTGATCTTCTGCCCCATGGTCTTGACGATGCGCCAGCCGCCGAACAGGGTGCCCAGACCGATCGCTGTATAGCAGCTGATGATGACCCACCACGGCGGCATCTGATCCTGTGCGGAGGAAGCGCCGGCTGCGATCAGCAGCATCCAGATGATGCCCATGGTTTTCTGCGCGTCGTTGCCGCCGTGGCCCAGACTGTACATCGATGCCGAGACCAGCTGCATACGGCGGAACCACTTGTCGATGCGGCGCGGCGTTGAGCGCACGAACAGCCAGGACACCAATACCATCATGATCGAGCCGAACACGAAGCCGAGCAGCGGCGACAGCACGATGAACGAAATGGTCTTGATTAGTCCCGAGGAGATCAGCGATCCGGTGCCCGCCTTCGCCACAGCCGCCCCGACCAAGCCGCCGATCAATGCGTGCGACGACGACGATGGAATGCCGTAGTACCAGGTCAGGACATTCCAGAAGATTGCGCCGACCAGCGCACCGAACACCACGTAGTGATCGACGATCGCCGGGTCCACCGTCCCCTTGCCGACGGTGGATGCCACCTTCAGCTGGAAGAAGAAAATCGCGATCACGTTGAATACTGCCGCCATCGCCACCGCGGTTTGCGGCTTGAGCACGCCGGTCGACACCACAGTCGCGATCGCGTTGGCGGCGTCGTGAAAGCCGTTCATGAAGTCGAACAGCAGTGCCAGCGCGATCAGGAAGCCGAGAACGTAAATGCTGATTTGAAGGGTGTGCATGAGATTGTTGTTCTAGTCCGTCGGAGCGATGCGCTAGGCGTTTTCGACAATGATGCCTTCGATGATGTTGGCCACGTCCTCGCAACGGTCAGTGACCGTCTCCAGGATTTCGTAGATCGCCTTCAGCTTGATCAGGGTGCGCACATCCGGCTCGTCGCGGAACAGCTTGGACATGGCGGCGCGCATCACGTGGTCAGCGTCCGACTCGAAGCGGTCGATCTCTTCGCACAGGGACAGGATCTGCTGGGCATTGTCCATGTTGTGCAGCAGGCCTACCGCGGCCTTGACCTTTTCCGCGCCGGCAAGGCACAACTCGGCCAGTCGCTTGGCTTCCGGAGTGACCGCCTTGATGTCGTACAGCGAGATGGTCTGCGCGGCATCTTCCAGCAGGTCGAGGATGTCGTCCATGCGCGTGATCAGCTGGTGGATGTCGTCGCGGTCGAGTGGCGTGATGAATGTCTTGTGCAACAGTTCGAGCGTGCTGTGGGTGACCTTGTCCGCTTGCTTTTCGATGCTTTCAATCGCATGCACGCGATTTTCCAGGTCGTCGAAGTTGGTCATCACGGAGACCATTTCCTTCGCCCCCTTCACGCACAGGTCGGCATGCTGAACAAAGAGTTCAAAAAATTTTCCCTCGCTGGGCATCAGTCGTCCAAACATAGTTCACTCTCTTAAAGTTAAAGCATTCATCCGTCATCGCCGCAGGCATCTAGCGAGCCGCGTCGTGGCGCCCGCTCGACCGTCCCAAGCGTCGCGGCGCGCCGCGCGCACCATTGTTATTCGCTGTCAAAGATTGCGTTGCCGCCGGTGTAGTTATCGAACTTCGTGTATTCGCCGTGGAAAGTCAGGCGCACCGCGCCGATCGGGCCGTTACGCTGCTTGCCGATGATGATTTCCGCAGTGCCCCGGTCCGGCGAATCCGGGTTGTAGACCTGGTCGCGGTAAATGAACATGATCACGTCGGCGTCCTGCTCGATGGCGCCGGATTCGCGCAAGTCCGACATTACCGGACGCTTGTTGGGACGCTGCTCCAGCGAGCGGTTCAGCTGCGACAGCGCGATGAGCGGGCAATGCAGCTCCTTCGCCAGGCCCTTGAGGCTTCGCGAAATTTCCGAGATTTCGGTGGCGCGGTTCTCGCCGCTGCCGTTGCCGGACATGAGCTGCAGGTAGTCGACGATGATCAGGCCGAGCTTGCCGCACTGGCGCGACAGGCGGCGGGCGCGGGCTCGCAATTCGACCGGGCTCAGCGCCGGCGTTTCGTCGATATACAGCTGCGCGTCGTTCATCTTCTGGATCGCATGCGTCAGGCGCGGCCAGTCCTCGTCGTTGAGCTTGCCGACACGCAAGCGGCTCTGGTCCAGTCGCCCGACCGAACCGAGCATACGCATCGCCAGCTGCGCGCCGCCCATTTCCATGGAAAACACGGCGACCGGCAATCCGGCGTCGATCGCGACGTTTTCGCCGATGTTGAGCGAGAACGCGGTTTTACCCATCGACGGCCGGCCGGCGACGATGATCAGGTCGCCCGGCTGCAGGCCGGAGGTCATCCGGTCCAGGTCGATGAAGCCGGTCGGCACGCCGGTAATGTCGTTCTGGTTGTCGCGGTTGTACAGTTCGTCGATGCGCTCGACCACCTGCGTCAGCAGCGGCTGGATTCCCATCCAGCCGGATGTGCCGCGCGCACCCTCTTCCGCGATCGCAAAGATTTTCGATTCCGCCTCATCCAGGATCTGCTTGATTTCCTTGCCCTGGGGATTGAGCGCGTTGGTCGCGATTTCGTCTGAAACCGTAATAAGTTTGCGCAGCACGCCACGGTCGCGCACGATTTCCGCGTAACGTCGAATGTTGGCGGCGGACGGCGTGTTCTGCGCCAGCGCATTCAGGTAAGCCAGCCCGCCGACCTCCTCCGCCTTGCCGCTGATGCTGAGCGCCTCAAAGACAGTGATGACGTCGGCCGGCTTGGTGGCGTTGATCAGCTTGACAATGTGCTGAAAGATGATGCGATGGTCGTAACGATAAAAGTCGTCTTCATTGATGAAGTCCGCAATCCGGTCCCATGCGCCATTATCCAGAAGCAAGCCGCCGATGACCGACTGCTCCGCTTCAATGGAATGGGGAGGAACGCGAAGCGCGTCCAGCTGGGGATCGCTTTTACGATCGTCCCTGCGATCGAAGTTGCGATCCGTGGTACGTGTATTCATGGCGCGCATTATACCTGCTCGTCCAAAGCCGTAACACGCGGCGCCCGGGAATATTCCTCTTGCCAACCTTCAATATTTTTCACATTTTCAATTCACTGCCACGCCACTAACTGCCTTGACACTTACTGACTAGGCAGCTATATTTCATTTCATTGCTTCTTCTTTTCGTCAAATCATGTCCGAGCCATACAGCTTGAAAAATTACAGTCCCTGCGAAAGCGTCGGTTTTCTGCTTAAACGTGCCGGCAATCAACTCGCATTAACAGTCGACCGGCGGCTGGCCCCCTTCGACATGACACACGCACAACTCGGTATCTTCCTGAAATTGTTGCATGGACAAGCCAGGACCGCGGCCGACCTCGCGCGTGAACTCCTGGCCGATACCGGCGCCATGACGCGCATGCTCGATCGCCTGGAAGAAAAAGGCTTCATCCAGCGTGTGCGCAGCTGCGCCGACCGACGCGTGATCGAAGTGTCGCTGACCGATAAAGGACAGCAGCTAGCCGACCAGATGACGCAGGTCGTGGTCGATACCCTGAATCACCATCTACGCGGCTTCACTGAGGCGGAAATTGACCAGTTTAAGGATTTCCTGCGCCGCATGATCGCCAACGCCTGACCTCACCGTTCCCAGCAAAACAACGACAACATGACATCTGCACACTTTCCGCTCATGCAGCGACTTTCCCGCCGTCGCCTGCAAACGCTGTCCGCTGCATCCGGAGCGCTCCTGCTCACGGCCTGCGCCGGCTTTCACCCGGTCGAACAAAACGTGAAGCAGATCGATGCCGTTTCGTTTGCGCAGCCGACCGCCATCGGACAAGCCGCCGCCGCGTGGCCGAAGGATGAATGGTGGCTCGCCTACCAGGACGCTCAACTGGATCAACTGATGCGGCATGCGCTGGCGAACAGCCCGACGCTCGCCGCCGCCCAGGCCCGCATCGCCCGCGCGCAAGCGTCGGCCGAACTCGGGCGCGCGGCGGACCGACCACAGGTCGGCGCCGGCATCGACGCCAGCTACGGCCGGCAGTCGGAAAATTACCTGGTCCCGCACCCACCGCTCGGCCCTGCCGGCAAATACATCAGCCAGGGGCAGGCCGCGGTCAATTTCGGCTTCGAGCTCGACGTCTGGGGCAAGAACGCGGCATTGATCCGTGCCGCCGACGCGCAGCTGAAAGCGGCGGTCTTCGACCGCGACGCCGCCCGGCTGGCGCTCACCACCTCGATCGCCCGCGCCTATGCCCAGCTGGCGACGCAATATGAGTTGCAGGACGTGCTCGACGCCACCCAGCAGCAACGCCGGGACATCCACAAACTGATCGACCAGCGCGTGGCCAACGGCCTCGACACGAAGGTGGAAGTCAAGCAGGCGGAAACCAACGAAGCCGCCCTGCGCATCGAGCAGGAACAACTTGCCACCGCCATCAAGGTCACGCGCCTGCAGCTCGCCGCGCTCGCCGGCGACATGCCTTCCGCTGCCGAATCCATCAAGCGCCCGGCGATGTCAGGCGCTTCCTTCACGGTGCCGGCCAACCTGCCGCTCGACCTGCTGGGCCGCCGGCCGGAGCTGGCCGCGCAGCGCGCCCGCGTCGTCGCTGCGATCGGCGACAAGGAAGCGGCCAGGGCGCAGTTTTACCCCAACATTAACCTGAATGCGCTGATCGGCTTCCAGTCCATCGGACTCGGCCAATTGTTCAATGCCGGCAGCCTGATCAACAGCGTCGGGCCGGCGGTCCGGCTGCCGATTTTCGACGGCGGCCGCCTGCAGGCGAACTATGCAGCCAAGGCCAGCGACATCGATGCCGCCATTGCGCAATATAACCAGTCGGTGCTGAACGCTGCGCAGGACGTGGCCGAGCAGCTCACGCGCGCGGCCGACCTTGCCCGCGAAGAAGCGGCGACGCGCGAAGCGCTGGCCGCCGCCGAGGAAGCCCATCGGCTCGCCACCCTGCGCTACAAGGGCGGGCTGTCGCCGTACCTGACCGTGCTGACCGTCGAAACCCAGTTGCTGGCGCAACGGCGCGCGATGGCCAGCCTTAAGGCGCGACGCGACGACTTGCAGATCGCGCTGATACGCGCGCTGGGTGGCGGATTCGCCGAGCCGGGCACGGCACAGTCTCTTGCGCAGCACTGACGCGCACAGCCAATTCAAACAGATACCAATCCAGGAGAAATCATGAGTGCAGCACCGATCGCATCGACGAACCAGGCCGCCCCTTCGGGCGCGCCCAAGCGCAAGAAAATCCTGCTGACCATCGGCGCCGTGTTCGCGGCGGCCGCCGTCGGCTCGGGACTGTATTGGGCGCTCGTATCTCGCTACATCGAAGACACCGACAATGCTTACGTTCAGGGCAATGTCGTGCAGATCACGCCGCAGATCGCAGCCACGGTCGCCAAAATCTACGCGGACGACACCAGCATGGTCAAGGCAGGACAGCCGCTCGTGGCGCTCGACACGGCCGATACCGACGTTGCACTGGCGCAGGCTGAAGCGCAGCTGGCGCAGACGGTGCGCGAAGTGCGCACGCTGTACGCCGCCCAGGCACAGGCCAGCGCCAACCTGGCCGTGCGCGAGGCGGAACTGGCAAGAGCAAAGGATGACTTGGGGCGCCGCAAGGCGCTGGCCGGTTCCGGCGCCGTGTCGTCGGAAGAAATCCGGCACGCTGAAAGCGCAGTCGCAGCCGCCCAGGCTGCGCTCGCGGCGGCGAAAGAGCAGCTCGCTTCGGGCCGCGCCCTGACCGAGGGCACCAGCGTCGCCAATCATCCGAACGTGCAGCGCGCCGCGGCCCGGGTGCAGGAAGCGCTGCTGGCGAAGTCCCGCTCCACCCTGTACGCCCCGGTCGGGGGCGAAGTCGCCAAGCGCAGCGTGCAGGTCGGACAGCGCGTGACGCCGGGCGCGCCGCTGATGGCGATCGTGCCGCTCGACCAGTTGTGGGTCGACGCCAACTTCAAGGAATCGCAGCTGCGCGAGATGCGCATCGGCCAGCCGGTGACACTGACCGCCGACATCTACGGCGGCAAGGTCAAATACGCCGGCAAGGTGGAAGGTCTCGGCGCCGGCACCGGTTCCGCGTTTGCCTTGCTGCCAGCGCAGAACGCGACCGGCAACTGGATCAAGGTAGTGCAACGCGTGCCGGTACGGATTGCGCTCGATCCGAAGCAGCTGGCCGAACACCCGCTGCGCGTCGGATTGTCCATGCACGTCGAAGTCGACCTGCACGAACGGCAAGGCGCGCCGGTCGGCGAGAGTGCCGGCCGCGCGCATGCGCTGACGGCTACCACGCCCGGCAATCCGGTCGACGCCGCCGCCAAGGCGCGCATCGATACGATCATTGCAACCAACCTGAAATAAGGACACCGGATGCAATCGGAATCGAACAACAACGCATCGCCGGCTGCGCCGCCGGCGCTGCAGCCATTGAAGGGGCCGGCGCTCTTATTGCTGACCATCGCGGCGGCATTGTCGACGTTCATGGAAATCCTCGACATCACCATCGCCAACGTCTCGATCCCGACCATTGCCGGCGCGCTCGGCGTGTCGACCAACCAGGGAACCTGGATCATCAGCGCCTACTCGGTCGCGGCCGCCATCGCTGTGCCGCTGACCGGCTGGCTGGCGCGCCGCGTTGGCGAGGTGAAGTTGTTCGTGATGTCGGTCCTGGCATTCACGCTGATGTCGGCGCTGGCAGCGTTCTCGGTCAACCTGCCGATGCTCGTCGTGTTCCGGTTGCTCCAGGGCCTGGTGTCGGGGCCGATGGTGCCGCTGTCGCAGACACTGCTGGTGCGGAACTTCCCGCCCGAAAAGCGCGGCGCGGCGATGGGACTGTGGGCGATGACGGTGATTCTTGCGCCGATCGCCGGCCCGCTGCTGGGCGGCTATATCAGCGACAACTACCACTGGTCGTGGATTTTCCTGATCAATATCCCGATCGGCCTGTTCGGCGGCATCACCATCTGGACGCTGATGCGCAAGCGCGAATCGGCCACCGTCAAAATGCCGCTCGACGTCGTCGGCCTGCTGCTGCTGGTGGTCGGCGTCGGCAGCCTGCAGCTGATGCTGGAAATCGGCAAGGACTACGACTGGTTCGCGTCGCCCTTCATTACGGCGCTCGGCGTCATCGCAGTCGTGGCGCTGACCTTCTTCATCGCCTGGGTGCTGACCTCGGACCATCCGATCGTCGAGCTGCAGCTATTCCGCGACAAGAACTTCCGCTACGGCGTGATCCTGCTGTCGGTCGGCTTCATGACCTACTTCGGCTCGGTCGTGATCTTTCCGCTCTGGCTGCAACTGGTGATGGGATACACCTCCGCGCAGGCCGGCGCGGCGATGGCGCCGATCGGCATCTTCACGCTGATACTGTCACCCATCATCGGCAAGAACATCGCGAGGCTCAACCTGCGCGCACTGGCGACCTTCGCCTTTATCGTGATGGGCGCGGTATCGCTGTGGAATACGCAGATGTCGCTCGAAGTCGGGTTCTGGGACATCGTCAATCCGCGGCTGGTGCAAGGCATCGGCATGGCCTGCTTCTTCCTGCCGGTGCAATCGCTGATGCTGTCCAATATCACGCCCGACCACATGGCGGGAGCATCCGGCCTGTCCAACTTCCTGCGCACGCTGGGCGCCGCGATGGGCACTGCGATCAGCGTGACGATGTGGGAGCACTTGGCGACCGATCACCATTCGCGGCTGGTGGAAAACGTCTCGCATTTTTCACCGGCCAGCAACGAGTACCTCGGCACCCTGCAGGCTGGCGGCCTGTCGCTCAATCAGGCGTTCGCAGTCGTGGAGCGCACCATCAACGCGCAAAGCTACATGCTGGCGACCGATGACTTCTTCCTGTATTGCTCGGTTGCGTTTTTCGCGCTGACCAGCCTGGTCTGGCTGACCAAGCCGAAGAAGGGTGTGGCCGCAGCCGTGGGACATTGACATCCAAGCGGAGCATAAAAAAAGCCGGCTCGAAAGCCGGCTTTTTTATTGGGAGCGATTTCGCTTACGCTTGCTCGCCCACCACGGAAACGGTGATTTCCGAGATCACGTCGGTGTGCAGCGCAACCGAAATCGGATGCTCGCCGGTGGTCTTCAGCGGGCCTTGCGGCATGCGGATCTGTGCCTTCTCGACCGGGAAGCCTTGCTTGGTCACGGCAGCGGCGATGTCGGCATTGGTCACGGAACCGAACAGACGGCCGTCGACGCCAGCCTTTTGCGCGATCTGAACGGTCATGCCGGTCAGTTTTTCGCCCTGGGCTTGTGCCGCTGCCAGCTTCTCGGCTGCAGCCTTTTCCAGTTCGGCGCGCTTGGCTTCGAATTCCGCCACGGCGGCCTGCGTTGCGCGGCGTGCCACGCGTTGCGGGATCAGGAAGTTACGTGCGTAGCCGTCCTTGACCTTCACCACATCGCCGAGGTTGCCGAGATTGACGACTTTTTCCAACAGAATGACTTGCATGTTTTTCTCCTATTTCTCAGTCGTCAATCAGGCGTTGTGCAGATCGGTGTACGGCAGCAGCGCGAGGTAGCGGGCGCGCTTGATCGCGGTGTCGACCTGACGCTGGTAGTGTGCCTTGGTGCCGGTCAGGCGTGCCGGCATGATCTTGCCGTTTTCCTGGACGAAGTCCTTCAGGGTGTCGACGTCCTTGTAGTCCACTTGCTCAACGCCGGCGGCGGTGAAGCGGCAGAATTTCTTGCGCTTGAACAGCGGGTTTTGCTGCTGGCGCTTTTGCTTGAGTTTGCTCTTGTCGAATTTTTTACCGAATGCCATGTTTGGCTCCTGTATCTAGTGATCTGATGTATATGCCTCGACGTCCGTGACGTGGAAGACGAAGCTTTTGCTGTTTCGGTTCTTGCGTGCCAGGAATCCGGTGAAGCGGTAGGCCACTCCCAGCTCCGCCCGATTGACTTTTCCGGAGATTTCGCCTGCGGCGACCGCAGCGATTTCCAGTTCAATCTGGCGCGGGATGCCTGCCTCGACCTGCTCCGATTGGTGCGATAACTTCGCCGACGCAATCGGAATGCCTGCCGGCGTGTATCGCAATGCATCGCGCTCGGCAATGACGGCGACCAACTGAAGCTGGTTCACGCTCCTGGCTTGCGCAATTACGATGCAGCTGCCTCGCTGCGCTGGCTCTTGGCAGCGTCTTCCTTCTGGACCGCCTTCATCATCGGCGACGGCGCAGTCTCGGCCTTCTTCATCTTCACGGTGAGGTGGCGCAGCACGGCATCGTTGAACTTGAAGCCGGTTTCGATTTCAGCCAGAGTCTCGTTGTCGCACTCGATATTCATGCAGACATAGTGTGCCTTGGCCAGCTTCTGGATCATGTAAGCCATCTGGCGACGGCCCCAGTCTTCGATGCGATGGATCTTGCCGTTGCGGGCGGTCACGATGCCCTTGTAGCGCTCGATCATTGCGGGCACTTGCTCGCTCTGATCCGGATGCACGATAAATACGATTTCATAATGACGCATGTAATCTCCTTATGGACGGATTAAACAATCGCCCACCCCGGCGTCAAGACAGGTGTGGGAAGAGGAAAGCCGACGATGATAACCCGAAAATACAGAAAGCTCAATGCTTTCAAGCGCTTACACCCCAACGGCAGCGCCGGCCGCATGGTAACGGGGAAATTAATGACGTGGGCGCTTGCATTCGCCTAGAAGCTGTATAAAAATACAGTCTGTTTTTATGAACAGCGTTTATCGACGCTCAGGTGCCGCCATGATCAAACTTACCGCCCGTCAAGAGCAAATTCTGAATCTGATCAGGGAAGCGATCGAAAATACCGGATTCCCTCCAACACGGGCTGAAATCGCGGCCGAACTGGGGTTTCGTTCGGCCAACGCGGCCGAAGAGCACTTGCAGGCACTCGCCCGCAAGGGAGCGATTGAAATCTCGCCCGGCACCTCGCGCGGCATCCGCTTGCGCGACATGAATGGCGACAGCGGACTGGGCCGTATCGGCGCCAAGCAAATGGCGCTCCCCCACCCCGCGCTGATGCAACTGAGCCTGCCGCTGGTTGGTCGTGTCGCCGCCGGCTCGCCCATCCTCGCGCAGGAACACATCGAAGCCACCTATAGCGTGGACCCGTCGCTATTTTCCTCCAAGCCCGATTACCTGCTGAAAGTGCGCGGCCTGTCGATGCGCGACATCGGCATCATGGACGGCGACTTGTTGGCGGTGAAAAAAGTGGACAGCGCAAAGAACGGCCAGATCGTAGTGGCCCGACTAGGCGACGATGTAACGGTCAAGCGCTACAAGAAATCCGGCTCGGTCATCGAACTCCTGCCCGAAAATCCGGATTTCAAGCCAATTCGCGTCGACGCCAGCCAGGAGGATTTTGCACTGGAAGGATTGGCGGTCGGCCTGCTACGGGCTTGGGGCTGAGGCCTCCCTCGACAACAAAGCAATCTCGCCGTGCAATCCAGGCCGTTTCACGCGGCGGCTTCCCTAGCGCGGCACCTTCTTCAAAATTTGCCGGGCGATGCCTCGCAATATATTGACTTCCTCGGTTTCCAGCTGAGTCCGGGAAAACAGCCGTTTCAGCCTGGGCATCAATTTCTTCGGATTGTCGGGATCGAGGAATTCGACCGCCACCAGCGCCTCCTCGAGATGCCGATACATGCCCTCGATCTGCGCTAGGCCAGCCGCCTCTCCCTGAAACCCGATCGTCGTCGCCGGTGGCGCGTCGCCGACGGCGGCCTGTCGCAACTCATATGCCAGCACCTGCGCTGCCTGCGCCAGGTTCAGCGATGAATACTCGGGGTTGGCCGGGATATTGATCAGGACATTGCACTTTTCAACGATTTCGTTCGGCAAACCATACCTCTCGTTGCCGAATACCAGCGCAGCATCCAGGCCGGCATCGACCGACAGCTGTCCAGCCAATGAGCGCGGCGTAATGACAGGCGGCGAAAATTCCCTCGGCCTGGCACTTAAGGCCGCAGCAAAATTGCAGCCGGCCAGCGCTTCGCCGATCGAACCGACGATCTTTGCGCTGGCCAGGATATCCTGCGCGCCGCTGGCGAAGGCAATCGCCTCCTCCTGCCGGTTTGCGTCCGGAAAGCGGGGATTCACCAGCACAAGGCGTGAAAACCCCATGGTTTTCATGGCGCGCGCCACCGAACCGATATTGCCCGGATGACTGGTTTCCACCAGCACGAAACGCAGGCGGTCAAAAAGAGAAGTACTGGTTTGTTGCTGGTTCATTTAAAATAGCGGCATTGCGCGGCAAGCGAACAACTGTCCGATATTGCCGCATCGCTCATTAATTCATTTGTGGTCCGAAAACCGGAACCGCAATTTTAACGGAACCTCTATGCATCCCATGCTGAATACGGCGGTGAAAGCCGCACGCCGCGCAGCCGCGGTCATCAATCGCGCCTCCTTCGACATCGACCGTGTCAAGGTCACGGAAAAAGGACACAACGATTTCGTCACTGAAGTCGACAAGGCCGCCGAACTGGCGATCATCGAGGTTCTGAAAACCGCCTACCCCGACCACGCCATCCTGGCCGAAGAATCGGGCGCCTCCGCCAACCTGCACGACGAAAACGAAAACGTCTGGATCATCGATCCAATCGACGGCACCACCAATTTCATCCATGGGTTTCCGCAGTATTGCGTATCGATCGCCCTGCAACAGCGCGGCCAGATCACGCAAGCGGTGGTCTACGACCCGACCCGCAACGACCTGTTTACTGCATCCAAGGGCGCCGGCGCCTACCTCAACGAAAAGCGCATCCGCGTCAGCCGCCGAGACAGGATGGCCGACGCGCTCATCGGCACCGGCTTCCCGTTCCGCGGCACCGACCACCTGGACGAATACATGAAGATGTTCCGCATCATGACGGAACGCTGCGCGGGCCTGCGCCGTCCGGGCGCCGCCGCGCTCGACCTGGCCTATGTGGCCGCCGGCCGGCTCGACGGCTTCTTCGAAAAAGGCCTGCAACCTTGGGACGTAGCAGCCGGTTCACTGCTGATCACGGAAGCCGGCGGCATCGTCGGCAACTTCTCGGGCGAATCCGACTACCTGTACAAGGGCGATGTCATCGCCGGCACGCCGAAGATTTTCGCCCAGATGATCGCACAGCTGTCGCCCTTCGCGAAGTAAGGCACTGCAGTTCCACGGCGGGACGAGAGTCCCGCCTTCCTCCCTGGCTTTATCCCCGCGCTGCTCCGGCCGCGTCACGCACAGCGCGGTTTTCTGCCGCGCCCCATCGTCTTTGATCGCATCCGCCATTAAAATGGCGGATTGCATAGACTCCCGCATGGCGCATGCCCGCCGGACAGAAAGATAGGAATGGATTTGAAGCCCGCCGCACGCCTCGACAAAGACGCCCCCTCATTACCGCTGGAAGACACGCTGTCCAAGCATACTCCGATGATGCAGCAGTACCTTCGCATCAAGGCGGACCATCCGGACACCCTCGTGTTCTACCGGATGGGCGACTTTTACGAGCTGTTCTTCGACGACGCTGAAAAGGCGGCGCGCCTGATCGGAATTACGCTGACGCAGCGCGGCTCCTCCAACGGCACACCAATCAGGATGGCGGGCGTGCCATTCCACTCGGTCGACCAGTATCTGGCCAAGCTGATCAAGCTCGGCGAATCGGTCGCGATCTGCGAGCAGATCGGCGACCCGGCGACAAGCAAGGGCCCGGTGGAGCGCAAGGTGGTGCGCGTCGTCACGCCCGGTACGCTGACCGACTCCGACCTGCTGCCGGAGAAATCCGAGCGCCCGCTGCTGGCGTTGTGCACGCTTGCGCAGCGCAAGAGCGTCACGGTCGGCCTTGCCTGGCTGTCGATGGCCAGCGGCGCGCTGCGGCTGATGGAGTTCGCCGGTGACGCAAAATCGTTCGATGCACGCCTGAAGCAGGAGCTGGAGCGCATCGCACCGGCAGAAATCCTGCTCACCGACGACGCCGAGCTGATGACGCTGCAGGCGCCCGGCAAGTTCACCTCTTCCCCGCAATGGCATTTCGACCCCGAGCACGGCAAGAAGGCTTTGCTGGGACAATTGGGAGTGGCCTCGCTGACCGGCTTCGGCGCCGACGGATTGAGCGCAGCCCTTGGCGCCGCGGGAGCCTTGCTGCGCTACGCCCAATCGACCCAGGGTAAAGGCCTGCAGCATGTACGCATGCTGGCGGTCGAATCGGAAAACGAATTCATCGGTTTGGACGCCGCGACCAGGCGTAACCTGGAACTGACCGAAACCATCCGTGGCCAGGAAGGATCGCCATCGTCCCCCACGCTGTTCTCGCAGCTGGATCACTGCCGCACCGCGATGGGCTCGCGCCTGCTGCGCCACTGGCTGCACCATGCGCGGCGCGACCAGACAATCGCCCAGGCGCGCCACTCGGCGCTGAATGCCCTGATGCGTGCCGACGCTTCGACCGGACTGTCCGCGGCGCTGGCCGCCATTCCCGACATCGAGCGCATCACCACGCGCATCGCCTTGTTCTCGGCACGCCCGCGCGATTTGGCGGGATTGCGCGGCGGCTTACAGCAATTGCCTGCGCTGCGCGACTACGTTGCCCTGTGCGACCAGGACGCCGAGGCGCCGTTGTTGAAGGCCATCCGGGAAGCGCTGGCAACGCCGGACAAGTGCCTGGACCTGCTCGAACGCGGCATCACGGCGGAGCCGTCCGCCATGGTGCGCGACGGCGGCGTCATCGCGCGCGGCTTCGACGCCGAACTGGACGAGCTGCGCGCGCTGTCGGAAAACGCCGGCCAGTTCCTGGTCGATCTGGAGGCCCGGGAACGCGCGCGAACCGGCATCGGCAACCTGCGCGTCGAATACAACAAGGTGCACGGTTTCTACATCGAAGTCACGCACGGCCAGACCGACAAGGTGCCGGATGATTACCGGCGCCGCCAGACGTTGAAGAATGCGGAACGATACATCACCCCGGAGCTGAAAGCCTTCGAGGACAAGGCGCTGTCGGCCCAGGAACGCGCTCTGGCGCGCGAAAAATACCTGTACGACCAGCTGCTCGTCGA
The DNA here is from genome assembly GCF_007874125.1 of Noviherbaspirillum sp. UKPF54. NCBI lineage: Bacteria > Pseudomonadati > Pseudomonadota > Betaproteobacteria > Burkholderiales > Oxalobacteraceae > Noviherbaspirillum > Noviherbaspirillum sp. UKPF54. The sequence continues at coordinate 1,111,441 of NZ_CP040128.1, read as the reverse complement.
ACTGGCGCCGCACATCGGCACGCTGCAGCGCATCGCGCAGGCCATCGCGCAGCTCGATACGCTGGCATCGCTGGCGGAGCACGCGATGCGCCACAACTGGTGCGCGCCGCAGCTGGTGCCGGAACCGGCCATCCGCATCGAGCAAGGCCGCCATCCGGTCGTCGAAACCCAGATCGAACGCTTCATCGCCAACGATTGCGAGCTCGATTCCGAACGCAAGCTGCTGCTGATTACCGGCCCCAACATGGGTGGTAAGTCGACCTTCATGCGGCAGGTGGCGCTGATCACCCTGCTCGCCTATGTCGGCAGCTTCGTACCGGCGACGAGCGCGACGATCGGCCCGATCGACCGCATCTTCACCCGCATCGGCGCGGCCGACGACTTGGCAGGCGGGCGCTCCACCTTCATGGTCGAGATGACGGAATCGGCCGCCATTCTCAACGGCGCCACAGAACAATCGCTGGTGCTGATGGACGAGGTCGGACGCGGCACTTCGACCTTCGACGGCCTTGCGCTGGCATGGGCGATCGCGCGCCACCTGATCGAAACGACCAGGAGCTTCACGCTGTTCGCCACGCATTACTTCGAGCTCACCCAGCTGCCGGAAACCCACCCCAGCGCAGCCAACGTGCACCTGTCGGCCGTCGAGCACAAGGACAGCATCGTCTTCCTGCACGCCGTGCAAGCAGGGCCGGCATCGCAAAGTTACGGCCTGCAGGTCGCGCAACTGGCCGGCGTGCCGCAGCCGGTGATCCGTGCCGCGCGCAAGCACCTGGCCGCGCTGGAAGCGCAATCGGTGCAGGCGACGCCGCAGTTCGACCTATTCGCCGGTGCGCCGGATGACGAGCAGGCGGATGCCGACGCGCCCGCGCATGGCGGCGCAGCGTCGGCGCTCGCCGATGCCTTGGCCGGCATCGACCCGGACGCCCTGTCGCCGCGCGAAGCGCTGGATGAGCTGTATCGGCTGAAAAACCTGGCCGCCTCACAATAATGAAAAAACAGCTTCTGAAGTATGTCGCGCTATGCGGCTTCGCCCTGCTCCTGCCGCCGGCGGAAGCGAACGCGAAAGAATTCAGCTTCGGCGTCATCGTCCCGTCGCGCAACGCAGCGATGACGGAGCCGGCATTGCGCGAGGCGATTGATCAGGCCGATGCCGACAATCTCGCCTTCGTCGTCGCCAACGGCATCAAGGCCGCGGGCGAACCATGCAGCGACCGACTCTACAACGACAGGAAGGCATTGCTGCAAACCGCGAAAAAAAATCTGATCGTGTCGCTGGCGGCGAACGATTGGGCCAAGTGCGCAGGAGAGAATGGGAAGTCGTCGGCGATCGGCAGGCTCAATCGTGTGCGCGAGCTGTTCTTCACAGAGGAATTTTCCTTCGATGGTGCCGGTATCCCGCTCGTGCGGCAATCCGCGACCGCGAAATTCCGAAGCTATGTGGAAAATGCGCGCTGGGAAATGGGCAATATCATGTTTGCGACCCTGAACCTGCCGGGCAATAACAACCACTACGTCTTCGATGCCGGGCGTAACAGCGAGTTCGAAGACAGACTGATTGCCAATCGTGACTGGCTGCACCGCGTTTATATCTATGCGATGCGCAAAAAACTCGCGGGGATTGTCCTGTTTTGCGATGGCAATCCGCTGCCCCTACCGGCAAACAGTGAGGACAACTCGGCCAGGCGCGACGGCTTTGTGGAAACGCGGCGCTATATCACGAACCTCGCCGCAAAATTTCCCGGCAAGATCCTGGTGATCCACAATGCCGAAGATGGCCATGCCAATGCTCCACCCGCCATTGTCTGGCGCCGCAACTTGGGCGAACTGGCGCTCGGCCCCGGTTCGCTCAAGCTGACAGCAGACTCCTCCTCGCGCGCGTTGTTCACCGTCGCCAACGAAACGGCGCAAGCCGCCAACCATCGCCCTTAGCCGTCCCGCAGCGGCCTTCGCGTGTAGTAATCGCTCAAGCCATGTAATACCTGCATGGCTTGGCGACGAGTGACGTTTTACTGCAGCGGAAGACTGCGGAACTGATCGCCCTCTTCATCATCGCCGAGATCGTCTCCATGATGATGGCCATGTGCGCCATGCACATGCTGATGCGCCACTTCCTCCTCACTGGCATTGCGCACGTCTGCCACATTCAGGGTGAAGCGCAGCGCCATTCCCGCGAGCGGATGATTTCCATCCAACACGACCTTGTCGTCCGCAATATCGGTGACGGTAAAGATCAGCGATTCGTCGCCTGCCTCCTCGCTGTCGGGCGTGCCTTCGAACTGCATGCCGATTTCCACCGGTTCCGGCAAACGGTTGCGCGGCTCGATCTTGATCAGGTTCGGATCGTACTCGCCGAAGGCATCTTCCGGCTCGACCTGAATCGTGGTCTCGTAGCCGACGTCCTGACCGTCGAGCGCCTCTTCGATCTTGGGCAAGGTATTCTCGTATCCGCCATGCAGATACACCATGGGATCACGGCTTTCCTCAATCAGATTGCCTTGCGCATCCGACAATTTGTAGTGCACCGTCACCACGGTATTTTTGGCAATCTTCATCGATTTTCCTTTCAGTTAACAGTGCCGCGATTATACTCGGCTGCCTCGCCATCTTCGCCTACCGTGCAATAGCTGTGCCTATATAATGCGCCCATGAAAAAACTCACTCTGCTCGGCGGACTCTCGCCACGCCAGTTCCTGAAGGATTACTGGCACAAGAAACCGCTGCTGATCCGGCAAGCGGTCCCGAATTTCAAGCCTGTGCTGTCGCGTGGCCAGTTGTTCGACTTGGCGCAACGCGATGACGTGGAATCGCGCTTGATCCGCCACTTCGACAAGCAATGGCAGATGCAGCACGGCCCCCAGACCGAGCTGCCGCCCCTCGACAAGAATGGCTGGACACTGTTGGTTCAGGGCGTCAATCTGCATGACGCCAAGGCGGACGCACTGATGCAGCACTTCCGCTTCATTCCCGATTCCCGCTTAGACGACTTGATGATCAGTTACGCGACCGACACCGGCGGCGTCGGGCCGCATTTCGATTCCTACGATGTTTTCCTGCTGCAGGCGCATGGCCGGCGGCGCTGGCGCATCGGTCCGCAGAAAGACCTCTCGCTCATTGAAGGCATGCCGCTGAAAATCCTGAAAAATTTTCAGCCGGAGCAGGAATTCGTGCTGGAACCGGGCGACATGCTCTATCTCCCGCCCCTTTATGCGCATGACGGCATTGCCGTTGGCGAATGCATGACATACTCGATCGGCTTTCGCACCCCTTCTTACCAGGAACTTGGCGAGGGTTTTCTGCAATTCATGACGGAATCGATCGAGCTGCCGGGAAGATATGCCGACCCCGACCTGGAGGCGACCAGCCATCCCGCCGAAATCAGCCGCGCCATGTTGTCGCGCGTCGCGGCTGAATTGGAAAAAATCCGTTTCAGGGAAGAAGACATCGCCATCTTCCTGGGTGAATATCTATCGGAGCCGAAGCCGACCGTCTTTTTCATTCCGCCGGCACGTCCGATGAAGATGGAGCGCTTCACCCAGACCGCTGCCAAGCGCGGCATCGTGCTTTCGCGGAAAACCAGAATGCTGTACCGGGGCAAGCACTTGTTCATCAATGGCGAATCATTCATGGTCGGCCGCGCCGACAAAGCTGCGTTGATCGCATTGGCGAATGACCGTCGCCTTCCGGGAGCGGATATTCCGCAAGTTTCTCCGGATGTGCTGGAAGCCCTGTTTACCTGGTATCGGGACGGCTGGCTTGAGCTCGCATGAAATGGCGCGATCTTGTTGCAAGCTTACAAATTACTTACCGAAAAGAAAAACCATTGTGTCTTGTTGCAAAAAAACACGATATAATTGCGAGTTAGGAAGTTTTCTCGTTTCGCATTGCAGCAATCCTGCATGCACGAACTGGAGAAAACGCCTATCGAGCGATAATTACCGGTAATTATTCATCGCATAATTTTTTGATAATAAATCTTGAAGGAAAAATCATGAAAAAGACTCTGCTGATCGCTTCCCTGCTGGCTGTTGCTCTCGCTGCTTGCGGCAAGAAAGAAGAAGCTGCTGCTCCGGCTGCTGCTCCGGCTGAAGCTGCTGCACCGGCTGCCGCTCCGGCCGCTGCTGCTCCGGCTGCTTCCGCTGAAGCTCCGGCTGCTGCTGCTCCGGCTGCTTCCGCTGAAGCTCCGGCTGCTGCTGCTCCGGCTGCTTCCGCTGAAGCTCCGGCTGCTGCTAACGCTGCTGCATCCAAGTAATCCAGGATTGCTTGCACAAGAAGCCGGCCGCAAGGCCGGCTTTTTTATTTGTGTCGCGAGGAATTCTTCCTTGCCAAGACGCGCATTCAAGCGCCAGCCTGCAGCCAGCTGAACCCCTCTTCCTGGCAGGCGATCAAAATCTCGATCTTCCCGGTTCCCGCAACGCCGGACAAGGCGGCACGCGCCAGTTCAGGCATATTGTTCTGCTTGCTCAAATGCGCGCCAACGACGGTCTGCAAGCGCGACTTGTCCAGCATGTGGAGGATTTGTGCCGTCGTATCGTTCGATAAGTGGCCATAGCTGCCACCGATACGCTGACGCAAGGAAGGCGGATAGGTGGAGTTCGCCAGCATCTCGCGGTCGTGGTTGCACTCCAGCACCAGCGCATCGCACCCACCCAGCACCTCGATCAGATGCGGAGTCGATTGTCCCGCATCGGTCAATACGCCGAGCTTCGCGCTCCCATCGCTGGCGACATACTGCACCGGCTCGCGCGCATCATGCGGAACCGTATATGGCATCAGCTCCAGATCGCCGATAGCAAACCGTTCGCCGTCACGGCAAAAATCGAAGATGACGCCGTCGCATTGCTTTTGCACAGCCCGATGGGTGCCATAGCTGAGCCAGACGGGGATGCGATGGCGGCGCGCGAACTTGAATACGCCGCCGACATGATCCTGATGTTCATGGGTAACCACGATGCCGGACAAATCGGCCGGGCTGACGCCAAGCCGTTGCAGGCGCCGTTCGGTCTCCCGGATGGGAAAACCGCAGTCCAGCATGATTGTGGTGCGCGTCGTACCCGACGCGGCGGAAATCAGCAGCGAGTTACCCTCGCTGCCGCTTCCGAGACTGGCAAACTTCAATACCGTGTTTTGTTACTTCAGTTGCTCATTCAAGAGGGACAGGATCTTGTCTGCGGTGGACGACGTGTCCGGTTTGCCCTCATTATTCAGGACCGCAACCTGGCTGACCGTACCACTGCCCTTGACGGAAACGCGATAGCGCTGCGCCTTGGACTTGTCATCCGGGCTGGACGAGAACAATTTTGCAAAGAAACCCTTGTCGGACTTGGCATCCTGCGCCGGATCGACGTAGCGCACAAAGTACAGTCCCTGAGTGCGATCGCGGTCTTCCACGGTAAATCCGACACGGTCCAGCGCCAAGCCGACACGGCGCCATGCGCGATCGAAGCCCTCGTCAACCTGGACGTATCCGCCATTACCCTCTTTGACCAGCTTGGCCCGCAATGGTTGCTCCGGCGCCTTCTCCACGCTCATCTTGGCACGCGTGGTATCGGTGCCGAGGCGCGCCATCAGGCGCGACAGGAATTCCGCTTCCAGCTCCGGATCCGACGGGCGCGGCGTCCACATCGTGCTGTCTTTCTGCTGACCGACAAGCACTTCCTGCATGCCGCGATGGCTGATATAGATTTCAGTGCCGCCATCGGCAGTGCGCTCCAGGCGGGTACGGAACTTGTCGCGCTCGCCGGTGGAGTACAGCGAATCGAGCGCCTTGCCGAGGGTTTCGCGAAGTATGCCCTGGGGGATCTTGGCGCGATTTTCAGCCCAGTCGGTTTCCATCACACCGGCTTCCGGCTTTTCCACGTTGACCAGAAAACCAGAGTCCTGCCAGAAGTCCTTAATCTGCGGCCATACCGCTTCCGGCGGCTGCTTGACCACGAGCCAGCGCTGATTACCGGCGCGCTCGATATGCATGTCCTGCGCATTGTTTGGCGCGACCGTCGCAGCCGCGGTGGTGGCTGCCGGACGCGTCGCCTGCTGCTGTTGCGAATAGGTGGAAGCAGTCGCGGTGCCGCGATTTGCCTCCGGGATGGCATAGCGGTTCTCGCGCTGAAGTTGCGTCAAATCGGGAGGCACTTCCAGCGACGGAGCCTTACCAGCGCTCTTGTAATCGACCTTGCCTGGCTCCAGCACCGAGTCGAATGAGCCGCAACCGGCCAAGCCGGCGAACGCCAGCGCATAGATAAGCCCGCGTTGAGCCAGGCGAGTGTTCTTGCAAATAGTCATGTCGATGCTGAATGAGGTAAGGCTATGTCTTGCCGAGTAGTTTCCGTGCGGCGCTTATTGTAATACACCGGATTCGCGCAGCGCGGCGCGCACCGTCTCGTGCATGGTGGCGTTGAGCGGCACCAGCGGCAAGCGTATACCCGACGGGATCAAGCCCATTTCAGCCAGCGCCCACTTGACCGGCACCGGGTTCGGCTCGACAAACAGCTTGTTATGCAGCGGCAGCAGCTTGTTGTTGAGAGCGATCGCTTCTTCGATCTTGCCCGCCATGGCGGCGGCGCAGAGCTGGTGCATTTCGCGCGGCGCGACGTTGGCGGTCACCGAGATATTGCCCTTTGCGCCGCAGAACATGAGCGCCATCGCCGTCGGATCGTCGCCGGAGTACACGGCAAACGATTTCGAAGCAAGGCGAAGCAATTCGGTCCCGCGCGCGATATTGCCGGTCGCATCCTTGACGCCGACGATGCCGGGGATTTGCGCCAGGCGCAGGATCGTGTCATTGGACATGTCGGCGACGGTGCGGCCCGGCACGTTGTACAGGATCACCGGCAGGTCGACCGCTTCGGCGATCTTGCGGAAATGCTGGTACATGCCTTCCTGTGTCGGCCGATTGTAGTAAGGCACGACCTGCAGCGATGCATCCGCACCGACGTTCTTCGCATGGCGCGTCAGTTCGATGGCTTCGGCGGTCGAATTGCCGCCGGTGCCCGCAATGATCGGAATACGCTTGGCGGTGTGTTCGACCGCGACCTTGATCAGTTCGCAGTGCTCTTCGACCGACACCGTCGGCGATTCGCCGGTGGTGCCGACGATGACGATGGCATCCGTGCCTTCGGCGATGTGCCAGTCGATTAGTTTGCGCAGGCCCGGCAGGTCGAGGCTGCCGTCCGGGTGCATGGGAGTGACGATTGCAACTATGCTGCCCTGGATCATGATGATGTTATTGCGTAAAGAGGGAAAGAGATGATTGTAGCGGATCGACTGCTCCCGTGGGGCAATCCCGCCCGATTTCAGGTCAGGCGCAGGGAATGTTCCGGGGTGGCGCCGCTACCCTTTACTGCGCAGATGCGTTGCACCATCGCCGGCCTGGGATCGAGTATGTAGCCATCCTCGAAGGCCAGCACGTGCGGCTTGATGGTGCCGACGCATACCAGATCGAGCAACTCACCCTTCTGCAGCAAAAAGCGCGGACTGGATGGCTTGCCAAACCGCTCATTCCCCATGGCGAACGTTTCGTAGATCAGAACACCGCCGGGAGCCAGGCTGTCCAGGATATGCGGGAAGAGCGGACGATGCAGGTAGTTGGTGACGACGATGCCGGCAAAGCGACCGGCGCCGAACGGCCAGCCGGAACGCGGCGCATCCACCTCGAGGTCGGCGCGCAGGGTGGCGATACCGGGACCGGCCGTTTGGGCCAATGCGTCGGCATCGCGATCGACCGCCGTCACCGGATGTCCGAGCGATGCGAGCAAGCGGGCATGGCGCCCCGCTCCGCATGCCAGGTCCAGCACTTCGCCGGTCGGAATCAACGGGGCGAAGCGAATCACCCATGGCGACGCCCGCCCGATTGCGGAATGGTCCATTACCGCCTAGCTGTAGCTCAGGCCCATCGCCTCGCGCACGTCGCGCATGGTTTCCTGCGCCAGCTTGCGCGCCTTGTCGCAGCCGTCGGCGACAATCGCGCGCACCAGCGACGGATCGTCGATGTATTTTTGCGCACGCTCGCGCATCGGCTCCTGCTCCTTGAGGACCGCGTCGATCACCGGTTGCTTGCATTCGAGGCAGCCGATGCCGGCCGACCTGCAGCCCTTCAAGACCCAATCCTTGGTGTCGTTGTCGGAATACACCTGGTGCAACTGCCAGACCGGGCACTTCTCCGGCTCGCCCGGGTCGGTGCGGCGCACCCGCGCCGGGTCGGTCGGCATGGTGCGCACCTTCTTGACGACGGAATCCTTGTCTTCGCGCAGCGCGATCGCATTGCCGTAGCTCTTCGACATTTTCTGGCCGTCGAGTCCGGGCAGCCTGGATGCCTCGGTCAGACGCGCTTGCGGTTCGACCAGGATCAGCTTGCGGCTGCCTTCGAGATAGCCGAACAGGCGCTCGCGGTCGATCATCGACAGGTTCTGCGCCTCGTCGAGCATGGCCTTGGCCTGCTCCAGCGCGTCCTCCTTGCCCTGCTCCTGATATTCGGTGCGCAGCTCGTTGTAGATCTTGGCGCGCTTGCTGCCGAGCTTCTTGACCGCTTCCTTGGCTTTCTCTTCGAAGCCTTTTTCCTTGCCGTACAGGTGATTAAAGCGGCGCGCGATTTCGCGCATCATCTCGATGTGCGGAATCTGGTCTTCGCCCACCGGCACCAGGCTGGCGCGGTAGATCAGCACATCGGCCGCCTGCAGCAGCGGATAGCCGAGAAAGCCGTACGTGGCGAGATCGCGGTCGGCCAGCTTTTCCTGCTGGTCCTTGTAGGTCGGCACGCGCTCGAGCCAGCCAAGCGGCGTGGCCATCGACAGCAGCAGGTGCAGTTCGGCGTGCTCCGGCACTTTGGATTGGATGAACAGCGTGGCCTGGGACGGATCGACGCCGGCGGCCAGCCAGTCGATCACCATGTCCCAGGTATTGCTTTCGATCGCGCTGGGGTCGTCGTAATGGGTCGTCAGCGCATGCCAATCGGCGACGAAAAAAAGGCAAGGCAATTCGGATTGCATCTTGATCCAGTTTTTGAGGGCACCGTGATAATGGCCAAGGTGCAGCGCTCCAGTCGGACGCATGCCGGAAACAACGCGATCGGGATACATGATTGGTCAGGTCAAAAGAATTTTGAGGGGGGAAACGAGAAGCGAAAGCAGCAGTTCGGCCACCGCTCTCACCGGAACCATCCACAGGGACAGGATATTGAAATACACCAGCGCCAGCACAATGAAAAAACCGTAGGGTTCGATCTGCGCAAACTTGTAAGCGTACTTGTGCGGCAATACGCTGGTCAGCACCCGGCCGCCGTCAAGCGGCGGCAGCGGAAACAGGTTAAATGCCAGCAGGATCAGATTAATGTAGACGCCGGCCCTTGCCATCTCGGTGAAGAAAGCCTCGTCGACATGCATGGCCTGCAGCAGTATGAAGAAGATCAGCCACATCAGCGCCATGACGAAATTCGCGGCCGGCCCGGCCAACGCCACCCATGCCATGTCGCGCTTCGGTTTACGCAGCTTGCCGAAATCGATCGGAACCGGCTTGGCATAGCCCAGCAGCACCGGGCTGCCGACGAAAAACAGCACGGCGGGAATGATGATCGTGCCGACAAGATCGATATGCTTGACCGGATTGAGGCTCATGCGTCCCTGCAGGTAGGCGGTCGCATCTCCGAAGTATTTGGCGGCGTAGGCGTGCGCGGCTTCATGCAGCGTGATTGCGAACAGCACCGGCAGTGCAAACACTGCAATCTTTTGAATAAGTTGATCCATGAGGCGGATTTTATCAGAGGGACCGGCCACTCCAGCCCGTGCGGGCGGAAGATGGCCGGCGGGGTGTCAAAGCCCGAACAGGGCAGCGTCGCCGCGCCCCTGGCGCAGCAGCTCGGGCTCGTCGCCGGTCAAGTCGATGACGGTCGTCGGCTCCAGGCTGCACGCGCCGCCGTCGATCGTCAATTCGATCTGGCGCCCGATCCGGTCGTTCACCTCTTCCGGGTCGGTCAGCGGCTCACTTTCATCGGGCAGGATCAGCGTCGTGCCCAGCAATGGCTGCCCCAGCTCTTCCAGCAACGCGCACGCGATCTGGTTTTCCGGCACGCGCAGGCCGATGGTCTTGCGCGACGGGTGGCTCAGGCGGCGCGGCACTTCCTTGGTCGCTTCCAGGATAAAGGTGTACGGCCCGGGCGTGGCGGCCTTGAGCAGGCGATACTGGCTATTGTCGACTTTCGCGTACTGGGCGATTTCGGAAAGATCGCGGCACAGCAAAGTGAGATGGTGCTTTTCATCGACGCCGCGGATGCGCCGCAAGCGTTCCACCGCGCCCTTGTCGTCCAGGTGGCAGACCAGCGCGAAGCAGGAATCGGTCGGCAGCGCGACGATGCCGCCGGCGTGGATGATTTGCGCCGCCTGGCGGACCAGCCGCAGTTGTGGATTATCCGGATGAATATGAAAAATTTGGCTCATAAAAACAGAACGGCGGTAGTCCTACCGCCGTTGTAAAAAAGCTCGGTTATAAAAGTTCGGCGGCTCAACGCGCACCGCGCAGCGCGGCGATGCGCTCTTCGATAGGCGGATGGCTGGCGAACAAGGCACCCAGGCCGCCTCCGCCGCCATTGATGCCGAACGCCTTGAATGCTTGCGGCATGTGTTCCGGCGGCTCCAGCCCGCCCAGGCGCGCCAGCGCCTTGACCATCGGCTGCGGGCTTCCCAGCAGCTTCGCGGAACCGGCATCGGCGCGGAATTCGCGATAGCGCGAGAACCACGCGACGATCATCGAGGCCAGAATGCCGAACACGATTTCGCATACGAACACGGTCACCGCGTATCCGATGCCCGGCCCGCGATCGTTATCGCGGGACAACTGCCGGTCGATCACGTAACCGACCACGCGCGCCAGGAACACGACGAAGGTGTTCACCACGCCCTGGATCAGGGTCAGGGTCACCATGTCGCCATTCGCTACGTGCGCGATCTCGTGGCCGAGCACCGCCTCGACCTCGTCCTTGGTCATACCTTGAAGCAAACCGGTCGACACCGCGACCAGTGCGGAATTCTTGAAGGCGCCGGTGGCGAACGCATTCGGCTCGCCCTCATAGACGGCGACTTCCGGCATCGCGATGCCGGCGCTGTCGGCCAGCTTTTTCACGGTATCGACCAGCCACAATTCGGTCGACGACGATGGGGCATCGATCACCCGCGCGCCGGTCGACCATTTGGCCATCTGCTTGCTCATCAGCAGGGACACGATCGCGCCAGTGAAACCGACGACCAGCGAATACACCATCAGCGTGCCGAGCTGCAAACCATTGGCGGACAGATAGCGATTTACGCCAAGCAGCGACAACACCACCGACATCACCAGCATCACGGCAAGGTTGGTGGCAAGGAAAAGGATGATTCGTTTCATTCAACAGCTCCCTAACTTGAAAGCATTTTCTAAATATGGTTGTACGAGGGGAAATTCAAGAGCCGGCATCATGCCACAGCCCGCAATTTCTGAGGCAACGCAAGCGGCGCGATATTTTTACATGCGCCAGTCGTGCCACACAGGAACGAGCGATGCGGGCAGCGGCGGCAAGGTACCGAGGTCCGACTGCGACTCGCCGGCGGCATGGAAATCCGAGCCGCGCGAGGCAAGGAATCCGTAACGGCGTGCGACTTCGGCAAAGCGCACGAATTCTTCCGGCGTGTGGCTGCCGGTCACCACTTCGATGCCTGCGCCGCCGAGTTGCTTGAACTCGTTCAGGAACGCATCCAGCTCAAGATCGCTGAAATTGTAGCGTCCAGGATGTGCGACTACGGCAATGCCGCCGGCGCCGCGAATCCAGCCGACCGCATCCTTCAGCCGCGCCCAGCGGTGCGGCACGTAACCGGGCTTTCCCTCGATAAGGTAATTGCGGAACACGTCGGCGGTGTCACGGCAGACGCCGCGCTCGACGAGATAGCGGGCGAAATGCGTGCGCGAAATCAGGTCGGGATTGCCGACATAGGTCAATGCGCCCTCGAAGGCGCCGGGGATGCCGATGGCGGCCAGTTGCGCGGCCATTTCATGGGCTCGGCGCTCGCGCCCGGAGCGCGTGCCGGCCAGCCCGCGCACCAGGTTTTCATCGGTTTCGTCGAACCGCAGCCCGACAATGTGCACAGTCTTGCTTGCCCAGGTAACCGAAATCTCGACACCGGTCACGTGGCGCATGCCCAGCGCATGCGCCGCATCGCGCGCCTGAGCAATGCCGCCGACCTCGTCATGGTCGGTCAATGCCCACACATCCACGCCATTGGCCTTGGCGCGCGCGGCCACCTCGGAAGGCGCCAGGGCGCCGTCGGAAACGGTGGAATGACAGTGCAGGTCGACGTTGAGCATGGAAAAAACGCAGTGGTCCAATCCGGTTATTGTACGCCTGCTGCGCTCGGTCCTGCAGAGCGCAGCAGGCGGCGGCGCTCCTGCCTGCCGCAAGTCCGGATGGCGGCCGGCTATGCGAGAAAGTCTTCGATCAATGCCGCCAGCGCTTGCGGCTGATCGTGATGCAGCATGTGGCCGGCGTTGCTGATAAGCGCAGTGGCGACGTTGGGGATGAACCCGATCCGGCGGTCGACCTCGGCGCGCGCCTGCTCCCTTGTTCCCATCCAGCGCCATGCATTAGTATCGTCCGCTTCCACCCACAGCACCGGCGCAGTAATCGCTTGCCAGCACGCCAGCACTTCCTCGATGCGGTAGAGCACCGGGTTGGCAAGCTTGTGCGCGGGATCGGCGAGAATGGCCCACTCGCCCCGGTCGTTGCGCGCTGCCCAGTGGCCGGCCACGAACGCAGCGCGTTCGTCGGTCAGGCGCGGATTGTTTTTCTGCAGGCGCGCGGCAACCTGCGCCAGTGTCGGGTAGGCGCGCAACTGCGGCGGCTCGCGCAATTCATCCAGCCATTTTGCGTAACGGCCCGGCGCCTGCTCGGGCCGGGCCGCCGGCAAGCCGAAACCTTCCAGGTTGATCAGACGTTGGACGCGCTGCGGCCGCACCCCGGCATAGATGCAGGCGATGTTGCCGCCCATGCTATGTCCAAGCAGGTTGACAGGGTCGTGCGGCGAGTAATGCGCCAGCAAGGCATCGAGGTCGCCCAGGTAATCGGGAAACCAGTAGCAATCGCCGCCGCCGCTCTCGGTCAGTCCGAATCCGCGCCAGTCCGGTGCGATCACGTGCCAGTCGCGCTGCAGGCAATCGACCACGAATTGAAAGGAAGCCGCGACATCCATCCAGCCGTGCAGCATGAACAGCGTAGGCGCGTCTTCATTGCCCCAGTGCCGTACGTGATAGCGCAATCCGCGTATCGTAATGAATTCTGAACGGGAAGGTTTCATGGGAAAAAGACGTTCTGTTGAATTTCCTGGATCGAATTACAATCAACGGGCAGCCTGATCAGACAATAGAACGATCGTTCGATAATTATACAGGAGGGGTCATGCCATCTGCCGAACACACGCAACCGGATCGCTACGATGCACTGTACAGCCAGTTCCGCTGGCTCATTCCGCCCGAGCTGAATATCGCCGATGTGTGCTGCGCGCGCTGGGCGTCGGACAAGTCGCGCATCGCGATCCACTTCGAAGACGAAACCGGGTATTGCGCCACCCTCACCTATGCGCAGCTGCACGCGCAAGCCAACCGGCTGGCGAACGTGCTGCGCGGCCTCGGCGTCGGGCGCGGCGACCGCGTCGCGATCATCCTTCCGCAGCGTCCGGAAACCGCAGTGGCGCATATCGCCTGCTACCGACTGGGCGCGGTGGCGATGCCGCTGTCGATCCTGTTCGGCCCGGATGCGCTCGAATACCGGCTGCAAAACAGCGAAGCGGCCATCGCGATCGTCGACCGGGCCGGGCATGACCACCTGCAGCAGGCACGCGCCGCCTGCCCGGCACTCAAGCATGTGATCGCGCTTGACGGCGGCGCGGCCGAAAGCCTTGACTGGGACAGCGCGCTGGCGCAGGCCGCCGAAGACTTCGACCCGGTGCGCACGCAAGCCAGCGATCCCGCGGTGCTGATCTATACCAGCGGCACCACCGGCGCCCCCAAGGGCGCGCTGATTCCGCATGCAGCCATCATCGGCAACCTGCCGGGCTTCGTGGCCTCGCAAAACTGGTTTCCGCAGGAAGAAGACGTATTCTGGTCGCCGGCCGACTGGGCATGGACGGGCGGGCTGTGGGACGCGCTGCTGCCGACGCTGTATTTCGGCATGCCGATCGTCGGCTATCGCGGCCGCTTCTCCGCCGACACCGCCTTCTACCTGCTTGAGAAATACCGCGTGACCAACACCTTCCTGTTCCCGACAGCCCTGAAGATGATGATGAAAGCGCACCCGGCGCCGCGCGACAGATTTTCGCTCCGCCTGCGCGCCATCATGAGCGCCGGCGAAGCGGTGGGCGACGCGGTGTTCAACTGGTGCCAGTCGGCGCTGGGCATCACACCCAACGAAATGTTCGGCCAGACCGAAATGAACTATATCGTCGGCAATAGCGCGCGGCAGTGGCCCGCCAAACCCGGCAGCATGGGCCGCCCCTATCCCGGCCATCGCATCGCGCTCGTCGACGACGAGGGCAACGAGGTCAAACGCGGCGAGGTCGGCGAAGTCGCCTTGAACCGCACCGACATGCATGGCCATCCCGATCCGATCTTCTTCATCGGCTACTGGAAGAATCCGGACGCCACGCGCAACAAGTACAGCGGCGACTGGTGCCGCACCGGCGACCTCGCGCTGATGGATGAGGACGGCTATCTCTGGTACCAGGGGCGGGCAGACGACATGTTCAAGGCCGCCGGCTACCGCATCGGGCCGTCGGAAATCGAGAATTGCCTGGTCAAGCATCCGGCGGTGGCCAATGCCGCTGTCGTCCCCAAGCCGGACGCCGAGCGCGGCAATATCGTCAAGGCCTACGTGGTGCTCACGCCGGGCACGGAACGCGGACGCGACGCCGAGCAGCGGCTCGTGGCGGAATTGCAGGAGCATGTGCGCGGCAAGCTCGCCCCCTACGAATATCCGAAGGAAATCGAGTTCATCGACGAACTGCCGATGACCACGACCGGCAAGGTGCAGCGGCGCATGCTGCGACTCAGGGAGCAGGAGCGCGCTAGCCGAACAGCTGCGCCAGGTTGAACGACGAGCGCACGCCGATCTGCTCGAAATTATCGTCGAGCCAGATTTGCGCGCGCTGCCTGCCCTCTTCATGCAGGCTGTTGATGAAGGATGGATGCGCGTTGAGCTTGCTGTGCGTGCCGAGCTGGCTCATCAACTCCTGCGACTCGATCACGTGCATGTTGAGGCTGCGCAGCCGGCGCTCCAGCGGGCCGAGCGAAAACCAGCTGCGGCGGGCTTCGCGCTGCGCCAGCAGCACACCCTGCAGCTCGGTGAAAAAGGTCGAGCTGAATCCCATTTCCGTTTGCCGCTGCCAGATGTCGTTGGCGGTGACCGGCGTTCTCGTGCTCGGATGGGGATGCAGCAGCACCACCAGGATGTCGCGCGCCGTACATTTGTGCAGCAGCGGAAACAGCGGCGGATTGGCGGTCAGTCCGCCATCCCAGTAGGCTTCGCCGTCGATCTCCACCGCGCGATGCAGCAGCGGCAGGCAGGCCGACGCCAGCAGCACGTCGAGCGTCAGCTGCCTGTTGCGGAACAGGCGCAAGGTACCGGCGCTGACCTGCGTGGCCGCGATGAACAGCCGTACCGGACATTCGGCGCGCAGCCGCTCGAAATCGATTTGCCGCGCCAGGATGTCGCGCAGCGGGTTGATGTCGAACGGATTGAGCTGGTGCGGCGACAGGAGGCGCATCAGCGGCAGCATCGCCTTGTAGGCCGGCGGCGGTTCGGCCCCCGTATTCAAGCCTTGGGGCGGCAACAGGTAATCGGGAATCGCGGCAAACGGCGCGCTGGCGGCCACGCTGGTCCAGAATTCGCGCAACGCGCGGCGCGCGCCGTCCCTTCCGTCCGTCGTCAGCCCATGGGCGAGCACGACGGCATTCATCGCTCCGGCGCTGGCGCCACTGATACCTTCGATATCGATGCGTTCGTCTTCCAGCAGGCGATCCAGTACGCCCCAGGTAAACGCGCCGTGGGAGCCGCCGCCTTGCAATGCCAATGTGATGGTCTTTCCGGACATGATATTCCCCTTCCTTGCACGGGATACGCGCTGCCGATACAGGTGCGAGATGAGTCGACCGGATCGCAGGAAAGCGTGTTCGACGCCTATCCCCGAGACCCGAAGTGACATGATGGTTGGAAGGCGCAATTGCGCCGGGAATCGCTAGGCGCCGGGTACCGCATCATGCATGCGGCAACACAGGGGCGCCGGGATTATTGATCTTTCCGAGCTTCGTTTTGCTGCGCCTGCTTTGCTTCGTCCTGCAGTTTCTGCCCGGCTTTTTCCATGCCCTGGCCGACCTTTCCGGCGAACTTGTTAAGTTCTTCACCGGCGCGCGACGCCGCCCGGTCAATCTGCTGCCCCGCCTTTTCCGCCGGACCACTGCTGTTCTCTGCCTGCTTTTTCTCGCAGCCGGCCAGGGTGACGGTAAGGACGGCGGCCGCCAGTGCCAATATGGTTCGTTCTGCTCGCCTCATGCTTGCCTCCTTTCTCTTTACCAACAGCAGAGATGATTGGTGGATAAACCACGCATGAATGAAAGACACATACCTGCCCCGGAAGTTTCTACATCCTCAACTTGAGGCGCATATCCATGACAGGCCGCAGAAGACGAGCAGAAAAGACATTCCGTAAAGGAAGATGTCTGTTTTATGCAACCAGGGCCGCGAGTTCGCTCTCGCTAAAACCCGCGGCGCGGCGCGCTTCGAGGTTGAATGGCCCGCGCAATTGCGGCGCCTTGTATTGCACGGCCAATGCCGCATAAGTGGATACCGGTTCCAGGCCGCGTACCTCGCACAACCAGCCATACCAGCGGTTGCCGATGGCGACGTGCCCGATTTCATCGCGCAGGATAACGTCGAGAATCGCCGCCGCCGCGCTGTCGCCCGCCTGCGCCAGCTTGGCTCGCACCGGCGGCGACGCGTCGAGGCCGCGCGCTTCCATCGTGCGCGGCACCAGGGCGATGCGGGCCAGCACGTCGCCTGCGGTCTTTTCCGCCATGTCCCACAGGCTGTTATGCGCCGCGAAATCGCCGTAGCCGTAACCGAGCGTCTGCAGATGCTCGGACAACAGCGAAAAATGCAGCGCCTCTTCGACCGCGACCTGCAGCCAGTCCGCGTAGTAATCGCGCGGCATCGATGCAAAGCGCCAGATCGCGTCGAGCGCGAGATTGATTGCGTTGAACTCGATATGCGCCAGCGCATGGATCATCGCGGCGCGCCCTTCGACGGTGTGCATCGAGCGCCGCCCGACTTCCAGCGGCGGCACCAGTTCGGGCCGCTCCGGGCGCCCCGGGATGCCGGCCGGCGCGACAATCATCCGTTCCGCATCAAGGGAAAGCGCGCCGTCTTTCCATGCCTGCGACAGCTTCGTGACGCCTGCGGCCTTGGCGGCGGCATCCGTTTCGGCAAGCCAGCGCAATGCGGCCTGGCGGAGCTCGGCGGGAGGTGAAAGGGAACTGGGGTCATGCGGTGCATTCATGCAAGCGGCGGTAAAATGACGGTTCAGACCAAACAATTTTACGGAAATTCATGGCCATCTACCAATTGGGCGAACATGCTCCCGAGATCCATCCTTCCGCCTACGTTACCGATTCCGCGAACGTGATCGGCAAAGCGAAGATCGAAGCCAATGCGAGCGTCTGGTTCGATGTGACGATCCGCGGCGATAATGAATTGATCACCGTCGGCGAAGGAAGCAACGTGCAGGAAGGCTGCATCCTGCACACCGACCCGGGCTACCCGCTCACCATCGGCAAGAATGTCACCGTCGGCCACCAAGCCATGCTGCATGGCTGCGCCATCGGCGATGGATCGCTGGTCGGCATCCAGGCCGTGATCCTGAACGGCGCGAAGATTGGCAGGAACTGCCTGGTCGGCGCGGGCGCGCTGGTTACGGAAGGCAAGGAATTTCCGGACAACTCGCTGATCATCGGCTCGCCTGCAAAAGCGGTACGCACGCTGACCGACGGCGACATCGCGCGCATGCATGGCAATACAGCCAATTACGTGAAGCGCGCCCAGTTGTTCAAGCAGGAATTGAAACGAATCGGATAATGATGGACACGCTGCAACGCTTCATATTTGAAAACGCCGCCGTGCGCGGCGAATTGGTGGAAATTTCCGACACCTGGAAGCAGGTGCAGGCACGCAAGGAATATCCGGCACCGGTACGCACGCTGCTGGGCGAAATGCTGGCCGCGGCCGCGCTGCTGTCGGCCAACCTGAAGTTCAACGGCATGCTCGTGATGCAAATGCATGGCGACGGCCCGGTGCGCCTGCTCGTAGTCGAGTGCGACTCCGACCTGCACCTTCGCGCCACCGCCAAGCTCGCCGACGGGGTGCAGATCGCGGACGACGCCGGGCTCAGGGAACTGGTCAATGCCCACGGCCACGGACGTTTCGTCATCACCCTCGATCCGAAGGAAAAGCTGCCGGGACAGCAGCCCTATCAGGGCGTTGTGCCGCTGAACGGCGACTCGGTGGCGGTCGTCATCGAAAACTACATGCTGCGTTCGGAACAGCTCGATACCAGATTGTGGCTGGCGGCCGACCGCAACGTGTCGCGCGGGCTGCTGCTGCAAAAGCTGCCGAAGGAAGGCGGCACCGGTACCGAAGTCGACGACCTGGAGACCTGGAATCACACGGTCACGCTGGCCTCGACGCTGAAGACAGAGGAAATGCTGTCGACCGACATCAATACCCTGATGCGCCGCCTGTTCTGGGAAGAGACGATGCGCGTGTTCGAACCGCGCCACCCGAGCTTCCAGTGCAGCTGCACGCGCGCAAAAGTGGGAGACATGCTGCTCATGCTGGGCAAGGCGGAAGTCGACGCGGCGCTGGCCGATCTCGGCAAGCTGGGGATCAACTGCGATTTCTGCGGGCAGCACTACGAGTTCGACAAGGTCGACTGTGCGCAATTGTTTGCGACCGATATTGCGGGCGATGCGATGCAGCCGGCCAGCGGGCTCAAGCATTAATCTGGCGATGCATGGCGGGCGTGCCCCGCCATGCGTATTATTGGCGGGTCTCGGCCCGCCCTGTGCCGGAAGATGGCACGGGTGCGGAGACTTCCGCCGTTTTTCCCGGCGCGAGGACCTGGACGAAGATCTCGCCATCCTTGATCATGCCGAGTTCGTAGCGCGCGCGCTCTTCGACCGCGCCGGTACCTTCCTTGAGATCCTGTACTTCGGAATTGAGCTTGGCGTTGCGCGCCTTGAGCTCATCGTTCTTCTTTTGCGCCGCCTCGACCTGCTTGTCGAGATCCCACACGCGCAGCCACCCGCCCTTGCCCAGCCACAGCGGGAACTGGATCAGCAGCAGCAAGGCGACGAGGCAGATGGAGATCAGGCGCATCGGAGAATTTTAGGCCGGATGAAAGAATTTGGGGGCTTGCGCCCCCAAATCTGTTGCGATCTTAGCGCAGGTTGTAGAACGCGCTACGGCCGGGGTAGCTGGCGATGTCGCCGAGGTCTTCCTCGATGCGCAGCAGCTGGTTGTACTTGGCCATGCGGTCGGAGCGGGACATCGAACCGGTCTTGATCTGCAGCGCGTTGGTGCCCACTGCGATATCGGCGATCGTCGAATCCTCGGTTTCGCCCGAACGGTGCGAGATCACGGCGGTGTAGCCGGCGCGCTTGGCCATCTCGATCGCGGCGAAAGTCTCGGTAAGGGTGCCGATCTGGTTGATCTTGATGAGGATCGAGTTGGCGATATTCTTCTGGATGCCTTCGCGCAGGATCTTGGTGTTGGTCACGAACAGGTCGTCGCCCACCAGCTGCGCCTTCTTGCCCAGCGCGTTGGTCAGCGTGGCCCAGCCGTCCCAGTCGTTCTCGGCCATGCCGTCTTCGATCGAGATGATCGGGTACTTGTCGCACCAGGTGGCCAGCAGGTTGGTGAAGTCGGCCGACGACAGCGACAGGCCTTCGCCTGCGAGCTGGTACTTGCCGTCCTTGTAGAACTCGGAAGCGGCGCAGTCCAGGCCCAGCGCGATCTGCGTGCCCGGCTCGTAGCCGGCTTGCTCGATCGCCTGCAGGATCAGCTTGATCGCTTCTTCGTGGTTCGCCACGGAAGGGGCGAAGCCGCCTTCATCGCCGACAGCGGTGGTGAGGCCCTTGTCGTGCAGGATCTTCTTCAGCGTGTGGAACACTTCGGCGCCGTAGCGGATCGCTTCGCGGAAGGACGGAGCGCCGACCGGGATGATCATGAACTCTTGCAGGTCGAGGTTGTTGTCGGCGTGCGCGCCGCCGTTGATGACGTTCATCATCGGCACCGGCATCTGCATTGCGCCGGAGCCGCCGAAGTAGCGGTACAGCGGCAGTCCGGATTCTTCGGCGGCGGCCTTCGCGACCGCCATCGAGACTGCGAGAGTTGCGTTGGCGCCCAGGCGGCCCTTGTTTTCGGTGCCATCGAGGTCGATCAGGGTGCGGTCCAGGAACGCCTGTTCATTGGCGTCCAGGCCCATGATCGCTTCGGAAATCTCGGTATTGATGTTTTCACAGGCTTTCAGTACCCCCTTGCCCATGTAACGGCTCTTGTCGCCGTCGCGCAGTTCGATCGCTTCGCGCGAACCGGTGGAGGCGCCGGACGGCACTGCAGCGCGGCCCATCACGCCGGATTCCAGCAGCACGTCGCATTCGACGGTCGGATTGCCGCGCGAGTCGATCACTTCGCGGCCGATGATATCAACGATGGCACTCATTTTATTTCTCCCAAAACAATGAAAATTCTGGTCGGGCAGGTTTCTACGCCTGCCGGGCGTTGCGGGCCGAGGAGGATTCACTCTGGCCCGCGCTGTTGACGCAACTACGAAAAGTCGTTTTCCAGGAAGCCCGCTTTTTTCACGGCGCGATCCAGTTCGACCAGCGTCGCAAGCAAGTCCTTCATGCGGTTCAGCGGCACGGCATTCGGGCCGTCGGACTTGGCCTCAGCCGGATTCGGATGGGTTTCCATGAACAGGCCGGCGATGCCGGCGGCGACCGCGGCGCGCGCCAGTACCGGCACGAACTCGCGCTGGCCGCCGGACGAAGTGCCCTGCCCGCCCGGCAATTGCACCGAGTGGGTGGCGTCGAACACGACCGGGCAGCCGGTTTCGCGCATGATCGCCAGCGAACGCATGTCGGACACCAGGTTGTTGTAGCCGAACGATACGCCGCGTTCGCAAGCCATGAAGTTATCCTGTTCCAGCCCCGCCTCCTTGGCTGCGGCGCGCGCCTTTTCGATGACATTCTTCATGTCGCCGGGCGCCAGGAACTGGCCCTTCTTGATGTTCACCGGCTTGCCGGACTGCGCGCAGGCACGGATGAAATCGGTCTGACGGCACAGGAAGGCAGGCGTCTGCAGCACATCGACGACGGCCGCCACCGGCTTGATCTCGTCGATCTCGTGGATGTCGGTCAGTACCGGCACGCCGATCTGCTTTTTGACGTCGGCCAGGATTTCCAGGCCCTTATCCATGCCGAGTCCGCGAAACGACGAGCCGGAGGATCGGTTGGCCTTGTCGAACGAGGATTTGTAGATGAACGGGATGCCCAGTTCGGACGTAATCTCCTTCAGGCGACCGGCGGTATCGAGCGCCATCTGCTGCGACTCGATCACGCACGGGCCGGCGATCAGGAAGATCGGACGGTCGAGCCCCGCTTCGAAACCGCAAAGCTTCATGCCACTTTCCTTTGCTGCTCTACCTGCTTGTGCGCCAGCGCCGCCTTGATGAAGGAAATGAACAACGGATGGCCGTCGCGCGGAGTCGACTTGAACTCCGGGTGATACTGCACGCCGACGAACCACGGATGCGCATTTTCGCCGGTGCGCGGCAGTTCCATGATTTCGCACAGACCTTCGTTCGGGGTGCGTGCCGCCACGACCAGGCCGGCTTCTTCCACGCGGCCGAGGTAATGGTTGTTCGCTTCGTAGCGATGGCGATGGCGCTCGGTCACTTCATTGCCGTAGAT
Organism: Noviherbaspirillum sp. UKPF54; assembly: GCF_007874125.1. Lineage (NCBI taxonomy): Bacteria > Pseudomonadati > Pseudomonadota > Betaproteobacteria > Burkholderiales > Oxalobacteraceae > Noviherbaspirillum > Noviherbaspirillum sp. UKPF54. The sequence continues at coordinate 1,089,412 of NZ_CP040128.1, read as the reverse complement.
TTCGGCGGAAATCGTGCCCGGCTTGACCGCGCAGGTTTGCGCGCCCAAGCGCATGGTGCCGCCGAGGTCGGAGTTCGCGTCGCGCTTTTCGACCTTGCCGTCGTGGTTCTGCCATTCGTTAATCAGCGCAACCACCGGGTGTTCCGCTTCCGGATCAAACTCGGTCGAATTGGCATTTGTCAGGCCCGCCTTGTTGCGTGCGAATTCGATCAGCGCAACCTGCATGCCGAGGCAGATGCCGAGGTAAGGAATCTTGTTTTCGCGTGCATAGCGTGCCGCGGCGATCTTGCCTTCCACGCCGCGCTTGCCGAAGCCGCCCGGAACCAGGATCGCGTCGTATTTCGCCAGGTTGGAAACGCCCTTCTCCTCGATTTCCTCGGAGTCGATGTACTCGATATTGACGCGGCTCTCGGTGTGGATGCCGGCATGGCGCAGCGCTTCGGTCAGCGACTTGTAGGACTCGGTCAGATCGACGTACTTGCCGACCATGCCGATCGTGACTTCGGCCTTCGGATGCTCCAGCGCATAGACCAGCTTGTTCCATACCGACAGGTCTGCGGGTTTGGCCTCGATGCCAAGCTTGTCGCAAATGATCTTGTCCAGGCTCTGGTCGTGCAGCATCTGCGGGATCTTGTAGATGGAATCCGCATCCCAGACCGAAATGACCGCCTCTTCCCGCACATTGGAGAACAGCGAAATCTTGGCGCGCTCGTCGTCCGGAATGCGGCGATCGGCGCGGCACAACAGCGCGTCGGGCGAGATGCCGATTTCGCGCAGCTTCTGCACGCTGTGCTGGGTCGGCTTAGTCTTCAGTTCGCCGGCGGACGCAATATACGGCACCAGGGTCAGGTGCACGAATGCGGTCTCGTTACGCCCGGCGCGCAGGCTCAGCTGGCGCGCGGCTTCAAGGAACGGCAGCGATTCGATATCGCCCACGGTGCCGCCGATTTCCACCAGCGCCACATCGAAGCCTTCGGCGCCGCGATGGATGTAATCCTGGATTTCGTTGGTGATATGCGGAATCACCTGCACGGTCTTGCCCAGATACTCGCCGCGACGTTCCTTGCGGATCACGGATTCATAGATCTGGCCGGTGGTGAAGTTGTTGAGCTTTTTCATCTTGGCAGTGATGAAACGCTCATAGTGACCGAGGTCGAGGTCGGTTTCGGCGCCGTCGTCGGTGACGAACACCTCGCCGTGCTGGAACGGGCTCATCGTTCCCGGATCAACGTTGATGTACGGATCGAGCTTGATCAGGGTGACTTTGAGGCCGCGCGATTCGAGAATCGCAGCCAGAGATGCGGCGGCAATCCCTTTACCGAGGGACGACACGACGCCGCCAGTGACGAATACAAATTTGGTCATTGCTGAGATGTGCCGGACGGCACTCGCGGGAAATTCAAATTATACCCTAAACCGATTTCCTGCTCTCCGTTTTTGCTCGGGCGGCGTTTTCTCCCGGGCCGCCAGTCAGGGCGTATAGGAAAACTGCAAGCGCAGAAAATCCTGTGCGCCGATGGAATTGGACAAATCCCGGATTTCGTTGCTGCGCCGAACCAGCCCCACCCGGGCACCGAACTGCTCGCCTTGCCAGACGATGCCGGCTTCGGCTTCGCCGACCCAGCGCCTGGGCGTCACCGTATGCGGATTATTGTCTGAAAAATAACCACCCTGCAGTGTCGCGTTGTACCCGACCGCGTGCACGTCGGCCCGGACAAAACCATGGAAAGTCCGCTGGTTCGGCAGCAGGTTGAGCCGTCCGGCGCGCACGGTCAGGCCGGCGCCGGCATCCGTATAGATATTGCCGAAGCGCGCATTGAAGCGCGGCGTGACGTCGAGCGACGCACCAGGCGTCCAGCGCGCCGGAGCGACATCGGCGTACAGCACCACGCCTGCCTCGTTCCTCACCTGCTTGCTCCAGCCGCGCGGCAGGGGCTGGTTGATCACGCGATGAAAATTCCTCTGCGTCCATTCGCCGCCGGCGCAAGGGCCCAAGCAGCCGATATCGATGCCGAGCCGGGTATACCCGCCGTCGGCCTGGCTGACTTCCTTGAAAAACCCGCCATACAGCCAACCGGCATAGGGATGGTCGGGCGGTCCGATCAGCTCCGGCGGGAGCTTGATGTCGGACGCCGTATACAGTTCCTGTCCGATGCGCCAGCCGAACGTCGTGGCGCGCGCACCGTCGGCTAGCGTGTGCGCCTGGGCGTAGCGCATGCCGCTGGTGTAAAAGCCGTCGCTATTGTTCAACAGCAGCGTGTCATTGTCGATGTCGATGATGTGCGAAGTCTTGCCTTCAGTGCTGACCTTGCGGTAATCGGAGAACAGGTCATCGGAACTTCCGGCAAGCGCGGCAGCGCATGCGGTCAACAGCAGACATCCGGCAATCGGTTTCAGGAATGAATGGCGCATAGTGGACTCAGGAATGAAGCAGTGACTGGATCATCGCATGTACGGCATGCGCGGCGGTGGCAGGCGACTCCATCGGGAACAGGTGGCCGCCGGCGACCAGCATGAAATGCCGCCCGACCAGGCGTCGGGTGGCGGCAAGGCCGGCCTGGCGGCATTCGGCGGAGGCGGCTCCGCCGACAAATCCGACCGGGGTCGGGAATCCGCGCCGCACCATCGTACCGATGTGATGCGGCAGGCTACGATAGACGGCGGTTTCCGTCTCGCGCGTGAAGCGCAAGGTGACGCCCTGCGGATGGGGCATCAACCCATGCTCGATATAGTCGCGCAGGACTTCCGGCGGCCATGCCGCGAACATTGGCTTGGATGCGTAATGCTGATAGGCCGCCTCGGCATCGGGCCAGAGATTGCGCCGGTTTTCCGAGAACTGCGCTGGCGAGAACTTCTTGTCGACGCCGGTTCGCTTCGCAACGCCCAGCAGTAGCGCACGCCAGCCAGCGACCACCGGTGAATCGAGCAGCACGACGCAGCGCACCAGCTCCGGCCGCGCCTTCGCCGCCATCAGGCTCAGCATGCCGCCCATTGAATGCCCGACCAGGATTGCCGGTTGCGTGTAGCGCGCTGCCAGTTCGTCGACCAGTTCCTGCGCCAACGCATTCCAGCCGTTGCGCACCGGGTAGGCGGGATTGTGCGCATGCATGTCAAGCGCCTGCACCTCGTAGTTCTTTTTCAGGTGCTCAAAAAACAAGCGATAGGTCCCGGCGGGATAACTGTTCGCATGCACGAAATGAAGAATCGGTTTGGTCATTCTTGTTGTTAGGCGGCCGCTGGCGAGGCCCGGCCGGATTGAAGTCAGGCCCAGATTGTAATTCGATTGGAAGCGGCAGGCACTGTGAGCATGGCGAGCTCGTCATAAAAACGTTCGAGTGGCGCCCATCTATCGTAAGAGGACCGTTGTCCGTGGTTGATCTCGAACCGCGTGGCCGATGGCTGCGCCTGCCAGCACTGCCACTTCTGCCAGAGACGGCAGTCCAGGCTGTAGCGGCATCACTTCCCGCCTTCGAAAAAGCCAATCAAATTAATCATTTAGCAGTATCTCTACCGATCATCCCCGCTGGCATGCATGTTGCCTAATGGAAGGTATGGGTCATAGGAAAATCGGGGAAATGCTCCCTGGATTCTCGTGCAGCGCAGATTACCAACTCACGGCAAGGAGTCGATCATGCAAGCATGGAAGTTACTTTTCACATCCGATGTCGGCCTCTTTTCGGTCGCGGTCTTCATCGTTCTTTTCGCGATGATCGCCTACTTCCTGTGGCTGTTCGGATTCAAGAAGGATTGCAGCGAAGCGCCGAAGTAACTAGCGGCCGTACCAGTAGCGCGCATGCTCGGCGCGGTATTCCGTGACGCCGAGCCCGGCGCCGAAGCGCAGGATGACGGCGCCGGACTCGTCGCTACGCAGCCGCCGGATGCCCATTTGCTCATAGCGCTCATATATTTCCGGCTTCGGATGGCGATAGCGGTTGCGGTAGCCGACCTGGAACAGCGCGAGCTGCGGCTGCACCGCTTCCAGGAAAGCTGGCGTCGAGGAGGTGCCGCTGCCGTGGTGCGGCGCGAGCAGCACCGTCGCGCGCAGCCGCTGCGCGTCATTCTCGACCAGCTCCGTTTCCTGCACCGCCTCGATATCGCCCGGCAGCAGCAACGAATTGCCGCCCAGCGTGATCTTGAGGGTACAGCTGCGCGCATTCGGCTTCCACTTCGTGCTGTCGTAGCTTGCGGCGGAGGGATGCAGCACCTCGAATGCCGCGCCTTCCCATGACCAGGACTGTCCCGCTTCGCAACGTCTGTGATCGGCCGCAGCCACTCGGGCCGGATGGTCGGCCGGCAGCGACGAGGAAACCCAGCCGACCCGGATTTCTTCCAGCAGCGACTGCGCGCCGCCGGCATGATCGGTATCGCTGTGCGAAACGATCACGCCGTCGAGAGAGGCGATGCCGCGCGCCTTCAGGTAAGGCAGGATCACGCGGCTGGCGCCGTCGGAATCCGGCGCATAGGCGGGTCCGGTGTCATACAGCAGGCGATGGTTCGGCGTTTCGACTAGCAAGGCCGTGCCCTGGCCGACATCGAAGGCGGTTACCCACATTTCGCCGGCGCGCGGATGGGCCGGGACATTGAGCGCGACCGGCAGCAGGCCGGCCAGTCCGAGCCAGCGCACCGGCCAGCCTGCGGGCGCCAGCAGCCACAGCATCCCGGCCAGCGCCGCCGCGAAGGCCCACCACGACGGAAGCGGCGCGCTCCAGACCGCCGCAGGAAAACTGCTCATCCAGCCGAGGAGGCGCGCCAGCTGTTCCACCAGCAGGTGCGCGAAGGCGAGTATCCAGCCGCCCAGGGGCGTCGGCAGCACGCTTCCCGCGAGCGCGGCGGGCGTCACGAGGAAGCTGACGAGCGGGATCGCCACCGCGTTGGCGAGCGGGCTGACGAGCGATATCTGGCCGAACAGCAGCAGCGTCAGCGGCACCAGGCCGATCGTCACCGCATACTGGGTGCGGGCGGCCGACTTTGCCGCCGCCAGCCATTTTTCCAGACCGACAGATTTTCCGGCATGCGGCCGCGCGCGTCCGACCGAGGCGAACAGGATCACCGCCACCGCGCAAAACGAAAGCCAGAACCCGGGCCACAGCACCGCCCAGGGATCGAGCAGGGCCACCACGCCCAGCGCCGCGCACAGCACGTGCGACACGCTGGCGACGCGGCCGAGCCAGAGCGCGGCGGCCACCACCGACAACATGTACAGCGTGCGCTGCGCCGGCACGCCGAAGCCGGCCAGCAGCACGTACAGCAGGGCCACCAGCGCGCCCGCGAGCGCCGCCGCCTTTTGCGCCGGCAGCCGCAACGGCAGCTCGGCCGCGGTGAAGAAGGAGCGCCGCCACAGCGCGAACACCAGGCCGGCGAACATCGCGGCGATCATGGTGACGTGCAGGCCGGAGATCGAGATCAGGTGCGATATGCCCGTCCGGTTGAACACCGTCCAGTCGGACTGGCTGACGGCGCGTTGGTCGCCGATGACGAGCGCGACGATCACGCCGGCATAGGGCTTGGCGGGCAGCGCCGCGAGGATGCGCTCGCGCAGCCAGCCGCGGCCTCGCTGCACGACGGCGCCGAACGAGGCGGCGAATTCATCCAGCCTGCGGTTTTTCAACGCCAGGTCCCGGTCCGGGCGCACGGTGCCGGTCGCGCGCAGGTTTTGCTCCAGCAGCCACACTTCATAGTCGAAGCCGTAAGGATTGGCGTTGCCGTGCGGGCGGCGCAAGCGCACCGTCAATTGCCAGCGCTCGCCCGGCCGCACGAGCGCTGCCGCCGGCCGGCCGTCGGTTCCCGCCGCCGCGTACCACGACAACGCCAGGCGCGGCGGCAGCGACGGCGCGGCTTCGGCCGGCGCGAGGACACGTTCGACCGCGAAATTGAAACGCACGCCCTGCTCGACGTAATACGGCAGGCTGTCGACGGTACCGACGACGGTAAGATCGCGCCCTTCCCACTCCGTCGGCAATTCCTGCGCGAGGTAATGCGATGCAAACAGCGCGGCCCAGGCAAAGCCGGCCAGCGCGCCGCCGGTGCCGAGCAGCGCCACCTTGGGCGCAGCTCGTCGCACGCGGCCAGCGGAAAAAAGCAGCGCCAGGGCGAGCGCGACGAGCAGCGCAAGCAAGTACTGCCGCGGCAACGCAGCCTGGTTCTGCAGCAAGACGACACCCAGCACGAAACCGAGGATGGCGCTACGCATGAAGTCAGTTCAGTCGCGCCAGGCGCGGCAGGACGGCGTGCGCATTATCGGTGGTAATGCGGGCAACCTGATCGGGCGCAAGGGCGCGCAGCGCGGCAAGCTCATGCCCGATGCGCGGCAACTGCTCGGGGCTGTTGCGGCTGCGGTGCATCCATGCCGGCGGAATGTCGGGCGCGTCGGTTTCCAGCACCAGCGCCTGTTGCGGCAGTTCGGCGGCCAGGCGCCGGATCTGCTGCGCGCGGGTGAAGGTCATGGCGCCGCCGAATCCGAGCTTGAAGCCGAGCCGGATGAATTCCTGCGCCTGCTGGAAGCTGCCGTTGAAGGCGTGCGCGATCCCGCCCGGAACGGCGATGCGTCGCAGGTATTTCAGGATGATGTCCTGCGAGCGGCGCACGTGCAGCAGTACCGGCAAGCCGAAGTCGCGCGCGATTTTCAGCTGCTCGCTGTAGAAGAATTCCTGCTTTTCGCGCAGCGGCTCGTCGCGCAGGCCGGGCACGAAGAAATCGAGGCCGATTTCGCCGACGGCGACGAAGCGCGGATCGTCCATCGCCGCCGCGACGGCGGCGCGCAGCGCCGCGAGGTCATCCAGCGCCGCCTGCGGCACGAAGATCGGGTGGATGCCCAGTGCGTAGGCGCAGTTCGGATGCTGCTGCGCCAGGGCGCGGACGGTGTCGAAATTGCCGCGTTCGATGGCGGGAATCACGATGCGGGACACGCCCTGCTGCTGCGCCATGGCGGCAATCTCGCCGGTCTCGCCGGCGAATTCGCTTGCGTCGAGATGGCAGTGGGTGTCAATCCACATAGGGTTGCAGGCCGTCCCCGGACAGGCGCAGCACGCGGTCGCAGTGCCGCGCCAGCTCGATGTCGTGGGTGACGATCACGAAGGCGGTGCCCAGGGTGCGCGACAATTCCAGCATCAGGTCGAAGACCTGGTGCGCGGTGGCGCGGTCGAGGTTGCCGGTCGGCTCGTCGGCCAGCACGCAGGCCGGCTGCGTCACCAGCGCGCGAGCCAGGGCCACGCGCTGGCGCTCGCCGCCGGACAGCTCGCCCGGCACGTGCGTGACGCGACTGGACAGGCCGACGCGCGCGAGGACCGCCTGCGCCGCCTCGTGCGCCTGGGCACGGCCGAGGCGCCGGATCATGAGCGGCATGCCGACGTTGTCGAGCGCGGAAAATTCCGGCAGCAGGTGATGGAACTGGTACACGAAGCCGAGCGACTTGTTGCGCAACTCGCCGCGCGCCTTTTCATTCAGGCTCGCGACATCCTGGCCGAGCAGGGTGACGCTGCCGGCGCTCGGCGTATCGAGCCCTCCCAGCAGGTGCAGCAGCGTCGACTTGCCGGAACCGGAAGCGCCCACGATGGCGACGCGCTCTCCCCTGTCCACGGAAAAATCGATGCCCTTCAACACGTCGACCGAGTACTTCCCCTGCGTGAAGGTCTTGGCAAGGCCGCGGCATGACAATACGGTTTGATTCATCTCGAGTATTCCGGTCGGTTCGTCGTCATTCGTAGCGCAGCGCCTCCGCCGGCCGCACGCCGGCGGCACGCCAGCTCGGGTACAGCGTGGCGAGGAAGGCCAGGATCACGGATACCGAACCGATGGTCCAGACGTCGGGCCAGCGCAGGTCGGATGGCAAGGCGGTGATCAGGTAGATATCCTTGGACAGGAACTGCACGCCGAGCAGGTGTTCGATGAAAGGCACGATGACGTCGATGTTGAGCGCCACGGTCACGCCCAGCCCGACGCCGATGGCGGTGCCGAGCAGGCCGACCAGCGCGCCCTGGATCATGAAGATTTTCATGATCGACGCGGGCGACGCGCCCAGCGTGCGCAGGATCGCGATATCCGACTGCTTGTCGGTGACGGTCATCACCAGCGTCGACACCAGGTTGAAGGCGGCGACCGCCACGATCAGCGTGAGGATGATGAACATCATGCGCTTCTCGGTCTGGACAGCGGCAAACCAGGTGCGGTTCTGCTTGGACCAGTCGAGGATGTACAGGTTGCCGGACAGGATGCGCGACAGGTCCAGCGCCACTTGCGGCGCGCGCTGCATGTCTTCCACCCGCAGGCGCAGGCCGGACGGCCCGTCCAGCCTGAACATGCGCATCGCGTCGTCGATCTGGAGGAAGGCCAGGCTGGAATCGTATTCGTTGTGCCCCGCCTCGAAGATGGCGCCGACCGTGAACTGCTTCAGGCGCGGCAGCACGCCGGCCGGCGTGACCTGGCCTTGCGGGGCGATCATCGTAACCTTGTCGCCGACCTCGACGTGCAGCCCGCGCGCCAGTTCCTTGCCGAGGATGATGTTGAACTCGCCGGGCTGCAGGCTGTTGAAGCTGCCAGACTTGATCTGCCGGGCGACATCCGACACCTTCGGCTCTTCCTGCGTGAGAATGCCGCGCACCATCACGCCGCGCACCGTGTCGTCATGCATGAGCATGGCCTGCGCCGCCACGTAGGGCGCCGCGCCCTTCACTTCCTTGTCCTGGAAGGCTTCGCGCGCGGTGGCGCGCCAGTCCGGCATGCTGCCGCTGGCGTCGTACACCTCGATGTGCGACAGCACCGACAGCATGCGGTCGCGCACTTCTTTCTGGAAGCCGTTCATCACCGACAGCACCACGATCAGCGCGGCCACGCCGAGCGCGATGCCGGCCATCGAAATGAGGGAGATGAAGGAGATGAAGCTGTTGCGGCCGCTGCGGCGTCCGGCGCGCGTATAGCGGATGCCGACCAGCCATTCGAATGGTAGATTTTTGATGATGCTCAAAAGATGACTCCTGGGAGAGGTTGCGCATAAGCCGGCGCTTTTGAAGCGGCGTATAGACTTAATTGCAACTCCTTGATGCAGCCCGCAGTTTGCCACATAACGAGGTGGAGGAACAGGACCGATACCAAGCCTTACGCTTCGACCAGCAGCGCCACGGGCAGCAGCGCCAGCGCATCACGCAGCCGCAGCTTGCCTGACGAGACGCGCAGCGTGCGCCCGGTATAGACATCCATCCACGTCGAATGCGCGGCGAACGGCAGCTCGGCCGCGGTGTCCTGCCAGGCGTCGGCGGGCACGACGGGCAAGCCGTCTTCGCCCAGCATGCGCGCCGACAAATGGGTGGCAAGGACAATCGCGGTGCGATCCTTCTGGCGGCGCGCGAATCCGATCGCGTGGCTGCCCTGGGCGCCGGCGATGTCGAGCGGCTGGTAGTCGCCGTGAAAAAACAGCTCGTGCTCGCGCGCGCGCAGTTGCAGAGTGCGGCGAATGATCTGCTGCTTCAAGCGCCCCGATTGCCAGCCGTCGACGCCGGCAATGGAAGTCTCTCCGCCTTGCAGCGCCCGCCTGCGCTCGGCGTAATCGACCGGGCGCCGGTTGTCCGGATCGACCAGGCTGAAATCCCAGAATTCGGTTCCCTGGTACAGGTCGGGCACGCCGGGCGAGGTCATGCGCAGCACGGTCTGCGCCAGGCTGTTGACCACACCGGCCGGAGTCAGCCGGCGCACGAAGGCGGCGAGCGCGGGCAGGAAGGCGTTATCCGCCTTCCCTTCCAGGATGGAATAAAGGAAGCGCCGGCAAGCCTCTTCGTATTCCTCGTTGGGCAACACCCAGTCGCTGACCTGCTTGGCTTCGCGCAGCGCCTTGGTCTGCCAGCGCTCGATGCGCTCGGCGAAACGTGCGACACCTTCGCGGTCCGCGCTCTCCAACCCGATCGGCCAGGCGCCCGCCAGCATCTGGTACAGCATCAGCTCGTCGCCGGGCTGCGGCGCCATCGAAGCCGATGCGCCGTTCTCCTGCGCCACTTCGCCGCGCGCCGGCGCGTTCAGCCGCATCCATTCGTCCACCGTGCGCGCCCATTCCGCGGCCAGTTCGCTGATCGCCGCGATGCGTGCGCGCACGTCCTCGCCGCGCTTGTGATCGTGCGTCGCGGTTGCCAGCATCGAGTGGGGAAAGTGCGCCGCCCTGGCGAGGTTCGCCTGGTGGAACTCCCTGACGCCGATGGAAAATTCGCAGGGATCCGAGCCGACCTCGTTGCGCGACAGCAGGCGGCCGTAGCGGTAGAAGGCGGTGTCCTCGACCGACTTGGCCGCCAGCGGCGGAGTCAGCTGCTGAAAACGCGTGATGGCGCGCTGGTGCAGGCTGCGCACCCGCTGGCTGGCCGCATGCTGGCTGGGCGGCTCCTCGCCGCCGAGCCAGCGGGCCAGCACCTCCAGCAGCGGAACCTCGGTGCGGTCGACGCTGTGACGCGCCTTTTCCAGCGTGCGGTCGATCACTTCCTGGTCCTGCTCGTCGCGGCCGTGGATATCGGTATAGGTGCGGTACACCGGGAAATGCACCAGCAGTTCGGTGAATACCCGGCGGATCGCGCCCAGCGAATAGTCGCGCGTGCGCAGATCGGTGCGCGCCACCGCATGCAGGGCGCGCGCCGCCGCCTCGAATTCGCCGGCCAGGTTGGCGGCGAGCAGCTGGCGCCGTGCCAGCCGCACCTCGTCCTGGAAGTCGAGGTCGCGCCCGCTCAGTTCCGCCCATTGCGCGGAAAGCGGCGCCTCGCCGGCCGGATCGTGCAGCAAGGCGCCGACGCGGTCCATGAAATCGTAGCCGCTGGTGCCGTCGATGTCCCAGTCGCGCCGCAACCGCTCGCCGCGCGCCAGGATCTTCTCGACGACGATGTAGGGCGGCGCCGGCGGCAGCTGCGGGGGGCGCTGCGCGGAGAGCGCCTGCAGCCGGCGCCGCAGCTTGCGGCAGTAGGCGCCGGGATCGGCCAGACCGTCCACGTGGTCGATGCGCACACCGTCGATCAGGCCCTCGGTGTACAGCCGGAAGATCAGCGCATGGGTGGCTTCGAACACCTCGTCCTGCTCCACCCGCACGCCGGCCAGGTCGGTGACCTCGAAAAAGCGGCGCCAGTTGATGCCGTCGGCGGCGCAGCGCCACCACGCGAGGCGGTAATGCTGGCGCTCCAGCAGCGCGTGCAGGTTTTCGAATCCCTGCGGAGTCTGCGCCTCATAATGTGCAAGCGCCGCCTCGATGGCGGCGCGGCCCTCTCCGTCGCGCGCCAGCTCGCGCAGCAGGCCGCAGCCGATGTCTGCGTTCTGCCGGGTGAGCGCGCCATGCGTGTCGCCGCCTTCCTCGAAGGTGGCAATCGCCGCGTTCAGGCGCGGCGACCCGGCCGCGCGCAGGATACCTGCGTATCCGGCCGGCGCGATCGGGAAGCAGTGCGCGTAGTAGGCCGCATGGAACTTGCCGCGCTCGGCGTCGAACCGCAGCCGGATCTCGCCCGCGCCCAGTGCATCGCCGTACGGTTTTCCCAGGAAAGGCGCCATTACTTTTCCGCGCAGGGATTCGTCGGCCGGCTGCCAGTCGATGTCGAACCAGTGTGCGTAGGGGCTGCCCTGCCCCCATTCGAGCACGTGCTGCCACCAGGGATTCTCGCTGCCGACGCCCATGTGGTTCGGCACGATGTCGAGGATGAGCCCCATTCCGGCCGCGCGGATGTGCTCGACCAGCCGGCGCAGCCCTTCCTCGCCGCCGAGCTCCGGATTGATGTGGGTCGGATCGACGATGTCGTAGCCGTGCATGGAGCCGCTGCGTGCGGTCAGGATCGGCGACGCATAGATATGGCTGACGCCGAGCGATGCGTAATACGGCACCACTTCTGCCGCCTGCTCGAAATTGAACTCCTTGTGCAGCTGCAGCCGCGCGGTGGACGACGGGATGGACATCAGATTCCCTTGAAGGAGCGGGTGCGGTTCATGGCCGCCAGCCGGTTCGCCACCGCCGCCTCGTCGAGCAGCCGCTCGACCGGTTGCGGCAGGCGTCGACGCCAGTTGGGATGGGTATCGACCGTGCCGGGCAGATTGGGCGACTCCGGCAGGCCGAGCGCGTCCTCCACCGGCAGCACCGCCAGCGGCGCGGGCGTGGCGGCGATGAAGGAGGCGGCCGCGTCGGCCACCGACGCGCTTCCGTCCGGTCCCGGCATCGGACCATGCGCGCACCCGGAATCCGTCAGGGCCTGCCACAGCTCGCCGCGCTCGCGCGCGCGGTCGTGCCGCGCGTCGCCTTCGGACTGGCCGGGCGCGAGCAGGTCGAGCCGCGCGCGCCAGTCGATGTCGCGCTCCCGCCACCAGCCGGCGATCGTCGGCAGGTCGTGGGTGGTGGTGGTGGCGATCGCATGCCGCGGCCATTCGCCGGGACTCAGGAAGCGCGATCCGTGGCGCTGGAACATCAGCACGCGGATACCGAGCAGCCCGGCCTGCGCCAGCTGCGCATCGAAGCCTTCCGGCACGGTGCCGAGGTCCTCGCCGATGACGATCGCGCGATGGCGCCACGATTCCAGCGCAATCAGGCGCAACAGATCCTGCAACGGATAGCGCAGGTAGGCGCCCAGCTGCGGCGACGCGCCGTTCGGCACCAGCCAAAGCCGGGTCAGGCCGAGGACATGGTCGATGCGCGCGCCGCCGGCGTGGGCAAAGGTGGCGCGCAGCATCTCGATGTAGGCGCCGAAGCCCTGCGCCTGCATCGCGTGCGGCGAGAACGCGCCCAGCCCCCAGCTCTGGCCGCGCGTATTGAGCACGTCCGGCGGCGCGCCCACCGACAGGCCGTTGATGATCTCGGCCTGCCGGCTCCAGGCCTGGCTGCCGTCGTTGTCGGCGCCTACCGCCAGGTCGGTGATCAAGCCGACCGGCATGCCGGCGTCGCGCGCCGCCTTTTGCGCGCCGGACAGGCCGCGCGCGGCTTGCCATTGCAGGAACTCGTGGAAACCGACCTCGGCGGCATGCTGGCGCGCGAACGCCTCGACATCGGCGCTGCGCGGGTTGCGCAATCCGGCCGGCCAGGTGCGCCAGTCGCCGCTCTCGCCGTGCCCGGCGCGCCATGTGTGCAGCGCCTCGAAGCGCGCATGGTCGCGCAGCGCGCCCCCGCCGTCCCGGCGGAACTGTTCGAAGTCGGCGCGGCCGCCGACGGCGACGAAGCGCTCGTACAGGCGGCGCAGCAGCGCCAGGCGCAGCGAGGCCGCCGCCGGCCAGTCGATCAGCTCATCCTGCTCCAGCGCGGCGTACCGGGCGGCGGCGTCCGCGCCAAGCTCGGCCAGGGCCGCCGCCATCGCATCGCCCCCCAGTACCGCCGCCGGGTCGACGTGCAACGCATTCAGGAACAGGCGGCTGGACGGCCCGTAGGGGCTGAAGCGGCGCACGTCCGCGCTGAACATCGCGTGCACCGGGCTGATCGCGACCGCCGAGGCGCCATGCGCGGCGGCCGAGCGCACCAGCGCCGACAGGCCGCTGAAGTCGCCGATGCCACCGTCGCCGGCCCGCCGGATCGAATACAGCTGCACGCCCAGCCCCCACAGGAGCGGATCGGACGGCTGGCCGCCGGCGCGCGCGGCGATCGCGTCGCCCACGCCGAAACAGCGCGGCGGCGCCACCGCCAGCGTTGCCGCTTCGTTCGCCACCAGCAGGCGGTGATAGCCATGGCGGTCGATCGGCGGCAGCACGATGCCGGCGGCCACGTCGTCCGGGAAGCGTCCGTCCACATGGCCGCCGTCTTCGAGCTCGATACGGTAAGGCATGCCCGCCAGGTGCGACATGGCGGCCAGGCGGACCGGCTCCCCGACCGTGCCCGTCGCCAGCGCCGGCAGCCGGTCCGCATCATGCAGCGCGGCCAGGCGCGCGGCGCTGTCGCGGCACTGCTCGTCGCTGGCGCAGGGGAATCCGAGCGCGTCGAGGATCGCGCGCAGCGCATCCGGCTCTACCCGCATCGGCTGCCCGAAAGCATTGGTCCATTCATGCGACAGGCCGGCGGCCTGCGCGAGATTCAATACGTCTGCATCGTTCATGCCGCAGCCTCCAGAACCGCGATGAAGGCGTTCGACGGCAGTTCGTCGCTGGGCACCGCGTTCTCCACGCCTCCGGTTGCAAAAAGAATCGTCCCGCCCTGACCGTCGGCCAGCCGGCGATAGCTGATGGGAACCGGTGCCGCGCCGAGATTGATGGCGACCATCAGCGCCTTGCCGTCCGCCATGCGCCAGCGCGCCTTCACCGCCGACCGGCCGATGACTTCCGCCCCGAGTGCGCGCGCCCCGTGCAACCGCGGGACGATGTGCGTGCGCCGGATCTCGAGCAGGCTCTTGATCCAGTCGCGCCAGGCAAGCGCGACTTCGGCGTCGGGCTTCGGGATCGAGTCGAGAAAGGTTTGCTCGGCGTTCGGATCCGGAATCAGTTCGCGCCGCGCCGGGTCGGAGAAGGCGGAAAAGCGCGTGAATTCCTGGCGCCGCCCGCTGCGCACGGCTTCGGCCAGTTCCGGCCCCAGGTGGCTGGTGAAATACAGGAAAGGCTGGGTCGCGCCGTATTCCTCGCCCATGAACAAAAGCGGGATCTGCGGCGACAGCAGCAAGAGCGCGACGGCCGCGCGCAGCGCGTGCGGACCGGCCAGCGTGGAGAGGCGCTCGCCGAAGGCGCGGTTGCCGACCTGGTCGTGGTTCTGCAGGAAGAACACGAAGGACGTGGGCGGCAGGTGCGCGCTCGGCTCGCCGCGCAAGGGCCCGCCTGCATGAAGCGCGGCCTCGCCCTGGTAAATGAAGCCTTCGGACAGCCCGCGCGCCAGCTTTTCAGCCGGCTGGTCGACGTAGCCCGCGTAATAGCCCTCGCGCTCCCCGGTCAGCATTACATGCATGATGTGGTGCAGGTCGTCGTTCCACTGGGCGTCGAACATCCGCGACGGCGAACGCTGCAGCAGGCGCGCGCTGTTGTCGTCGTTTTCCAGCACCAGGTGCACGTGGCGATGCGGCGGCACGCTGGCGCGCACCCGGTGCGCCAGTTCCTCCAGGCAGCCCTTTTCACTGATGGCATGCACCGCATCGAAGCGCAGGCCGTCGAAACGGAACTCATGCAGCCAGTAGAGCGCGTTCTCGGTGAAAAAATCGCGCACCTCGCGCCGCCGGAAATCGATCGCCTGCCCCCATGGCGTACGGACGTCGTCGCGGAAGAAGGACGAGGCATAGGCGCCGAGGTAATTGCCGTCCGGGCCGAAATGGTTGTACACCACGTCCAGGAAAACCATCATGCCGAGCCCGTGCGCGGCGTCGATCAATGCCTTGAGCTGGTTGGGCGTACCGTAGGCCGCGTCCGGCGCATACGGCAGCACGCCGTCGTAGCCCCAGTTGCGCGGCCCCGGGAAATCGGCGACCGGCATCAGCTCGACGGCAGTGATGCCGGTGTCCGCCAGCGCGGGCAGCTGCCGCATGACGCCTTCGAATCCTCCCAGCGCGCCCACATGCAGCTCGTACAGGACGGTCTCGTGCCAGGGCCGGCCGTTCCAGTCGGTGTTTTTCCATTGATAGCAGCCGGGATCGCACACGATGCTGGCGTCATGCACGTCGCCGGCCTGGGCGCGCGACGCGGGATCGGGCACCGCGAGACCGGCGTCCACCCGGTAGCGGTAACGCGCTCCCGCCCCGCAGGCGGCTTCCGCCTCGAACCAGCCGCCGTCGAGCCGCTTCATCGGCAGCGCCGCCATGCCGTCGATCTCGACGCTGACCTGTTCCTTGTCGGGCGCCCACAGGCGAAAGCGGGTGCGGTCGGGCGCGACCAGTTGCGCGCCGCAAGTGGGATTAAATGCTGACATGATCGGCTACCAGTAGTAGTGCGCTGTGCGCGGACACCTTGATCCTGTTGTGCTGCACGGCGCGGCCGCGCCCGCTTCCGTGCGGTGGCTCGGCAGCGTCGAGCAAGACTTTCCACGGCAATTCCGGTTGCGGCAGGACGAACTCGCGATCTTCGGAAAAGGCGTTGAGCAGCAGCAGCGACGCCGACACCGTGCCGGCCTGCGGATGAGCGGCGGCGCGGCGCAATCCCAGCAGGCGCCCTTCCGCGAAGTTCCAACGCTCCGGCGTCATCTGTTCTCCGGTCTCGTCGAACCAGCTGATGTCTGGCAGGTGCTGCGGCGTCCTGGAACGCGACTTCAGGAAGCGCGTGCTGCACAGCGTGGGCAGTTCGCGCCGCAGCGCGATGCAGCGGCGCGTGAAATCGAGCAGCGCGCGCCCGGCCTCGGTGTCGGGCAGGCTCCAGTCGAACCAGGAAATCTCGGTATCCTGGCAATACGGATTGTTGTTGCCGTTCTGGCTGCGACCGAATTCGTCGCCGCCCAGCAGCATCGGCGTGCCGTTGGCGAGCAGCAACGTCATCAGCATGGCGCGCTTGACCTTCTCGCGCGTGGCGACCACCTTCGCGGAATCGGTCGGCCCCTCCTCGCCCCAGTTGCAGCTGCGGTTTTCGTTGTTGCCGTCGCGGTTTTCCTCGAGGTTGGCCTCGTTGTGCTTGTGGTTGTAGCTGACCAGGTCCTGCAGCGTGAATCCGTCATGCGCGGTGACGAAGTTGACCGAGGCCCAGGAGCGGCGGCGGTGGTGGTTGAACAGGTCGGCCGAGCCGAGCAGGCGGCTGGCGACCGCGCCGCGCATGCCGGGGTCGCCGCGCCAGAAGCTGCGCACGTCGTCGCGGAAGCGGTCGTTCCATTCGGCCAGTCCGGGCGGATGGTTGCCGACCTGGTAGCCGCCGGGACCCAGGTCCCACGGTTCGGAAATCAGCTTGACGCCCGCCAGAACAGGGTCCTGCAGCAGCGCGTCGAAAAAGCCGGAGCCGGGGTCGAAGCCGTGATGCTCGCGCCCGAGCGTGGCGCCCAGGTCGAAGCGGAAGCCGTCGACATGGAACTCCCGCACCCAGTAGCGCAGCGAATCCATCACCAGCTGGATCACGCGCGGATGCGACATGTTCAGGGTATTGCCGCAGCCGGTGTCGTTGACGTTGTGCCGCAGGTTGTTGTCCTGCAGCCGGTAGTAGCTGGCGTTGTCCAGCCCGCGCAGCGAAATGGTGGGACCGAGCTCGCTTTCCTCGCAGGTGTGGTTGTAGACCACGTCGAGGATGACCTCGATGCCGGCGGCGTGCAGCTGGCGCACCGCGTGGCGCATTTCGTCGGGCGAGCCGCCCGACAGGTAGCGCGGTTCGGGACAGAAAAAGGACAGCGTGTTGTAGCCCCAGTAATTGGCCAGCCCGCTCGACAGGAGGCGCCGGTCCTGCAGGATGGCATGCACCGGCAGCAGCTCGACGGCGGTGATGCCGAGCTTGACGAGGTAGTCGATCACCCAGGGATTGGCCAGCCCGGCGAAGCTGCCGCGCTCGCCGGGCGGCACGCGCTGCGCGCGCAGCGTCATGCCGCGCACGTGGGTTTCGTAGATCACGGTCCTTTCCCACGGCACCCGGGGCGGCGCGTCGCCGTGCCAGTCGAAGGTGGCGTCGGCGACCACGCCCTTGGGCATGGATGGCGCGCTGTCGCGATGGTCGAACGACAGGTCGGCGCGCGGCGAGTGGATGCGGTAGCCGTACAGGGTGTCGGTCCAGCGCACCTGCCCGAAGAGCTGCCTGGCATAGGGGTCGAGCAGCAGCTTGTTCGGATTGAAGCGGTGCCCCTGCTCCGGCTGGTACGGGCCGTAGGCGCGGTAGCCGTACAGCGCGCCGGCATGCACGCCCGGCAGGTAGCCGTGCCACACTTCGTTGGTGCATTCCGGCAGCGCGCAGCGCGCCAGCTCATGCCGCCCGGTCGCGTCGAAGAAGCACAGCTCGATCTTTTCCGCGTGCGCGGAAAACACCGCGAAATTGGTGCCTGCGCCGTCATAGGTCGCGCCCAGCGGATATGGCAAGCCCGGCTGGATGGAGGCTAAAGGCAGGTGCAGGGCCGCCATTCTCAGCGCGCCGGCTTCAGGATCAGCGCCGCCAGCGGCGGCAGCCGCAGCCGCAGCGACTGCGCCATGCCATGCGCCGGCTGGTCCTCGGCGCGGATCGCCTCGCCGTTCCCCATGCCGGCACCGCCGTAGGCAGCGGCATCGGTGTTCATGATTTCCCGCCACGCGCCGCCCGCCGGCACGCCGACGCGGTAGCCCTCGCGCGCCACCGGCGTCATGTTCAGCACCACCAGCAGCGGGGCATCGCCCGCATCCCCCTTGCGCAGGAAGGCGAACACGCTGTTGTGGTTGTCGTCGCCGATCACCCAGGCGAATCCTTCCGGACTGGCATCCTTGCGGTGCAGGGCCGGCTCGGCGGCGTACAGGCGGTTGAGGTCGCGCACCAGCCGCTGCACGCCGCGATGCGCCGGGTTGTCGAGCAGGCTCCAGTCGGGCGAGGTGTCGTGGTTCCACTCCGCCTGCTGCGCGATTTCGCAACCCATGAACAGGAGCTTCTTGCCCGGATGCGCCCACATGAAGCCGAGGTAGGCGCGCAGGTTGGCCAGCCGCTGGCCGAGGTCGGCACCCGGCATCTTGTTGAGCAGCGAACCCTTGCCGTGCACCACCTCGTCGTGCGAGATCGGCAGCACGAACTTTTCCGAGAACGCGTAGATCAGCCCGAAGGTCATATCGTGGTGATGGTACTGGCGATACAGCGGGTCGTAGGCCATGTAGCGCAGCGTGTCGTGCATCCAGCCCATGTTCCACTTGTGGGTGAAGCCCAGCCCGCCCTCCGCTACCGGGGTGGACACGCCGGGCCAGGCGGTGGACTCCTCCGCGATCATCACTGCGCCGGGACAACGTTCCGCGATGACCTGGTTCAGGTTGCGCAGGAAAGCCACCGCCTCCAGGTTTTCCCTTCCGCCGTAGACATTCGGCACCCACTCGCCGTGCTTGCGGCTGTAGTCGCGGTACAGCATGGAGGCGACCGCGTCCACCCGCAGGCCGTCGACATGGTAGCGTTCCAGCCATTCCAGCGCGCTGGCGATCAGGAAGGCGCAGACTTCATTGCGCCCCATGTTGTAGATCAGCGTGTTCCAGTCCTGGTGGAAGCCCTCGCGCGGGTCCTGGTGCTCGTAGAGCGCGGTGCCGTCGAAGCGCGCCAGGCCGTGCGCATCGGTCGGGAAGTGCGCAGGCACCCAGTCCAGGATCACGCCCAGCCCGGCGGCGTGGCAGCGGTCGACGAAGGAAGCGAAGCCCGAGGGCGGACCGAAGCGCGCGGTGGGCGCGAACAGCCCGAGCGGCTGGTAGCCCCAGGAGCCGCCGAACGGGTGTTCCATGATCGGCAGGAATTCGACGTGGGTGAAACCCATGCCCAGCGCGTACGGGATCAGGCGATCACCCAGCTCGTGCCAGTTCAGGCTGCGGCCGTCTTCCTCCAGGATGCGCAGCCAGGAGCCGGCGTGCACCTCGTAGATCGACAGCGGCGCGCCGGCATGGTGGCGCGCGGCGCGTCCGGCCATCCAGTCGCCGTCGCTCCAGCGGAACGGCAGATCCGACGCCACCACCGACACGGTCGACGGCGGCGGCTCGGTGGCGCGCGCAACCGGGTCGGCCTTGAGCGGCAGCACGTTGCCGTCGACACCGACGATTTCGTACTGATAGCGCGCGCCGCTTTTCAGGCGCGGGATGAACAATTCCCACACGCCGGCCTCCAGCCGCAGGCGCATCGGATGGCGCCGGCCGTCCCACTGGTTGAAGTCGCCCACCACCGACACGCGCCGCGCATTGGGCGCCCACACGGCGAAGCGGGTGCCTGCCACGCCGGCGATCGTCATCGGGTTGGCGCCCAGGCAGTTGCCCAGCTCGCGGTGCGTTCCCTCGCGGAGCAGGTGCATGTCGAGCTCGCCCAGCAGCAGGCCGAAGCGGTAAGGATCCTCCGTGTACTGCACCTGCTCGCCGCCGGCGGCGGTCGGCCAGGTGATGCGCAGCAGGTAGTCCTGGTCCGGCGCCAGCAGCGGCGCGCCGCTGACGAACAGGCCGCCGTGGCTGACGTTGTAGAGCGATTCGAGCAGGCGGCCGCCGGCGTCGTTGCCCGCCACGCGTTCCACCACGTCGACCGCCAGCGCGCCGGGCTGGAACGTGCGAACGACGATGCGGTCATCCACCCGGTGCGGCCCGAACAGCGCGAACGGGTCCGCCAGGCGGCCGTGCAGGACCGCGTCGACGGTTCTCTGGTCGAGCCCGGTCGCTTGTGCGACTGAGTCGTCGGTGAGTTCGGTCATGCAATCACTCTCTTTCTGACACGCTTGATGATTTCGAAGAACGTCATCGGGTTACAGCAGCTCGTCGGCGATCTTCGCCAGCCCGTTCATCGGCACCGGTATCCATGCCGGGCGGTTCGCCGCCTCGTAGCAGATTTCATAGCCGGCCTTTTCCAGCATGAACAGCTGCAGCAGCGCGCGCTCGGCTTCCGGCGACACCTTCAGCGGCCCGGCATAGGCCGCCTCGCGGTAGGCGTCGAGGAAGGCCGCCTGGCAGGCCGGGGCGAAGTTGCGGATGATCTGCTGCTTGCGCAGCTCCGCCGCTTCGTCCAGGTCGGCCGGCCCGGCCTTGCCGGCGAACGCCGCCGCGTAATCGAAGGAACGCAGCAGGCCCGCCACGTCGCGCAGCGGGCTCGCCTTGGCGCGCCGCTGCTCCAGCGGCTTGGCCGGTTCGCCCTCGAAGTCGACGATGTAGACGTCGCGGTGGGCCACCAGCACCTGGCCGAGATGGAAGTCGCCGTGCACGCGGGTGCGCAGCGTGCCCAGACCGGCCTGCGCGAGGCGGTCGATCTGGGTCAGCAGGCGGTCGTACCGGCCGAGGAGGCGCGCCACCCGGTGCGCCTCGGCGTCGCTGCTCCATTCGCTGCGCCCGCGCAGTGCGTCGAACGCGGCTTCCAGCTGGTTCTTCGCACCTTGCGCCCATTGCGCAACGTCGTCCGCGCCGGCCTCCTCGGGCGCGAAGGCGGGGTCGTCGGTCGGCCCGGCCAGCGCCGCATGCATCTCGCCCAGGCGCTTGCCCAGCATGGTCGACAGCTGCAGCAGCTCGTCCTCGGGCGTCGGAATGTCGCTCTCCGCTTCCGCCGCCGCAGCCGGCTCGGATACGGCGGCCTGCTGCTGGATCCAGCGCGACAGCGTGTCGAGCACCCATTGCCAGGCGTCGCCCTGGTTGTGGATGAACTGCTGCAGCAGGATCATCGTGTGGCGCGTGCCGTCCTGGCCTACGCGCGCGGCCTCGCCCAGCATCTTCGGCGCGTTGGCATAGCCGAGCGCGGTGAGATAACGCCCCATCTCGGCTTCCGGATGCATGCCCGGCAACACGCGGCGGATCACCTTCAGCACGATCGCGTCCTGCAGCACGAGCGAACTGTTGGACTGCTCGCCTGACAACCGCTGCACGGCCGGTTCCTGGCCGATATCGACTTCGCGCAGCGCCTCGGTCGGGATGAAGCGGATCTCGCCGTCATCCGCCGGCAGCGTCGCGCCATCCCGCATCAGCTCCACGATCACGTAGGCGAACGAATCGAGCACGAAGGCGTCGGTAAGCAGGCCGACATGGCGCCCACGCCGCACCCTGGCCAGCGCCAGCTGTTGCGGCAGCGCGGTGACGATATCGTCCTCCCGGATATAGCCGAGCGGCAGAAGGTAGCGGTCGCTGCCGCCGGCGGTCGTGGTCTCGACTTCCGCCAGCATGGATGGCGTGAGGTGCGGCCGCGCCTGCGACGCCGGCAGCATGGTGGCCAGCGCGATGCGGGCCGACTGCAGCTTTTCCTGCTTGGCCGCATACCAGCGGCGCTTGGGCAGGTAGGCCGGCAGCGCTTCGTTTTCCAGGATGGCGCGGCGCGGGGCCTCCAGCACTTCCGTGACGCTGTTGCGCAGCACCAGCGTGGCCAGTTCCGGCAGCGGCTCCGGCGCCGGCGAATGCCATTCCGGCATGCGCGCCTCGGTCGCCAGCAGGAACCAGTAGAAGCCGTAAGGCGGCAGCGTCAGCAGGTAAGACAGCTTGCCGATCGGCGGAAAGGCCGAGCCGCCCAGCATTTCCAGCGGAATGCGCCCGGCATAGCTGGACAGGTCGAGCTCGACCGCCTGCGCCGAGCGCGAGACGTTGGCCACGCACAGGATGGTTTCCACCACCTCTTCGTCGGCGCGGAATTCGCGCAGGTAGGCCAGGATGCGGCGGTTGTTCGGATACAGGACGGTGAGCGTGCCGCGCCCGAACGCGCAATGCTGCTTGCGCACCGTGAGCATGCGGCGCATCCAGTTCAGCTGGGAATACGGGTCGACCAGCTGTGCCTCCACGTTGACCGCCTCGTAGCCGTACACCGGGTCCATGATCGCCGGCAGCACCAGCTTGGCCGGATCGGCGCGCGAAAAGCCGCCGTTGCGGTCCGGCGTCCACTGCATCGGGGTGCGAACGCCGTCGCGGTCGCCGAGGTGGATGTTGTCGCCCATGCCGATCTCGTCGCCGTAATAGAGCACAGGCGTGCCCGGCATCGACAGCAGGAAGCTGCTGAGCAGCTCGGTGCGGCGCCGGTCGCGCTCCAGCAGCGGCGCCAGGCGGCGGCGGATGCCGAGATTGATGCGTGCGCGCTTCTCGGACGCGTAGAAATTCCACAGGTAATCGCGTTCCTTGTCGGTCACCATTTCCAGCGTCAGCTCGTCGTGGTTGCGCAGGAAGATCGCCCACTGGCAGTGGTCCGGGATTTCCGGCGTCTGGCGCAGGATGTCGGCGACCGGGAAGCGGTCTTCCTGCGCCAGCGCCATATACATGCGCGGCATCAGCGGGAAGTGGAACGCCATGTGGCATTCCTCGTCGAAGTACGGGCGCACGTCTTCCGGCCACATGTTGGCCTCGGCCAGCAGCATGCGCCCCGGGTACTTGCGGTCGACCTCCGCCCGGATGCGTTTCAGGATCGCGTGCGTCTCCGGCAGGTTTTCGTTGGTCGTGCCTTCGCGTTCGACCAGGTAGGGCACCGCGTCCAGCCGCAGACCGTCCACGCCCATGTCCAGCCAGTAGCCCATGATGCCGAGCACCGCGTCCAGCACTTCCGGATTGTCGAAGTTCAGGTCGGGCTGGTGCGAATAGAAGCGGTGCCAGAAAAACGCGTTCGCCACCGGGTCCCAGGTCCAGTTCGATTTTTCGGTGTCGCAGAAGATGATGCGCGTGCCGCTGTAGGCCTGGTCGTTGTCGGACCAGACGTAGAAATTGCGCTCGCTCGATCCCGGCGGCGCCTGGCGCGCGCGCTGGAACCAGGGATGCTGGTCGGAGGTATGGTTGACCACCAGCTCGGTGATCACGCGCAGCCCGCGCGCGTGCGCCTCGGCGATGAATTCGCGCGCATCCTCCATCGTGCCGTAATCCGGATGCACGCCGGTGTACTCCGCGATGTCGTAGCCGTCGTCGCGCCGCGGCGAGGGATAGAACGGCAGCAGCCAGATGGTATTGACGCCGAGGTCGGCGATGTAGTCGAGCTTGTCGATCAGGCCGGCGAAGTCGCCGATGCCGTCGTTGTTGGCGTCGAAAAACGACTTGACGTGCACCTGATAGATGATGGCGTCCTTGTACCAGAGCGGGTCGTCGCTGAATGGCATGCTTTGTATCGCGGGCGAAGAGATTGAGTTGCGTCGGGTTGCCTTGCGGCGGTCGGTGTCCATGTCCATGTCGAGCTCACTTTGTTGCCTGCTTTTGCCTGACCCGCCAGATCGCATACGGGCAGATGAACGGATCGAGCCTGAGTTGCTGGCGCCTTCCCTGCCAGGACAGGTGCACGCCGTTGACCAGGTCCTCCACCTCGAGCGTGCCGTCGTCCGGCAGGCCGAACTCCCACAGCGGCAGCTCCAGCGTCGTGTCGTGCGCGGCGAACGGATCGAGGTTGATCGCGACCAGCACCGCGTTGTCGCCCGAACAGCTGCCTTGATGTTCGCCGCTGCCGGCCGGCGGCGTGGACTTGATGAAGAAGAGGATGTTGTCGTCCGACGCAGGCAGGAAGCGGATGTTCAGGTGCGTCTGCAGCGCCGGGTTCTCGGCGCGGATACGGTTCAACTGCGTGATCTCGCCGATGATGTTGCCCGGCCGGTTCCAGTCCCAGGCGCGGATCTCGTATTTTTCCGAGTCCAGATACTCTTCCTTGCCGGGAATCGGCGTTCCCTCGCACAGCTCGAAGCCGCTGTACATGCCCCACAGGCCCGACAGCATGGTCGCCAGCGCGGCGCGGATCAAGAAGCCGGGGCGGCCGGAACGCTGCAGGAAATATGGATTGATGTCCGGCGTGTTGACGAAGAAATGCGGGCGGAAATATTCGCGCACCGGCGTGGTCGTCAGCTCGGTCATGTAATCGATGAATTCCTGCTTGCTGTGGCGCCAGGTGAAGTAGGTGTAGGACTGCGAAAAACCGATCTTGGCCAGCCGGTACATCATCTTGGGCCGGGTAAACGCTTCCGACAGGAAGATCGTGTCCGGGTAGCGGCCGCGAATGTCGGCGATCATCCATTCCCAGAACGGCAGCGTCTTGGTATGCGGATTATCGACGCGGAATACCCGCACGCCCTCCTGAGCCCAGAACAGCACCGCGTCGCGCAGCGCGATCCACAGGCCGGGAATGGCGCCTTCGGCATAGAAGTCGACGTTGACGATGTCCTGGTATTTCTTGGGCGGGTTTTCCGCATAGCGGATGCTGCCGTCCGGGCGCCAGGCGAACCATTCCGGATGCGCCTTCAGCCAGGGATGATCGGGCGAGCACTGGATCGCGAAATCGAGCGCGAGCTCCAGCCCGTGCCGGGCCGCCTCGTCGCGCAGATGCCGGAAATCGTCCAGCGTCCCGAGCTGCGGATGCAGAGCATCGTGCCCGCCCTCCTCGGAACCGATCGCGTACGGGCTGCCCGGTTCGTCCGGCCCGGCGCTCAGGCTGTTGTTGCGGCCTTTCCTGTGCTTTTTGCCGATCGGATGGATGGGCGGGAAATACAGCGTGTCGAAGCCCATCGCCTGGATCGCGGGCAGGCGCTTCTCCACGTCGGCGAAAGTGCCGTGCCGCGCGGGATCGCCGCTTTGCGAACGCGGGAACAGTTCGTACCAGCTGGCATAGCGCGCCGCGCCGCGCTCGGCGTCGATGCGCATCGTCTCGCCGCGCACCGCGAACGGGCGGGCGTCCGCCAGCCGCATCGCCTCCGCCATCGGCTCCGACAGCAGCACCGCGACCCGCTCGGCGTCCCTGGCCGATGCGCCGGCGTCCTGTCCGGCGGAACTCCCGGCCGAATTTCCGACGACAGGCGCGGCCTCCAGCGAACCGGCCATCGCAGCCAGCGCCTGCGCCACCTCGGCCATGCCCTTGTCGCGCGCATGGCGCGCCGCCGCCTCCACCAGCAGCCGCCCTTCTTCCAGCTCGACCGCCACGTTCAGGCCGGCCGCCGTCTTCTTTTCCAGCTCGTCGCGGTAAGTCGAAAACACGTCGCGCCAGGCCTCCACGGCGAACAGGTAGCGGCCGATGCGCGTGAGCGGCAATGATGCCGCCCAGCGGTCGTTGCCCGTCGCATGCATCCGGGTTTCATGCCAGGCTTCTTCGTCCGCCGCGCGCCACAGGACCGCGACTGCCAGCTTGTCGTGGCCGTCGACAAACACGTCGGCTTCGATGCTGACCGACTCGCCGACGACGCGCTTGACCGGGAACTTTCCGCCGTCCGCCGAGGGCGCCACCGCTTCGATCGCGATGCGAGGGGACTTGGCCGCCGCAGCAGCGCTCGCCGCCTGCTCGCCGCCCTCGGGCGCGCACAGGATGGGCGCCAGCCGCTGCGCGATGAACATCTGCAAACCGCCGGGCAAAAGTTCGAGCGGCTTGTCCTGCGATTCATGTGCGCGCCGCGCCTCGCCCTGTGCGGCATCCTTCGGCCACAGCTGCTCGTAACGGATGAAGCCGCCGGCGCGCTCCAGCAACTGGCTTTCATTGACCACGCAGGAACGCCTCGCATCGGCGTTGGCGATGACGAGCAAGGCCTTGGCCGTGGCGCCCGGCGCCGTGCCGTGCGACGCTTCGCGCAACAGGACGGCGGCGCCGGTGTCGGCGCCGCCCAGGATGCGCGGCGCGCGCCCGTGAAAGGCCGCGCCCAGCGACGCGATGAATTCGTTGGCCCGCGCAATGTCATCGCCCAGATCGAACGGCGCGCCCTGCCGCACCGCGTTCCAGTCCGGCCGCGCGCCAATCAGGCCGGCCGTCAGGCCCGACGCGCCGTATTCGAACCCCATCGGCACCAATATCCCGTTGCCGGCGGCTGCCGCCAGCCCCAGCGCGCGCAGGTAGATCTGCCGCCGCACCGCCACATCCTCGTTGCCGGTGAGGCGCGCAATCACCGGCTCGTCCGGGCTGTCGGGAAAGGCGATCGGCGGCGCCACGCGCGCCAGCCGGGACTGTTCCTCCGCCAGCCAGCGCGAGCGGAAGTCCCACCACGCGCCCGAGGAAAAGGTGGCGTCGAAGCCGCAGCTGGCCAGCGCGTCGATCTGCGCCGGCGGGCAGCCCGGCGTCCAGGCCAGAAAACACGTCTCTTCCTGCGTTCGCCTGACGGATTCGATCAGGTTCTGCCACAGCGCCGGCGGCTGTTGCGCGATATTGATGCATCGAAAACCCGCCACGCCAGCCGCGATCTGTAACTGCACCTTGCCGCGCCAGTACGCGACGACCTGTTCCAGCACGTCCGGACGCTCGTAGCGGATGGCCCGCGTTGCGACGCCGGTTATGACACGGCGGGGCACGCGGCGCGGATCGGGCAATTCGTCATCCGCGCCGGCGTCGAGGAACCAGTCAGCATGGCGCTCCAGCAACGCCGCATCGGCGCCGATGCGGCCCGGGTCCAGGTCGACCAGCAGCCGCAGCCGCCTTCGAGCGCACGAGCTAGCCAGGCTTTTTACCGCCTCGTCCGAGGCCGGCGGTGTCATCACATGATCGAAACCCATCGCCGCGCATCGCTCAAGCAGCCCTTCCAATTCCGCTGCAGGACCGGCAAGTTCCGGGTCCAGGTAGTAAATCCGGGGAAGGAAAGGTTTCGATTTATCCATGTCGTGAATGATCCGTTGGTCCGCGCAGCCGGCACGCCTGCAATCATTTTCAATAGAGCAGCCGAGCCGGCGGTTTGTTCGCAAAAAGACATTCAGATGTCGCAAGCTTGTGTCACAAACATTGTCAGCCTCGCCAAACCGACAGTATTTCTGTATGGAAGAGTTGCGTGAGCGGAACAAAATGCGCCGTTCTTGCCTCTACGACATTGCGCAATTCCACTGAGCAACAGATATTGTGGATCTCGTCCCTCGCGTCCCGGCTCCGCCGGCGGGCGCGACGGGCAATGGATAACGCGGCCTTGTCCGCGCGCCGCCTGCGACAACCCAAGCCAGGCGCCGCACATGATTGGTGAGACGGTTGATGATTATTTATCAGGTATATCCGCGCAGCTTTTACGACTCGAACAACGATGGCATCGGCGACCTGGCCGGCATCGAGCAAAAACTTGCGTATATCAAGAGCCTCGGCGTCGACGCGATCTGGATCAGCCCCTTCTTCAAGTCGCCGATGAAGGACTTCGGCTACGACGTATCCGACTACCGTGCGGTCGATCCGATCTTCGGCACCATGGACGACTTCAGGAGCCTGATGAAGCGCGCCCGCGCGCTCGGGCTCGGCGTGATCGTCGACATGGTGATTTCCCATACGTCGGAAGAACATGCGTGGTTCAAGCAGAGCCGCGCGCGCCAGAACAGCAAGTCGGACTGGTACCTGTGGGCCGATCCGAAGCCGGACGGCAGCCCGCCCAACAACTGGGTGTCGGTGTTCGGCGGCCCGGCATGGCGCTGGGACGCGGAGCGGCGGCAGTACTACTTCCACTCCTTCCTGTCCAGCCAGCCCGACCTCAACATGCACAACGCCGGGGTGCAAAACGCGGTGCTGGCGGAAATGGATTATTGGCTCGACATGGGCGTATCGGGTTTCCGTTTCGATGCCTGCAATCACATTTTTCAGGACGAAATGCTGCGCAACAACCCGCCGCGTGACAATCCCGGCGACGCGCTGCATCCCTACGGCTACCAGGTGCATGTGTACGACCAGGGGCGGCCGGAGATGCTTCCCTTCCTGGAAAAGATCCGCAAGCTGCTCGACGCCTACGGCGCCTTCAGCCTGGCGGAAGTGGGCGGCACCGATCCCCTGAAGCTGATGGGACAGTACACCCGCCCCGGGCGCCTGCACTCCGCCTACAGCTTTGCGCTGATGCGCCCGGACTACAGCGCGCCCTACGTGCGCAACGTGATCGCCACGCTGGAAGAGCATATCCAGGGGCCGAGCAACGCCTGCTACGCGATGAGCAACCATGACAAGCCGCGCGTGGCGACCCGCTGGCAGCAGGGCCGCGAGCGCGACGCCACCGCGCGCGAGCACCTGGCGCTGCTGTTCGCCATGCGCGGCGACATCTGCCTGTACCAGGGCGAAGAGCTGGGCCTGCCGCAGTCGGATGTGCCGTTCGAGCGCCTGCAAGACCCGTTCGGCATCTCGTTCTGGCCGAAATTCAAGGGCCGCGACGGCTGCCGCACGCCGATGCCGTGGAATAACGATCAGCACGGCGGCTTCAGTGCGGCCGAGCCGTGGCTGCCGGTCGATCCGATACATGTCGACATGAACGTGGAGCGCCAGGAAAGCGATGCCCGCTCGACCCTGCGCTTTGCGCGCGAGATGATCGCGCTGCGCAAGTCCCGCCCGGAACTGCACAAGGGAAGCATCGAATTGCTCGACGCGCCGGAAGGCGTGCTCGCGTTTGCCCGCAGCCACGAGGGCAGCAGGATCGTGTGCCTGTTCAACATGGATACCGTGCCGAGAAAGATTCTGGAGTTTGGCTACGGCGACCTCCTCTTCGGCCAGCATGCCGATATCGACGGGAAAAATGTCATGCTGGGCGTGAGCGGGTTTTGCCTGCTGCAGGCATAAGGGCCATTCCAAAACGCAGGGCGGGGCGCCCCCCGCCCCCCGCCCTACTCCTCCATGTCCGCCAGGCGCAATTCCCTGGGCACGCGATTCGCGAACACCATCACGCTGAAGCCCTGCACATCCACCGAGCCTTGCGTCACTTCCCGCACCCGGCTCTCTTCCCCGGCGCTGTCGGCGAGCAGATACCAGCGCCGAGGAAGAGCGCCGGGCGCCGGGAAGCTGAACGTGATCGGCTCATGCCAGGCGTTGATGAACAGCAGGACGATGCCGGTGCGCCCATCCTCCTCGATGCTGGCGCGCTGCACCGCCAGCGCCCGCGCCTCCGGGTTTTGCCATGCCTCCGGCGCTACTACCTCGCCGCGCTCGTCGAACCAGGCAATGTCCTGCACGCCGGGCGCCAGCTCCGCGCCGTAATGAAACCGATCTGACTGCAAAGCGCAAAAGCTATGCCGGATGATTCCCAGCCGCGCGACGTAGGCGACCAGCGAACCGCCGGCCGGCGTTTGCGCCAGCGCCCAGTCGACCCATGAAATATCGTTGTCCTGGCAATACGCATTGTTGTTGCCGCGCTGCGTGCGGCCGAACTCGTCCCCGGCCAGCAGCATCGGCGTGCCCTGCGCCAGCATCACCGTGGCGAGCATGGCGCGCCGCACGCGCTCGCGCCGCGCCAGGATGGCGGCGTCGTCGCTCGGGCCTTCGGCGCCCCAGTTCGCGCTGTAATTCTCGGAATGGCCGTCGTTGTTGTTTTCCCCGTTGGCTTCATTGTGCTTTTCGGAATAACTAACGACATCCTGCAAGGTGAAGCCATCGTGCGAGGCGACGTAGTTGATCGAGGCCCACGGCTTGCGGTGGCGCCGGCTGAACAGGTCGGCCGAGCCGGAAAGGCGCGCCGCGAAATCCGCGCGCAGCCCGGCGTCGCCGCGCCAGAAGCGTCGCACGCCGTCGCGGAACTTGTCGTTCCACTCCGCGAACCGGGGCGGATGGTTGCCGAGCTGGTAGCCGCCGGGACCGATATCCCACGGCTCCGAAATCAGTTTCAGGCGCGACAGCAGCGGGTCTTGCAGAATCGCATCGAAAAAGCCCGAGCCCGGGTCGAAGCCGGTGCCTTCGCGCCCCAGCGTGGCGCCGAGGTCGAAGCGGAAGCCGTCGATATGGAAGGCCTGCGCCCAGTAGCGCAGCGAATCCATGACCAGCTGCAGCACGCGCGGATGCGATATGTTGAGGGTATTGCCGCATCCGGTTTCATTGATGTAATAACGCTCGTTGCCCGGCACCAGGCGGAAGTAGCTGGCATTGTCCAGGCCGCGAAAACAGATGGTCGGTCCCAGTTCGTTGCCGCTGCTGGTATGGTTGTAGACCACGTCGAGAATGACTTCGATGCCGGCCGCATGCAGCCGCCGCACCGCCAGCCGCATGTCGTTCAGCCCGCCCTGCGACAGGTAGGCGGGTTCCGGCGCGAAGAAGGATAACGGGCTGTACCCCCAGTAATTGCGCAAACCCTTTTCCAGAAGAAATCGATCCTGCATGTAGGCATTGACCGGCATGAGCTCGATCGTGGTCACGCCCAGCCGGTGCAGGTGATCGATGAAGCGCGGATTGGCCAGCGCTGCGAAGGTGCCGCGCAAGTCGGCGCGCAGGTCCTCGCGCAGGATCGAAATGCCGCGCACGTGTACTTCATAGATGACGGTCTTGGACCACGGCACGACGGGGCGGCGGTCTTCGCCCCAGTTGAAGACGTCCTCCGCCACGACCGACTTGGGCATCGCCGGCGCGCTATCGCGCCGGTCGAAACTCAGGTCGGCGCGCGCCGAACCGAGCCGGTACCCGAACAACGCGTCCGACCAGCGCAGCGGTCCCGACAACAGGCGCGCGTACGGATCGAGCAGGAGCTTGTGGGGGTTGAAGCGATGCCCCTGCTCCGGCTGGTACGGGCCGTAGGCGCGGAACCCGTACAGCAGCCCCGGGCCGGCTTCCGGCAGGTAGCCGTTCCAGACTTCGTCCGTACAGTCGGGCAAGGGGAGCCGCGCGACTTCATGCCGTCCGGCGGCGTCGAAGATGCACAAGTCGACACGCTCGGCATTGGCGGAAAACACGGCGAAATTGACGCCCTGCCCGTCAAAGGTCGCGCCCAGCGGATAGGGACGCCCAGGGCTCAGGCGGCCCGGGATTTCAAAAAACATGCGTACAGGATCTCCGTAAAATTTTTCTGGCGATATCCTCCTCCCCGCCGGCACCCCGGCCTTGTTGTGCGGGCGCCCGCCTTGCCGCTTTCATGCCGCTTTCATGCCGCCTTCATGCGGTCTTGTATTCCGGGATGTCCGCGTCCGGCATTTCCGGCTGCGCCACGAACAATTCCCTTACATCGCTCGCGGCGATCTCGCGATACGCGGCGATATATTTCTCGACTGGCTGCGACCAGGAAAAGTCGGCAGACATGGCGTTGCATTGGATCGGATGCCATTCGGACGGATTTTCATAGAGCGCGAAGGCGCGACTGACCGCCGCTGTCATGGCGTCGGGTTCTTCGCCGTCGAACAGGATGCCGCTCGCCCCATCCGGAGGTGCGCCCGACAGGCGGGCATCGGCGACTGTATCGACGATGCCGCCGACGCGCGAGGCGATCGGGATCGTTCCATAGCGCATCGAATACAGCGGCGTCAGCC
The DNA here is from genome assembly GCF_007874125.1 of Noviherbaspirillum sp. UKPF54. Classification (NCBI taxonomy): domain Bacteria; kingdom Pseudomonadati; phylum Pseudomonadota; class Betaproteobacteria; order Burkholderiales; family Oxalobacteraceae; genus Noviherbaspirillum; species Noviherbaspirillum sp. UKPF54. Next base: position 1,057,865 of record NZ_CP040128.1, on the reverse strand, counting down.
CGAACGGCTCGAAGCGGCTGCCGTGCAACAGCATGTCGGCGCCGGCATGCAGCGCATGCGCGCGCTTCTCGTCGTAGCCGATATGCACCGCGACCCGTTCCGGGAAGCATTCCATCAGCCCGGAAAAGCCTTGCTCGTACCTGCGCTCGCCGCGCCCGAGCACGATCAATTGCGCGCGCGCATAGCGGCGCAACACGACCGGCAGCGACTCGAGCGCGACATCGGCCATCTTCTGGTGCGTGATCCGGCTGCCGACGGCAAGAATCGGGGCGAACGGGTCCGGCGGCAAGCCGAACAAGGTTTGCAATTCGCGTTTGCAACTGCTTTTTCCGCGCGGGTCGGACAGGGTGAAGTTGCGCACGATGAGGGCATCGTCCGCCGGATTCCAGGTATCGGTATCGACCCCATTACGTATGGCAAGAAGAGCGCGCCGGCGCTCGTTGAGCAACCCATCCAGGCCGTGCCCGAAGCGCGGCGTCAGGATTTCCGACGCATAGGTATCGCTCACCGTCGAGATGCGATCGGCGTAGCGGATGCCGGCCTTCAGAAAACTCAGCCGGCCCCAGAACTCCATGCCGTCCGGGCCGAGCATGTGCTGCGGGATGCCGAGGCCGGGCGCGCAGTCCACGGGGAAATTGCCCTGGAAGGCGAGGTTGTGAATGGTAAACAACGAGCCGACGTCCACGACACGGTGCGCCCGCAGCAGCGCCGGAATCAGGCCGGCATGCCAGTCGTTCGCATGCACCACGTGCGGCGGCGCCAGCGCCGTCTTGCCGCGGCAAACCGCCACGGCGGCATGCGCGAGCGCGCCGAAGCACTGCGCGTTGTCGGCGAATTCCTCGCCCCGCTCGTCCACGTAGGGATTGGCGATGCGCCGCTCGAAGCCGGGCGTACCCAACAGCAGCACCGGTGTCCCGCAATCCGGCATTGCGCCATGCAGCAGGCGGCCGGGTCCGCCCGGCAGGTCAGGAAGAAGCCCGGCCTCTTCCAGGTTGCGGGCCTGCTCCAGCGCGGCTGGATAGCCGGGCATCATTAGCGTCGCATCGATGCCGCGCCGCCGCAGCGTGCGTGCCAGCGAGGTGACGACATCGGCGAGGCCGCCGGTTTTAACAAGGGGAACTGCTTCCGAACAAACGATGAGGATGCGGGCATTCAATGGGGTGGCTCCGGTCTCATGGACGAAGGGGGATTCCGGCACATCACCCGAGGCGCCGGCAAGCTTGAAGCGTCAAATTAATATAGGCGTTGCCCCGATTGCTCACCTGTGTAAAATCAACTTAATGATGTCGATACCCGGTCCACCATAGAGAGAGCCGCCACCATGACTTCTTCCGACAACCGCCAGTCCATGCCGCCGTCCGCCACGCCGCCCCAATCCGGGTTCAGTCTCGAACGCGTGCGCAGCCTGGTCGCCGCGCTGGAACAGGAACTGGCGAATGCGCCGGCCGATGCGCCCGATGTACAGACCTTGAAAGGAGAAATCGCCACGCTCAAGCAGATGCTGGCCTCGCCCGGCGACCAGGAGCGCCAGGTGCGGGAGAGCCTGCATACGGTCCACAACACGTTCCAGGACATGACCGCGCGGGTGGAAAGCGAAGTGCTGAGGGATAGCCCGTATATCGCCGAAATCGGCCGGATTCTGGGCTTGGTGTAGGCCCCCGCGGCCGCGTTCCATAGCGGCTGCACTGCTCACGGAATGCATTTGGACGCCGTGCGGGGGATGCCCTACAATGCGCGGCATGAGCCGTCTCGACATCCTGCTTCCTTTCGCCCTTCCCCCGGCCGAACTCGCCGCCGATCTCCGCAAGGCCCTGCGCGCCCCCGCGCTTGCCACCCTCGTTGCCCGCGCCAGCACCGGGCGCGCACTGCCGGCGGATGAACCGGCGGAGGGGTTCCATCGCGCCCTGCCGCACGAGCGCTGGCTCGCGCAGGCTTTCCGCGCCGCGCCGGATGGCAACAGCAGCCCGCCGATCGCCCCGGCCTTGATGCGCCGGTTGGGCGCCGAACCGGGCGCGGGAAGCTGGTTCGTCGTGCAACCCGTTCACATCCATGTCGCGCGCGACCACCTGGTGCTCGTCGATCCGCGGCAACTGATGCTGCCCGAACAAGATGCGCGCGCCTTGTTCGATATCGCCGCGCCGCTGTTCGCGGATTACGGCAAAACCTTGCATTACGGCGATGCAAGTACCTGGTTTGTCCGCGCCGACGACTGGCACGAATTGCGCACGTCGACGCCGGACGCCGCCAGCGGCCACAACATCGATATCTGGATGCCGCGCGGACCGACCGAACGCGACTGGCGCAAGGTGCAAAACGAAGTGCAGATGCACTGGTTCAACCACGCCATCAATGAAGCACGCGAAGCGCGCGGCCTGAAGCCGGTCAATTCGCTGTGGCTGTGGGGAGGCGCGCCGGCCGATGCCACGCTGGCAAGCAATTACACCGACACGTTCAATCTTTCCGGCTGGACGCGATCGTTGGGCACGACCGCCCCCGCGATGCTGCCGCAAATCCTGGCGTCCCGGCCGCAGCAAGGGTTGGCGCTGCTGGATACGCTGCTGGAGCCGGCGTTGTCGAACGACTGGTCGCGCTGGCTGGACGCCATGCATATGCTCGAAGAGCAATGGTTTGCACCGCTGCTGGAAGCGTTGCGCGGCGGCGCGCTCGACCATCTTTCGTTAATTGCAACAAATGACACCGGCGTAGCGCAATTTGCCGTCAGCCGCCTTTCCCTGCGAAAATTCTGGGTGAAACCCTCCCTGGCGCCGCTCCATTCATGACCCGCATTACTACCCGTTCCTTTTCCTTCCGCAGCGCCGAACTATTGCGCCAGCAAGGCGTGCACCCTGTGCTGGCGCGCCTGTACGCGGCGCGTGGCTTGAACGACATGCGCGAACTGTCCAGCGAACTGGGCGCGCTGATCGCGCCGGCAGGGCTGTTGCATATCGATGCGGCGGCCGCGTTTCTGGCGGATGCGATCGCGGGGGGAAAGAAGCTGGTCATCGTCGCCGACTATGATTGCGACGGCGCCACCGCCTGCGCGGTGGCCTTGCGCGGGCTGCGCATGCTGGGCGCACGGGTCGATTTCATCGTACCTAACCGTTTTGAATACGGTTACGGGCTGACGCCCGAGATCGTCGAACTGACCGTCAGGGAAAAATCGCCCGACATCATCGTCACCGTCGACAACGGCATCGCCAGCATCGACGGCGTGGCCGAAGCCAACCGGCGCGGCATCGAGGTCGTCGTCACCGATCACCACCTGCCCGGCGACGCGCTGCCCAACGCGCGCGTGATCGTCAATCCGAACCAGCCCTCGTGCGGCTTTCCGAGCAAGAACCTGGCCGGCGTGGGCGTGATGTTCTACGTGCTGCTGGCGCTGCGCGCGGAAATGCGCAAGCGCGGCATCTTCGATGCGCAATCGCAGCCCAAGCTCGATGCGCTGCTCGACCTGGTTGCGCTTGGCACCGTGGCCGACGTCGTCAAGCTCGATGCCAACAACCGCATCCTGGTGGCGCAGGGCATCAAGCGCATGCGCGCCGGTCGCATGCAGCCGGGCGTGGCCGCGCTCTTTCGCGCCGCCGGCCGGGAAGCGCGGCGCGCCACACCGTTCGACCTCGGCTTCGCGCTCGGGCCGCGCCTGAACGCGGCGGGCCGCCTGGCCGACATGTCGCTCGGCATCGAATGCCTGACCACCGACGACGAAGGCCGCGCCTGGGCCATCGCGCAGCAGCTCGATACGATCAACCGCGAGCGGCGCGACATCGAGGCGGAGATGCAGGATACGGCGCTGCTGCTGCTCGACACCTTCAATCCGCAGGACAAGACCACCATCAGCGTGTTCGATCCGTCCTGGCACCAGGGCGTGATCGGCATCGTCGCCTCGCGCCTGAAAGACAAGTTCTACCGCCCCACCATCACCTTCGCGCCGGGCGGCGATGGCCTGATCAAGGGTTCCGGGCGCTCGATCGCCGGCTTTCACCTGCGCGACGCATTGGACCTGGTGTCCAAGCACGCCCCCAGCGTGATCACGAAATTCGGCGGCCACGCGATGGCGGCGGGGCTGACCATCCGCGCCGAGGCATTCGACGCCTTCGCCGCCGCTTTCGAGGCGGTCGGCCGCGACTGGCTCACGCAAAACCAGCTCGAGCGCGTGATCGAAACCGACGGGCCGCTGGAGGATGCCTATTTCTCCACCCAGTTCATCGAACTGCTCGACGGCCAGGTATGGGGCCAGGGGTTCGCGCCGCCGGTGTTTTGCGACGAGTTCCGCGTGCTGAACCAGCGTGTCTTGAAGGAAAAACACCTGAAGCTGATGCTCGAAAAGGATGGCCGCCGCTACGACGCGATCTGGTTCGGCCATGCCGACAGCCTGCCCGAACGCACCCTGGTCGCCTACCGGCTGGACGCGAACGAATACAACGGCGTGACAAGAGTGCAATTGATGATCGAGCATGCCCAGGCCGCCTGAACCTTGCCGGACCGCGGCGAACGCGGCTGCCATGCAGAATTCTTCGATTTCGCTGGGGTATAATCTAGGGTTTGATTGCAGAAGAGTTCATCATGGAAGCAGAACGTCTCAATTCCCTGTCAGCCCTGCTCGCGGACCTGTCGACCCGCGCAGCCGAATTACGGAGGTATCTTTGACTTCGATGTGAAGTCGGAGAAACTCGAACAAGTCAACGCCGAACTGGAAGACCCCAACGTCTGGAACGACCCGAAGCGGGCCCAGGACCTCGGCAAGGAAAAGAAATCGCTGGAAGCGATCGTCCATACCCTGATCAAGATCGACAACGACCTGCGCGATGCCAGCGACCTGTTCGCGATGGCGCGCGAAGAGCAGGACGAAGACACGCTGGTCGCGATCGAAGGCGACGCCGAGGAACTGAAGAAGCTGGTCGAAGGCATGGAGTTCCGCCGGATGTTTTCCAATCCGATGGACCCGAACAACTGCTTCATCGACATCCAGGCCGGCGCCGGCGGCACCGAGGCGCAGGACTGGGCCTCGATGCTGCTGCGCCAGTACCTGCGCTATTGCGAGCGCAAGGGCTTCAAGACCGAAATCCTGGAAGTGTCCGAGGGTGAAGTCGCCGGCATCAAGACCGCGACCATCAAGGTCGAGGGCGATTACGCCTATGGCTTCCTGCGCACGGAAACCGGCGTGCACCGGCTGGTGCGCAAGTCGCCGTTCGATTCCGCCAACGGCCGCCACACCTCGTTCTCCAGCATCTTCGTCTATCCGGAAGTGGACGAATCGATCGAGATCGACATCAATCCGGCCGACGTGCGTGTCGATACCTACCGCGCATCAGGCGCCGGCGGCCAGCACATCAACAAGACCGACTCCGCGGTGCGCCTGACGCACGCGCCTTCCGGCATCGTCGTGCAATGCCAGAACGACCGCAGCCAGCACCGCAACCGCGCCGAAGCGTGGGAAATGCTGAAATCGCGCCTGTTCGAACTGGAATTGCGCAAGCGCATGAGCGAACAGCAGAAGCTGGAAGACTCCAAGACCGACGTCGGCTGGGGCCACCAGATCCGCTCCTACGTGCTCGACCAGTCGCGCATCAAGGATTTGCGCACCAACCATGAAGTCGGCAACACCAAGGCTGTGCTGGACGGCGACCTCGACGATTTCATCGCCGCGTCGCTCAAGCAGGGTGTGTAAGCGCTCATCGATATTCCCAATACAGAACGTTCATTCATGACCAACCAAAACGAACAACTGACGCCGGCCCAGGACGAGAATTCGATCATGGCCGAGCGCCGCGCCAAGCTGGCCGCGATCCGCGAACAGGGCGTGGCCTTCCCCAACGACTTCCGCCCCTCTCACAAGGCCGCCGACCTGCACGAGCGCTACGGCGAGCTGACCAACGAACAGCTGGAAGCCGACCCGATCACGGTGAAGGTCGCCGGCCGCATGATGCTGAAGCGCGTGATGGGCAAGGCGTCGTTCGCGACCATCCAGGACGCCTCCGGCCGCAAGGCGGACGGCCGCATCCAGCTCTACATCACCAACGACAACGCCGGCGAAGAGACTCACGCGAAATTCAAGCACTACGACCTGGGCGACATCCTCGGCGCCGAAGGCACGCTGTTCAAGACCAAGACCGGCGAACTGTCGGTCAAGGTGAGCGGCCTGCGCCTGTTGACCAAGTCGCTGCGCCCGCTGCCGGACAAGTTCCACGGCCTGTCAGACCACGAAACCAAGTACCGCCAGCGCTACGTCGACCTGATCATGAGCGAGGAGACGCGCCGCACCTTCCGCGCGCGCACCGCCGCGATGTCCTCGATGCGCCGCTTCATGGCCGAGCACGGCTTCATGGAAGTGGAAACGCCGATGCTGCACCCGATCCCGGGCGGCGCGGCAGCGAAACCGTTCATCACGCACCACAACGCGCTCGACATGCAGATGTTCCTGCGCATCGCGCCAGAGCTTTACCTGAAGCGCCTGGTGGTGGGCGGATTCGAGCGGGTGTTCGAGGTCAACCGCAACTTCCGCAATGAGGGCGTGTCGCCGCGCCACAATCCGGAATTCACGATGATGGAGTTCTACGCCGCCTACGTCGATTACAAGTGGCTGATGGACTTCACCGAAGCGGTGATCCGCCAGGCCGCGGTCGACGCGCACGGCACCGCCTGCCTGACCTACCAGGGCCGCGAGCTCGACCTGTCCAAGCCGTTCCACCGGCTGACCATCGTCGGCGCGATCAACAAGTACGCGCCGCACTACAGCAACGAGCAGCTGCACGACGCCGCCTTCCTGCGCGCCGAGCTGAAGAAGTTCGGCGTCAATCCGCTCGCCAACGCCGGCATCGGCGCGCTGCAGCTGGCGCTGTTCGAGGAAACCGCGGAATCGCAATTGTGGGAGCCGACTTACATCATCGACTACCCGGTCGAGGTATCGCCGCTGGCGCGCGCCTCCGACACGTTGCCGGGCATCACCGAGCGTTTCGAGCTGTTCATCACCGGCCGCGAAATCGCCAACGGCTTCTCCGAGCTCAACGATGCGGAAGACCAGGCCGCGCGCTTCCAGTCGCAGGTAGCCGCCAAGGACGCCGGCGATGAGGAAGCGATGTACTACGACGCCGACTACATCCGCGCGCTCGAGTACGGCATGCCGCCGACCGGCGGCTGCGGCATCGGCATCGACCGCCTGATGATGCTGATCACCGATTCGCCGAACATTCGCGACGTGATCCTCTTCCCGCACCTGCGCCGCGAAGACTAAGCATAGCGTCGCCATACCTACAGAACGGGACCACGCACCGGTCCCGTTCTGCGTTTACGCATGCTGCAATGCTCCTCTCGCCTGCGCGGCCTTTGACGCACAGCAAATGTCGTTACAAAGCCTTACAGGTGACACATTAATCGCCTTTTCTTGGCTGGCGCACGCTCCGATAATTACTCTGTGAAAGAAGTCGACGATTCCCGTCGCAGACGCAGCAACAGGAGCAAATCATGGAAAACAACACCACGACAAAGCGCATGCATCCGCTGGTCGCCGGCGCCGCCATCTCCGTCATCCTGGTCAGCCTGACCGGCGTGGCCGCCATCACTGGCCTGCTCCCGAAGTCGCACAGCACGAACTCGCCGGAACCGGTGGCCGCAGCTGCCGCGCCAGCCGTCGGCGCCAATACGCTCGCCGCAGTCGCGCCGGGCTCGGCCGAGCCTTCCCTTCCCGCCTCAAAGCCCGATGATGGCGATGGCGCCAAGCCGGTGCCCGCACCGCAGCGCAGCTCCGTGCAGCGTGCGCATTCGCAGCCGCGCCATGCCCGCACATCCGAGCCGGTAGCCCAGGCGCCGGCCATATGCTCGAGCTGCGGGCGGGTCGAATCGGTGCAGGCGCTCCACCAGCAAGCCAAGCCGAGCGGCGTCGGCGTGGTCGCCGGTGCGGTGCTGGGCGGCGTGCTGGGCAACCAGGTCGGCGGCGGCAACGGCCGTGCGCTGGCGACGGTCGCCGGCGCCGTGGGCGGCGGCTATGCCGGCAATGAAATCGAAAAACGCAGCCGCGCCACGACCTCCTACGAAGTCCGGGTGCGCATGGAAGACGGCAGCGTCCGCTCCTTCCCGTATGCGCAACAGCCGGGCTGGAGCGTGGGCGACCGCGTGCGCGTGGTCAACGGCCACCTGGCGGAGCGTGCCTGACCGGTCGAACGACATACCCAAACAAAAAGGCGGCACAGGCCGCCTTTTTTATTTGCCGCTCACTATTTGAGGAAGGCTATTTCGCTTCCTCTATCCAGGCCATCTGGATTGCTTCCAGAACCTTTTCGCCGCCGCGCTGGTGGTCGTCGTCGAATCCGTCCAGCCCGAGCACCCAGTTGTGCAGATCGACGAAGCGCACCGTCAACGGGTCGACGTCAGGATATTTGTCGTTCAATTCTTCCGCAATACGCGTGATGTCGGTCCATTTCATGATCCGCTCCCTCAGTGATTCTCGCTGACCTGGTTGATCGTATATTTCGGAATTTCGACCACCAGGTCGTCGTCCCCCACGACCGCTTGGCATGACAGACGCGAGGTCGCTTCCAGGCCCCATGCGCGGTCGAGCAGATCCTCTTCCTTTTCTTCCGCCTCGTCGAGCGAATCGAAACCCTCGCGCACGACTACATGACAGGTGGTGCATGCGCACGATTTTTCGCAGGCATGTTCGATCTCGATGTCGTTTTCAAGCAAGGCATCGCAAATCGACTTGCCCTTCGGCGCTTCGATGACTGCGCCTTCCGGGCAAAGGGTGGCGTGAGGGAGGACGACGATTTGTGGCACGTTCTAACCTTTATAAACGATCGATCAATGGACGGTGTTCAGTTTTGCATCAGGCGATTTCGTCCAGCTTCTTGCCGGACAGCGCGGCGCGCACGCTGCGATCCATCCTGCGCGCGGCGAATTCCTCGGTACCCCTTGCCAGCGCGTCGACGGCCGCCTTGATCGCGAGATGATCGTCGCCCCGCTCCTTCTGGCGCACGTCTTCCATCAGCGCAAGCACCGCGGACTGTTCCTGGCCCGACAGCAGGTCGCCGTCGGCATCCAGCGCCGACTGCGTCGCCAGCAGGATGCGCTCCGCCTCGACCTGTTCTTCGCGCAATGCGCGCATCTTCATGTCGACCTCGGCCGAGGTGAACGACTCCTGCAGCATCCTGGCGATCTCGTCGTCGCTCAAGCCGTACGACGGCTTGACGGTGACCGACGCCTCCACGCCGGAATGCTGTTCGCGCGCCGACACCGACAGCAAGCCGTCGGCATCGACCTGATAGGTGACCCGTATGCGCGCCGCGCCAGCCGCCGTCGGTGGAATGCCGCGCAGCTCGAACTTCGCCAGCGAGCGGCAGTCGCTCACCAGTTCGCGCTCGCCCTGCACCACGTGGATCGCCATCGCGGTCTGGCCATCCTTGAAAGTCGTGAATTCCTGAGCCCGCGCGCATGGGATGGTCGAATTACGCGGGATAACCTTTTCCACCAGCCCGCCCATGGTCTCGATGCCGAGTGACAGCGGGATCACGTCCAGCAGCAGCCAGTCGTCGCCCGCAGCGCGATTGCCTGCCAGCAGGTTGGCCTGGATGGCCGCGCCCAGCGCCACCACCTTGTCGGGATCGATATTGGCCAGCGGGATCGTCTTGAAGAATTCTCCGACCGCCTTGCGGATATGCGGCATGCGCGTGGCGCCACCGACCAGCACCACCCCATCCACGTCCTCCACCGTCAGGCCCGCGTCGCGCAAGGCCTTGCGCGTCGGGGTTATTGTCTTGGCCACCAGATGCTGCGTAATCTGCGCAAAGGTTTCCGCCGTCAGTGTCAGGCGCACCTCTTCACCCGAGGTCAGCACCGCATCGATATGCGTCTCGCCCTGCGTCGACAGCAATTCCTTGGCTTCGCGCGCCTTCACCATCAGGATGCGGGTGTCCTTGTCGGATAACGGCGCGAGCCGCGCCTGCTCGATCATCCAGCACATCAGGCGATGGTCGAAATCGTCGCCGCCCAACGCAGAGTCACCGCCGGTCGCCAGCACCTCGAAGACGCCCTTGGTCAGCTTGAGAATGGAAATGTCGAAGGTGCCGCCCCCAAGGTCGTAGACCGCGAACACGCCTTCGGACGCGCTGTCGAGCCCGTAGGCGATGGCGGCAGCAGTCGGCTCGTTCAACAGCCGCAGCACATTCAGCCCGGCCAGTTTCGCCGCGTCCTTGGTGGCCTGGCGCTGCGCATCGTCGAAGTAGGCGGGCACCGTAATGACCGCGCCGACCAGCTCGTCGCCGAGCGCGTCTTCCGCGCGCTGGCGCAGCGTCGCCAGGATTTCCGCCGACACTTCCACCGGGCTTTTCACGCCGGCCACCGTCTTGATCTGCACCATGCCCGGCGCGTCGACGAAATCGTAAGGCAGGTTCTCGGCGTAGGCGATATCCTTCAGGCCGCGTCCCATGAAACGCTTGACCGACACGATCGTGTTCTTCGGGTCGGTCGTCTGCGCCGCCTGCGCCTTGCAGCCGATGTGCGCATGGCCGTTGGGCAGGTAGCGCACGATTGACGGCAGCAACGGCCGGCCTTCCTCGTCGTTCAATACTTCCGGGATGCTGCTGCGTACCGTCGCAACCAGCGAATTGGTGGTACCCAGATCGATGCCGATCGCCAGCCGATGCTGGTGCGGCGCGGTGGACATGCCGGGTTCGGAAATTTGCAGGAGTGCCATTGGAATCTTTACTCTGTCAGTTCATTGACGCGCGCAACGGGCGGGCGAATCGCAATCGGCCTGAATGATAGCCGAGGAATTCATCCTTCGATATGTTCGAAGATGTGCCCGATTTCCGTCGAAAATTTTTCGAGAAACATCAGCTTGCGCACGCCGTGCGCGGCCTCGGCGAAATCCTGCGCGTCCAGTTGTTCGCCGATTTTCCTCACTTCCGCCTTGCGCGCGCATTGCAGCTCGGCGTTCAATGCTTCCAGCGCATCGATATCCTTCGCCGCCCGGGCCTCTTCCAGCGCCTCGCGCCACTCCATCTGCTGCATCAGGAAGTCGCCAGGCATCGCCGTGTTCGACTCGATCTGCAAATCGACGCCGTTCAGCTCGCACAGGTAGGCCGCCCGCTTGTAGGGATTCTTCAGCGTCTGGTACGCCTCGTTGGCGCGCGTGGCCCACTGCATGGCGACGCGCTTTTCCGTGTCGGTCGCATTGCTGAATTTGTCGGGATGAACGCGGTTCTGCACCTCGCGATAGGCCTTGTCCAGCGCCGTCATGTCGATGTCGAAACGCTGCGGCAGGTGGAACAGCTCGAAGTGATTTTGCATGGCTAATTAAAACAAAAGCCTGTTCGCACAGGCTTCGGATGCGATTGGACGGCGCATTCCTCCCGTGGAAGGATGCGCACGCCACTCAGATGCTGAAGCTTTCTCCGCAGCCGCACTCGTTCTTCACGTTCGGATTGTTGAACTTGAAGCCTTCATTGAGCCCCTCGCGCGCGAAGTCGAGTTCGGTGCCGTCGATGTACGGCAGGCTCTTCGGATCGACGAACACCTTCACGCCGTGCGATTCGAACACGGCGTCGTCCGGCGCGCTCTCGTCCACGTACTCCAGCTTGTACGCCATGCCGGAACAGCCGGTGGTGCGCACGCCGAAGCGCAAGCCCACGCCCTTGCCGCGGCGTTCGATATAACGGTTGATGTGCCTTGCTGCTTTTTCGGTCAACGTGACTGCCATAATGCCTTATCACCTTTCGCAAATCTGTTCCGGCCGGGCCGGAACACCAAAATCAGGCCGTCTGCTTGGACTTGCTCTTGTAATCCTGCACCGCCGCCTTGATCGCGTCCTCGGCAAGGATCGAGCAGTGGATCTTCACCGGCGGCAGCGCCAGCTCTTCCGCGATCTGCGTGTTCTTGATCGCGAGCGCCTCGTCGAGCGTCTTGCCCTTGACCCATTCGGTCACCAGCGACGACGACGCGATCGCGGAACCGCAGCCGTAGGTCTTGAACTTTGCGTCTTCAATCACGCCGTCGGCGCCGACCTTGATCTGCAATTTCATCACGTCGCCGCAGGCCGGCGCGCCGACCATGCCGGTGCCGACCGACTCGTCGCCCTTGTCGAAGGCGCCGACATTGCGCGGGTTTTCATAATGGTCGAGGACTTTTTCCGAATAAGACATTTGATGCTCCTTATAACTTGGCAGGTGCGGTCAGTGCGCCGCCCACTGGATCGAGTTGATGTCGATCCCTTCCTTGTGCATATCCCACAGCGGCGACAGCTCGCGCAGCTTGGCCACCTTGGTCTTGATCAGGTTGATCGTGAAATCGATGTCTTCTTCCGTCGTGAAACGGCCGATGGTGAAGCGGATCGAGCTGTGCGCCAGTTCGTCGCTACGGCCCAGGGCGCGCAGCACGTAGGACGGCTCCAGGCTGGCCGAGGTGCATGCCGAGCCGGACGACACCGCGATATCCTTGATTGCCATGATCAGCGATTCGCCTTCGACATAATTGAAGCTGACGTTCAGGTTGTGCGGCACGCGGTGTTCCATGTCGCCGTTGACGTAGACTTCCTCGATCTCGGTCAGGCCCTTGGCCAGGCGGTCGCGCAGCGCCTTGATGCGCACGATCTCGGTGTCCATCTCTTCCTTGGCAATGCGGAAGGCCTCGCCCATGCCGACGATCTGGTGCGTCGGCAGCGTGCCGGAACGCAGGCCGCGCTCGTGGCCGCCGCCGTGCATCTGCGCCTCGATGCGCACGCGCGGCTTGCGACGCACGTAGAGCGCGCCGATGCCCTTCGGGCCGTAGGTCTTGTGCGCCGTGAACGTCATCAGGTCGACCTTCCATTTTTCGAGGTCGATGTGGACCTTGCCGGTCGCCTGCGCCGCGTCGCAGTGGAAAATGATGCCTTTCGAGCGGCACAGCTCGCCAATTTCCGGAATCGGCTGGATCACGCCGATTTCATTGTTGACCAGCATGACCGACACCAGGATCGTGTCCGGGCGAATCGCTTCCTGCAGCTGCTCGAGCGTGATCAGGCCGTTGTCCTGCGGCTGCAGGTAAGTCGCTTCAAAACCCTGGCGTTCCAGCTCGCGCACGGTGTCGAGCACGGCCTTGTGCTCGGTCTTGACCGTGATGATGTGCTTGCCCTTGGTCTTGTAAAACTGGGCCGCGCCCTTGATGGCGAGGTTGTTGCCTTCGGTCGCGCCGGAAGTCCAGATGATTTCGCGCGGATCGGCATTGACCAGCGCCGCGACGTGGGCGCGCGCTTCTTCCACCGCCTTTTCCGCTTCCCAGCCGTACATGTGGCTACGCGATGCCGGATTGCCGAATTGCTCGCGCAGATACGGGATCATCTTGTCGGCGACGCGCGGGTCGATCGGCGTGGTGGCCGAGTAGTCCATGTAAATCGGAAAATGCGGCGCCTTGATGGTATCGATCAGGCTTTTTTCCAGGGGGGCGTTCATACGGTATTTCACTCCAATCAAGCAGCCACGTGGGGCCGGTGCTGCACCATCACCACGTTGTTGTCGGCATTCTTTTGTTTCTGTTGGTCCACCAGGTCTTTCAGGGACACGGAATCGAGGTATTCCACCATTTTTGCATTGAGCGTCGACCACAGGTCGTGGGTCATGCAGCGCGTGCCGTGTTCGTGGTTGGAGCCATGGCAGTTTTCCTTGCCACCGCACTGGGTCGCATCGAGCGGTTCGTCGACCGCGATAATGATGTCCGCAACGGTCACGTCCTCTGCGCGGCGCGCCAGGGTGTATCCGCCGCCGGGGCCGCGTACCGATTCGACGATTTCATGACGGCGCAGCTTGCCGAATAACTGCTCCAGGTATGACAGGGAAATCTCCTGCCGCTGGCTAATCGCAGACAAGGTGACTGGCCCTTTATCCTGGCGCAACGCCAAGTCGATCATCGCAGTCACCGCAAACCGGCCTTTTGTAGTCAGACGCATAAAACTTCAGCTCCCAAGCGAAACTGTATCCAAGTTCTAACAAATATCCCGGATTCCCGAATATTTTAGTCAAGTATAACAAAGCCGACTGATTTTGTCAGGTATTAGGGGAAATACGCGAACCCGAATTGCGCAGGAGTTCCAGGATTGCTGCGGCGCAACTTAATCGACGCCATTATTTCATATTTCACATCTCGCCGCTTTCCTCGCACCGCTAGCGCAGTTTCAAGCGCACGAAAACCATGAAGGAAGCAGGATCGCCCGCGTAGACGGGTGACGCGGATGAGGGCACGATGTAACGGCTCACGAAGACGCCGGCATCCAGACCGACCGGACCGCGCACCCCGCTTTCATGAAAATATCCGAAGGTCAGCTTGTTCATCTTGAATGTGCGGTTCATGGCAGCGCCATCTTCGGCCACCAATTCACCGCTACCCACCTGCTCCAAGCGCCCGAACACCGCGTGCCGGCTATCGAAGCGAAGCGTGGATTCGAGCAAATAGCCCATCGTCGGTTCGCGATCCTTCCTTGCGTTCCGGCCCCAGGCAATCGTGCTTTGCCAATTACCGTTGCTAAGCGCGCGACTGTAGGTCGCCGACAGCGTCGCGCGCCGCACATTCTCGTCCGGCGCCAGCTGGTCGACACCGTTCAGCATGCCGCGGCTGAACTGGAAAGACCAATTCGGGGACGGGTTGTAGGAAAGCCGGGTCGAGGTGGAATCCAGCCGGAGCGCGTACTTCTCATCCCGCCACCGATCATTTCGCTCCTTCCCGGAGAAAGCGGACCCTTCGAACTTGAGCGCGTGCCATGCATAGCCGACCGTAAAAACGTGGGACACGTTGTTGTTCACGTCAAGCCAATGGCTGGCGCGCCCGGTTTCCGGATTATCAATACCGGAAATCTGCCGCATATAGGAAACGGGCGGCCCCAATGCTGGCTCGCCCGGCATGCCGAATGAGCCGAATACGGCACTCCGTCCACTCATTGGCAGGCTATACGAAGCAACATACGCCGGCGATCGGGTTCGATCGTCGTCGTGGCTATCCGCAATCAAAGTTCGACGATCGGATAATTCGAATGCACGCTGCCCCACAGCACCAGCAACTTCATGCTCGTCTGCCGCGCTGCCCGCTGTCGGCCAAGCGTGATCCATTGTCTCTTCGAAGAGCGTGCCGGCATGCACTGTCCAGCTTGCTGCGTACATCAGGACCGCCACCGTTGTTGTTATTGCCTGCATGCTGAGCCCCTTCCTGTTTGGCACACGAAGTAGTCAATGCTAGGCAAACTCCATACCAGAGCAGCAGCTAGAGGGTGCTTCCTTGACGACCATGGGAAATCCGGTACGAACATCGCGCCTTGAACTGCGGGAGGCGCTTGCGAAATAGCCGCGCGCCTACGATGGTTCGCCCCCAAGTCAAGGGGAAAATTTACAGGGCCGGGCAAGCGTTACAGCACGCCCCGCACAGGGTTGGAAACACGAGGGGGAGATTATTGCCGCCGAATCGCGGCAAAAGTGGGAAATACGCAGCAACTGGGAAATGCGCTGCAACTAATACATGCCGGGCCCCGCCGCCCTGGCACTCAGACGTTCAAGCGCGGCATGACTTTGAACGAGCGTCAGCATCAATCCTTTGCAGGCGTCCTCCACATAATCCAGGACGCGACCAAAGTCGGTGCTGCCGCGGTAATACGGGTCGGGTACGACGGGTGTCTTGAATTTGCGTGAGTATTCCATCAGCATGCCCAGCTTTGACTCGTAGGCGGCCGGGCACATGGTCTGTAGCCTGTCCAGGTTATTGAAATCCATTGCCAACAGTAAATCAAATCGCTCGAAGTCGTCCAGCCTCAGTTCCCGCGCGCGCAGCATCGACAAATCGTAGCCTCTCCGCTGGGCGGCAGCGATAGCACGGGGATCGGGCGGTTCGCCAACATGATACCCATGGGTGCCGGCGGAATCGACGACAATCCGATTTTGCATGCCGGCATTCTCAATCAATTGCCGCATGACACCCTCGGCGGTAGGAGAGCGGCAAATGTTTCCCATGCAAACAAACAAAATTTGAACATTTGCCATTGGCTACTCGACGATAAATAAAAAGCTGCCACAAAAAAGTCTGATGGCGCAACGGTCCGCACGCTCCCTATTCCACCTTATCCCGAATCGTGCTGCGCCGAAAAAGAGAAAAGGGTTAGCAACGTTGATGCCATCGCCCGAAAAAGTGCTTGAAGCACCGATCGAACCGCACGGCATCATCGTCCAACGAAATGCCAGGGAGGTTGATGATAAGTCGCAATAGCTTTTCAATTAAGCGTGCGCCGATGCGCACATGCCTGTTAAGCCTCTCCTTGCAGCAAATGCATCGGGCCGAACAGCTGCTGCATTGTCTCGTTCTGTATAAAAGTCAGGTTGTAAGGATGCTCGGACAGCGCTTTCGGAAATTGCTCGGTCGCCGGCAATCCCTTCAGCTGCTCGGCGATCTTCCCCCACAGCACCAGCGTCGGTGGCGCGATTCCATGCCTACCAGCATGCTCAGCCAGCGCCGCCAGCACGACTTGCAGGAACGGTTGCCATGCGCGCGCCTCTTTCGCCGGCGGCACGTGGGGGCGAAACACTAGCGCGGCGTTCAGCAGCAAAAAACCATTGCGCGTGAGGTTTGCCTGCAGCTCGGTCAGCGTTTGAACGAAAGGAGATCCGATCGTACGCGCCTTCATCGAAACCTGGGCGATGGCGTCGCCCGACGTATTGTCTGCCGCGAGCAACCCGTCCGCCACCAGCAGCATCTTCATGAAATTGCGCAGGGAGGTGGCGCGATTGACCTGCTTCGACAAGCCTTTCTCGGACCAGAGGGACTCGACCGCACCGTCCATGAAGCACACGCCGGTGGCGCTCTGCTCGCGCGGATAGGGCCCTTCTCCCACGAGCACATAGCGCACCTTGTCCAGCGGCTGCGCGAACGCAGCGAACATGCGTCCCTCGGTGGGCAGATAACTATCCTCGGCCAGCGCAGGCAGGTAAGACGGATCGGCTTCCGCAATTGCCTCCAGGCCGCGCCCCAGTGTGGAACGCCACGATGGATGAGCGAACTTGAGGGCCTCTTGTATCGGTTGCGGAATCATTGTCGGCATATTGGATAAGCAATAAAAAGGGGCGATTGTACCGTCGCCATGCAACGAAACCGCCCCTTGATGATTCCGGCTTCGCCGAAGCGCGGAGGTCGATCCACCAGATTATTTGCCCAGCATCGACACCACGTTGTCCTCGCCCGGTGTGCCAAACAACTGTTCTTTCAGCAGATGCAACTGGTCGCGCACCTGGGCCGCCTTTTCGAACTCCAGGTTCTTCGAGTGCTCCAGCATCAGCTTTTCCAGGCGCTTGATTTCCTTGCTGATCTGCTTTTCGGACATCGATTCGTACTTCGCATGCTCCTGCGCGACCTCCCGCTCCAGACGCGCCTCGTGCGGATTGTAGACGCCGTCGATGAGTTCGCGGATTTCCTTCTTGATGCCTTTGGGCGTGATATTGTTGGCTTTGTTGAAAGCGATCTGCTTGGCGCGGCGGCGTTCGGTTTCGTCGATGGCTCGCCGCATCGAATCGGTCACCGTGTCGCCGTACAGGATCGCAGTGCCGTTCAGGTTGCGAGCGGCGCGGCCAATGGTCTGGATCAGGCTGCGCTCGGACCGCAAAAAGCCTTCCTTGTCCGCATCGAGGATCGCCACCAGCGACACTTCCGGGATGTCGAGGCCTTCGCGCAGCAGGTTGATCCCGACCAGCACGTCGAAGGTGCCGATGCGCAGGTCGCGGATGATCTCCACGCGCTCGACGGTATCGATATCGCTGTGCAGGTAGCGTACCTTCACCCCGTTATCGCCAAGGAATTCGGTCAGTTGCTCGGCCATGCGCTTGGTCAGCGTGGTTACCAGCACGCGTTCGTCCTTCTTCACGCGCGCGGTGATTTCGGACATCAGGTCGTCGACCTGGGTACTGGCCGGGCGCACCGCAATCTGCGGGTCGACCAGACCGGTCGGCCGCACTACCTGCTCCACCACTTGCCCGGCGTGCGTTTTCTCGTAGTCGGCAGGCGTGGCCGATACGAAAACGGTCTGCCGCATCTTGGCTTCGAATTCCTCGAACTTCAGGGGCCGATTGTCAAGTGCCGACGGCAGACGGAAGCCGTAATCGACCAGGTTAATCTTGCGCGCGCGGTCGCCGTTGTACATGCCGTTCAGCTGCCCCAAGAGCACGTGCGATTCATCCAGGAACATCACCGCATCCTGCGGCAGGTAATCGACCAGGGTCGGCGGTGGCTCGCCGGGCTTGGCGCCGGAGAGGTGCCGCGAATAGTTTTCGATGCCCTTGGTGAAGCCGATTTCCGTCATCATCTCCAGGTCGAAGCGGGTGCGCTGCTCCAGCCGCTGCTCCTCGACCAGCTTGCCCTCCTTGCGGAAGAATTCGAGCCTTTCGCGCAGTTCTTCCTTGATCGTCTCGATCGCGCGCAGCACCGTCGAGCGCGGCGTCACGTAATGCGAGCCCGGATAGATCGTGAAGCGCGGAATTTTCTGCCGTACGCGCCCGGTCAAGGGATCGAACAGCTGCAGGCTGTCGATCTCGTCGTCGAACGTCTCGATGCGCAGCGCCAGTTCCGCATGCTCCGCCGGGAACACGTCGATCGTGTCGCCTCGCACCCGGAAGGTGCCGCGCGCGAAATCGACCTCGTTGCGCGTGTACTGCATCTGGATCAGGCGCGCAATCACATCGCGCTGGCTGACCTTGTCCTTGCTGCGCAGGGTCAGGATCATCTGGTGGTATTCATTCGGATTACCGATACCGTAGATCGCCGATACCGTTGCCACGATCACCACGTCGCGCCGCTCCATCAGCGATTTCGTGCACGACAGGCGCATCTGCTCGATATGCTCGTTGATCGACGAATCCTTCTCGATGAACAGGTCGCGCTGCGGCACGTAGGCTTCCGGCTGGTAGTAATCGTAATAACTGACGAAATACTCGACCGCATTCTGAGGGAAAAACTCGCGGAATTCGCTGTACAGCTGCGCCGCCAGCGTCTTGTTTGGGGCAAACACGATGGCCGGCCGGCCAAGGCGCGCGATCGTGTTCGCCATCGTGTACGTCTTGCCGGAGCCGGTCACGCCCAAAAGCGTCTGGAACGACAGCCCGTCCTCGATGCCCTCGACCAGCTTCGCAATCGCCGCCGGCTGATCGCCGCCCGGCGGGAACGGCTGGTACAGCCGGTACGGCGAGTCCGGGAAGGTAACGATTTTCGATTCGTCGATGGGACTGGATACCTGGGATAAATCTGCCATCTGCATTCGACCTTTGGTAAAATAATAGGTTGCAAATTAGCTTCGGGTTTCAAACCTGAAACTGACGACAACCCGGCTGCAACATCGTGCAAAACACGTGCCCTGGCAGCCAACTTTTCATGTTATCACGATGAGCCAATCCCATCCTGCCTCCCTGTTTTCCGCCATCGAAATGGCGCCACGCGATCCGATCCTGGGCATTACCGAAGCCTATAACGCCGACAAGAACGCCAACAAGGTGAACCTCGGCGTCGGCGTGTACTACGATGACAACGGCAAGGTACCGCTGCTCGAATGCGTGAAGAAGGCCGAAGCGCAGCTGATGGAAAAGGCCGCGCCCCGCACCTATCTGCCGATCGAAGGCCTGGCAGCCTACGACAAGGCGGTACAGGAATTGGTATTTGGCGCCGATAGCCCGATCATTCAGGAAAAGCGCGCCATCACCGTACAAGCCATCGGCGGCACCGGCGCACTCAAGCTTGGCGCCGACTTCCTGAAGCGCTTCTCGCCGAACGCGCAAGTGTTCATCAGCGACCCGAGCTGGGAAAACCATCGTGCGCTATTCGAATCCGCCGGATTCACCGTCAACAACTACCCATACTATGATGCAACGACCCGCGGCGTGAACTTCGGTGGCATGCTCAATGCGCTAAAGGGAATGCCGGCCGGCTCCATCGTCCTGCTGCACGCCTGCTGCCACAATCCGACCGGCGCCGACCTGACCGAGGCGCAGTGGACCGAGGTAATCCAGGTGATGACCCAGCGCGGACTGGTTCCGTTCCTCGACATGGCCTATCAGGGTTTCGGCGACGGCATTGACGAAGACGGCAAGGTGGTGCGCCGCTTCGCGGCGGCCGGCGGCCCGCTGTTTGTATCGAACTCCTTCTCCAAGTCGTTCTCGCTGTACGGCGAGCGCGTCGGCGCCCTCTCTATCGTTGCGGCCAGCACGGAAGAAGCATCGCGCGTGCTGTCGCAACTCAAGCGCGTGGTACGCACCAACTACTCCAACCCGCCGACCCACGGCGGCCAAGTAGTAGCCATCACGCTGTCGACACCCGAACTGCGCAAGCTGTGGGAAGACGAGTTGGCCGGCATGCGCGTGCGCATCCGCGAAATGCGCCAGGCGATGGTGCAGAAGCTGAAGGAAAAGGCCCCGGGCCACAACTTCGACTTTGTGATCCAGCAGCGCGGCATGTTTTCGTACTCCGGCTTGACCAAGGACCAAGTTGGCCGTCTGCGCGACGAATTCTCGATCTATGCCGTTGATACCGGTCGCATCTGCGTTGCCGCATTGAACTCGCGCAACATCGATGCCGTCGTTGACGCAATCGCCAAGGTGCTTTAATTCTAGAAAGAAGGATTAATTGTTGTCAGTCATTACGAAATTCATCAGAAAGTTTTGACAGCAACAGAAAACTCCTCCTATAATAGCGCTTCAGCTGTTCCCTGATAGCTCAGTCGGTAGAGCGACGGACTGTTAATCCGCAGGTCCCTGGTTCGAGTCCAGGTCGGGGAGCCAAAAGATTCAAGGGCTTACGTGAAAACGTAAGCCCTTTTTATTTGCCTGTTTGAAACAGCATCCGACAGCCAATCATTAGCGCCAGCTAAATTCCATTGAGAAACGTCAATAGTATCTTTGCATCACTTTGATACATTTCTTTCATTGCACGTCAGAAATAAAAGGCTTTCTGTGTCGCAAATTTGGCTTCCGCTGTCCAGTTTTGCCGCTTGCTTCACGCCTCTCCCCAGCATCGACTGGTTGCGTGACTTACCTCTTGTCGGCCATTCAAGCTCCCCGCCCTTCAGCCCCTTTTCGACGCGCATGGTCTCCATCCACTCCCATCGGGGCTCGTCCTCGAATGGCGCAAATCATGGAAAAACATCATGACGTTAGCGAACTTCTATTCCAGCAATACCACTGCGGGACCGATCACCGCAGCGATGGAGCTTGTCTGCCCCGTTAATAGCCTGAGTACGTTGCGTGCTGCAGTGGACCACGGGGCAGATTGGATTCGCCTGGATCATCGCGCGCATAACCAGACGGAGGAAATGCGGGATCTCAATCCGGACTACGCCGTACTAATCCGCCGAGGCATTCGCTACGCGCATGACAGGCGCAGCCGCGTACTTTTCGCAATTGAAACAGATGAGCAGGCTTCTTCATGGAGCAGCTTGCGCGACATGATCGATCTCGTGGCACAGTGCGGCGTTGACGCTGTCGCCCTTTCTGACCCATCGCTGCTACTGTATGCCGCCGCGCAGCATCCTCAACTTTCCCTGCATTACGAGGCCCACGAGGACTGCATCGACCATGACACCATCAATTTCTTCCACCAGCGCTTTGGCGTGGCTAGGGCCCTGCTGCCGCGGGTATTGACGCTCGCCCAGGTAGCACATCTGGCAGCGAATACCCAGGTCGAGCTGCAGGTAACTGGCTTCGGCAGGCAATGCTCACTCGTTACCCCCAGCAGTGGGCCTTCACTCGACGGTCTGCGCTTACGCGCGCATGACGCACGCAGCATAGGAAATACTCCCGGTCCGCATCTTTGCGGCGCGACCGAACGTGCGGCAAATGACAACTGCTTCACGCTTGACAAACCACCGGATACAAGCGTTTTGACATTGCTTCCGCAGTTGACATCTCTGGGCGTGCGCGCCATCCAGGCCGAGGCTCTGGAGCATGGCCCGGTGTACTTGGCGCAAGTGATGCAGGTATGGCGGGAGGCCGTCGACGAATGCCTGGAAAATCTCGATCACTATGCGGTAAAACCGTCGTGGATTGCAGAATTGCGCAGAGCGTCACCACATCGGTGATGACCATCGCCGGATGGGCATGTCCGGCGGCTAAGCATTGCTTGACCAGAAACCGTCGTAGTCCAGAGCCCTGACGGCAACGAACATTTCGCACTGCGGATAGACAAAGCCGCCAATCAACGAAAACATCCTGAATACACAAAAGCACGCTGACCTTCGCCATCGTGAGAAAAAGCCTATCGCCCATGAATAGCACCGCGATCGCCACGTAATCGAATAATTCGTGCGATGCACGGAAAATATTTCAAAGCCGCAACCAATATAGTTACAACAAAAAAACACAACCTCCCCGCTTCATATTGCAGCGCATCAAAAAACAACACATTTCATGCAGTATGTTATTTTTCCTCACCAAAAAACAACCACATTCCATTCATTACTCCGCACAGTGACAAAAAAAGGCACATGAAAAATAAGTACTTTTACTGTACAAACTAACAGTTGCAACATTGTGAGCACTTTAATATTATTCGATTGTCGCACTGCAGCAAACCTATCTGTTTTTGCCTGTATTGCGTGCATTTAACGGCTGCGAATCCGTCGCGCCGTCAGCCATCAAATTTCTGAGTTTGGAGGGCGTCCGTGAGTCAGACATTATCCGCCCCAGCTCCCCGCTCACCGGGAATACCGAAATCACTTAGCGGATGGCTCATGCTCGGCATATGCTTGGTCGTTACCGCGCTGGCATGGCGTGACGTGGAGGAAGGCCGACTGCGGGATGAACAAGCCTATTTCGAAGGCCAGTCAAGCAATATGACTCTCCGCATCGAACAGGCGCTTTCATCGTTTGAACAGGCTTTGCAGAGCGCGGCGGCTGTTGCCGCTAACCAGGAAGGCGCGCGCTCGAGATTGCGTGACCACGTCGCTGCATCTTCGTCGGGCATGCAAGAAATAGCATTTATCCCTGCAGCAGAATCAACCAGGGCTGCTGCACCGAACCTACCGAGTTCCGGCCTCCCGTCGGTCAAAATCGCCTATATCCCTGCCGGCCATTCAGGATCGGAGGCTGTCGCAATGCCGGACGAACTTCGTTCCCACGCGCTAGCCGCCGCCTCCCCTACCTCAACCGCAGCCGGCAGACAAAACGCTCCACTCGATCATCCGCAGCAAGTGACGCTGCTCATGTACCTGCCTGTTCACGCTGAGGAAGAAAGCCGGCGGCTTGACCACAGCTCCGGGAAATTGCTCGGCTATGTTTATACCCATATCCGCCTCAGCGACTTCTTCGATTCCTTGTGCAACGATGCGCAGCGCCATTTCCGAATCAAATTTTTCAAAGAATATGGTGCTTCGCCCGAGGCCCTGCTCTATGAGAACGCGCCCGCGCTGACTGCTCTGGGCGCTGCCCGATTCAGTAAGACTGCCGTTATTGATACCAATGGCAATCGCTGGACTATCGAGTTCGAAGCGTCGCGGCCGGGGCTGCCATATTCAGACACGCGTCGCCCCCAGATCTATATTCTGGGCGGTGGACTGATGCTGGCGTTGTCTATGCTTGCGACCATACGAGCAAACAATCGTTTGCGTCGGGCGCCCCCCGTGGAACAGACGCAGCAAGACTTGAAAAACCAGATTCATGCGCTCGAAGCGCGCCGGGATCAAGAACAAAAGCGTCTGGCGCAGGAAATGCACGACGATCTTGGACAACTGCTTGCCGCCATGAAAATGGACCTTGCCTGCCTTTCGCTCCATATACCGGCGGGCGACATGAAAGCATCACAACATTTGGCTGGCATCACTGAACTGGTCAACACCATGATGACATCGGTACGGCGTATCATTTCCGACCTTCCGCCCCAAGCGCTCGACGAGCTTGGGTTGTTCGATGCGCTTCGTCTGATGGCAAAGAAATTCGAAGAAAGGCATCAGGTCAGATGTCGCGTCAATTTGCCGGCCTGCGAACTACACATCTCGCAGCAGGCGACATCCGCCATCTACCGCATGACCCAGGAGTCGCTCAATAACGTCGCAAAACATGCTTGCGCCACAAAGGTCGAGATAAAAATGGTGACGTTCGACAACCGCCTTGAACTCAGCATTGCGGATAATGGCAAGGGCTTTTCGGCGCGGGCATTGCAGAAGGCCGGCTCGTTCGGATTGATCGCCATGCGCGAAAGAGCAGCGTCGCTAAATGGCAGCCTGCGAGTGGAGAGCACCAGCGGCGCGGGAACGACGATTTACATCACGCTTCCGCTCGATGAAAAGCTGCAGCACAGTACTCATTCAGATAACTCTCATTCAGATAAATCCACGATGCTGGTCGAAGGCATTTGACTTTCCCCAGGATCGCGAATGCAAGCAGGGCCAGAGCATACTTGGGAACCGCGGACTGAATGCAACGTTGGACTCTCCCTTGAGCGTGCAAACGCACCAATGAGGCGGCTTTCCAAACCTTGAGACCGCTCAATGGCCCGATAATTACGCCGGTCCTCTGGCACCGCCCGCAACCTTGTCGCGTGGCGAGGATTGTGAATTCTCAATTCGCATCATTTTTGATCTGTTACTTTGAATTTTTCATGGTCATAGCCTGATACACATCCTGGCTCGCCGGGCAAATCATAGAAACCTGAAAACGATGGATTCAGGCATGAATCATTCTGTCAGCCATATGAATTTCGGCTAGCGACGCCAATACATTGACCAACAGCTGACTACCGGCCCAATCAAAGAGAAATGTGATGATCACCCATTTGGAACACGGTTCTGACAAGCTGTCCAATTACATCACCACCTTATCTAGATTCCCCGCCAGTAAAGTCGGCCCCTCCCTGCTCTCCATCATAGAATCTGCCATGGACGGCGTCATCATTATCGATGCCGCCCGTCAAATCGTGCTGGTCAACCAGAAAGTGGAGCGCATGTTCGGCTACCCGGCGAGGCACCTGCTGGACAAATCCATCGATATCCTGCTGCCGCCGCGCCTATGTACCGAACAGGGCCGGCGCATCGACCGTTTCACAACGGCACGCGCACATGGCAGGCGAACTAGGCTAGGCCTCAGAGGGGTTCATGCAAACGGCGAACAGTTATCTCTGAACGTCAGCCTAACCCGCATCGCTGTGCACGGCGAGCCCTTCGTCACGCTGATCGTCCACAGCATGACAGCCGAACGCAACGCCATCGAAGCCAGACGACGCACGGTACGCCCCTCCGAACTCCGCAAATGGGCAGCATCTTCGCAACTGGCGAGCGAAGTGGAGAAAAGGCGCTTTTCCAAAAAGCTCTATGACGACATCGGACAGCGGTTGAGCGTATTGAAGCTGGACTTGGATTGGCTGGAGAATCGCCTCCCCACGACCAGTACAGGAGTGCCGGCAAGAGTTGCACAAATGCAAGGCTTGCTCGATAACGTTATTACGATGACCAAGAGTATGGCTTCCGCGCTGCGCCCACCCTTACTGGATGATTTTGGATTATTGCCCGCGGTCGAATGGATGGTCGAAAATTTCCAGAAAAAGACATCCATTTGCTGCATCGTTGAAAGTCACGGGCTACCAATCAGTCTCGGCGAGGCCATCGATTCAGCGATCTTCCGGGTAATCCAGGAAGCCTTGGCCAATATCGAAAAGCATTCTAGCGCCAGCAATGCACGTATTGTGTTTTCACAGGCTGCAAGCCAACTCGATGTTATGATTCAGGATGATGGCATCGGAATGGCGGGCGGCAGCGAGAACAAACCCGGTTGTTATGGCCTTATTACGATGCAGGAACGTATTTTTGTACTTGGAGGTACAATCAGCATCGGCAATATAAAACCGCACGGCGTGCTGATCCATGCATCCGTTCCAATAGAACCTCTCGCCACTTCCGAACCGCACTCACATTCCCCGTTGCCACGTTTATGATTCGCATTGTTATCGCCGACGACCATACCATCATGCGCGAAGGCTTAAAGCGCATTCTCGATGGTGCCGACGACATTGAAGTCGTCGGAGAAGCCGTCGACGGTTTCGAAGCGCTGGCTCATGTGCGCAAAGGCGGTTTCGACCTGCTAATGCTGGACTTATCGATGCCTGGCCGTAGCGGAGTGGAACTGATCCGGCAGATCAAAGACGAGATGCCAAAATTGCCTATCCTGATCCTGACCATGCACGAGGAAGAGCAATATGCAGTGCGCGCAATTCGTGCCGGCGCGCGTGGTTATCTCACAAAAGAAAGTGCTGGTACACAACTTGTCAGCGCCATCCGGAAAGTTGCTTCGGGACGCCCATATATCAGCCTTGAAGTTGCCGAGCAGTTGGCGATGGATGTAATGCCAGCGAACGAAGAGCTGCCGTATAAACAGTTGTCGAACCGCGAATTCGAGGTATTTACGCTACTGGTAAGCGGCAAATCGATTACCGAAATCGCCGACTTCCTACATCTGAGCGCAAAGACAGTCAGTACTCACAAGACGCGCATCCTGACCAAGATGAACATGAATTCACTGGCGGAGATGGTGCATTACGCAGTCCAGCATCGACTGCTTGGCCCACTGACGAATTAATCCCCCCTATTCCATTCCCGCTTCGACTAGCGCCAATGGTTTCACATTAACCGTTGCACCGCGCATTCGCGCCTTTAACTTGCGGCTTATAGCAATAATTTACCAATATCAATTATTGCTATATTGAAATGCGTTCTCCGTCTGCCCTATACAACTAGGGTCAGCAAAATTCAGGTTTGGATGTAGGGATATTCCTACATGCACGCCAGCCGTCCTACATTGCAATTCAGCTCACACCGATAGTAATTGATTATTGCGATTGCGATACTGTGCACTTCACCCGAAGTATGACAAGTGAGCAACTCGCCGCTGATTCTGGATCATTAAGCCAGCCTGGGAAGCGCGTTCCAATAATCAACAGGTGAATAATTAAAACGATTGTGCCGGTGCTTTAGACCGGCGCACCAGAAAATGTTGTGAAATATTGAATCAGGAGCTGACAATGTTATCGACGCAAATATCTGAAATTCGCACCGAGGCTCCCGCATCGGCACTCCATCCGTCCGCAGCGGAAGCAGGCTGGCAGCGCCAAGGGAAACTGTGGTCCAATCTGAAAGAACTGTGCGATATTCTACGCATTCCGTCTGCTACCATCCATACCGACGAGGAACTGCTGTTTCAGCATGTGCAATTCAAGACCGGCCAGCGTATCCATACTATCGGCCAACCGTTTGACACCCTGTACATCGTTCACTCCGGCTTCCTGAAAACCGTTCTGATCGATGAATTCGGCAACGAACAAGTCCTGAGCTTCCCGATGAAGGGCGATTTGTTTGGCGTCGACGGTATTCATTCCAAGCGCTACGCATCCGAGGCCGTCGCCCTGTCCAACTGCGACCTGATCCTGCTTCCCTTCAAAAAATTGACCGCACTTGGCCGCGCCCACGTCGAGTTTGAACACGCAATTTACAGCGTGATGAGCCGTGAACTCGTGCGTGAACAAGCCATGGTCAGCATGTTGGGAGCGTTGAGCGCAGAAGCACGCGTCGCCCGCTTCCTGGTATCGCTGTCGGAGCGTTATGCCGAAATGGGATATTCGAGCAAGCTATTCAACTTGCGAATGACACGCCATGAAATTGGCAGCTATCTCGGCCTGACGTTGGAAACGGTGAGCCGCACTCTCTCAGCGTTCAATGAAATCGGACTGATCACAGTTGATCAACGCTCGATCGGCATCAAGGATGTCGATGCACTCAAGACCCTGCGCCGGCTACCGCCCTCAAGCTCGCGCGCCAAGCAAGTTTCTTCGAAAAAGACGAAGCAGGTGCCGAAGCAACCGGAACAACCGGATTCCGATTGGGGACAGCTTGCAACTGCCTAACCTCAAAGTGACCGACTGCACAACGTGATCGATTGCTGGCTCTGGCGCTGAAACGCGTTTTCAAGCTAAAAAGCCCGGTCTTTTCAAACCGGGCTTTTTTACATTGCTCCTCACCCAAGCGCCATAAGAATGTCAGGAACCACCGCACTACCGCTATCCATAGGCCAAATCATGGCTTCATTTGTTCAACATAATTTTGCGAGAGTCCACATCGTCGCAAAATAACTATTTACGCTTTCCACCGCCAACTGGCGTTGGCCCGGTGGTCGTCGGGCCTCGCTTTTCCTCGATGCCGGCATTCTCGTCCGTCACGATCACAGCGCTTTTTGCCATGGTATTCGCTGTTCCGGCCGTCGTATCGGCAACAGTAGCAGCCATGTCACGCACGCCAGTTCCCGTCGCTGTGGCCAATGTTTCGGCTCCCTCCCGTGCCTTGGTTGCCGCGCTATCAATCGCCGAGCGAGCAGCTACCATGTTCTTCTTCGCAAGTTCGGCGACCTCCTTGAATGCCGACTCCCAAACTGAAAACATACTTGTCATGGGATTAAATACAGCATCGTTGGCCTGCGCTTGTGTCATAGCCAGCGGAGCAGCGGCGTTTGCCGGAGTATTCGCTCCCAACTGCTCGATATAATCCTGCATCGATCTGCCAATTTCATTCTGCATTTCGGCAAAGATGCGCATGATTTCCTTCTGATAATTCATAGTATCGTCGGGATTGCGCGAGAAAAAACTCGATTGAAAAGTCGTACCGACATT
This sequence comes from Noviherbaspirillum sp. UKPF54, assembly GCF_007874125.1. NCBI lineage: Bacteria > Pseudomonadati > Pseudomonadota > Betaproteobacteria > Burkholderiales > Oxalobacteraceae > Noviherbaspirillum > Noviherbaspirillum sp. UKPF54. Next base: position 1,029,254 of record NZ_CP040128.1, on the reverse strand, counting down.
ACGCGGATCACGAATGCTTGACATGGCCTGCGCAAACTTGAGTTGCTCGTTGAATGCGCGATGGGTTGCGCCGATCACCACGCGATCAATCTTTTCCGTTCCAGCGAAAATGGCGTCCGCGAATCGCCGCGACGCTTCAAGCTGGGACTGGTACATATTGACCATGGGGCTGAGTACATTCTGCATGATGGCTCTCCTGGAAGAATGAGAAGAGTGTGAAAGCCGGCATCAGATAACGCTCTTTGATGACTTCGGATTTGACTCTGCATATTCTCTGCGTATCCGGCGCATGCTTCCACTCGCCCCCATCTCAGCTTGAGACAGATCAAGCGCTCTCCTGTTTGTAACGCGATCCCTCAACACATATGCTGGCCGCCGTTGATCGCAATATTTGCCCCCGTCACAAAGCCCGCATCATCAGAGCAGAGATAGGCAATCAGACCGGCGACTTCGGCTGGCTCTCCCAGCCGGCCGACCGGAATCTCGGGAAGGATTTTCGTCTCGAGAATTTCCTTTGGAACCTTGGTTACCATCTTGGTGCGCAAATAGCCGGGAGAGACCGTATTGACGGTAATTCCCTTGCTCGCCACCTCCAGCGCCAGTGCCTTCGTAAAGCCATGCAGTCCAGCCTTCGCTGCGGAATAATTGGCTTGACCGAAGGCACCCTTCTGCCCGTTGACCGAGGAGATATTAATGATGCGTCCCCATCGGCTTTCAAGCATCCCGTGCAGCACCGGCTTCGTCATGTTGAATACGCTATCGAGGTTGGTTTCGATCACAGAACGCCAGTCCTCCAGCGTCATTTTCTTCAAGGTCGTATCGCGAGTGATGCCTGCATTGTTGACGAGCACATCAATGCGGCCAAGCTCACCGACAATTTTCATCACGCCCGCTTCGCACGAGGCGAAATCGGATACGTCGATCATGTACGCCGAAAAGTCGAAACCGGCTTCCTTTTGCGCTTTGAGCCATGCCGGCGCGTGGTCGTTGTTCGGTGAATAGGTCGTGCTCACGCGATAGCCGGACGTGAACAGTTTCTGGCAAATAGCCTCCCCCAATCCTCCCATGCCGCCGGTCACCAGCGCTACTCGTTGTGCGTCCATACTGTCCTCTCTGACTCCATGAAAAAAGTGCCGCGCCCCGCGGGAAAGCTGCATTCCTGCGCCGCGAACCATTTTGCTCCCGCCGGACATACGTGCGCGTGCGGTTTGTCAAAGTGGCTGCGCCAGCACGACGGCCCACGCGTCGACCGAAGCGACGGTCACATGTTCACCGTAGCCGGCCGCAACACCCCCCTTTGAGTTTGGGAAAATCGATCCGCAATGGTAATTCCTGCCAAGTCCCACCCGGACCGTCGCAGGCGAACCAGCCGCCCGGTTAGTGGTCTATTGGGGAGTGCAACAGGTTCTGGAGGAAAAGGGATCGTGATCCTTCGCCGCGACCACTGGCCACCATGTCACAGCATCAAGGGCGAAGGCAGGCATCAGTCTGCTTGATTAGGCTATGAGCGAATGCAGCCCAAGTTCTACATTTCATACTCGCCGGGCAAACTCGGTTCCGTGTTTGCGCTGTTTTACTTCGAGTCCGGCGCCGATATCTATGGCTGGCATATCGAGGCCAGGAGCCTGTATTTTTCCGCAGCCTTCTTCATGGTCGAAAACTTCTATGACAATCGCACGCCGCGCCTGTATCGCAGCGTGCAGGATGACGTTTACGGGCCATGGACTATCGACTATCCGCCCACCAGGGACGAGATCCGTTGTCCAGTGCCCGAATCGGTGGGACACGAACTGGAGCGCATACAGTCCCGCTTTGTCGAGGAATGGCTATTCTTCAAGAGCGACCTTCACATCGAAGCCGAACTGGCGGCCTACGCGGCACACGACATGCCGGTACAGGAAGTCAACATCAAGTCCAAGCGCCTGGCACGGCTGCAAAAAACCGGAAACACGTGGATTTACACCCCGCCGGGGATCGATTTCAACGTTGTGCAGCTGCTGCGCAAATATTGGCGGCTGAGCGAAAAAGTCCCGGCGCGCTAGCCTCAGCGCTTTGCACAGGCGACAATTTCCTTCCATCCGAACGATGGTCACCAACAGGACTGGAGGAAAACTCCTATTTTCTGCCACATCCGCGCGTCTGGCCGGTCGATCTCGCATAATAGCGCCGTGCCAGCGGTTATAATTACCACGAAGCACTAGCACGCGGTGAGCAATTATTCAATGCGCTGTAACGGGCTGCATCTTTCATGCGGCCCGTTTCATTTGACTGGCCCAATTTGATTTTTTGCTCGCCGGGCGCGTGCAATGGAAGCAGGCGCATTCATCCCAGGCACTTTTATGTCCAAGACTCAAAGCAGCAAGCCGATCGAGATCAAGATTTCAACCGTCGTGGCGGTATCCGCCATCCTGCGTTCGCATGATCTGGGTACGCTGGATGACGCGATGAAGACCATGACCGGCGGCGCGCCTGACTATTTCGACCACGAGTTCGCGGTTCTGGATGTCGCCGGCTGCGACTTCAGCAAAGACGGCATTGACTGGCCGGCGGTGATCGCCCTGTTCCGTTCCTACAGCCTCAATCCGGTTGCGGTGCGCGGCGCGCCGCCCGGCATGGAGCAGGACATCCTCGCACACGGCCTGAGCATCGATACACTGGCCAAGCCGCGCCAGGAAGCCGCGCAAGATGAACCAGCCGAGCCCGAACCGGCCGTCGCTGCGCAGACTGTAGCCCCGCAAGCCGCCCCGCCGGCCGTGCCCGCGGCGATGCCGGCGATGATTATCGATACCCCGGTGCGTGCCGGCCAGAGGATATACGCGCGCGGGGCGGACCTGGTCGTCATGGCCGTGGTTAACCCCGGCGCCGAATTGATCGCGGATGGCTGCATCCACGTGTATGCGCCGTTGCGCGGCCGCGCCCTGGCGGGCGCCAATGGCAACGCTCAGGCCCGGATTTTCGCGCTGAGCATGGAGGCGGAACTGGTTTCCATCGCCGGCATGTACCGCACGTTTGAAAGCGGCCTGCCGCCCGAGCTGGCCAAGAAGCCGGCCCAGGTCCGGCTGGCGGGCGATCGGATCGATGTATCATCCATCCGCGCTTAATTTTCGTATTTTCTGGAAGGAGTCTGTTTGTGGCGAAAATCATTGTTGTAACGTCGGGTAAGGGAGGCGTCGGCAAAACCACCTCCAGCGCCAGCTTCGCATCGGGCCTGGCCCTGCGCGGGCACAAGACAGCCGTGATCGATTTCGACGTCGGCCTGCGCAACCTCGACCTGATCATGGGTTGCGAGCGGCGCGTCGTGTACGACCTCATCAATGTGATCAACAATGAAGCGACGCTTAACCAGGCGCTGATCAAGGACAAGCACTGCGAAAACCTGTTCGTGCTGCCGGCCTCGCAGACGCGCGACAAGGATGCGCTGTCCGAGGAAGGCGTCGAGCGCGTGCTGAACGATCTCGACAAGATGGGCTTCGAGTACATCGTTTGCGACTCCCCGGCCGGCATCGAGCACGGCGCGGTGATGGCGCTGACCTTCGCCGACGAAGCGATCGTGGTAACCAATCCGGAAGTCTCCTCGGTGCGCGACTCCGACCGCATCCTCGGCATCATCCAGGCCAAGTCGCGTCGCGCGTTGAACGGCCAGGAGCCGGTCAAGGAGCACCTGCTGCTGACGCGCTACGTGCCCAAGCGGGTCGAGGCGGGAGAGATGCTGTCATTTACGGATGTGCAGGAAATCCTGCGCATTCCCTTAATCGGCATCATCCCGGAATCCGAATCGGTATTGCATGCATCAAACCAGGGCCAGCCGGCGATTCACATGGCAGGCACCGATGTCTCCGAAGCGTACAAGGATGTCGTCGCGCGCTTCCTCGGAAACGATGTTCCGCTGCGCTTTACCGCTTATGAAAAACCGGGGTTGTTCCAGCGGATTTTTAAGGGCAAGTAAACATGGCGCTACTTTCATTCTTATTCAATAACAAGCCGAAGAGCGCGAGTGCGGCCAAGGAGCGCCTGCAGGTCATCATCGCGCGCGAGCGCAATGGGCGCGACGGTCCCGATTTCCTGCCGGCCTTGCACAAGGAACTGATTCAGGTCATTTCCAAATATGCGAAGGTCAACGCAGACGACATCAAGATCTCTCTTGATCGCCAGGGCAACCTGGAAGTGCTCGATGTGAATGTCGTTTTGCCGGACGCGTAATCAAGCAAATGGCCGTCTCGGGGCTGTGTCGACCGCGTCCGTCGATGATGCGATCATGGCCCGATTTGGCTGGAAAGGCGCAGGCCGGCACGCCTGCGCCATCGACTCACCTCATTCGAGGCGATGTCCACAATCAGTGCAGCTGATGCTTCAAGTCGGATAGCTCGCGGTGCGCCTGCATGACGGCGCTTCTCAATTCGCCATCCACATTCCCCGAATTTTCGCAGGCGTCCTTGGCGCGATCCCCCAACTCTTCCAGGTCGTCGATGCACTGGCGAATCTGATTTTCATCCTGCGACTGAATCAGGCTCCTCGCCTGCATGGCCCGTTGGTCCAGTTGCTGGATGCTGTCCTTCAAATCCATCGGAAGGCTGGTTGCAGACTGACAGCATTCGGCTGCGTGATGGATGGTGTTTTCAACCTGGTTGAAGCGTTGCTGAATTTCGTTGGCACGCAACATGGTACCTCTCCTATCCGTTGTTGATACAAGTAAAAGGCCGCGGGTATATTTGATGACTACTTGACAAGGGAGTTCCGGGGACGGGGCACCGCTGCGATTGAATAAAAAAATCGGAACGACCTCACCATAGAATGGAGTTAACGACTCCGGTACGGAGGTTCGCTCTTCGCATATCGCGCCCCAGTGCTGGTAAGCCACAATCCTTGTAAGCCGAACTTATGCAGCAACGGCAAGTCAAAATGACAAGAGCGTCGTGACTCCCATGCATCCGGCGCCATCCGCGGCAAGGAGGTCGCCATGAAAAGGGCTGGGCCTGCAATCATCTTGTGCCTGCTGCTCGCATTACCTGCCAGTGGCACCGCATGGGCGCATCAGCAATTCCGCCATTGGCATGGCCACTCGCATGGCAGTGTCGGTATCGTTGTCGGCGTCCCGATCGTCCCGCCAGTGCATTACCGGTCGCCCACCTATTACGCCTATCCGCCCATCGTTGCAGTACCGGCGCCTCCGCCCGTCTACATCGAGCAAGGCGGACGCGACATCGACGAGCAGCCGAATTACTGGTGGTATTACTGCCAGCTACCGCAAGGCTATTACCCGTATGTGCAGCGCTGCCCACAAGGATGGACACGCGTGGCGCCGAAGCCGCCCGATTTACCATAGTTTCTCATGTCCTACGCCAAACACCTGGATCTACCGGCAGCCATCATGACGCTGGCGTTATGCGCGTGCACGACCGTGCCGCCGAACGAACCGAGCGTCCTGGTCCTGCCCGGAACGGGAAAGAGCTTTGAACAGTTCCGTGCCGATAACGCCGAGTGCAAGCAGTTTGCGCAAGAACAGACCAGCGGGCGCACACCGGACAGCGTGGCGTTCGACAGCGGCGTGCGCAGTGCCGCGGTCGGAACGGTCCTTGGCGCCGCGGCAGGCGCCGCGATCAATGGCCGGCACGGCGCCGGCGTGGGCGCCGGCGCCGGGCTGGCGCTGGGCGGACTCGCGGGAACCGGAACCGGACAAAACGCCTCGGAGCGACTGCAGCAGCGTTATGACTTCGGTTACGAGCAATGCATGTACGCGAAAGGACATCGCGTTCCGGTTTCCGGCGGCGACCTGATGAGCGAATTCTTCCATGGACGTGGCGGGCGCTACGTCGCTCCGCCGCCGCCTGCCGCCCCGCCCCGATAAATACCAACAACGCGCCGCCTCGGCAAGCCGCCGATACAAGGCATTTCCGGTACAATCCGCCCCACCATGAATGCACCTCCGAATCTGTTTTCCTATCCCCGTTACCGTTCCGATTACACCACCCCCGCCCCCTTCCTGCCAATGTCGCGCAAGGAGATGGATGCGCTCGGTTGGGATGCGTGCGATGTCATCCTGATTACCGGGGATGCGTATATCGACCATCCGAGTTTCGGCATGGCCCTGATTGGGCGCTTACTGGAAAAGCAAGGTTTCCGCGTCGGCATCATCAGCCAACCGGACTGGCATTCGGCGGAACCATTCCGCGCTCTCGGCAAACCGAACCTGTATTTCGGCATCACGGCCGGCAATATGGATTCGATGATCAACCGCTATACCGCCGACCGCAAGATCCGCTCGGACGACGCCTATACCGCCAATGCCGAACCGAACAAGCGCCCCGATCGCGCGCTGACGGTATATGCGCAGCGCGCGCGCGAGGCCTATCCCGAGACCGCCATCATCATCGGCAGTATCGAAGCCAGCCTGCGCCGCATCGCCCATTACGACTACTGGTCCGACAAGGTACGCCGTTCGGTATTGCCGGATTCAAAGGCCGATCTCCTGTTGTTCGGCAATGCCGAACGCGCATTGGTCGCCCTCACACACCGTCTGGCGGCAGGCGAGTCGATCAAGTCGATCCGCGACCTGCGCGGCACCGCATTCATGGTGCCGCCCGGGTGGAAGCCGGCTGCGGACTGGAGCGAGGCCAATTCGACCCGCGTCGATACGCCGGGAAGGATCGAGGCGCATCCCGATCCCTATGCCACGAAGGATAAAAACACCGATAGCTGCTCTACCGACGGCAAGCCAGCCGAGAAGCCGGTGCTGATCCTGAGCCGCGAAGAGCGGCAGGCCGCGCTGAAGGAACAGCACAACAGGACCGTGGTACGCCTGCCCTCCTACGAGCAAGTCAAGGACGATCCGGTGATGTACGCGCACGCGTCGCGCGTCTTCCACCTCGAATCCAACCCCGGCAATGCACGCGCGCTGGTGCAGGCGCACGGTGAGCGCGACGTCTGGCTCAATCCGCCGCCCCTGCCGCTGGCGATGGACGAGATGGACGGCATCTATGACGTCCCCTATGCGCGCTCGCCGCACCCGAGTTACGGCAAGGCGCGCATCCCGGCCTGGGAAATGATCCGCTTCTCGGTCAACATCATGCGCGGCTGCTTTGGCGGCTGTACCTTCTGCTCGATCACCGAACATGAGGGCCGCATCATCCAGAGCCGTTCCGAACCTTCCATCCTGCGCGAACTCGAGCAGATCCGGGACAAGACCAAGGGCTTCACCGGCACCATCTCGGACCTGGGCGGGCCCACAGCCAACATGTATCGCCTCGCGTGCAAGGACAAGAAGATCGAAGAAACCTGCCGCCGCCCATCCTGCGTGTATCCGAGCATCTGCGTCAACATGAGCACCGACCACAGCAAGCTGATCCAGCTGTACCGCAAGGCGCGCGCCATCCCCGGCATCAAGAAAATCCTGATCGGCTCCGGACTACGCTACGACCTCGCGGTGCGCTCGCCCGAATACGTCAAGGAACTAGTTACGCACCATGTCGGTGGCTTGCTGAAAATCGCACCGGAACACTCCGAGGAAGGCCCGCTGTCGAAGATGATGAAGCCGGGCATGGGCGCCTACTACAAGTTCAAGGAACTGTTCGAAAAGTATTCAAAAGAAGCGGGCAAGGAACAATATCTGATCCCTTACTTCATCGCCGCCCATCCCGGCACCACCGATGAAGACATGCTCAACCTTGCGCTCTGGCTGAAAAAGAACAACTTCCGCCTCGACCAAGTGCAAGCGTTCGTGCCGACGCCAATGGCGACTGCCACCGCGATGTATCACAGCCGTAAGAATCCGCTGCACAAGGTCACCGCAGACTCCGAGACTGTCGAAACGGCGCGCGCCGGTAAAATCCGGCGCCTGCACAAGGCTTTCCTGCGCTATCACGATCCGGAAAACTGGGAAATCCTGCGCGAAGCACTCAAGCGCATGGGACGCTCCGACCTGATCGGAAACAGCGAAAGGCACCTGGTTCCGCGCCACACCCCCACGCCTGCGCTGGCAGCCGTCGAACGAAGCAAGGAAACGCCGGGCCCGGACAAGCTTGCGAAAAAATTTGGCCAAAACAAGCCACGCCCGGGAGCGGCAGTCGTACGCACACCAACCAATAGCCGCTCGTCGCATAAAAAGCCCGCGCATAGCATCAAAACCGGGCGAAAATGAGCCAGGGCAGCCGATATGATTAGCATCGATCGCTGCCACACGCAGTTATAAAAAATAGGAATAACTGGTATCACCACAATAAAGCGGACTTGCGTGGGAGGCAGCGCTATAGTGAAAACGTCTCCTCCAACTCTCCTTGAATTGGATTTAGCCCGCAACCGCAAGGCCTGCGGGCTTTCTTTTTTCCGCCTCCTTTTTTATCTCCAATCCAATCGATGGGCTTTATGAAGCCTTGAGCGTGTTCGCTGGCTAAACGCGGCGATTTTACTCAATAGAAGAATTCCTTTTGAAACCGGCGCACTCAACTGAATTATTCATTCCAATTCACAACATTGACCGTGGCCGCTGGGAGCAACTGTACATTGGAGGCATGGGAAGATGATTTATTGATCCGCATACAACTCATTGATTTTTATCAATTATATTTCCCGAGAACTTGCTTAGCAGACTATTGCATCACAGAACAAGGTCTGTACAATGAAGATCGGAAAGTAGTTGTCCCAATCCAATGAGGCGGGCCATGCAAAAATCAACCAGCCAGGTAGCGGTTACCGTTTCCCGGTTCAACTTCAACAAGCTGCAAGCCGTTGCCTGCATTGCGGCTTCTGCCGCCTGCAGTATTGGTCTGATTTATTGGGCGATCAATTCGTTCAGCTGAATATTCTGATCGAGCCAGCAAGATATCTTGCTGACTGAAGGAAAAAGGGAAAAAGAAAAGCCTGCGCTAGCGCAGGCTTTTCTTTTGGCCGACATTCATGTCGGCGAGAATCCGTGGTGGACAGTACTGGGATTGAACCAGTGACCCCCGCCGTGTGAAGGCGGTGCTCTACCCCTGAGCTAACTGTCCGAAGAGGTCGGCATTATCTCACAAATGCTGCGTCGAATCAATTTGTGATTGCGATGCGCCACACGCAACTGCCTTTCGCTTCTTTGTCCAGTCGGTCGAGCAAGGCTTCGTGCTCGGCCATTTCCTCTGCCGAGGCTTGCAACACGATGATTTCCGCAGTCGTCGCGACCTCAATGACCTCCGTATCGGCCGCACTCGCCTCCGGAACGGCCAGATCGATGGTGAGACTGTTCTGCCCTCGCGTCATCGCGAGATAGACTTCCGCAAGCAGCTCTGCATCGAGCAATGCTCCGTGCAGCGTACGATGTGCATTCGAAATGCCGTACCGGTCGCACAGGGCATCCAGGGAATTGCGCTTCCCCGGATGCATTTCCTTGGCTTGCACCAGGGTGTCCGTTACCATCGCCACGTGCTGCACAAAGCGCGGAAAGCCCAGACGGTCGAATTCGGCATCTAGAAAAGCCAGGTCGAATGGTGCATTGTGAATGATGATTTCCGCATCCTTCACATAGTCACGCAGCGTATCGGCAATCTCGGCGAATTTCGGTTTATCGCTGAGGAATTCCGTGGTCAGGCCGTGCACCGCGAGCGCGCCCTCTTCCGAATCGCGCTCAGGGTTGATATAGGTATGAAAATTGTTGCCGGTCAGCCGGCGGTTGACGATTTCGACACAGCCAATTTCAATGATGCGGTCGCCGGAGCGCGGGTTCAAGCCAGTCGTTTCGGTATCGAGGACGATTTGTCGCATGCGTTTCTTGGGGGAGGTAAGTAGGTTTATCTGAACAAGGAGACCTGACGGGAGCGCGGCGGAGTTCAGGACACGGATGCCACGCCCAAATTGGCTAGCTTGTCGGCGCGCTCGTTGCCGTCATGTCCTGCATGCCCTTTGACCCAGCGCCATTGAATGCTGTGCGTGGCCTGCGCGGCATCGAGCGCCTGCCACAGGTCGACGTTCTTGACCGGCTCCTTCGATGCCGTCTTCCAGCCGCGCGCCTTCCAGCCATGAATCCATTCGCTGATGCCTTTCTGCACATACTGACTATCGGTATGCACAACCACCTCGCAGGGCCGCTTGAGCGCGGACAGCGCCTCGATCACGGCTTTCAGCTCCATGCGGTTGTTGGTGGTATTCCGCTCGCCGCCGAATAGCTCCTTCTTGTGTTCTCCGGCGATCAGCAACGCCCCCCATCCGCCGGTGCCGGGATTGCCCTTGCACGCCCCGTCAGTATAAATCACAACTTTATCCATTCCTGTTTTTCTGCCTGTGTATCTTGTTAGTCGCCGGCACGCCTTGTCGCGCGGTCGCGGTTTGCCTGGTCCACACCGGCCCGATCAAACGCATGCCCCGGATGCGCTTGATTGCCTGAACCATGTAAACCGCGCCGAGATAAGGCCACCAGCGATTGCCGGCCTTTTCCATGAAATTGAAGCGCTTGAGCCATTTCTCCGAGGTGCAGGGCGGCGCATAGCAACCGAAATGACCGCGATTGACCTCCATGTTCAGCAGTTTCAGCCAGTCCTTCAAGCGCGGCACGCTGATGAATTCGCCGTCCTGCGGCAGGAAATGCGCGCCGGTCAGCCGTCCCGCAACCTGGCGCAGTCCCCACAGGCTGGCGGGATTGAAGCCGCAAATAATCACCTGCCCCTCCGGAATCAGCACCCGCTCCACTTCACGCAGTACCTGATGCGGCTCGGCGGCAAATTCGAGCACGTGCGGCAGCACTACCAGATCGAGGCTTTGCGACGCGAACGGCAGCTCGGCGAAGTCATGCACCACGACGACAGGCACGCGCTTGTCGCCGGGCTTCCTATCCGGCATCCGCATATCGGTCAGCCATTTGTTGGGCATGCGATTCGCCTGCAGCGCATTAATTTGCGGCAAACCGATCTGGACTGCATTGAACCCGAAAATATCCGCCGTCAGCTCGTCCAGGCGCGCCTGTTGCCATGCCCGAACGTAGTCCCCGGTCGGCGTTTCCAGCCAAGGGCCGAGCGCTATAATGGATTTTTCAAGTGACGAATGGTCCATCGTATGTTGACTGTATTGGCTGTGCCGGCTTTTCAGGACAATTACTTATGGTTGATTCACGATGGCAGGCATGCCGTCGTGGTCGATCCGGGAGACGCAACGCCAATCCTCGCAGCGCTTAATGCACACCAACTTTCCCTGGCCGCTATTCTACTGACACATCACCATGCTGACCATGTCGGCGGCGTGCCGGACCTGTTGGCAAACTTCCATGTTCCGGTATTTGGACCGCGCCATGAAGCGATTCCGCAAATTACCGATCCGTTGAGCGAGGGCGAATCTATTACGATACCCGAATTGAGCCTGACGCTCGATGTCCTCGATGTCCCCGGCCACACAAAAGGGCATATTGCTTATATCGCACCTCGACAGCAATGGCTCTTTTGCGGCGACACCTTGTTTGCCGGCGGCTGCGGCCGTCTGTTCGAAGGTACGCCCGAGCAGATGGTGGATTCCCTGTCCAAACTGGCCGCCTTGCCGGATGCAACTCAAGTCTATTGCTCCCATGAATATACCCTCTCCAACCTGCGGTTCGCCCGCGAAGTCGAGCCGGACAATATCGCGCTAAACGCGCGCATCCGGGCCGAGCAGGCAAAACGCGACTGCGGCCTGCCCACGATTCCCTCCACCATCGGATTGGAACGATCCACCAATCCTTTCCTGCGCTTTCATGAACCGGCCATTGCGGAGCGGCTCATTGCCTTAAATCATCTTTCTTCCAGGGAACCAATCGCTGTTTTTACTGCCTTACGGCAATGGAAAAACTCCTATCGTTGAGATGGCTCATTCCATTGCAAAATTATCATGATAGATAATAACTATGGAATGTAATAAACCTTGACGCAGGAAAACACGATTACGTAAACTCCCGGACATCCCCATCCGCTCGTCCGACATCGGCGCGTCTTTCAGGCGCGCCGAACGTTTGAGTGCGGGTTACAAGCCAGCCGACTGCCGATGCGGCGGTATACCAAAAGCAAGCGAGGCCTCATGCATCTGCCGAAAACAAAAATATTACCTGTCGCAGCATTTTTTCTCTTCGGCATCCCTCTTACCACGCTGGCCAACGACCTTTCTCTCCCGCTCTACAACTGGGCGCAGGCATCCGCGCTCGACAAGCCGTACGATCCGAACGACCCGATCGCGCAAGTGCTGGCGATGGAAGAGGTCGATGTCTGGGGGCGCATCCGCAAGGGCTTTGGCATTCCGGACCTGAATAATCCTCTGGTCGACAATCAGCTGCAGTGGTACACCTCGCGCCCCGATTACATCCAGCGCACAACCACGCGCGCATCGCGCTACCTGTTCCACGTGGTGCAGGAGCTCGAAAAGCGAGGCATGCCGACCGAGCTGGCGCTGCTGCCTTTCATCGAATCGGCCTTCAATCCGCAGGCTTACTCGACCGCGAAGGCCGCCGGCATGTGGCAGTTCATTCCGTCGACCGGGCGCGACTTCAACCTCAAGCAAAGCGCCTTCAAGGACGAACGGCGCGACGTGCTGGCGTCGACCGACGCGGCACTGACCTATCTGCAGAAGCTGTATGACATGTTCGGCGACTGGCAGCTGGCGCTGGCCGCCTACAACTGGGGCGAAGGCTCGGTGCAGCGCGCGGTCAACAAGAACCGCGCCGCGGGACTGCCGACCGACTTCAACAGCCTGTCGCCATTGATGCCGGTCGAAACGCGCAACTATGTACCCAAGCTGCAGGCGGTCAAGAACATCATCGCCATGCCGGCGCAATACGGCATCACGCTGCCCAAGGTGGAAAACCAGCCGTATTTCGTCACTATCGGCAAGACACGCGATATCGATATCAAAGTCGCCGCGCAGCTCGCTGAGTTGTCGATCGACGAGTTCAAGGCGCTCAATCCGCAATTCAACCGCCCCGTCATCACCGGCAGCTCAGACACCCAGATCCTGCTCCCGCAAAGCAATGCTGCCAAGTTCAAGGCCAATCTGGCGAAATGGGGCCGCGCCTTGTCGTCATGGACGGCGCACAAGGTAACCAGCGCGCGCGAACGAATCGAAACGATCGCTTCGAAATTCCACACCACGCCGCAGGTGATCCGCGAAGTCAACAACATTCCGCCGAATATGCGCTTGAAGGCCGGCTCCACCGTACTGGTGCCGAAAGCCGAGGGCACACCGGAAAAGGATATCGCGCCAGAGATTGCGGACAACGCGACCATCGCGGTCGAACCGGACGTGCCGGACACCCGCCGCATCTATGTCAAGGTCGGCAAGCGTGACACCCTGGCGTCGATCGCCAAACGCAACCAGGTAAGCGTGGCGCAGATCAAGACGTGGAACAGCCTGAAGCATGACAAGGTATCGTCGGGACAAACCCTGCAGCTTCACGTCCCGTACAAGGCATCGAAAAACGGCAGCTATCACGTCGCACGCGGCAGCGCGCCGCACCGCAAGATCGCTCCGCCGGTGCGCAAGAGCAAAGCGACGGCTGCAACGTCCAAAACGCACAAGAAGCACCGCGGCTAACCAATTGCACAGCTGTACGGACCGGACAGGCCGTACAGCTGTGCGATCATTTATTCCTGCCCCGGCGCACCGCTTTCACTCTCCTCCAGCGCCGAGTAACTGGATGCTGCCAGCAGGCGCTTCGTGTACGCCTGGCGCGGACGGGACAGCACCTCTTCCGTGGTGCCGCTTTCGACGACCTTTCCATCCTTCATCACCATCACGCGGTGAGCCATCGCGCGTATGACCGCTAGGTCGTGGCTGATGAACAAATAAGCCATGCCGTACTTGCGCTGCAGTTCGGCGAGCAACAGCAAGACTTGCTGCTGCACCGAGACATCGAGCGATGATGTGGGCTCGTCGAGCAGCAGCAGTTCCGGCTTGAGCACAAGGGCGCGTGCAATCGCAATGCGCTGGCGCTGTCCTCCGGAAAACTCGTGCGGATAGCGCGACATCATTTCCGGTGCGAGGCCGACCTCGGCGAGAGCCTGGGCGACGGCATCGCGCAATCCACCCTTTCCCAGTTGCGGCTGATGCAGTTCCAGCCCCTCGCCGACGATCTGTTCGATGGTGCGGCGCGGCGACAGGGAGGCGAACGGGTCCTGGAACACCACCTGCATCCTGGCGCGCAATGGCCGCAGCGCCGCGCTCGGCATCTCGCTGATCGGATTGCCGACGAATGCGATGCGCCCCGTCACCGCTGCCGAAGACAGACGCAGCAACGCCATGCCCAGCGTCGACTTGCCGGAACCGGATTCGCCGACGATGCCCAGCGTCTCGTGCGGTTTCAAGGCGACGTCAACGTTGTCGACCGCGACGAATTCCTTCTTCTTGAACCAGCCCATCGGAATCGAGAACGTGCAGCGCACCTTGTCGGCCACCAGCAAGGGCTGCGCCGTGTCATCGACGGTGCCGACCGCGCGCGTCGGATGACTGGCCAGCAGCTTGCGCGTATAGGCTTCACGCGGCTGGTCGAACAGATCATGCGTGGTCGCGGTCTCGATCAGGCGCCCGCGCTCCATCACACCTACCCGGTCGGCGAAATGCCGCACCAGGTTCAGGTCGTGGGTGATCATCAGCACGGCCATGTTCTCTTCGCGCTGCAACTGGTTCAGCAGTTCCAGGATCTGCACCTGGATCGTCACATCCAGCGCCGTCGTCGGCTCGTCCGCGATCAACAGCTTCGGCTTGCAGGCCAGCGCCATGGCGATCATTGCGCGCTGGCGCTGGCCGCCGGACAACTGGTGCGGGAATGCGAGTGCGCGGCGCGCAGGCTCCGGAATGCCAGTCTTGTCCAGCAAATCCACCGCGCGCCTTGCTGCCATCTTCGCGCTCAAGCCCTCGTGCAGCATCAGCACTTCGGCGATCTGGTTGCCAATGGTGAACAAGGGGTTGAGCGCGGTCATCGGCTCCTGGAAAATCATCGCGATGTCCTTGCCGCGCACCGCGCGCATCGCCGCTTCCGGCTTCTTCAGCAGGTCGCCGCCCTCGAACAGGATGCTCCCGCCATAGCGTGCACCCTGATTCAGGCGCAGTACGGTGAGAGACGTCACCGTCTTGCCCGATCCCGACTCACCGACCAGGGCGAACTTCTCGCCGGGCGCGATGCTGAAACTGACATCGTGGACCACCGTGGACGACCCGAATGCCACATTCAGGTTCCTGACGTCGAGCAGACTCATGCCTTCCTCCTGACGTCCAGCGCATTACGCAGCGCATCGCCGATATTGGTCAGCAGCAGCAAGGTCAAGGTCAATGCAAAAAAAGTCGACAGCGCAATCCACCACGCGTCCAGGTTGTTCTTGCCCTGCGCCAGCAGCTCGCCGAGGCTCGGTGTTGGCGGCGGCACGCCCAGTCCAAGGAAATCGAGGCTGGTTAGAGACAGGATGGCCGCGCTCATGCGGAAAGGAAGGAAGGTCACGACTGGCGTCAGGCTGTTGGGCAGCACATGGCGCCAGATGATCGTGCGGTTCGACAGGCCCAGCGCGCGCGCCGCCTGCACGTACTCGAGATTGCGGTTGCGCAGGAAATCGGCGCGCACATAGTCCGACAATCCCATCCAGCCGAACAGCGAAAGCAGGATCAGCAACAGGCCGAGGCTGGGCTGGAAGATCGACGCGAAAATAATGAGCAAATACAGTTCCGGCATCGAGCCCCAGATTTCCATGAAGCGCTGGAAGAACAGGTCGGTCTTGCCTGCAAAATACCCCTGGACGGCGCCGGCGAGCACGCCCAGAATCACGCCGGTAACCGTCAGCGCCAGGCCGAACACCACCGAAATGCGAAAGCCATACAGCAGCCGCGCGAACACGTCGCGCCCCCGGTCATCGGTGCCGAGCCAGTTATCCGCCGAGGGCGGCGCCGGATTGGGAGACTTGGCGAAGTAGTTCAGCGTGTCGTAGTAGTAGTGATTGATCGGATAGATCGCCCAGTTGCCCTTCTTCCTGAACTGGTCCTGGATGAAGGGATCGAGGTAATCCGCCGGCGAATCGAAATCGCCGCCGAAGTCCTTCTCCGAGTAGGTGTGCACCATGGGGAACATCAGGGTGCCGTTGTAACGCGCCAGCAGCGGCTTGTCGTTCGATATCACCTCGGCCATCAGGCTCAGGCCGAACAGCACGAGGAAAATGACCAGGCTCCAGTAGCCCCGGCGATTTTCTTTGAAGCGCAGCCAGATGCGGCGCCCCGGAGAAATGGATGGCGTGGAAGCAGTTGCGTTCATCGGTTCAGACTCTCGAATTGCACGCGCGGGTCGGCCCACACGTAGCACAGGTCGCCTATCAGTTTCACCACCAGCCCGATCAGCGTAAACAGGTAAAGCGTGCCCATGACAACCGGGTAATCGCGCCGCACCACGGACTCGTAAGACAGCAGCCCCAACCCGTCGAGCGAGAACAGGGTCTCGATCAGAAGGCTGCCGGCGAAGAAGGCGCCGATGAAAGCCGCCGGGAATCCGGTCACCAGCGGAATCAGCGCATTGCGGAACACGTGCTTGTACAGCACGGCCTGCTCGCTCAGCCCCTTGGCGCGCGCCGTCAACACATATTGCTTGCGGATCTCTTCAAGGAAGGTGTTCTTGGTCAGCATCGTCATCACCGCAAACGAACCGGCAACCGACGCCACTACCGGCAAGGTGATATGCCACAGGTAATCGAGAATCTTGTGGAGCCAGGAGAACTGCTCCCAGTCGTCCGATGTCAATCCGCGCAAGGGAAACCATTGCACGAAACTGCCGCCGCCGAACAGCACGAGCAGCAGCACGCCCAGCACGAAGCCGGGGATCGAATAGCCGATCAGCACGGCGATGCTGGTCGCCACATCGAAGCGCGTGCCTTCACGCACTGCCTTGGCAATACCGAGCGGCAGCGAAATGAAATAGGTGAGGAAGAAGGTCCACATGCCGATGCTGATCGATACCGGCAATTTCGACTGCACCAGCTGCCACACGTCCTTGTGGTGATAAAAGCTCTGCCCCAGGTCGAAGCGCGCAAAGCCCTTCAGCATCAGCCAGAAGCGCTCGGCCGGCGGCTTGTCGAAGCCATACAGCGCCTTGATCTCTTTCACCCGTTCGGCGTCGATGCCCTGGCGCCCGCGATATTCGGAAGCGCCTCCGCCCGAAGCCTCGCCGCCGCCGGTCTGTCCCTTTTTCAGCTCGATCAGGGCCTGCTCGACCGGTCCGCCGGGCACGAACTGGATGACCGCGAAGGTAATCGCCACCACTCCGAGCAGCGTCGGGATCATCAACAGGATGCGCTTTCCAATGTAAGACCAGATATTCATCGTCGCCCTCTCATCTTGCCTTTTGCTGCCACCAGGTTGAAATGACATAGGGGTCGGCCGCATAGTACAGCGGCAGCCTGGCGGGGATGCCGAAGCGGTTGTGGTAGGCGACCCGATGGGTGGAAGAATACCAGTGCGGCACGACGAGGTACTTGTGCAGCAGGACGCGGTCCAGCGCGCGCGCCGCCGCCACCAGCTGCCTGCGCGATTCGGCCATGACCACGGCGGTGATCAGTTTGTCGACCGCCGGGTCCTTCAGGCCCCAGGCGTTGTTGGAGCCTTTTTCATCCGCCGCCTTGGAACCGAGCATGTCGAACAGTTCGTTGCCGGGACTGTTTGTATCCGGGAAGCGGATGCTGGTCATGTCGAAGTCGAATTCTTCCATGCGCTTCTGCACCAGCGCGTAGTCGGCGGTGCGCTGGTTGACCTGGATGCCGAGCTTTTGCAGGTTGCGCACGTACACGGTGATGATGCGCGACAGCGCCGACTGGTCATCCAGGATCTCGAACGTGAACGGCTCGCCCTTGCTGTTGCGCAGTGCGCCGTCGCGGTATTCCCAGCCGGCCTCCTTGAACAGCGCCTTCGCCCGCAGCAGGTTGGCGCGCAGAGAATCGGGCGGATTGGTGCTCGGAGGCACAGGCGCCGGACCGAACACGGCCGGGTCGAGCTTGTCGCGCATCGGCTCCAGCAGTTTCAGCTCATCCTCGCTCGGCATGCCGGTTGCCGCCAGCTCGCTGTTGTTGAAGAAGGAATAGATGCGCTTGTACTGACTGTAGAAAAGCTGGCGGTTCATCCATTCGAAATCGAGCGCCAGGCCCAACGCCTGGCGTACCCGCAGGTCCTGGAACTGCGGATGGCGCAGGTTCATCACGAAACCCTGCATGCCGGCCGCGTTCGAGTGCGGCAGCTCGCGCTTGACGAGCTCGCCGCTGGCGAACTTCGGCCCGATGTAGCTGCGCGCCCAGTTCTTCGCGCTGTACTCGACCACCACGTCGAATTCGCCGGCCTTGAACGCCTCCAGGCGCGCCACATCGTCCTTGTAGAAGCGGTACACGATGCGTCCGAAATTAAACATGCCCCTGCGAGCCGGCACGGCGTCGCCCCAGTAGGCGGGATTGCGTTTGTAGGTGATGGAGCGACCGACGTCGTAGCGTTCGATCAGGTACGGGCCGGTTGAAATCGGCGGTTCAAGCTGGATCTTGTCGAACGAGGTGTTCGCGCCCCACTTGCGGGAAAACACCGGCACGCCGCCGACGATCAGCGGCAGTTCGCGGTTGAGGGTCTTGAACTCGAAGCGTACCGTGCGGTTGTCCACCACCACGCACTGCTTGACGTCGGCGAACACTGTCTTGAACTGCGGCGAGCCCTTGGCCAGCAGCGTATCGTAGGAATACTTGACGTCGGCGGCGGTGACCGGGTCGCCGTTGTTGAAGCGCGCCTTCGGGTTCAGCCGGAAGGTCATCGACATCCGGTCCGGTGCCAGCTCCATATCCTCGGCCAACAGGCCATACATGGTCGCCACTTCGTCCGACGATCCGGTCGTGAGCGTCTCGAACATCAGGTTGGACACCCCGGCGGCCGACACGCCCTTCAGGGAAAACGGATTGAATTTGTCGAAGCTCGTGCGCCGGTCGGGATTGGCGAGGTACAGCTCCCCGCCGCGCGGCGCATCCGGATTGACGTAATCAAAGTGCGCGAAGCCAGCCGGGTATTTCGGCGTGTCGTACAGAGAGAATGCATGGGCCGCAAACGCACTGCTGCTGGCGTGAAGGCAACTAACGAGCAGAAAGGAAAAAAGGAATTTACGCATCCGCCTATATATGAAAGAAGCTGTCGCGCATAGCCGCACAGAAGCAGGCTATTGTACCCATTTAAAAGAAGATCGCATGGCGCCTCGCGGAAAATGCCATTGACATCCGAAGCCTCTAAGCAATGGCCTCCGACGGTTTTATCACGGGAAATTTGTTTGAAAATTGATTTCCAGCATGCTCAATGGCGAAAGCAAAAGTTGCCCTTGAGCCCACTCCCCCCTACAATCTTGCCCAGTTAAAAAATCTGAACCACGAAAAACGGCAAAACGTTCGTCTTTTCGGCGCGCCATGCGCTTAGGACCGACGATACTGTCCAAAGCGCATAAAATACGCAAAATCATTTGGAGTCATTTATGGCATTCCTACAAGGCAAAAAAATCCTGATCACAGGCCTCCTATCCAACCGCTCCATCGCTTACGGCATCGCCCAGGCATGCAAGCGCGAAGGCGCCGAACTGGCATTTACCTATGTCGGCGAGCGCTTCAAGGAGCGCATCACCGAATTTGCGAAGGAATTCGACAGCAATCTGATCTTCGATTGCGACGTTTCCAGCGACGATCAAATCAACGCGCTGTTCGCCGATCTCGGCAAATCCTGGGATCACCTAGATGGTCTGGTGCATTCGATCGGTTTTGCGCCGCGCGAAGCGATCGCCGGCGATTTCCTGGACGGCCTGTCGCGCGAGGCTTTCCACATCGCGCAGGACATTTCTGCCTACAGCTTCCCCGCGATGGCCAAGGCAGCGCTGCCGATACTGAGCCCGAATGCGTCGCTGCTGACCCTGACCTATCTGGGCGCGGTGCGCGTCACGCCGAACTACAACACCATGGGCCTGGCAAAAGCGTCCCTGGAAGCCAGCGTGCGCTACCTGGCCGAATCGCTCGGCCCGAAAGGCATCCGCGTCAACGGCATTTCGGCCGGCCCGATCAAGACCTTGGCCGCGTCCGGCATCAAGGATTTCAGCAAGCTGCTCGGCATCGTCGCCGCGCATGCCCCGCTGCGCCGCAATATCACGATCGAAGACGTGGGCAACACCGCGGCCTTCCTGCTGTCCGAACTCGCCAACGGCATCACCAGCGAGATCACCTATGTCGACGGCGGCTTCTCGCACGTGATGTACGCGCCGACTGAATAAAACCGAAGCCCTGCCCCGGATTGGCTTGCTCGCCAATCCGGCTAACGTTGCGCGAAGCACGCTTCGTGCAACGCTCCCTTGCCCCGCCTGCGTCAAAATAAATTCGGCAGCGAACAGATTTAGTCTGTATAATTCGCCGCTGTGCACTGCAACAAGCAGTCACTTGAGCAGCATCGCAACCCTTTAGCTGTACGATAAAGCCATCCCGCCTTCTGGTGTTGACGTTCCAGACACCGCCCCGGCGCAAAGCTTTGTGCCGAAATCTCTCAGAATTTTTTCTCAGCTGTTTCGTTGGTTCGCGTTGCATTTTTACATTCGCGCACCGGCCATGAACGTGCTTGTCACGTCGTGGTCGCGGCGTTGATTTACACGAAAGAACACAATGAGTTTTGAAGCACTAGGCCTGCACACGTCCATCCTGAAAGCCTTGTCCGAAGCCGGCTATACCAAACCCACCCCGGTACAGGAGCAAGCGGTTCCCGCGGCATTGCAAGACCGCGACCTGATGGTGTCGTCGCAGACCGGCTCCGGCAAGACCGCGGCATTCATGCTGCCGGCGCTGCACAAGTTCGCCCTTGCCGAACAACAATTTCAACCCGGCACCAAGACCCCGAACCAGGAACGGCAGTCGGCGCGCGCACGCGGCGACCGTCCTCGCTTCCAGCCTGCGCAACCGAAGATGCTGGTGCTGACGCCGACGCGCGAACTGGCACTGCAGGTCACCACCGCCACCTCCAAGTACGGCACCTATCTGCGCCGCCTGCGCGCCGTGTCCATCCTTGGCGGCATGCCGTATCCGAAGCAGATGCAGCTGCTGGCCAAGAATCCGGAAATCCTGGTCGCGACCCCGGGACGCCTGATCGACCATATGGAATCGGGCAAGATCAACTTCTCGCAGCTGGAAATCCTGGTGCTGGACGAAGCCGACCGCATGCTCGACATGGGCTTCATCGACGACATCGAAAAGATCGTCGAGGCGACGCCGGAAACGCGCCAGACCATGCTGTTCTCGGCCACGCTCGACGGCGTGGTGGGCAACATGGCCAAGCGCATCACGAAGGACCCGCTGGTGATCCAGATTGCAAGCTCCGGCACCAAGCATGAAAACATCCAGCAGCGCGTGCACTTCGTCGACGATCTGTCGCACAAGAACCGCCTGCTCGACCACCTGCTGCGCGATGCATCGCTCGACCAGGCCGTCGTGTTTACCGCGACCAAGCGCGACGCCGACACGATTGCCGACCGCCTGAACATCGCCGGCTTCACCGCCGCTGCATTGCATGGCGACATGCATCAGGGCGCACGCAACCGCACGCTCGACGCATTGCGCCGCGGCCAGGTGCGCGTGCTGGTGGCGACCGACGTTGCCGCGCGCGGCATCGACGTGCCGGGCATTACGCACGTGGTGAACTACGATCTGCCGAAGTTCCCTGAAGACTACGTGCACCGCATCGGCCGCACCGGTCGCGCCGGCCGCAACGGCCAGGCAATTTCGCTGGTGAACCACTCGGAAAATATCAACATCAAGCGCATCGAACGCTTCACCAAGCAATCGATTCCGGTCGATGTGATCGAAGGCTTCGAGCCGAAGAAATCCGCCACCGCACCGCGCAGCAACCGCAAGCCGGGTGGCTGGAAGCCGGGCGACAACCGCGGCAATGGCGGCAAGCCGGGCCAGCGCAGCTTCAGCAAGCCGGGGGCGCCGAAGCCGTCCGGCCCGCGCAAGGAAGGCGGCTACAGCAAGGGAGCACGCTCCGGCGACGGCGCACGCCGCTCCTACGGCGACCGCTGATCGCTCCTAGTGCATCAGCAAAAACGGCCGCTCCGGTTACCGGGCGGCCGTTTTTTTTCATGTGCTGCCGTTTCGCGTGCGCTCTACATGGCGCACGTACGAAAGCCGATGAACATGTCGTTGCGCCCCGGAAGGCAGAAATTGCGAAACTTCGGTGAACGCAGGCGCAAGCGGGTGGCGAACGATGCCCCGCGCACCGCCTGGTGCGTCATGAAGTGCGGTTCGGAATATTCGCGATACGCATCGACGGAAAATCCCGGATATGGCTCGAACGGCGAGCAAGTCCACTCCCACAGGTCGCCCCAGCGCAGCGCCGGATGCGCCGCCAGAGCCGCGTATTCCCACTCGGATTCCATCGGCAGACGCCTGCCCGCCCACGCGCAATATGCCTGCGCCTCGTACAGGCTGACATGGCGCACCGGTTCATGGAGCGGCAAGGCGATCTGCCGGCCGAAGCGCCGGCAGCGCCAGCGCCTGCCATCGGGTTCCCAGTCGCGCGGCGCCGACATGTCGTTACGCATCACCCAGTCGCGCCCGGCAACTGTCCAGAACTGCGGATTCTGATAGCCGCCATCCGCAATGAATTCGCCATACTGCGCATTCGACACCAGCGTCGAATCCATCGCGAATGGCGGCACGTAGACCGCATGTGCCCATTTTTCATTATCGAACACAAAACCGTCGCCGGGCTTGCTCCCCAACTCGATCGTCCCGCCGGGAAAACGGATTTCGCCTTGCGTCCAGGCCGGGATGCTGTGTTCTTCCAACTGCCGCGGCAGCCGCACGCCCAGCGTCTGCAGCACGGCAGCCAGCGCTTCGCCGCGCATGTCTTCGTGCGCCAGCGCCAGGCGATACGGGTACAGTGCCGCGGCTTCGTTTCTGGCACGTCCGAGCTTGTCGAGCACGCGGTCCAGCACTTCGCGGCAATAGGTTTTCAACGCGCCCGTGCTGGGCAAGTCCAGGCTCCAGCGGGCCCGCTGCGGTACCGTGTTGGGATCGAACCAGTCATCGCCCTTGGTCAGCAGCGAGGTACGTCCGGCCGCATCCGGTACGCTCGACTGCGCCTCGCGCAAGATGTACCACTCGGCAAACCACGCGATATATCCGAGTTCCCACAGAGGTGGATGAATGCCGGGCACCACCGGCACGTTGCGCGGCACATCCAACCCTGTGTCGGCGAAGCAGTCAAACAGGGTCAGCGTGTATTCGCGCGCGTCCTGCAATGCACCGGCGAGCTCGTTCGGTGTCGCGGTTCGAAAGGAAAAATTCATTGCCGTGCCGGTAAATCCGGAAATATTTTGCTGTCTTCATTATCGGTGCCGCGATGATAAATGCCAACAGGCGCTCCGCCGCCAGCCACGTTAGCTCGGACCACTTAAGCCGTTTGTGCGCTTGACAATGCACCGCCTGCTCTTCTACATTGGACGCATGTCGATCGCTCGCGCACATCACTCCCTCCTGCCCCTTTTCGCCTGCCTCCTGGCGGCGCGTGCGCTACTGCGCCTGGCGCGCTAATACTCTCCCCCTTCCCTGTTGTCTGTTGTTGCCCGCATGCCGAGCCGGCGATGCGGATGCCGAATTTTCCAAAGGCCATCCTTTCATGCACTTCAAGCGAATTCCCGTCACGATCGTCTGCGGCGACCTGATCGCCGTGATGATCTTCGCGCGTTCGCTTTCCCTGCTGCCGCTACCGATCGGTTGCCTGGCCTCGCGCTAGTGGCAGTCAGGCAGCCTCTTCGCCACATCTGGATTTCCCTTCAATCAAAGAAAAGGATTCACCATGATGTTGTCCAACCCTGCAGCCAAATATCGTTCCTTCCCCGCGGTCCAACTGCCCGGCCGTACCTGGCCCGATCGCGTCATCAGCAAGCCGCCGATCTGGATGAGCACCGATCTGCGCGATGGCAATCAAGCCCTGATCGAGCCAATGGATGGCGAGCGCAAGCTGCGCTTGTTTGAAATGCTGGTCAAGGTCGGCCTGAAGGAAATCGAAGTCGCCTTCCCTTCCGCGTCGCAGACCGATTTCGACTTCGTGCGCAGGCTGATCGAAGAAAAGCGCATCCCGCAAGACGTGACGATCGAGGTGCTGACCCAGTCGCGCGCAGACTTGATCCGCCGCACCGTCGAATCGCTGCATGGCGCTCGCCGCGCCATCGTGCACCTGTATAACGCGACCGCGCCGGCCTTCCGGGACATCGTGTTCGGGATGTCGCGCGAGCAGGTGCGCGACATCGCGGTGGCCGGAACGCGCCTGATCCGGCAACTGACGGACGAGCGGCCGGAAACGGAATGGGTATTCCAGTATTCGCCCGAAACCTTCAGCATGACCGAGCTGGACTTTGCGAAGGAGGTATGCGACGCCGTATCCGAGGTCTGGCAGCCGACGCCGCAACGCAAGATGATCATCAACCTTCCCACCACCGTCGAGTGCAGCACGCCCAACGTGTACGCGGACCAGATCGAGTGGATGCACCGCCACCTGGCGCGGCGCGACGCGATTATCCTCTCCGTGCATCCGCATAACGACCGCGGCACGGCGGTGGCGTCGGCGGAACTGGCGGTGATGGCCGGCGCCGATCGGGTCGAAGGCTGCCTGTTCGGCAATGGCGAGCGCACCGGCAACGTCGACCTGGTGACGCTGGCGATGAACCTCTACACGCAGGGCGTGCATCCCGGGCTGGATTTTTCGGATATCGACGCGGTACGCCAGTGCGTGGAAGATTGCAACCAGCTTCCGGTACATCCGCGCCATCCCTATTCGGGCGATCTGGTGTACACCGCCTTTTCCGGATCGCACCAGGACGCAATCCGGAAAGGCTTTGCGAGGCAGCAGGCCGACGCGATCTGGGAGGTGCCGTATCTGCCGCTCGACCCGGCCGACGTCGGGCGCAACTACGATGCCGTCATCCGCGTCAACAGCCAGTCCGGCAAGGGCGGCATGGCGTATCTGCTGGAGCAGGAATACGGGTTGCAGCTGCCGCGCCGCCTGCAGATCGAGTTCAGCCGCGTCGTGCAGCAGGTGGCCGACGACACCGGCAAGGAAGTCGTCGCGCATGACATTTACCGCATTTTCCGGCAAGAGTACCTCGATGCCGCGTCGCCTTACGGATATCGAATGCACCGGATGACGGACGATCCGGAGCAATCCGGCATGGTGCGCGTACAGGCGGAACTCCGGCATGCAGGCAGGCCGGTGACCGTTGCCGGTACCGGCAACGGGCCGATCGCGGCCTTCGTGCAGGGTCTCGGAACGGCAAGCGCGGGAGTGGATATCCGCCTGATGGATTACCACGAGCATGCCGCCGGCAGCGGCGCGGATGCGATGGCGGTGTGCTATGTAGAACTGCGCGTGGGCGACAATCCGACGCTGTTTGGCGTCGGGATGGATGCCAATATCGTCACGGCGTCATTCAAGGCGGTGCTCTGCGCAGTGAACCGGCAGCTTGCTTCCCGTAGAGTCAATGCGGAGCCGGCCGACGCGACAGAAGCCGTGTGACATCCCCCTGCGCCTGCGCAGGTTCAGGCGCAGGGCAGCCCATATCGGCGCGCCGATCGCACGCTGCCCGCACCGAAAAATCACTCAACCGCCGGCTGATTTCGCCAGCCGGATTCCGGCAAACTGCCAGCGCGCATAGGCCGGAAAGAAGTTACGGTAGGTGACGCGGGCATGCCCGGCTGGCGTTGCGCTGGATGAGCCGCGCAGGACATATTGGTTGGACATGAATTTTCCGTTGTACTCGCCGATGGCTCCCTCTGCAACGCGGTATCCTGGATATGGAGCGTAACTGCTCAGCGTCCACTGCCAGCAGGTGTCGAACAGCTGCGTCAATCCGGAATCCGGTGCCGAGGCAGCATGCTCCCACTCGGCTTCGGTCGGCAATCGCGCGCCGGCCCAGCGCGCGTAGGCGTCCGCCTCGAAGAACGAGATGTGTTCCAGCGGCCGGTGCGGATCGAGCTGCTGCAATCCATGCAATGTGAATTCGCGCCATCCGTCTTCATGGCGGCGCCAGTAGAGCGGCTGCATCAGCTCGCTGGCGCGCACCCAGTCCCATCCTTCCGACAGCCACAGCGAGGCCTTGGCGTACCCGCCGTCCTCCACGAAGGAAAGATATTCGGCGTTGGTGACGAGACGCGACGCCAGCGCGTACGGTTCGAGGAACTGGCGATGGCGCGGTGTTTCATTGTCAAAGCAAAATGCGCCGCCGGCATGGCCGATCTCCACCACGCCGCCGTCGAAAGCGCGCCAGCCGGCAGGTGCGGCGGGCGGCGCAGGCTCGAATGCGGCATTCGAGTAAGCCGGCCACAACGGATTCAGCGACAGCAGATGCTTGACGTCGGTTAGCATCAGTTCCTGGTGCTGCTGCTCATGGTGCATGCCGACTTCCAGCAGCATGTCCAGCTCGGGATCGCCGCCGCGCCGATCCAGCAGGACCGCCATGCGCTCGTCGACGTTGCGCCGGTAAGCCAGCACCTCGCCCAACGCGGGACGAGTCAGCATGCCGCGCTGCGGGCGCGGGTACTTGTCGCCGACACCGTTGTAATACGAATTGAACAGCATGCGGAAAGCCGGATGAAAGGGCCGGAACGCAGGCTCGAAACGTTCCAGGATGAAGGTTTCGAAAAACCAGGTGGTGTGCGCCATGTGCCACTTCACCGGGCTGGCATCGGTCATCGACTGCACGCAGCAATCTTCTTCGGACAATGGCGCGGCCAGGTCGAGCGTTTGCCCGCGCACGGCATCGAAACGGGAAGATGTTCTCATCGCGCCCTCCTACCGCACCCGCGCATGACACACCATGAACCAGCCGCGCTCGTCGGTCCAGGTCTGTATCCGCCCAAAGCCCGAGCGCTCCAGCAGTTGCAGAAAATCGTGACGGGCGTACTTGTAGCTGCTCTCGGTGTGAATCCGTTCCCCCGCCAGGAAGCGGCGCGCGCCGCCGCGCCAGCTGACGCGCGTTTCGCGCCGCGCCTCCAGATGCATTTCGATGCGGCCGTGGGCTTCATTGAAACAGCCGCGGTGGCGCCAGTTGCGCAGGTCGAAATCCGCGCCGATCAGGCGGTTCAGATGAAGCAGCAGGTTGAGATTGAACGAGGCGGTCACGCCGAGTGCGTCGTCATAGGCGGCGTCGAGCGTCTGCCGGTCCTTGAGCAGGTCGACGCCGATCAGCAGGCCGCCGTCAGGCCCGCAGGCTTCGCGCACCCTGCGCAATAGCGCGGCCGCCTGCTCCGGCGGAAAATTGCCGATCGATGAACCGGGATAAAAAAACAGGCGTCGCTCTTGCCCGACCGCATCGGGCAATTCCAGCGAAGCTGAAAAATCCATGCCGACGCCAATCATCCTAATATGCGGCGACTGTTGCCGTAACCGACAAACCGCATCGCGCAGGAAATCAACAGAGATATCGACCGGCACATATTGTACGGGCCGCAATGCCGGGAACAGCCGCGCCGCCTTCGCGCAGTTGCCGGCGCCCAAGTCGATCAGCGTCACGCCCTGCCCCGCCGCGCGGGCGATGTCGGCAAGATGGCACTCGACGATCGCCGCCTCGGTGCGCGTCGGATAGTATTCAGGCAATTCGCAAATCGCTTCGAATAGCTTGGAGCCGAGCGCGTCGTACAAGTACTTCGGTGAAACGGCAGGTTGCTCAGCGAGCAAGCCTGCATGGAGCTCGGCGTGAACGGCTTGCGGGTCGCTGCGATAAATCTGGATGAAGTCCCGCGACGCGTCAGGGTTCGGTGATGGAGGCATGGAATCAGGTGTGTCGCGTTGCTCGACAGCCAGATACGCCGACGAGCAATCGAGGGTTGGGATTTTGGTTATCATATTGAATCAACAAGCAGGACCATTGACGCTGCACAAGCGCACATATGCTTATGTCGTATTCGTCTTTCCCGCCTTGCAAGAACAAGCCGTTTCCTTTCCTTAAACACTTGCCCTCCGCCAGCGGAACCGGCGCACCGATCCCCGATGCTGACATTGCATGAGCTCACCAAGTCGTACGCCGATGGCAGGCGCGTCCTGAACGGGCTGTCGTATTCGCTCGGCGCCGGCGAATACGTGGCGATCATGGGCGAGTCGGGCGTGGGCAAGTCGACGCTGCTGAACCTGATCGCGGGACTCGATACGCCGGACAGCGGCGAAGTGATGGTCGACGGGACGGCGATCTCGTCGCTGGACGAAGATGCCGCGACCCGCTTGCGGCGCGAAAAGTTCGGTTTCATCTTCCAGGCGTTTCATGTGCTGCCGCATCTGACCCTGCTGCAAAATGTCGCCCTGCCACTGTTGCTGAATCGCGCTTCCCAGCAGCGCGCCCATGAGATGCTCGATGCGGTCGGCCTGCGCGGGCGCGCCGGGGATTTTCCGCGCCAGCTGTCGGGCGGCGAGCTGCAGCGCGTGGCCATCGCCCGCGCGCTGGTGCACCGTCCCGCCCTGATCCTGGCCGACGAGCCGACCGGCAACCTCGACCCGGATACCGCGCATGAAGTGCTTTCGCTGCTGCGCAACGAGATCAAGGAAAACGGTGCTTCCGCCATCATCGTGACCCACTCGCCCGCCGCCGCCGCGACGGCCGACCGCGTGCTGACGCTGACCAGGGACGGGCTGCGGCCCGCCGCCGGCGCGCCCCGGGAATGACCGGCGCCGCGCCATCCCGCCTGCTACTGAACCGCTGGCTGATGCTGGGCGAATGGCGCGCGCATCCGGGCCGGGCGCTGGCCGCGATGCTGGCGATCGCGCTGGGCGTGGCGCTCGGGTTCGCGATCCACCTGATCAATGCCGCCGCCTTCAATGAATTTTCTGCCGCCGCCAGGAGCCTGTCAGGACAAGCCGATCTGCAGGTGCGCGGCGCGCAGGCCTTTTTCGATGAGGCGCTGTACCCGAGGCTGGCGCGGCAGGACGGCGTCGCGCTGGCCAATCCCGTGCTGGAACTGGATGCCACCGTACCCGGCCGGGAAGGCGCGCTCAAGCTGCTCGGGATCGACCCGTTGCGAGCGGCCCGCATCGCGCCCGACCTGATCGGCGTGCCGGCGCCGGACCGGCCTTTCGACACGCTCGCCGACGACACGATCTTCCTGTCTCCGGCCGCCATGGCGTGGCTGCGGGTCGGGCAAGGCGGCGTCCTGCGGCTGCAGTCCGGCACCGCGATCGTGCCGTTGCGCGTGGCCGGCGGCATTGCCCAGGCCCGGCCCGGCCAGCGCATCGCGGTCATGGACATCGGCGCGGCGCAATGGCGATTCGGCCGCATCGGGCAGCTGTCGCGCATCGACTTGAAACTCAGCCCCGGCATCGACCGCGCCCGCTTCAGGCAGGCGCTGGCCGGAGAACTCGGCGGCTGCTGCCTGGTCAGCGAACCGCGGGACCAGGACACGCGCAGCGCCAACATGTCGCGCGCCTATCGCGTCAACCTCAATGTGCTGGCGCTGGTGGCGCTGTTTACCGGCGCCTTCCTGGTTTTTTCGACGCAGGCCTTGTCGGTCATCCGCCGCCGCAGCCAGTTGGCGCTGTTGCGCGTGCTCGGCCTCACGCGCCGCCAGCTGCTGGCGCAGATCCTGGCTGAAGGCGCGGTGCTGGGCGTGACCGGTTCGCTGCTGGGGCTGGCGGCGGGCTATGCGATGGCGGCGACGGCATTGCGTCTGTTCGGCGGCGATCTGGGCGGCGGCTACTTCCCCGGCGTGCAGCCGGCCGTGCAGTTCTCGCCGCTCGCGGCCCTGGCGTTCTTCATCCTCGGCAGCGGCGTCGCCCTGCTCGGATGCGCCAGCCCCGCGTGGGAAGCGGCACGCGCCAGGCCGGCCGCCGCGCTCAAGGCCGGCAGCGAGGATGTCGCGCTGTCGCGGCTGGCTTCGCCCTGGCCCGGCCTGGCTTGCATCGCGCTGGCCGTCGCACTGACGCAGGCGCCCGCCGTGTTCGAGCTGCCGGTGTTCGGCTACCTCGCGGTCGCCCTGCTCCTGGTCGGCGGCATTGCGCTGATGCCGCGCGCGGCCGCCCTCCTGTTCTCGCGGGCAGCAGCCGCCGCCGGCAAGCGCCAGGCAGGCGCCGTCCCGATCCTGGCGCTGGCGCGGCTGGCGAATGCGCCGAACCAGGCATCGATCGCGCTGGGCGGCGTGCTGTCGAGCTTCAGCCTGATGGTGGCGATGGCGATCATGGTCGCCAGCTTCCGCGTCTCCGTCGACGACTGGCTGTCGCACCTGCTGTCCGCCGATCTGTACGTGCGCTCCGCCAGCGGCGGCGCGACCGGCTCCTTGCGCCCGGAGGAGCAAAGCGCGATCGCGGCAACGCCGGGCGTGGCGCGCGCCGCTTTCCTGAGATCGACCCAGCTCGCGCTGGATCCCGGGCGGCCGCCGGTAACGCTCATCGCCCGCTCCATCGACGCCGCCCGGCCGGAGGCGACATTGCCGATCGTCGGAACGACACTGCCCGCCCCGCACATTGCCCGCGACGCCGTTCCCGTGTGGGTATCGGAGGCGATGCTCGACTTGTACGGCTACCGGGTCGGCATGCCGGCGCAACTGCCGCTCGCCGGCCGCACGGTCGAGGTCCTCGTCGCCGGCGTCTGGCGCGACTACGCTCGGCAGTCGGGCGCGATTCAGATGCGCCTGGCCGACTACCGCGCCTTGACCGGCGACAGCGAGGTCAACGACGCGGCGCTGTGGCTGCGCCCGGGCACCGGCGTGGAACAGGTCGAGGCGGCGCTGCGCCGCCTGCCGTTCGGCGCCGCGCTGGAGTTTGCGGAACCCGGCGAAATCCGCGCCGTCAGCCTGAAGATTTTCGACCGCAGCTTCGCGGTGACCTATCTGCTGGAACTGGTGGCGATCGTGATCGGGCTGTTCGGCGTGGCGGCCACGTTTTCGGCGCAAACACTGGCCCGCGCCAGGGAGTTCGGCATGCTGCGCCATGTCGGCGTAACGCGGCGCCAGATCCTGTCCATGCTGGCGGCCGAGGGCGGCGCGCTGACGCTGCTGGGCATCGCGTCCGGCTTCATCCTGGGCGGCGCGATCAGCCTGATCCTGGTGTACGTGGTCAATCCGCAATCCTTTCACTGGACCATGCAGCTGCACGTGCCGTGGACGTTGCTGCTCACGGTGGCGGCGCTGCTGCTGGCGGCGGCGGCGGTGACGGCCCTTGTGGCAGGACGTTACGCGGTATCGGCCGACGCCGTGCGCGCGGTCAGGGAGGACTGGTAATGAGGCTTTCATCGTGGTTCAGGCATTCACTGCTCGGCGGCCTGATTTTTTGCTTGTCTCTCGCCGCGCTGTCGTTCGCGGCGCCGCCCGACTTTTCCCCCGTCGTGCCCGGGCGCGCGCTGGCCTTCCCGCGCGACTTCGGCGCCCATCCGTCGTTTCGCACCGAGTGGTGGTACGTCACCGGCTGGCTGCAGGGCGCCGACCGGCAACCGATCGGCTTCCAGGTGACATTCTTCCGCTCCGCGACCGGGCACGGCCGCGCCAATCCGAGCCGTTTCGCGCCCACGCAGCTGATCATCGCGCACGCCGCCTTGTCCGATCCGCGCATCGGCAAATTGCTGCATGCCCAAGACAGCGCGCGCGAAGGATTCGGCATCGCCTTCGCCAAGGAGGCTGACACCGATGTCAAGCTGGACGACTGGCGTCTCTCCCGCACTCCGGACGGACGCTACCGCGCCACGGTTGCCGCGCGCGAGTTCTCGCTGTCCCTGACCCTGGCCCCGCAGCAGGCGCCCATGCCGCAAGGCGACGGCGGCTATTCGCGCAAAGGCCCGCAGGCGGCGCAGTCCAGCTACTATTACAGCCAGCCGCAACTGCAGGTCAGCGGCACGGTGACGCGCAACGGCAAGGTTATCGCGGTGAGCGGCACCGCCTGGCTCGACCATGAATGGTCGAGCACGCTGCTCGATCCGGACGCGGCCGGCTGGGATTGGGTCGGCGTCAACCTGGACGATGGCTCGGCGCTGATGGCGTTCCAGATCCGCGGCAAGAACGGCGGCAAACTCTGGGCGCATGCCGCCCTGCGCGATAGCTCGGGGCGCGTTACGCGCTTCAGCGCGGATCAGGTGCGCTTCTCGCCGCAACGCAGCTGGCGCTCGCCGCGCACCAATGCCGCCTATCCGGTCGCGACCCGCATCGACACCGGCGGCGTCGCCTGGCAATTGGCGCCGCTGCAGGACGACCAGGAACTCGACTCGCGGCAATCCACCGGCGCGGTGTACTGGGAAGGCGCCGTCAGCGTCACGCGCGACGGCAAGCCCGCCGGGCGCGGCTATCTCGAGATGACCGGCTACGTGAAACCTCTGAAACTATGAACTCCAAAGAACAACCCAAGGGCCGGCTGGCCACGCTGCGCGGGCTGCTGCCTTTCCTGACGCCATACAAGAAGC
This sequence comes from Noviherbaspirillum sp. UKPF54, assembly GCF_007874125.1. Classification (NCBI taxonomy): domain Bacteria; kingdom Pseudomonadati; phylum Pseudomonadota; class Betaproteobacteria; order Burkholderiales; family Oxalobacteraceae; genus Noviherbaspirillum; species Noviherbaspirillum sp. UKPF54. The sequence continues at coordinate 996,901 of NZ_CP040128.1, read as the reverse complement.
AGTTCGTCCTGGCCGGCATCGCGCTGGTCGTGGCGGCCACCGCCACGCTGGCGATTCCCTACGCCTTCAAGCAGATGATCGATGCCGGCTTCGGTGCGGCCGGCGTAGGTGCGGCCGGAGCCAAGGGCGCCGCGCACATCGACCTGTACTTCATCGCGCTGTTCGGCGTGGCCTGCGTGCTGGCCGTTGCGACCGCCGCCCGCTTCTACATGGTGTCCTGGCTGGGCGAGCGCGTCACGGCCGACCTGCGCGGCGCGGTCTATTCGCATGTCATCACGCAAAGCCCGCAGTTTTTCGAAACCACGCAGACAGGCGAAGTGCTGTCGCGCCTGACCACGGATACCACGCTGATCCAGACGCTGGTCGGCACCAGCGTATCCATGGCGCTGCGCAACGCGCTGCTGTTCGCCGGCGGCCTCGTCATGCTGTTCGTCACCAGCGTGAAGCTGTCGTCGGTAATCATCGTGCTCCTGGCGGCTGTGGTGCTGCCGATCGTCGTGTTCGGGCGTCGCGTGCGCAAGCTGTCGCGCGCCTCACAGGACCGGGTGGCAGACGCCTCGGCGCTGGCGGGCGAAATCCTCAACGCGATGCCTACGGTCCAGGCCTTCACCCATGAAGGCGATGAAGCGCGGCGCTTTGGCTCATCGGTCGAGCGCGCGTTCGAGACCGCGATACTGCGCATCCGCGCGCGCGCCGCGCTGACCGTCATCGCCATCCTGCTGGTGTTCGGCGCGATCGTGTTCGTGCTGTGGCTGGGCGCGCATGCCGTGGTGCGTGGCAGCATGACCGGCGGCGAACTCGGCCAGTTCATCCTGTACGCCGCCATCGTCGCCGGGGCGATCGGCGCGCTGTCCGAAGTCATCGGCGACGCGCAGCGCGCCGCGGGCGCGGCCGAGCGCCTGCTGGAACTGCTTGCGGTGCGCTCTCCGATCCAGTCGCCGGCGCAACCCGAGCCGCTGCCCGCGCGTGCAGCCAACGGCGCAGCCCTGACGCTGCGCGACGTCGGCTTCCGCTATCCTTCGCGCCCGCAGACGGCGGCGCTGTCGCGCCTTTCGCTCGACATCCGCCCCGGCGAGACGGTCGCCGTGGTCGGGCCTTCCGGCGCCGGCAAAAGCACGCTGTTCCAGCTGCTGCTGCGCTTCTACGACCCGCAGCAGGGCCGGATCATGCTCGACGGCGTCGACATCCGCCGGCTCGACCTGCATGCGCTGCGCGGGGCCATCGGCGTGGTGCCACAGGATACGGTCGTGTTTTCGGCCAATGCGCTGGAAAACATCCGCTACGGCCGCGCCGGCGCCAGCGACGAGGAAGTGATCGCCGCCGCGAAAATGGCGGCCGCGCACGAGTTCATCGAAAAGCTGCCGCGGGGATACCAGTCCTTCCTGGGGGAGCGCGGGGTGCGCCTGTCCGGCGGCCAGCGCCAGCGCATCGCGATCGCGCGCGCATTGCTGAAAAATCCCCCGCTGCTGCTGCTCGACGAAGCCACCAGCGCGCTCGACGCCGAATCGGAACGGCTGGTGCAGGGCGCACTGCAGGCAGCCATGGCCGGGCGCACCACGCTGGTGATCGCGCACCGGCTGGCGACCGTGCAACGCGCCGACCGCATCCTTGTCATGGAACACGGGCAGGTCATCGAAAGCGGCACCCACGCGGAACTGACCGCGCAAGGCGGGCTGTATGCCAGCCTCGCCGCGCTGCAATTTTCGCCTGATGCGGCATAAGCGAGGCCAAGCAACGGCGATAAAAGCTTGATCCAGATGACAATGATTCTCGTTTTCACGTGCTAACATTGGCGTTCGGCATATTCTTTAAACAAGGAAAACACCATGCGCAAAATCGTCGTCTCCACCCTGTTGCTCGCTCTTTCCGGCACCGCCTTCGCCAGCGCAAAATGCGCCAAGCATCCGAAGGAAGAATGGATGAAGGAATCCGACGCCCGTGCCAAGCTGGAAGCCGAAGGCTACAAGATCAAGAAATTCAAGGTCGACGGCAACTGCTACGAAATCTACGGCCACAACAAGGAAGGCAAGAAGGTCGAAATCTATTTCGACACCAAGACCCTGGACGTGGTGAAGTCGGAAATCGAAAAGTAAGCCCGCCATCGCCATGATCGACGTCTGGGACCGTGTCGTTCGCTTCGTCCACTGGAGCGTGGCGGCACTGGTCCTTGCCAACTTCTTCATCGAAACGGGGCGCTGGCACCGCTATGCCGGCTACCTGGCCGCGGCATTGGTCGCGCTGCGCCTGGCCTGGGGATTCACCGCCCCCGGCTATGCCCGTTTCTCCCGCTGGTGGCCGGGATTCAGGAAAATCGTCACCTACCTGCGCCAGACGATCGCGGGGCAGGCGCCGCGCTACATCGGCATCAATCCGATGGGCGCCTCGATGGCGGTGCTGCTGTGGCTGTTGATCGCCGCGCTCGGCGTCACCGGCTGGATGATGGGCCTCGACGCCTACTGGGGCGAGGAATGGTTGCAGGAGCTGCACGAAACGAGCGCCTACGTGCTGCTGGGCGGCGTCGCGATTCATGTTACTTCCGTCATCGTCGTCAGCATCAAGAACCGCGAGAACCTGCCGAAGGCGATGTTGACAGGGAAAAAACGTTCTTCCTAGCTCGCGTCTCTCCCTTGTCCCCGGCCGAAAAGCGCGAGGGCTTCCGGTAAAATAGCGCATCTTTCGAAAACCTCCCTATGCGCCAATACCTCGACTTCATGCGCCATGTCTACGAACATGGCACCGAAAAAACCGATCGCACCGGCACCGGCACGCGCTCCGTGTTCGGCTACCAGATGCGCTTTAATCTGCAGGACGGCTTCCCGCTGGTGACCACCAAGAAGCTGCACCTGAAATCCATCATCCATGAGCTGATCTGGTTCCTGGCCGGCTCGACCAACATCGGCTACCTGAAAGACAACGGCGTCTCGATCTGGGACGAATGGGCCGATGCCGAGGGCAACCTCGGGCCGATCTACGGCTACCAGTGGCGCTCCTGGCCAACGCCAGACGGGCAGCACATCGACCAGATCGCGCAGGTGCTGGACCAGATCAGGAACAACCCGGACTCGCGCCGCATGATCGTCTCGGCCTGGAACGTGGCCGACATCCCGCAGATGAAGCTGCCGCCCTGCCACGCCTTCTTCCAGTTCTACGTCGCCGACGGCAAGCTGTCCTGCCAGCTCTACCAGCGCAGCGCCGACATCTTCCTCGGCGTGCCTTTCAACATCGCGTCCTACGCGCTGCTCACGCACATGATGGCGCAGCAGGCCGGACTCGAGGTGGGCGACTTCATCTGGACCGGCGGCGACTGCCACCTGTATTCGAACCACATGGACCAGGTGCGCGAGCAGCTCTCGCGCGCGCCGTTCGAACTGCCGAAGCTGGTCATCAAGCGCCAACCGGCATCGATCTTCGACTACAAGTACGAGGATTTCGAGGTCGCCGGCTACCAGTCGCACGCGGCCATCAAGGCGCCGGTGGCGGTGTAATGGCGCAGCTGACGATCGTCGTGGCCACCGACGCAAACCGTGGCATCGGCATCAACAACACCCTGCCCTGGCGCCTGCCGGAAGACCTGGCGCACTTCAAGCGCACCACGCTCGGCCATCCGGTCATCATGGGCCGCAAGACCTTCGAGTCGATCGGACGGCCCCTGCCGAACCGGCGCAACATCGTCGTCACGCGCAACCCGCAGTGGCGCCACGAAGGCGTGGAAGCGGCAGCCTCGCTGGATGCCGCCGTCGCGCTTGTCGGCGATGTGCCGGCCTGCATCATCGGCGGCGCGCAGATTTACGCCGAGGCGCTGCCGCGCACCGACCGCCTGATCGTCACCGAGATCGGCAAGACCTTCGACTGCGACGCCTTCTTCCCGGCCATCGATGCGCAGCAGTGGCAGGAAGTCGCGCGCGAGCGGCATCATTCGGACCAGAACGGATTCGATTACGCGTTCGTCACTTATCAAAGAGTTTAGGAGAAAAGATGTCCGGACACGGATTTCATGTGCATGGTCCGCACGACCATGAAGTCGAGCATGCTGCGCATGGCGCACACGGCGGCGATGGTTTTGCCAACAAGATCGCCGTCACCACGGCCATTCTCGCCACCGTCGGCGCACTGTTCGGCTACATGGCGGGCGACACGCAAAACAATGCCGCGCTGAACAAGAACGAGGCGGCGATCAAGAAAACCGCCGCCTCGAACCAGTGGAACTATTACCAGGCCAAGTCCAACAAGCAGAATCTCGCCGAGCTGGCGATGACCCTGCCCGGCGTCGACGTCGACAGATACAAGTCGGAAGTCGAGCGCTACAAGAAGGAAAAAAACGATATCAAGGCCGATGCCGAAAAGCTGGAAGCCGAATCTGCCGAGTGGAGCCACAAATCCGACGAGCAGATGCACCAGCATCACCGCTGGGCGCAGGCCATGACGGCCGAGCAGATCGCGATTTCTCTGGCGGCCATTACGCTGCTCACGCGCAAGAAGTGGCTGGAGTACACCTCGTACGGCGTGGCCGGCATCGGCATCGCCCTGGGCGTGCTGGCCTGGCTGCATTTCTGATCCCTCTCCCCGATGCTGCCGCCCTCGTGGCGGCAGCCGCCGCTGCGGAATCCGTACGCCGCCCATGCCATTTTTCGCGGCAGATTCTTTCCCTGGATTAATCACATTTCCCCAAGCTTCGCGCGGCGCTGCAAAAATTACGGCACCAACGGTCACCGTTACGCTCAAACCTTTTCCTGCGCCCACGGGCAAGCGCGTCATTGCAGGCAAACAGGTTCTTGCTGCCAGAAAAACTCCCTAGCGGATGGCGCTCCCTGCTGGCGCAACGTTTGCATTACAGCCCGGCATGAGCGAGCGGACATCCGCAATGAAACGCGCGGGCGCAGCGGACATGCATCGTAATCCCAGGAAAGGAGATGGCCATGTATCAGGAATCAAGCAAGAATCAATCATGGACGGCGGTACTCGGCGCGGTCGCGCTGGGCGCTGCGGCAATGTACCTGTCCGACCCGGATCGCGGCAGGCGGCGCCGCGCGTTGATCAGGGACAAGGCGCGCAGCGCCGTCAACAAGACCGGCAACGCCATCGATGTCGCTTCGCGCGACCTCGGCAACCGTATGCAGGGATTGCGCGCGCAGGGCCGGCGCATGCTGCGGCGCGGGGCCGAAGCGGACGACCAGGTGGTGGCGGCACGCGTGCGCCAGTGCCTCGGGCGCTGCGTATCGCATCCGCATGCGGTCAAGGTCAACGCGATGCAGGGATGCGTGGCATTGAGCGGGCCGATTCTGGCCGCCGAAAAGGAGCGCCTGCTGGATGCGGTGCGATCGGTGTCCGGGGTCAGCGAGATCGACGACCGGCTGACCGTGCACGAGAGCGCCGAAGGCGTCGCGGCGCTGCAGGGCGGGCGCAGGCTGGCGCAGTCGCGCTACCTCTTCATGCAGGACAACTGGCCACCAGCCTTGCGCGCAATCGCCGTCATGGGCGGCGGCGCCATCGGATATGCCGGCGTGGCGCGCCGCGGCCCGGCCGGCGCGCTGGCCGCCGTGCTCGGTCTGGGGATGGTCTTGCGCGGCGCGCTCAACCGCCCCTTGTGGCGGCGCGCCGGTTCGCGCGCGATGAAGCCGCTCGACCTGCACAAGACCATCTACATCAATGCATCGCCGGAACGGGTATTTGATACCTGGAGCAAGTACGAGAATTTCCCGCGCTTCATGTCGAACGTGCAGCAGGTGCAGGACATGGGCAACGGGCGTTCGCACTGGACCGTCAGCGGCCCGGTGGGAACCCAGGTCGAATGGGACTCCACCCTCACCGAGTCGCGGCGCCCGGAGCTGCTGGCATGGCGCACCGAACCGGATGCGGCGCTCGAGCACAACGGCCGCGTGCGCTTCGAGGCGGTCGACGGCGGCACGCGCGTGACGGTGGACATGACCTACAGTCCGCCGGCCGGGACGGCGGGAGAAGCCTTTGCTTCGCTGTTTGCCGGCAGCCCGACACGCCAGCTGGATGAAGACCTGATGCACATGAAGTCGTTCATCGAAAGCGGCGTGCCGCCGCACGACGCCAGCAAGGCGATGCAGCAGCAGCCGATACAGCAGCCGCAGCGCATGGGAGACGTCCTGCATTGAGCGACGCACCGCGGGCGTCACGCCGCGCCCGCCCGCCAGTTCATCCCTTCGTATCACGGCCGGGAGCGGGAGCATACCGCAAGCTCCCGCTTCCCGTCGCGCCCGCAACCGGCGCGCAAAGTTATCAAATCAACACCACCATGGCGCACCGGCCTGCCGGCCCGCACCCTTGCGCGCCTCTTATGGCGCGCATAATGGCCATATTTCCCCCACATCATCCACATATCTGCGAAAATTCGGCTTTTCCCATTTTCGGCGCGCAAGCGGTTGTTGCCACGACTTGCCCAGGCGTCTCCCAAGCAACATGTCTATTTTGGAGACCTCGATGAAATTCCGCTTCCCGATCGTCATCATTGACGAAGACTTCCGCTCCGAAAACACTTCGGGCCTGGGCATCCGCGCGCTGGCGCAGGCAATGGAAAACGAAGGCATGGAAGTCGTGGGCGTGACCAGCTACGGCGACCTGTCGCAGTTCGCGCAGCAGCAGTCGCGCGCCTCGGCCTTCATCCTGTCGATCGACGACGAGGAATTCGGCGGCGGCTCGGATGAAGAAACCGAATCGGCGCTCAAGTCGCTGCGCGCCTTCGTGGAAGAGATCCGCTACAAGAACGCCGACATCCCGATCTACCTGTACGGCGAAACGCGTACCTCGCGCCATATCCCGAACGACATCCTGCGCGAGCTGCACGGCTTCATCCACATGTTCGAGGACACGCCGGAATTCGTGGCGCGCCACATTATCCGCGAGGCCAAGTCCTACCTCGACAGCCTGGCGCCGCCGTTCTTCCGCGCGCTGGTGCACTATGCGCAGGACGGTTCCTACTCCTGGCACTGCCCCGGCCACTCCGGCGGCGTGGCATTCCTGAAGTCGCCGATCGGCCAGATGTTCCACCAGTTCTTCGGCGAGAACATGCTGCGCGCCGACGTCTGCAACGCCGTTGAAGAACTCGGCCAGCTGCTCGATCACACCGGCCCGGTGGCGGCTTCCGAGCGCAACGCGGCGCGCATCTTCAACGCCGACCACTGCTACTTCGTCACCAACGGCACGTCGACGTCGAACAAGATGGTGTGGCACTCCACCGTCGGCCCGGGCGACATCGTCGTGGTCGACCGTAACTGCCACAAGTCGATCCTGCACTCGATTATCATGACCGGCGCGATCCCGGTGTTCCTGATGCCGACCCGTAACCACCTCGGCATCATCGGCCCGATCCCGCTGGAGGAATTCAAGTTCGAGAACATCCAGAAGAAGATCGAGGCCAATCCGTTCGCGCGCGAGGCGAAGAACAAGAAGCCGCGCATCCTGACCATCACGCAGTCGACCTATGACGGCGTGCTGTACAACGTCGAAACGATCAAGCAGATGTTGGACGGGAAGATCGACACGCTGCACTTCGACGAAGCATGGCTGCCGCACGCAACCTTCCACGAGTTTTACAAGGACATGCACGCGATCGGCAAGGACCGCCCGCGCGCCAAGGAATCGCTGATCTTCTCGACCCAGTCGACCCACAAGCTCCTGGCTGGCCTGTCGCAGGCGTCGCAGATCCTGGTGCGCGACTCGGAAAAGGTCAAGCTCGACCAGGACACCTTCAACGAAGCCTACCTGATGCATACCTCGACCTCGCCGCAGTACGCGATCATCGCCTCGTGCGACGTGGCCGCCGCGATGATGGAGCCGCCGGGCGGCACCGCGCTGGTGGAGGAAAGCATCCTGGAAGCGCTCGACTTCCGCCGCGCGATGCGCAAAGTCGACCAGGAATGGGGGCAGGACTGGTGGTTCCAGGTCTGGGGGCCGGACACCTTCGCCGAAAACGGCGTCGGCTCGCGCGAGGACTGGATGATCCGCGCCGAGGACGAATGGCACGGCTTCGGCAAGCTGGCGACCGGCTTCAACATGCTCGACCCGATCAAGGCCACCATCGTCACGCCGGGCCTGTCGCTCAACGGCCAGTTCGGCGAAACCGGCATTCCGGCATCGATCGTGACCAAGTACCTGGCCGAACACGGCGTCATCGTGGAAAAGGCCGGCCTGTACTCGTTCTTCATCATGTTCACCATCGGCATCACCAAGGGCCGTTGGAACACGCTGGTGACCGCGCTGCAGCAGTTCAAGGACGACTACGACAAGAACCAGCCGATCTGGCGCATCCTGCCGGAATTCGCCGCCGCCAATCCGCGCTACGAGCGGGTCGGCCTGCGCGACCTGTGCCACCAGATCCACGACATGTACAAGGCCTATGACGTGGCGCGCCTGACCACGGAAATGTACTTGTCCGACATGCAGCCGGCGATGAAGCCCTCGGATGCGTTCGCCAAGATGGCGCACCGCGAGATCGAGCGCGTCGCGATCGACGAGCTGGAAGGCCGTGTCACCGCGATCCTGCTGACGCCCTACCCGCCCGGCATTCCGCTGTTGATCCCGGGCGAACGCTTCAACAAGACCATCGTTGACTACCTGAAGTTTGCGCGCGATTTCAACGAGAAATTCCCGGGCTTCGAGACCGACGTGCACGGATTGGTCACGCAGGACGTGGGCGGCAAGCGCGGCTATTACGTGGACTGCGTCCGCTAAGCCGGCCGCCGCAAATGAAAACGGCGGGCGCATGCGTCGCCCGCCGTTGGAAATTTCACCCGCCTGCGCCCTGTGCGTTCACTCGCGCAGGGCTGCCTCGCCGGGCCGTTCCCGCTCTGGAAACGGCCGCGCGCTCAGCCGTCTACCTTGCCGTTATCGCCTGCATTGCCATCGATCGCGGGCGTGGTGCGTGCCGTACTCTGGCTGGCGCGACGGTCGGGACCATTGCGAGGCTGCGAGCGACGTTCGGCAATGCGGCGCTCGCGGAATTTGTTCAAGTCGTAGCTGGCTGCCTCAAAGAGGTTTTCCGGTCGCGTCATGTTTTCCCGCCCAATTCTGTTTAAAAATAGAAACTTCGCGAGATTCTAAGGCGGCATGTACAAACGATGTTGACTTTCCTCAAGCCTCCTCACATTCTAGGGCAAATTCTTCGGGGCTCATCGAGGGCAAAACCGCACCGTTCAATTATCGTCTGAACGCAGTTGCTGCCTCATCTGCTTGCCATTCCCCGCATTTTCGCCGTCCTCACCCACATCGTCCGGGTCGATCGGCTCGCGTCCGCCGCCTTCCCAGGTTTGCTGGCCGGCCTGCTGGTCCGCGGGCGGAAAACCATCCCGCTTGGGCTGCGCTTGCGTCTGCTGCGTGCCGCTCATGGTGAGACTCCTTCCGTAATGGTCGAACGCCGGACCTTGCTCCGGCCCGGTGCGACATGCCCGGCTTGAAGCAAGGGCATATCAGACTGCATTGGGCCTCGCGGCACGAAGATAGTTCCGGATTGGCATGCCTGGTTCATACCTCCCTCTAGCGTGCAACGCTTATCTTCATCGTCACCGGAAACCCTGCCTGAGCGGGGTAATCGGGCGGTTTGGGAAAACGGACCGATGCAAAGCCGCTGGCGATACACCGGCCGATGGCGTTATCCGGCTTCACCGCGATCGCCGTCGCCCGCCCGGCGGCGCCGATGCCGGCGACCAGCACTACCGACTTTTGCCCCGGTGCTGGCTCGACCGCATGGCAAGAGCGCATCGTGCGCGCCAACTGGCGGCCGCTGCGGCGGATCAGCGCCGCCTTATAGGTCCTGAATCTCTCATCCGTTTCCGCATCGTTGGCCAATTGCACCCGTGTCTCGAAGGACGCGGGCAAAACCGGGGCCGGGGCCTGCGCATGGGCCGAGGCGGTGAGGACGAAAAAAATCAGCGGGGCAGCATGTTTCATGGCGGTGGAAAGTTTCGGTCAGCTGTCAGACGAAAGTCGCTTCATGCAATATTGGGCAAATTAATAGGCATAGCCGACCGACAGGCCGCCGCCCCAACCCGGGTTGCTGTCGGCCAGACCTTTTGTGACATAGGTTTGCGTTTTCCAAGCCTTGTCGACCTTGTGCACGTAACACGCGCTTACTTCCAGCGAGGACAGGCTTGATTTCTTGCTGCAACCAAACGCAATGCCTGCATTTTCGGCAGCGTCTTGCGCATGGGACGGGTTGGCGGTCGACAGAAGGCTGGATGCCGACGGAGGCATTCCTGGTATGCCGGGCATCCCCTCTCCCAAGGCTGTCCCGAATCCCTTGACGCCGGTTGCTAGGCCAAACCGAGGCTCCCCGCCAATCTGAACGCCCCCGTGCCTGAAAAAAGGATCGCCAGATAAGCTGTAGCTTGTTATCCGGATTTTCCGAAATTTCTCTTGGCGCCTGGCTTTTCCCGCGATGCCGAAGATATTCTTCCGCAGTCCGGGCTTCAGCTGTTCTTGCCTGTTCGAACGCGTCCGCGACGAGGGGGCGGCAGCAGACGCGCCCGACACGATAGTCAGGTCCATGCAAAATACTGGCCCTATGCCGGAAAAGACCAGCCAGGATGCGAGCAGGAAGAGCAGTGCGGGCCGCTTGATCGCCATAACCAACATGCAACTTGGTAATTCTTTGTAATTGTGGGGAACTCGATTGCATCAACATAGATGAGTTCCTCCTTCGTTGCTGTAAAGAAAGGTAACAGCCGTTGCGGCCGGCGCACTACGCCTCCTAGAAAGGCATTCCGGCGGCGATCAATGAAGTGGCAAAATCAATAACTTTCCGCCTTGGGATGAACGTCAGTACTCGTCGTGGCAGCAGCCAAGCCTCTCACGCAATTCATGCTACGCTTATCACTCTCAATTTCGAAGGATCCTATGATTTCAGCATTGCAAGCACTTGAACAACTACGAGACGGCAACCGCCGTTTCGTTTCCGATATCCGTAACTCCAGCGCGCTGCCGACCCATGCGCGCAGTACCTCGCTGCCGACCGGACAGGAACCTGTCGCCGTCATCCTAGGCTGTTCCGACGCACGCGTACCGGCCGAAATCGTATTTGATCAAGGGCTCGGCGACCTGTTCGTGATCCGGGTGGCGGGAAATATCGTGGCGCCGTCCCAGATCGGCAGCGTCGAGTTTGCCGTCGAGCGCTTCGGCACCCGCCTCGTCGTCGTGCTCGGCCACAGCCAGTGCGGCGCGATTCACGCCACGCTGGAAGAATTGCAGCGCCCGACGGAAAACCAGTCGCGCAACCTGCGCTCGATCGTCAATCGCGTGCGGCCATCGGTGGAAGGCTTGCTGGACACGGAATTGAAAAACGATTTCGACGCGCTAGTTCACCACGCGGTGCGCGCCAATATCCGCGCCTCCGCCAACCAATTGCGACACGGATCTGAAATTCTTGAAACGCTGATTGAAAAAGATGGCCTGCTCGTCGTCGGAGCCGAATACTCGCTAGAAACGGGCGTCGTCGATTTCTTCGATATCCAGTCGGAATCCTTGAAAGCTTAAGCCTGGACCAACGAGCAGCAGGTTCCTGCCTTACTCGTCATCACAGTGCCCGGCTCACCCGGGCATTTGCTGCCTGCCCAAAAAGAGTTCTTTGGCGATAGCGGTGCTGTTTTCGATCTGATATTTACATTTCGCAACAACTCTAGCAAAACAGAAACATCCTTCTTCGAAGTTTCCGTGCATCATTAGTTGCACATAGGAAATTATCAAACAGATCAATACAGGTTTTCACCGTCTCCATCGCGAGGGCTACTTCTCCGCAAGGGGAAGCTTGGGTGAGCGGCAGTGTGTATGAAGTACTTTGCGTACCGCAGACACTCTCCCCCTTACCTCTCCCCTCTCCCCGCAAGGGAGAGGGGATTTTTTTGCTGCCGATTCAGGCGGAGATCCCGGCTGTGACTGCCGCACCCCTTGCTACTGCAAGGAATGCTCGCCGCGGGCTTGCCGCTGGCGCTCAGGTCTTCGGCAAGGTGACGCCGTGCTGTCCCTGGTACTTGCCGCCGCGGTCCTTGTACGATGTCTCGCACACTTCGTCGCTTTCGAAAAACAGGACCTGCGCGCAACCTTCGCCGGCGTAAATCTTCGCCGGCAGCGGCGTGGTGTTTGAAAATTCGAGCGTCACATAGCCTTCCCATTCCGGCTCGAACGGCGTCACGTTGACGATGATGCCGCAGCGCGCATAGGTCGACTTGCCGAGGCAAATGGTAAGCACATTGCGCGGAATGCGGAAATACTCCATGGTGCGCGCCAGCGCGAACGAATTGGGCGGAATGATGCACACGTCGCCCTTGAAATCCACGAAGGACTTTTCATCGAAATTCTTCGGATCGACGATGGTGCTGTTGATGTTGGTGAAAATCTTGAATTCGTCCGCGCAGCGGATGTCGTAGCCGTAGGACGAGGTGCCGTAGCTGACGATCTTGTGGCCGTCGACGTGGCGCACCTGGCCGGATTCGAACGGCTCGATCATGCCGTGTTCCTGCGCCATGCGGCGGATCCATTTATCGGATTTAATGCTCATTATGTTTGCGGTGGGATGGATGGACTGATCGCATAAGCGGAAAGGCGCCTGGCACGCGCTTCTTCCGCTCGCGCGAATTCCCGCGATTTTACGCGAAAACACCGCCCGGACCACTATTTGGAACGGCTATTTTGCCGGCCGCATTCCCGGCATCGGGAATGCGCGCCGCGCGATCCATTCAGGCGAGATGCGCCGCCGCCCCGGCATGATAAGCGCGTGGCACATAAAAGGCCGATGCCTGCCGCGTGTATTGCTGCTGCACGCATTCGCTGTACGCTTCCTTCAGCGCCAGCGGATTGTGCAGCAATTTATCCTTCCATTCCCCGAGCCGCACCTGCTGGCGGATCAATGCGCGCAGGATGCCGGAATGCTCGGTCAGGCCGATGGCATTGCAGCCGATAAGCACGTCGCGCCTGAATTCGAGGCGCAAATACCGGAAGTTGCAACTGTCTGAAAATTCGACCCACTGCCCGCCGCGCACGCCCTGCCACTGGCCGAACGACGACGAGATCAGGCCCATCGTGTCGAGTACGTCGATCTGCCGCGCGCTGCGCTGGAAGGCATGCTTTCCAGCCATGTTCAGCGCGGCGCAGTAGGCCTGGTCGGCGGCATTGGGCTGCACTCCGGAGATGATGCTGCGGCCCGTTTCAGGATCGAAGGTTTCCGCGCAATCGCCGGCCGCATAGACGCCCGGCATGCTGGTCTGCATCGATGCATCGACCACCACGCCCCGCAGGCACTTGATGCCGCAGCCCTTGAGGAATCCGATGTTCGGTTCGCTACCGACCGAATAAACGATCAAGTCCGCCTGCAGCTGCTCACCATTGGACAGGCGCACGCTGCGCGGCGACGTGCTGTCATGCGTGCAGCCGATACCAGTCACGCGTGCCGAGGTGTACACCCTGATGCCTTTTCTCTCGCACCACAGCCCGACCATCTCGCCGGCGGCCCGGCCCATCATGTTGGGTAGCATGCGGTCGCGTTTCTCGACAACGGCCAGGTGGACGCCACGCGCCGCCAGCGCTTCCATGACGATGCACCCGATGAAGCCGGCACCGATCAGCACCACGCGCGACCTCGGCTTGGCCAGCTGCATGATGGCGCGCGCATCGTCGAGCGTCCAGCATGCGTGCACGCCGGGGAGTTCGATGCCGGGAATCGCCGGTGCTCGCGGCGATGCGCCGGTCGCGATCAGGAGCCGGTCAAACTCGATGGCGCTGCCGTCGTCCATCTTCACGGTGCGCGTCCTGCCGCTGACATGATCGGCGCGCCCGGTTTTCTGCGCGATGCGCAGGCGCGAGAAATAATCCTTTTCGCGACGCAGGTAGGTGCCGGCTTCATGCAGCTGCCCGCTCAACAGCTGCGGAATCGACATGCGTGAGTAAGGCGGCTGCGGCTCGTCGCCGATCAGGAGGATATCGTCCGACGGTGCGTGCTTGCGAAGGGTTTCGGCCGCGATTACGCCCGCCGGCCCGTTGCCGATGATGACGTGTCTCATCGCAGCGCTCCCGAGCGCGCCGCCGCACCGCTTTCCCCGTGCCAGACCACCGACGATTTTTGCATTACCCCTCCCGTGGATCAGGTTTTACAAAAATCCACTATATCGGCGGTCAAACATTGTCAATTGAATAATATCAAGGGTTGCGGCCTGCCCTTCTGTCCTTGCGCAGGCAAGCAGGTCATTCAAACGGCGCGCGTCAGCCAGTGCCGCAGGAGTGATCGCCGGCAGGGTGGAGGCGGATTTAGCATGGGCAACGCACGCTGCGAAAGGGAGCATGATGCCGTTCTTTACTGCGCTCATTTCCGCGAGGATCATGGGGCATTACCATGCCATGTCCTCCCTGGCGCCGTCTATCGCCCTCAAGTCAACGCTGCATCGATTCCCATACCTTTTGCAGGCGCTTGACCGATACCGGCATCGGCGTGCGCAGCTCCTGCGCGAACAGCGACACCCGCAGCTCTTCCAGCAGCCAGCGGAATTCCTGCATTTTCGGATCGCTGCTCTTCTGTCCTTTCTGCGCGCGCTGCCACGGCATCGCCACCTGCGCCCATTCGGCCATCAGGCGCTGGTCGCGCGCGGGATCGGCACGCAGCTTGTCGAGGCGAACGCCGATCGCCTTCAGATAACGCGGAAAGTGCGCGAGCTGCGCATAGTCGTTCTCGGCGATGAAGCGCTTGCCGACCAGCACCTGCAGCTGCGACTGCATGTCCACCGCGCTCTGCGCATGCGATTTCACGCCTTGCAGCTTTTTCGGCAGCGTGTAGTACTCGGCCAGGATTTGCGATGCAAGGCGCGCGATTTCATTGACCAGCAGGCCCAGGCGCGACTTGCCTTCCTCCTTGCGCCGGTTGAACTCATCCGCATTCTTCGGCAGCGGCTCCTGCAGGCAGGCGCGCTCCAGTCCTGCCTGGATGATCTGATCGCGCAACTCTTCCTGCGTGCCGAGCGACATGAATTGCATGCCCATCTGCTGCAGGCCTGGAACGTTCTTTTCCAAGTACTTGAGCTGTTCCTTCAACTGCAATGCGAACAGGCGGCGCAGGCCGATGCGGTGCACGCGCGCCGCTTCCGCCGGGTCGTCGAACACTTCGAGGTCGCAATGCGTGGCCTTGTCCACCAGCGCCGGAAAGCCGATCAACGTCTGCTTGCCCTGCTGGATTTCGAGCAGTTCCGGAAGCTCTCCGAAGGACCAGGTGGTGAGGTTCTGATGCGCGCCGGCGCTGTGCGCCGCGCCCGATGCCGACGGCTGAGAGCCGTCGCGCCTGGAGCCGGCGGAGCCGGTTTCAGCGGGCGCAGCCACCGTCTTTTCAGCCAGCTGTTGAAATTTCTCCCGCGCCTGCCCGCCGAACTCGGCCTGCAGGGCGGGCAAATTGCGCCCCATCTCCAGTTGTCGCCCGTGTTCGTCGACAATCTTGAAATTCATGAAGTGGTGCGCCGGCAGGGTCTCCAGCTTGAAGTCGGCGGTCTTTACCGTCACGCCGGTCTGCTCGCGCACGTCGGCTATGACGGCGTCGATCAGGTCGCCCTTGCCGAATTCGGCCCGCTCGCAGAAGCCGGCCGCGTAGTCTGGCAATGGAACGCAATGGCGGCGCAATTTCTGCGGCAGCGACTTGAGCAGCATGTGCACCTTTTCCTTTAGCATGCCCGGCACCAGCCATTCGCAGCGCTCGGCCGACACCTGGTTCAGCGCGTACAGCGGAATGGTGAGCGTGACGCCGTCGCGCGCGCTGCCCGGCTCGAAGTGATAGGTCAGCGCCATGTCGACGCCGGCCACCGCCATCTTCTTCGGAAACAGGTCGGTGGTCACGCCCGCCGCCTCGTGCCGCATCAGGTCGTCACGGTTCAGGTGCAGCAGTTTCGGATTCTTTGCCGTCGCATCCTTGAGCCACTTCTCGAACGCTGCGCCGTTGTAGACATCCTGCGGGACCAGCTTGTCGTAGAACGCCGCGATCAGCTCCTCATCGACCAGCACGTCGAGCCGGCGCGACTTGTGTTCGAGGCTTTCGATCTCGCGCACAAGCTTTTGGTTGTGTGCGAGGAAAGGCGCCCGCGTCTCATAGTCGCCGCCCACCAGTGCGCTGCGGATGAAGATGTCGCGCGCTTCCTTCGGATTGATCGCGCCGAAATTGATACGCCGCTGGCTATAGACCACCAATCCATAGAGCGTCGCGCGCTCGAAGGCGGATACTTGCGCGGTACGCTTTTCCCAGCGCGGATCGCCCCAGGATTTCTTCAGCAGATGCCCCCCGACGCGCTCCAGCCACTCCGGCTGGATCTGCGCGATGCAGCGCGCGTACAGGCGCGATGTCTCCACCAGCTCGGCCGCCATGATCCAGCGCCCGGCCTTCTTCGCCAGCGACGAGCCCGGCCAGATATGGAACTTGATGCCGCGCGCGCCGAGGTACTGCGGCTCGTCTTCCATCTTGTAGCCGACATTGCCGAGCAGTCCCGTCAGCAGCGCCGTATGCAGCTGTTCGTAGGTGGCCGGCGCCTCGTTCAGGCGCCAGCCCTGCTCGCGCACCAGCGTCAGCAATTGCGAATGCACGTCGCGCCATTCGCGCAGGCGCAGCTGCGACAGGAAATTGGCGCGGCAGGACTCCATCAGCTGCTTGTTGGATTTCTTGTGCTCGACCGCATCCTCGAACCACTTCCAGATCTTCAGGTAGCTCAGGAATTCCGATTTCTCGTCCGCGAATTTTTTATGCGCGTTATCGGCGGCATCCTGCGCCTCCATCGGGCGGTCGCGCGGGTCCTGCACCGACAGCGCCGACGCGATGACCAGCATCTCGGTCAATGCCGCGTTGTCGCGCCCGGCCAGGATCATGCGTCCCACGCGCGGGTCGAGCGGCAGCTTCGCCAGCTGGCGGCCGAGCTGGGTCAACTGGTTGTCGTCGTCGGTGGCGCCGAGCTCCTGCAGCAGCTGGTAGCCATCGGCAATGGCGCGGCCCAGCGGCGGCTCGATGAACGGAAAGGTCTCGACATCGGTCAGGCGCAGCGATTTCATGCGCAGGATGACGGCCGCCAGCGACGAACGCAGGATTTCCGGATCGGTGAATTTCGGCCGCTGCTGGTAATCCTTCTCATCGTACAGTCGGATGCAGACGCCGGCAGCAACGCGGCCGCAGCGGCCGGCGCGCTGATTGGCGGCCGATTGCGCGACGGGTTCGATCTGCAGCTGCTCGACCTTGTTGCGATAGCTGTAACGCTTCACCCGAGCCAGGCCGGTATCGACCACGTAACGGATGCCGGGCACCGTCAGCGAGGTTTCGGCGACATTGGTGGCCAGCACGATGCGGCGCGCGTTGGACGGCTTGAACACGCGCTCCTGCTCCTGCACCGACAGTCGGGCGAACAGCGGCAGGATTTCCACGTGGGGCGGATGATGCTTGCGCAAGGCTTCGGCCGCATCGCGGATTTCGCGTTCGCCCGGCAGGAACACCAGCACGTCGCCAGGGCCGATGCGCGCCAGTTCGTCAACCGCGTCGACCACCGCGTCTATCAGGTCGCGCTGTTCCTTCTGCGAGGAAGGCTTGCCTTCGGTTTTGTCGTTCGATTCCACCGGCCGGTACCGGACTTCCACCGGATACAGGCGCCCCGAGACTTCGATCACCGGCGCGGGACGCTCGGGTTGGCCGAAATGCCGCGCAAAACGCTCGGCATCGATGGTGGCCGAGGTAATGATGATCTTCAGATCGGGCCGACGCGGCAGCAGCTGCTTGAGGTAGCCGAGCAGGAAATCGATATTGAGGCTGCGCTCATGCGCCTCGTCGATGATGATGGTGTCGTATTGTTTCAGCAGCGGGTCGGTCTGCGTTTCCGCCAGCAGGATACCGTCGGTCATCAGCTTGACCGACGCGCCGGCAGACAGCGTGTCGGTGAAGCGCACCTTGAAGCCGACGTGTTCGCCCAGCGGCGAGCCGAGTTCCTGCGCGATGCGCTTGGCGGTTGACGACGCGGCAATGCGGCGCGGCTGCGTGTGGCCTATCAGGCCGGACTGGCCGCGTCCCAGTTCGAGGCAGATCTTGGGTAGCTGCGTGGTTTTTCCGGAGCCGGTTTCGCCGCTGACGATGATGACTTGGTGCTTGCGCAACGCGTCGGCAATTTCCCGGCGCCGGCCCGAGACCGGCAATTCTTCGGGAAAGGTAATCGGCGGCAAGGGATTGCGCACGGCAGGCACGGTTTGCTTTGCCTGCGGCTGGCGCGGCTTGGACGGAGTTTTTCTGGCTTGTTCTAGTTCAGACATATCGGGGCGAATTATACAGAGCGAGAACGCAACGGATGCGGGCGAAAAAATGTACGGGAAGCATTGCCGGCGCGGCTGCCGCGGGTCGCTCTGTATATAATGCGCATCATGGAAAATCCAATTCAATTCGTTCAATGGCTGCGCTCGGTTGCGCCGTACATTCACGCTTTTCGCGGCAAGACCTTTGTCGTCGCCTTTCCCGGCGAATTGGTGATGGCTGGCGCGCTGCCGGTGCTAGCGCAGGACTTGTCGCTATTGCACGCACTCGGCATCAAGGTCGTGATCGTGCACGGTTCCCGTCCCCAGGTGGAAGAGCAACTCGCGCTGCGCAACCTGAAGGCGCACTACCACAATGGCCTGCGCATCACCGATGCGGCGGCCATGGAATGCGTGAAAGAGGCGGCTGGCGAATTGCGCCTGGATATCGAAGCCGCGTTCAGCCAGGGCTTGCCGAATACCCCCATGGCACATGCGGCAATCCGTATCATTTCAGGCAACTTCGTGACTGCGCGCCCGCTCGGCGTAATCGACGGCGTCGACCTGGAATTCACTGGCGTCGCGCGCAAGATTGCCTATGAGACCATTCATCCGATCTTAAGTGCCGGCGCGCTGGTGCTGCTGTCGCCGCTCGGTTTTTCGCCGACCGGCGAGGCATTCAACCTGACGATGGAAGACGTGGCGGTCGCCGCCGCGACCGCCTTGCATGCCGACAAGCTGATTTTTGTGAGCGAGACGCCGCTGATGGCGGATGCGGAAGGCCGCGACGTGCGCGAACTGACTGCCGCGCAAGCCAATGCGCTGCTAAAGACCGGCCAGTTGCCGGCCGATACGGCGTTCTACCTGCAAGCCTGCGTGAAGGCTTCGCGCGGCGGCGTGCCGCGGGTGCATATCGTGCCGTTCGAAATGGATGGCTCTGCGCTGCTGGAAATCTTCACCCACGACGGCGTCGGCACCATGGTCAGCACCGAAAACCTGGAAACGCTGCGCGAAGCGACCATTGAAGACGTCGGCGGCATCCTCAAATTGATCGAGCCGCTGGAAGCCGATGGTACGCTCGTCAAGCGCGGACGCGAGCTGATCGAGCGCGAAATCGATTATTTCTCCGTCATCGAGCACGACGGCGTGATCTTCGGCTGTGCCGCGCTGTATCCGTTCCCGGCCGAAAAGATGGCCGAAATGGCGTGCCTGACCGTCAACCCGGAAGTGCAAAGCCAGGGCGACGGCGAGCGGATCCTGCGACACATGGAAAACCGCGCGCGCGCCGCCGGCTTCAAAAAGCTGTTCGTGCTAACGACACGTACCGCGCACTGGTTCCTCAAGCGCGGTTTCATGCACGCGACGGTCGACGATTTGCCGAAAGACCGGCAGCACATGTATAACTGGCAACGAAAATCGCTGGTTTTAATCAAACAGCTTTGAACGAAACGGCGCATCATGCCGGTTCCGACATGGCAGAACATTTTTGAACGCACAAGGAGTAGAACATGGCCCGTACGGTCCACTGCATCAAACTGAACAAGGAAGCCGAAGGTCTGGATTTTCCGCCGTACCCGGGCGAACTCGGCAAGCGCATCTACGAAAACGTGTCGAAGGAAGCCTGGGCCGGCTGGCTCAAGCACCAGACCATGCTGGTCAACGAAAACCGCCTGAACCTGGCCGACGCGCGCGCGCGCAAGTACCTGGCCACGCAGATGGAACGCCACTTCTTCGGCGAAGGCGCCGACCAGGCCGCCGGCTACGTGCCGCCGACGGAATAAGACGCATCGCCTCTAAAAAAGCCCGTTGAAGCGATTCAACGGGCTTTTTTTCTGGCGAGACCCGAATGCGATGCCCCAGGTTGTCGGGCCGAAGGGAATTGGCGACTAATCCCAGGCATGGGGATCAACCTCGCCGAGCGCCTTGAACGCAGGCCTGCAAAAATAATAACCCTGCATCAGGTCGATGCCTATGCTCGCCAGATAATCCCTTTCTCTCCTTGTTTCGACGCCTTCGGCAATCACGCGGCTGCCGAGCAGACGGCTCATGTATACCAGGCCTTGCACGATGGCTTGTCGCGCGGGCATTGCATCGATGTTCCGCACCAAATCCATATCGAGCTTCAGTATCGTTGGCTGAAACTCGCTCAGCAGATTCAATCCCGCGTAACCGGCGCCGAAATCGTCGATGGCAGTCTTGAATCCAAGGCTGCTGTATTTCTGGAATATGTTCAGCAAGTGCGCCCGATCGACCACCCGCTCGTCTTCGGTCACTTCGAAGATGATGCGCTCCGCCGGAAAGCCGTATTCGCGCGCGGCGCGCAGCGTGCTTCGTATGCATGCCTCCGGCTGGTACACGGCGTTCGGCAGAAAATTGATGGATAAAAACGTATCCATCCCAAGGTGTGCCGCCGTCGAAACAGCCTTGACGCGGCAAGCCTGATCGAACTGGTAGCGGTTCGTGTCGTTGACCCGGGCCAGTACGGACCGCGCAGATTCGCCGTTAGGCCCGCGCACCAGGGCTTCATGCGCAAAGACGGTGCGCGTGGCGAGATCGACGATCGGCTGAAATGCGTATTCGAAGTCGAAGTCCAGCTTCACCCCGTTGTTGCAGCCCCTGCAACCGGACCTGCGAGGCTCGTTGTCGACCTCGTCAAGATCGATGATTGTGCGTGCGTACATGACAGTTCTCCTCGTCGATGTCATCAAGGCGATGCAGGAAAAATCCCTGGATCGGGTGCTACCGCTGACCGACCGCAGCGTGGTTGTCCAGTGCGCTTCGATGTCCAACGCGCCACGCCCCTGCCGTTCCTTCAACAGCGATCCGCGCGCTCGCGGGCGCCGGATCGCTAAAACTCCTCCCAACCGGCTCCTGCGCCTGCAAGCTGGCCGGCTCGGACCATGCGCCCTGCGGGTTCGTGCGCGATTTTCCCCGGTTGCCGCGTTAGCGCGGGCGCGCCTGCAGGTTCTGCTTTCCGGCTCCCTGCAAGATCGCCCAACTGGAATGCGCTGACCACCTGCGTCAGATCGCGCGCCTGGTCCTGCAGGCTTTGCGCGGCAGCGGCGGCTTGCTCCACCAGCGAAGCATTCTGCTGCGTCACGTCGTCGAGCTGCGCGATTGCCTGATTGATTTGATCGATGCCGCTGGTTTGTTCCTGGCTGGCTGCGGCAATCTCTTGCATGATGTCCGTGACGCGCTGGATGCTGCCCACAATCTCCTGCATGGTCTTGCCGGCATGGTCCACCAGCTTGCTGCCGGCGTCGACCTTTTCCACCGAGTCACCGATCAGGACCTTGATCTCCTTGGCGGCGCTGGCGGAACGCTGGGCCAGCGAGCGAACCTCGGACGCGACCACGGCGAAGCCGCGCCCCTGCTCGCCGGCACGTGCGGCTTCCACCGCGGCATTCAAGGCCAGGATATTGGTCTGGAAAGCGATGCCGTCGATCACGGCAATAATGTCGACGATCTTCTTTGCCGATTCGTTGATCGCGCCCATCGTATCGACCACTTGCGACACCACGGCGCCCCCCTCCCTGGCAACGTCAGAGGCCGATCTCGCCAAATGGTTAGCCTGCCGCGCATTGTCTGCGTTTTGCTTGACGGTGGAAGTCAATTCCTCCAGGGACGACGCCGTTTCCTCCAGCGAGCTTGCCTGCTCTTCGGTGCGCGACGACAGGTCCAGGTTTCCGTTTGCGATTTGCGCCGACGCCGTCGCGATGGTATCGGTGCCGCTGCGTACACGTCCCACGATGCGCACCAGGCTGTCATTCATCTCTTTCAGTGCCTGAAGCAGCTGGCCGGTTTCGTCGGTAGAGCGAATCTCAATGCGGTTGCCCAGGTCGCCGCCGGCGACCGTCTGCGCCACCTTTACCGCCTCGTTGATCGGGCGCGTGATGCTCCTGGTGATACTCCACGCAATGACTGCGCCGGCCAGAACGGCCAGCGCGCTTATCCCCAGCATCAGCGTGCGGGCGTTCACATAGGCGGCCTGCGAGTCGGCCACGGCTTGCAGGTTGAGCTTTTCCTCGGCCGTCGCCAGCTCGCTCAATGCATTAATCCAGCGCCTCTGCACCGGACGCAATTCCTTGATCAGCACTCTTGTCGCTTCCTCCGCGTTATTGGCCAGTCCCAGGTCGACCGCCTTGGCCATCACGGGAGCGGCGGCGGCGTTTTCGGCCGCGATTGCGCTCAACAGCGCTTTTTGCCTTTCCGTGGTGCCGGAACGATCGGAAAACATCCCGGTGAGCTTTTTTTCGGCCCGCGCATACCGCTCTGCCTGCAGCTTGATGCGTTCCACCTCGGGCTTCATGTCTTC
The DNA here is from genome assembly GCF_007874125.1 of Noviherbaspirillum sp. UKPF54. NCBI lineage: Bacteria > Pseudomonadati > Pseudomonadota > Betaproteobacteria > Burkholderiales > Oxalobacteraceae > Noviherbaspirillum > Noviherbaspirillum sp. UKPF54. The sequence goes on along the minus strand of NZ_CP040128.1, from coordinate 974,352 downwards.
CGCATCCTTCAACAATGCGAGGTTGCGCAAGGCAATCATTCTGTCATCTACCGTAACGCGCATCTCGGCCACCAAGTCGCGCTCCTCATCGTTGACACCGGTGATCTCTTCCATGCGTTGCTGCACCTGTGCCAGACGGCTCAGGCCAAGTGCGGCGGTGGCAATCAACAAAAGCAGCACCACTGAAAAACCGGCGCCAAGACGCGCACCAATTTTCAAGTTTGCGAAGATCATGTCATAGCTCCTTTGTTAGGAAATTAGTCGTAACATGCGCGATCACGACTGCGGCAGGCATGGATTTGATCGGATTCTTGCCGAACCTGAAGCAAACTTAATTGCTGTTCAGAAAAATGATATCATGGATTTGTCTAAGACAAATCAACTTATGAAAAAAGAACATCTCTCGATTTCGGCTGTTTCGGAAGACACTGGCATTGCCAAGGAAGTGTTGCGAAAGTGGGAGGAGCGTTACGGATTTCCCGTGCCCGAAAGGGATGGCGCCGGCGTTCGGCTCTATTCGGCTGAGCAAGCCAGTCGCCTGAAGGTCATCAAGCGGTTACTTGATGTCGGCATGCGCCCGGGACAGGTCGTACCGCTCGACGAGGCGGGCCTGGCGTTGCTTCTGACGCAGAGAACGCCGGAAAGCACGGTGACGGCGAAATCGCTTTTCACTGAAAACATCGTCGAATGGCTTCGTTCGCGCGACCCCGAACTGCTGCGCAACAAGCTGCAATCAACCCTCGCGCAACTGGGGCTGCGCAATTTCATCATCGATGTCATGTCCGAGATGAACGAGGAGGTCGGCGGCGCCTGGGCAGACGGCCGCATTTCGGTAAAGGATGAACATCTCTACACGGAGACCGTGCAGACGTTGGTGCGGAATGTGCTAACCGGCGTCCGGCCTACCGACGGCGCGCCGCGCATTCTTTTGACGACGGTAACCGGAGAACTGCACACGCTCGGCCTTCTGATGGCTGAAACGGTGATGTCGCTCGAAGGAGCAACGTGCATTTCGCTGGGGGCGCAAATGCCTCTGCCGGAGATTGTCGGGGCCGTAAAGGCGTACAACGCCGATATCATCGCGTTGTCGTTCAGCTCCGCCTTCCCTAAAAAGAAAATTCCACCGATATTGAGGGAATTGCGCTCACTCTGCGCCCCTGACACGGTGCTGTGGGCGGGAGGCTCCGGCGTGGTCGGACTCGACAGCACGCCAAGAGGAGTATTGCTGCACCCCACCCTCGCAAGCGGAATCAGCGCGCTGGAGAAATATCGCCAGCGCCACCCGGTTCCGAAAGCGGAAAGCGAGCAACCTCGGCAAGCATAAAAGGCAAGGGCAGGCTCAACACCTGCCCTCTTGCCGGCTGATGCTACTGGGCGCGGATCAGAACGTCATCTTCTTCACGCCTTCCGCCGTCCCCAGCAGCGCGACATCCGCGCCGCGCTGCGCGAACAAGCCGACCGTCACGACGCCGACCATGTTGTTGATCAGCGCCTCCATCTCGGCCGGACGGTCGATCTTCAGGCCGATCAGGTCGAGGATCATGCAGCCGTTATCGGTGATCAGCGGCTGGCCATCTTTCACGCGCAGGCGCGCCTCGCAGCCGAGAGCAGCCAGCTTGCGGGCCAGCGCAGCCTGCGCCATCGGGATCACCTCGACCGGCAGCGGGAAGGCGCCGAGCACGCCGACCAGCTTGGAGCCATCGGCGATGCAGACGAACCGGTCGGACACTGACGCGACGATCTTCTCGCGCGTGAGCGCCGCGCCGCCGCCCTTGATCATCGCGCCCTGCGGCGTGATTTCGTCGGCGCCGTCGATATACACCGACAGGCGTTCGACGTCGTTGAGATCGAACACCGGGATGCCGTGCGACCTGAGTCGCTGCGCGGTGGCTTCGGACGACGCGACCGCGCCCTTGATGCGGTCCTTGATCTTGCCCAGTTCATCGATGAAGAAATTGGCGGTGGAACCGGTCCCCACGCCGATGATTTCACCTTGCGGCACGTATTCGATCGCGGCGCACGCCACCGCCTGTTTCAGTTCGTCTTGAGTCATGGTGTTTTGCAAAGAAAAGAATGCGCCTATTTTAAGCGCAGCCGCTAGCGGCGGCAGTTTTTTTCGCGCAGAGACGAACCGCGGGTACCATTCGAAGGTAGACTTACTTCAAAGTATTTCTAAGATATGTTTGATTCACAAACATTACAAAAATGACAACAGTCCTCGTAGTAGACGACAGCCGTGTTTCGCGCATGCTGTCGCGGCAATTCATCCTGCAAAAGCATCCTGACTGGACCATCGCGGAAGCCGCCAGCGGCGAAGAAGCGATCGACAAGCTGCAGACCGTAACCCCCGACCTGGTCCTGCTCGACCTCAACATGCCCGGCATGGGCGGGCTGGCTGCGGTCGAAAAAATCCGTGAAAAATGCCCGACGGCGCGCATCACGCTGCTGACGGCCAATGTGCAGGACGCGATCCGCGAGCGCGCCGCCGCGCTCGGCATCGGGTTTGCCGAAAAGCCGATCACCGAAGTCCGCATCGACCAGATCATCGCCACTCTCGGGAACTAGCCATGTTCCAGCTCAGCGAACTTCAGCACGACGCCCTGCTTGAAATCTTCAATCTCGGCGTCGGACAGGCCGCCGCGGCCATGAGCCGCATCGTGAACGAAGAAGTCACGATGTCGGTGCCGATGATCGCGTTCCTGAGCCGGGCCGAAGTCGCGAAAACCCTGGGCAGCCGCGAGGGCCGCCGCATCTGCGCCATCACCCAGCATTTCGAAGGTGCCTTCAACACCGAGGCCTTCCTCATGTTCCCTGAGGAGAAAAGCCTGGAGATCGTGCGTCTGATGGTGGGCCAGTGCCTGTCCATGGAAGAGCTGTCGGAAATGGAGCAGGAGGCGATGAGCGAAATCGGCAACATCATCCTGAACTGCTGCATGGGCGCGTTCGCCAATGCATCCGGCAAGGAGCTGCGCGGTTCGCTTCCGCTTTACCACGTCGGCACCGGCGACAACATCCTCGCCGTCTCCGGCAAGGAATGGGACGGAGTGGTGCTGACGCTGAAGATCGACTTCAATATCGAGAAGCATCAGATCCACGGCTATGTCGCCTTCCTGCTCGACCTGCCGGCCTTGCACGACCTGCAGCAGTACATCGATGACTATCTCGCCAGGCTGATGGGATGAACATGTCGACCACGTCCCCGGAAACCCGGCTGCAGCTTTTCACCAGCGTCCTGGCGGCCGTCCGCACCGGCATCATCGTGTTCGACGGCGAGCAGCGCGTGGTGTTGTGGAATCGCTGGATCGAGCAGCACTCGCACCTGCCCGCATCATCGGTGCTCGGCAAGCCGTTTGGGGAAGTATTTCCCGACATGGCGGACGGCCGCACCCACATCGCGATCCGCGAGGCGCTGCGCAATAACTTCGCGTCGCTGATTTCCCAGAGCCTGAACAAGGCTCCCTTCCCGCTCTTTGCCGGGCCGGCCGATGCGGCAAGCGGCACGCGGCTGCAGCAGGCGATCCATGTGATGCCGCTGGAGGTTGCCGGGCTGCCGCGCCATTGCATGGTGCAGATCACCGACGTCAGTACGGCCGTGTCGCGCGAACGCAAGCTGCGCGAAATGGCCGTCGAGCTGGAATCGCAGACGCTGGTCGACGGCCTGACCGGCATCGCCAACCGCCGGCACTTCGACCTGCACCTGGAAGACGAATTCCGCCGCGCCAAGCGCACCGGACTGCCGCTGTCGCTGATCATGATCGATGTCGACTACTTCAAGGATTACAACGACAATTACGGCCACCAGCGCGGCGATGAATGCCTGGTGCGCATCGCGGGCGCCCTCGGCGCGGTGCTGAACCGTTCGCGCGACCTGCTGGCGCGTTATGGCGGCGAGGAGTTCGCAGTGATCCTGCCGGATACGGGCTGCGACGGCGCGCTGCAACTGGCCGAGACAATGCGCGCCGAAATCGAGGCGCTGGAGCTCGAACATGGCCATTCGGGCACCGCCACGCGGGTGACCGTGAGCCTCGGAGTGAGCACGATGGCCCCGGATCTCCTGGCCAACAGCGGCAGCCTGATCCATGCGGCCGACCGCGCGCTGTACCAGGCCAAGCGTTCCGGACGCAATGGCGTGGCGGTCTACAACGACGAACAGGCCGCCAAGGTGTAGGCCGTCTCCCCGGCTCCGATGCCGGGCTCTTCCATGACAGGAGGCAGGTATGAATACCGGTGCATCAATCCAGTTGCATGCCGCGATCGATCCGTTGCTCGCCAGTCTGTACGACGGCGTGACGGCGGCGAACGGCTTCCAGGCTTTCATCGAGGGGCTGGTCGAATCCTTCGGCCTCAAGGCGGTCACGCTGATCGTCCACCATGCCGAAACGCACGAGGTCAAAGGGCTCTGGCTGAGCGGCATCACGCCTGACTGGGTAGAGCGATACGCGCTCGACTATGCGCAGGAAGACATGCTGGCGCAACACATCGTCGCCTCCCCTGTCGCGCACTTCTATGCAAGCAACCTCGACATCGCGCATCCCGAGCGCATCCCGCACAGCCGCTTTTTCCGTGAATGGCTGGAGCCGCAGGGCGTGGCCTACGCGGCCGGCGCGATCGTGCTGCGCGAAGGCGCCTGGTGCACGCAAATCATCCTGCAACGCTCCCCGGCGCATCCCGCGTTCACGCGCACCGAGGTAGACACGCTGGACCTGCTCATGCCGCACATGCAGCGCGCGCTCCAGATGCGGGAACGCTTCGCCGATCTGCAACTGGGCCAGGATGTCCTGGCAGGCGGGCTGGACCTGCTGGCGATGCCGGCGCTGTTCTTCGACGAGCATAGCCGCGCCGCCCACCTCAACCGGCGCGCCCGGGCGCTGCTGGCGGAAAGCAGCCTGCTGCGGCTGGAAGACGGCCACCTGGTGGCCAGCAATGTGGAAGCCAGCCGCAAGCTCAATTACGAGATCGCCAGCGCGATCCAGGCCAGCCGCGGCGACGCGGCGCCCCTGAACGAAGTCGTGCTGCTGCCGCGGCCGGATCGCCTGCCCCTGATGCTGATGGTGGCGCCGCTGCGGATCGGCGCGGGACAGGCGCACGGCGCCGCCCTGGTGTTCGTGTTCGATCCCGACGACGCACCCAGCCTGACCGCGGACCGGGTGCGCAAGCTGTTCAGCCTGACCGACGCCGAAGCCGGCCTGGCGGTAGCCCTGTGCAGCGGCCGAACGCTCGACGATATCGCGCGCGAGCGCGCCGTGTCTCTCAACACCCTGAAGACCCAGCTCAGAAGCGTCTTTGCCAAGACCGGCACCAACCGCCAGACCGAACTGGTGTCGCTGCTGCTGGCCAGCCCGGCGTACTTTCTGGCGGAACGCGCCGACCTGCATTAATACCCCGCTTAAGCCTCCACCTCCCGTCCATCACCCGTTTGGGTGATGGCGGATTTGACTTTAATCAATTAGGATTCCCGCAGGTTTTTCCTAATAACATTATTAGTCCAGCGAAATATTCTTCAGACAGGGAGATACATCATGAAAGCACGGGGCACGATGAGACTGAAAGGTTTGGTGATTGCCAGCGCGATTGCGGGCGCACTGGCGGCTTGCGGCGGCTCGTCCGATACGAATACGACTTCGACTTCCCACACCATTTCCGGCAGCGCCGCCGTCGGCGCGCCGCTGGTCGGCACGGTGACGGTCAAGGATGCGCTCGGTGCCACGAAAACCGTGCAGATCGGCACCAACGGCTCCTATTCGGTCGACGTGACCGGCATGACCGCGCCGTTCGTGTTCCGCGCCTCGGGCACGGCCAACGGCCAGACCTATACCGTGCATTCCATTGCTACCGCAGCAGACACCGACGGCAAGATCAACATTACCCAGCTGACCGACCTGGTCGTCGCCAACATCGCCGGCCAGATTGCGCAAAACTACTTTGACAAGTTCACGGAAAGCAGCAATGCCACCGCCGCGACCAAGACCGCGATCGATGCTGAAGTGAGCAAGCTGAAGGAAAAGCTGCTGCCGATTCTGACCGCGCTGGGCGTGGATGCGGCCGTGGACCTGCTGCGCACTCCGTTCACTCCGCTGGCGGACAAGCTGGACAAGGCGCTCGATACGATTCAGGTCTCGGTCGATCCGAATACCAACATCGCCACCATTTCCACCCTGGTCAACTCGATCACCATCACCGACGATCTGGCGGTCAAGGCTGCAGCCGAAACTGCGCCGGCCACGCTTAGCGCGGACAACGTCGGGACTGGCGCAGCCGATACTGACCTTGTGAAGAAAGCGTTGAGCGATTTTTCAGCCAAGTTTGCGACCGGATTGCCATCCGTATCCGATCTGACTCCTCTGCTTACCACCGGCTTCCTCAACGACGACGAGGACAAAACTGCATTCCTGGGCTGGGTCAGCACCGAATCCAAGCTGGTTGGCGGTTCGTTCACCGACATCGACATTCATCAGATCGACTACAGCAACTCGTCGAAAATCATTGCGCGCATCTCGTTCACGGTCAAGACCAAGGACGGCATCGAACTGGCCCGCCTGCAGAACTGGAAAGTGCTCAAGGGGAACGACGGCGTATGGCGCCTGCACGGCAACCAGCGCGTACTCGCACTGGAAGCATTCGCCAGCGCATCCAAAGTGAACTCCGCGACGAGCTCCACATCTTCCTGCGTCAACGTCGGGCTCAATTTCAATATCGAGGATCTCAACGCCGTCAACAATAGCGTTGCCGGAACCCCCATCGACCATATTCTCGTCACGGGCCCTGGCTTGCCGTCCGGCGGCCTGCGCTACACTCAGCCCACGGTGGGCGGGCGCTGGCTCAACCAGTCGGGTCAAACGAATTACATCATGTCGTCCGATTGCGCCAACACGACGCCGGCAGTCTCCGACAGCGCTATCGCGGCGATCCCGGACGACTCGATCTACACCTTCACCGCGTATGACAGCAGCAATGCAAAGGTCAACTTCCAGTTCGGCACCACCGACGGCACCTATGGCCTCAAGATCCATCGCCGCCCAATGACGCTGGCCGAGGCCAAAGCAAGCACCGCCTTCCCGGTCATCTCGGCAGACACGGTCAGCGCATTCGCGAACTTCACGAGCGGGACGTTGTCGTTTGCGGCGAGCAACGTCAATGCATCGAAATCCGCCTGGGTGAACCTGTTGCAAAATACCAACCCGGTTGATTCCTCGCGCGACCTTGAAAATACCGTCATTCCGAAAACGGACGGTACCGTCAGCACGAGCCTTACACTGCCGGCGCTGCCGAACGGAACCAGCCTTACCTACAGCTGGCTGTGGATCGAATCGCCTGACGCGTATCGCCGCAACATGCAGACGATGTACTTCCGCTAACGACTGCAAATTCCGGGCTGCCATTTATTGGCCCGGCAAAAAAAGCCTGTCCCGCTTCAGCGGCAATGCCGTTCAGCTATGCTGAACGGCATTTTTATTTGCGCTTTTTGATATTTCGCCCCGCGCACCACCTGGCATTCTTCGCTCGTGCGCCAAATCGCCAAATTCCGCCAGCCGTTCCATGTTCGCGCCCTTGCGGACGGTTTCCGCCATGATTATCCTGTGCGACAATCGCTCGCGGTTTGGCGGCGCCCTTGCCCTCAATTGAGTGAATTTCAACGCAACCCGCAGATCGGAATTGCATGCACAACGACGACCAGATTGATTTTTCTTCCCTCTTCCCATCGAAGCGCAGTGTCGTGCGTGTCGCCGCCTTCATTCTGGGCGCGTCGATCATTGTCGGCTTGGCGCTCGGTCTATGGATCGCCCGGTATCCCGACGGCGCGCTTGCAATAGCGCTAGGAAAGACATTCGTTGTAGGTGGCCCCGCGGCTTTTAGCGGACCGGGAGGCGACTTGACTGCCATGGCGTTCGGCTTCGTGTCGGGCATATGCCTGGCCTTTGTCGCCGCCTTCATTGGCACCGCCTGGCAGATTTATCACGTCACGAAACGATATAACGCATTGCTGGCGGAGGAAAAAATGAAGGCATATCGCCGCGCCGTTGCAGGGAAATCATCGCGTCAATCCTGAATATCAACGCCCGCTACACCAGATCGAGCTGCCTGGGCCGCACGCCGGGAAAAACCCTGCCGAGCTGAGTGAGAGCGAGGCCGTACATGCGCTCGAACAGACCGGCAAGCACGGCTCGGTATTCATTCAACACCGGGTAATCGCGGTTCTGAAACAGCGACGCGGCATTCACCCGGATCTGCTCGCCGGCGACGGTTCCGCCGCGTACCGAGCCGCCCAGCACCCAGAAGACCGAGCCGTGTCCGTGATCGGTACCGCGATTCCCGTTTTCACGGAACGTGCGGCCGAATTCGGACATGACCACCACAACGGTGTTGCGCCAATCCGGCCCCATTTCCTGTGCCAGAGCCAGCAATCCTCGTCCCAGTTCATCGAAACGGCCGGCAAGGTAACCGCTGGCTCCTCCCTGGCCCACGTGCGTGTCCCATCCGCCGACGTCGACGAAACCGATGTTGTATTTGTCGCGCATCAGGCGCGCGACGCGGCGCGCCTCGGCTTCGAATCCTTTCGCGCTGATCGCGCTCCGGTTCGCGGCGTCCATTTCGCCGGCCATCTGCCGCGCGACTTCATTACGCATGGCAAATCCCTCGTCCACCTGGCGGCCGATGGGCGTGTTCTTGTACATTGACGCGATGACGTCGCTCTGACGAGCGTCGAGCGCCGGCTTGCCGATATGGCGCAAAGCCGTGTTCGGCACCTGGACCTCCCCCTGGAACACCAGCGGCAGCTGGTCGGTGAAGGATACGGGCATCGAACCGGTCAGCACGCCGGCCAGGCGATTCAGGAAGCCGGAGCGGAAATCGCGATGGCTTGCGCTCCCCTGCCCGAGCTCGATGCTGTCTTGTGTTTCAAAATGGCTGCGCGACAGGTCATCGGTTCCGGCGAACGGAATGAAGGCCGCCTGCCCCTGCATGTAAAGAGAAAAAATCGATTCCCGCAGCGCCGGATGCAAGCCCCAGTCCCCGGACAGGGCGATCGCGGAATGGAGATCGTTCGAGGGCCGGGCAATAGCGATGCTGGGGCGTGATTCATAGTAAAAATCGCTCGCCGTCGGCACCAGCAGGCTCGCGGCATCGTAGCCGCCCCGCAGGAAGACCACCAGGAGCTTGGCCGGCGCCGCCGGCGCGGCCAGCAGGCGTCCCGAGACCGACGCAAGCGGCAATGCCCCCATCCATTTCAGTAATTCGCGGCGTCGCATTCCTGGCCCTCGCAGATTATTTAACGGTACATGAATTCCGGCGCGGACAGCAGGAAGGTATTCCATTCCTGCGGCGACGTCGCCTGCGCGAGCGCCTGCAAGGTCGGCGCGCCGAGCGTCTTTTGCAGCGCTTCGTAGAAGTAGGGATTGGCGAGCTGGGGGAACGCGGGGCGGTCTTGCGCCCCTTCCGCCTTGAACAGGCCGGCGCTGCCCGAGCCGATCGCCTTGCCGATTTCAAAGCGGGTGGCCATCTGGCCCGAACTGTCCCACGCTGCGGCGGCCAGCGGATATCCGTCCGGCGTCTGCCGGCCGTACAGCGGCTCGCCCATCCGGTGCAGCCATCCGATCATCGGCGCTGCGTTAAGAATCGGCTTTTCGTCATATGCCAGCCGCACGGCCGAGACGACATAATGAACCGGGTCCTTGAATTCGCGGCCGAGCGATTGCCGGAATTCCGGCGCCGCGAATAATGCCGCCAACGTCGCGGCGATGTCGCCGTCGGTACGCAGGAAGGTGTCCGACATCCGCTGCACCAGCGCGGCTGGCGGCTGATCGCCAACGAAGAAACTGGCGATCTTGCGGCTGATGAAGCGCGCGGTGGCCGGATGCCGGCTGAGGCGGTCGATCGCTTCGTCGATTTCCGCCAACCCGCGCCCATGCACCACCTGGCCGAGCAAGACCTTGTCGCCATAGTCGTGCCGGTTGGGATTGAATTCGAACAAACCGCGGCGCACGTACTGGCCCTGCAGCTCGCGCCGCACCTTGGGGGTGCCGCTGCCGAGATTGACGCCGACGCCGGTGAGAATGCGCGCCAGTTCCTGCACATCCTTTTGCGTGTAGCCGCCGTCCACGCCCAGCGTGTGCAACTCCATCAGCTCGCGCGCATAATTCTCGTTGATGTGATTGGCCGCGTTATGTTCGTTGTCGAGGTAACGCAGCATCGCGGGATGACGGACGGTGGCCTGGAGAAGTTCGCGGAACTTTCCCAACGCATGCGGCCGAATGGCATGCTCTTCATAGTCTCCCACCATGGCCCGGAGGTTGTGCTTGCCCTGGTGAATGCTGAAGTGATTCATCCAGAACCATGTCATCTGTTCGCGCAACTGGTTGCGGGAATAGAGATCCCGCAGCAAGGAGCGCGTCGCCGCCTCTTTCGCCAGCCGGTTCAATTCTTCCTGGTATGCCTGGCGCGCGGAGCTCCTGTCGTCGTCGTTGGCGATACTGTCGAGTTGTTTGCGGCGCTCCTCGAGTTCAAGCACCAGCTGATCCACGGGGCGCTGCGAAATCGTCAGGCTGCCGATCTGCGCCTGAACCGAGGGCGGCAGCCGGTCGTCGCCGGGATGGAGTTGCTGCTCGATATATTGATCGATACCGATGGCTTTGACCTGGCGATAGGCAGAGCTGGTGCCGCCCCACGTAACGCGGTTGAGTACGGCTCCGGCATCCGCATTGCCCATGTTGATTCTTTGCGAAACTTGCGGCGCCCGGGAAGCGCAGCCTGCAATCGCCGCCAGGACGAGCGTCAAGCAGGACAGACGACGTGTTCCAGACCAGATAATTCTGTACATTATTCTTTCCTGAGATCAGGCACCTTTTCGATACCCGGGCAACGTTTCATTCTCGCATGTCGATGCCGAGACCGGTTCGTCTTGCTTATCGTGATTAACGCAAACAGGCCAAGGCGGCTGACCAGCGTGCCCAGTTGAAATGTAACGGCTTGTAGCGTGATGCGGGGAGCCGCCCGCCCATCAGAGCAGCGGTTATGGCGCCGCCATCGGGCATTATAATTTCGACATGCTGGCTCCTCAGGCCGGCACCGCCGAGCCCTCGCCCTCGCAAATCAAGCCCATCAAGGACACGAATTGGATTCCCCCGACCTTTCCCGACTGAAGATCGACCGTAGCGCGACGCCGTCCGGCGGCCATCCGAGGGGCCCGCGCAGGCGCTGGAGCCGCATCGCCATTGCAGCCATTGTGGCCATCGGCGTCGCGCTCGCCGTCGCCGCCCGCCTGCGCGGTCCCGTCAGCGTGGAAACGGTAACAGTCGCCACGGCCTACCCATCGCAGAATTACACCCTGCTCAACGCCACCGGCTACGTGGTGGCGCAGCGCAAGGCCGCGCTCTCATCGAAGGCGACCGGCCGGCTGGAATGGCTGGGCGTGCTCGAAGGCAGCCCCGTGAAGAAGGATGAACTGGTAGCGCGCCTGGAAAACAGGGACGTGTCGGCCGCGCTCAGGCAGGCCGATGCCAACATCCAGGTCGCGCGCGCCAACCTGGAACAGGGCATGGCGGAGCTGCGCGACGCCGGGCAGGCGTACCGGCGCTCGCAGGAGCTGTTGCAGCAGAAGTACATCTCGGCGGCCACGCACGACGCGGCGCAGGCCCGCTACAACAAGGCGCAGGCGGCGATCAGCGGCCTGCGCGCAGCCATCGCCGCCGCCGAGGCCAATCGCCAGGCAGCCCAGGTAGCGTTCGACCAGACCATGATCCGCGCACCGTTCGACGGCGTGGTTCTGACCAAGAACGCCAACGTCGGCGACAACATCACGCCCTTCTCCTCCGCCACAGACAGCAAGGGCGCGGTCGTGACCATCGCCGACATGGACACGCTGGAAGTGGAAGCCGACGTGTCCGAATCCAATCTCTCCAAGATCAGCGTCGGCCAGGCGGCCGAGATACAGCTCGATGCCTTTCCCGACCTGCGCCTGGCCGGCGTGGTGTCGCGCATGGTGCCGACCGTCGACCGCTCCAAGGCCACGCTGCTGGTCAAGGTGCGCTTCGTCGAGCGCGACCCGCGCGTGCTGCCCGATATGAGCGCGAAGATCGCCTTCCTGTCGCAGCCGGTGCCGCCGCAGGACAGGAAGCCGGTCACGGCGGTGCCGGCCGGCGCAGTCGTCCAGCGCGACGGCCGCAAGGTCGTGTTCGTGGTGAAGGACGACAAGGCGCGGCAGGCCGGTGTGCAGGTCGGCCGCAAGATCGGCGAGCTGCTGGAGGTGAGCGGCATTGCCGCCGGCGACAAGGTGGTGCTCAACCCGGACGACAAACTGAAGGACGGCGGTACGGTCGCGCCGGCGAAGAAATGACGCCGCTGGTCGACATCCGGCACCTGGCGAAATCCTACCGGCGCGGCGACCAGATCGTGCCGGTGCTGACCGATATCACGCTCGCCATCAACGCCGGCGATTTCACCGCGCTGATGGGCCCGAGCGGTTCCGGCAAGAGCACGCTGCTCAACCTGATCGCCGGCATCGACAAACCCGACGGCGGCATCCTGCTCGTCGACGGTCTCGACATCACGCAACTGTCCGAAGGCGAGCTGGCCGACTGGCGCGCCGCCAACGTCGGCTTCATCTTCCAGTTCTACAACCTGATGCCGGTGCTGACCGCGCTCGAAAACGTCGAACTGCCGCTGCTGCTGACCGGGCTGTCGCGCCGCGAGCGGCGCGAGCGCGCCGAGCTCACGCTCGCCATGGTCAACCTGTCCGACCGCATGGACCACTATCCGTCCGAGCTGTCGGGCGGGCAGCAGCAGCGCGTCGCCATCGCGCGCGCCATCGTCACCGATCCGACGCTGATCGTGGCCGACGAGCCGACCGGCGACCTGGACCGCCACGCCGCCGCCGACGTACTCGACCTGCTGAACCGCCTGAACCAGGAACTGGGCAAGACTATCGTCATGGTGACGCACGATGCGCATGCGGCGGAGCGGGCGCGCTCCATCGTGCGGCTCGACAAGGGCGAACTGATGCCGGCCGCGGCCTGACCATGCAGACGCTCAAGCTGATCCTGAAGAACGCGATGCGGCACAAGCTGCGCACTGCCCTGACGGTGCTCGGCCTGGTGGTGGCGACGCTCGCCTTCGGCCTGCTGCAGACGGTGGTCGGCGCCTGGTATGCCGGCGCGAATGCGGCGTCGAATACCCGGCTCGTCACGCGCAACGCGATTTCCCTGGTCTTTCCGCTGCCGCTGTCGTACGAGGCCCGGATACGCGGCATCGACGGCGTAAACGGCGTCGCCTACGGCAACTGGTTCGGCGGCATCTACCAGGAACCGAAAAATTTCTTTCCGCAATTCGCGATTTCCACGCGCAGCTATCTCGACCTGTATCCGGAATTCGTGTTGAACGACGACCAGCGCGCGGCATTCGAGCGCGACCGCAAGGGTTGCGTGGTCGGCAAGAAGCTCGCGGCACAATATGGCTTCAAGATCGGCGACGTCATCCCGCTCAAGGGCACCATCTTCCCCGGCCAGTGGGAATTCGTGGTGCGCGGGATTTACGAGGGAAAGAATGCGACCACCGATACCTCGCAATTCTTTTTCCACTGGGACTACCTCAACGAGACGATGCTCAAGACCGCCAAGCCGCGCGCCAACCAGGTCGGCTTCTACGTGGTGCGCATTGCCAATGCGGATAACGCCGCCTCGGTATCGCGCGCCATCGACACCCAGTTCAAGAACTCGCTGGCGGAGACGCTGACCGAAACCGAAAAGGCTTTCCAGCTCGGCTTCGTGTCGATGTCGGAAGCGATCGTGGTGGCGATCCGCGTGGTGTCGTTCGTGGTGATCGTCATCATCATGGCGGTGATGGCCAACACCATGGCGATGAGCGCGCGCGAGCGGCTGGCCGAGTACGCGACGCTCAAGGCGCTCGGCTTCGGCCCGGGTTTCCTGGCGCAGCTGATTTTCGGCGAATCGCTGCTGATCGCGCTGTTCGGCGCCACGCTCGGCATCGCCCTGCTGTTCCCGGTCGCGCACGCGTTCAGCGCGAAGATGGGCACGCTGTTCCCGGTGTTCGAGATCGCGCCGCGCACACTGCTGCTGCAGTTCCTGGCCGCGCTCACGGTCGGCATCGTCGCGGCCATCGCACCGACCCTGCGTTCGACCCGCGTCAACATCGTCGACGGCCTGCGGAGCATCGGATGAAGCTCCCTCTCAGCTACATCGCGCGCAACCTCTGGACCCGGCGCCTGACCACGGCACTGACCGCATCCGGCCTGGCACTGGTGGTATTCGTGTTCGCCACAGTGCTGATGCTCGACGAGGGCTTGAGGAAAACGCTGGTGACGACCGGCGAATACGACAACGTGGTGCTGATCCGGCGCGCTTCCGAAACCGAGGTGCAGAGCGGCGTCTACCGCGACCAGGCGACCATCGCGGCCAGCCATCCATCGATCGCACTGGGCGCCGACGGCGAGCCGCTGGTGTCGAAGGAAACGGTAGTGCTGATCGCGCTCAACAAGCGCGGCACCGACAAGCCGGCCAACGTGGTGATCCGCGGCGTAGGCAAGCTCGGGCTGGCGCTGCGCCCGCAGATCCGCCTGTCGGCCGGTCGCATGTTCCGTCCCGGATCGTCGGAAATCATCACCGGCAGCGGCATCGCCAAGCGCTTCTCCGGAACCGCCGTCGGCGAGACGCTGCGCTTCGGCCAGCGCGACTGGACCGTGGTCGGCACCTTCGATGCCGGCAACAGCGGCTTCGATTCGGAAATCTGGGGCGACGCCGACCAGCTGATGCAGGCGTTCCGCCGGCCGGTGTATTCCTCGGTGATCGTGCGCCTGAACGACAGCAGGGAATTCGACGCCTTCAAGAAGGACATCGAGGGCGACCAGCGCCTGACGCTGGAAGCCAAGCGCGAGCAGTCCTTCTACGCCGACCAGTCGAAGGCGCTGTCCACCTTCATCAGCATCCTCGGCATGACCTTGTCGATCATCTTTTCGATCGGCGCCATGATCGGCGCGATGATCACGATGTATGCGTCGGTCGCCAACCGGGTGGCGGAAATCGGCACGCTGCGCGCGCTCGGCTTCCGGCGGCGCAGCATCCTGGCGGCGTTCCTGGCGGAGTCGCTGCTGCTGGCGCTGATCGGTGGCGCGGCGGGGCTGTTCTTCGCGTCCTTCATGCAGTTTCTCTCGTTCTCGACGGTGAACTTCCAGTCGTTTTCCGAGCTGGCATTCGGCTTCACGCTCAACCCGGCCATCGTGATCAAGTCGCTGCTCTTCGCGCTGCTGATGGGTTTTGTCGGCGGCTTTTTGCCGGCGCTGCGCGCCGGGCGGATGAAGATCGTGGATTCGTTGCGGGCAGCGTAGGGAAACTATTTCAGCGCAGCTTGCTGGCCGCCGATGCCAGCGCGGTAATCTGTTTCCAGTCGCCGTTCCGGATTGCTTCCTTCGGCGTCAGCCACGATCCGCCAACGCAGGCGACGTTCTTGCATGCAAGGAATTGCGCTGCCGTTTCCTGTGAAATGCCGCCGGTCGGGCAAAACATCACGTCCGGCAGCGGCCCCGCGATGGCGTTGAGCATTCCGACACCGCCTGCCGGAACCGCCGGAAACAGCTTCAGCTGCCGGAATCCCGCCTCGCGCGCCATCATCACCTCGGACGGCGTCATCACGCCCGGCAGCAGGGGTAAGCCGCTCGCTTGCGCCGCCTCGATCATGCGCGGCGTCAGCCCCGGCGACACGCCGAACACCGCGCCCGCGTCGCGCGCGGCGGCGAACTCTTCCGGCCGGGTCAGGGTTCCCACGCCGACGATCGCGCCCGGCACCTGCTCGGCCATGGCCCGGATCGCCGCCAAGCCATGCTCGGTGCGCAAGGTCACTTCCAGCACCCGGATGCCGCCCTCGACCAGCGCCTTGGCAAGGGGGACTGCATGTTCGATGGCGTCGATTGCGATCACCGGAATCACCGGCGAGGCGCTCATGATTTCAAGAAGTGTCATGGTTTTCTTTCCATCGGACGGGAGAACAGGAAATCTTCATCCGAGTAAGCCTCGGATTGCGGCACGGCCAGGCAGTTGTCCGTTTCCTCCGGCATGTGCAATGGCGGCGGCAGGCCGAATGTCGCGGCGCCCTGCTCTGCCTCGCTCACCGCATGGCGGAAGGTGGCAAACAACTCGCGTCCCATGCCGACATGACTGGCCGACAGGTTCGCCGTGGCGATGGTGCGCGTGTTCCATTCCGTATCCGGCACCAGCGCCTGCAGCACGCCGGCGTCGGCATCGAGCCGGATCAGGTCGCCGTCGCGCACGCGCCCCAGCGGTCCGCCGGCCAGCACTTCCGGCGACACGTGGATGGCGGCCGGCACCTTGCCCGACGCGCCGGACATGCGGCCATCTGTCACCAGCGCGACATGCCGCCCGGCGTCCTGCAGGTTGGTGAGCGCGGGCGTGAGCGCATGCAGTTCCGGCATGCCGTTGGCGCGCGGCCCCTGGAAGCGCACCACCGCCACGAAGTCGCGGTCGAGCTTGCCCGCCTTGTACGCGTCCATCAGCGCTTCCTGCGAATCGAACACCAGCGCCGGGGCTTCCACCACGCGGTGCTGCGGCTTGACGGCGGAGACCTTGATGATGGCCCGCCCCAGGTTGCCGGACACCAGTCGCAGCCCGCCATCGGCGGAAAACGGTTCCTTCGCGGGCCGCAACACGCCGAGATCGCCGCTGGCGTCCGGCGCCGGCCGCCAAACCAGCGTCTCGCCCTCCAGGAACGGTTCGGCGCAGTGCGCGCGCAAGCCTTGTCCCATGACGGTCGTCACATCGTCGTGCAGCAAGCCGGCATCCAGCAGTTCGCGGATCACGAACGGCGGACCGCCGGCCGCCTGGAAATAATTGACGTCGGCTTCTCCGTTCGGATAGATGCGCGCCAGCAGCGGCACGACCGCGGACAGCTTGTCGAAGTCGTTCCAGTCGATCACGATGCCGGCCGCCTTGGCCACCGCGATCCAGTGCAGCGTGTGGTTGGTGGAACCTCCCGTCGCCAGCAGCGCCACCACCGCATTGACGATCGACTTCTCGTCGACCACCCGGCCGACCGGGATGTACGACTTGCCTTGCGCGCTGATTTCCACCGCGCGCTTGCCGGCGGCGGCGGTCAGGGCCTTGCGCAGCGGGGTATTGGGCGGCACGAAGGCCGCACCCGGCAAGTGCAGGCCCATGACTTCCATCAGCATCTGGTTGCTGTTGGCGGTACCGTAAAAGGTGCAGGTTCCCGGGCCATGATAGGACTGCGATTCCGACTCCAGCAGCTCGTCGCGGCCCACTTTACCTTGCGCATACAACTGGCGCACCCGCGCCTTTTCGGAATTGGAAATCCCGGTCGTCATCGGGCCGCCCGGAACGAACACCGCCGGCAGGTGGCCGAAATGCAAGGCGCCGATCAGCAGCCCCGGCACGATCTTGTCGCAGATGCCGAGGTAGACCGCCGCATCGAACATGTTGTGCGACAAAGCCACCGCTGTCGCCATCGCAATCGTGTCGCGCGAGAACAGGGACAATTCCATGCCCGGCTGGCCTTGCGTGACACCATCGCACATGGCGGGCGTGCCGCCGGCGAACTGCGCCACGCCCCCCGCCTCGCGCACGGCGTCCTTGATAATCGGAGGAAAGTGCTCGAAGGGCTGGTGCGCGGACAGCATATCGTTGTATGCCGACACGATCGCCACCGAAGGGTTGTGCAACTGCTTGAGCTTGAGCTTGTCGTTGGCGGGGAAGGCCGCGAAGCCGTGGGCGAGATTGGTGCAGGCCAGTGCGGCGCGATGCACGGTGTTGCCGCGTGCCGCATCCAGGCGCGCCAGATAGGCGTTGCGATAGGGGCGGCTGCGCGCGGCGATCTGCTCGGTGACCGCCTTCAGAACAGGATGAAGAGCCATGGAAGCATTCCTGCGGAAGAATTATTTTTGAAATTTTACTACATTTTAATTGCCGATCCAGAACTACGTTTTTCTGCGCGCCATTTCTGCACTCTCGCTCAGAAAATCCGCTGAAATATCTGCCGGGAGAGAATCGGAGCACAACCGGAATGCAAGCTCCTGAGCAAGCGCAAAACGTGTTCAAAGATGCAAATAAATTGTAGTGAATTTACTTAAACCTGATGTATAGTTAAACAAATCGAATTCTCCGATCGCCCGCCATGCACTCGTCATCGCCGACCTCATCGCTGATCAATACCCCAGCCTTCCAGGCTCTTGCCGCGCATTACGCCGAAGCCAGGGAATGGCATATGCGCGCCCTGTTTTCGCGGGAAGAGGACCGCTTCGACCGTTTCTCCATCGAAGCGGCGGGCCTGCTGCTGGATTACTCGAAGAACCGGCTGAACGCAACGACGGTGCAACTGCTCACGCGGCTGGCGCATGAGCGCGGCGTGGAAGAACGGCGCGCGGCCATGTTCGCCGGCGAAAAAATCAATGTCACCGAACATCGCGCCGTCCTGCACGTTGCGCTGCGCATGCCGCGCAACAGCATTCTGATGGTAGATGGACAGAATGTGGTGCAAGAGGTTCATGCGGTGCTCGATCATATCCAGGCATTCAGCGAGCGCGTGCGCTCCGGCGCCTGGACTGGCCATACCGGCAAGGCGATCACCGACATCGTCAACATCGGCATCGGCGGTTCCGACCTCGGACCGGAGATGGTTTGCCGCGCGTTGCGCCCCTTCATCCACCCGCGCCTGACCATGCACTTCGTGGCCAATGTGGACGGCCATGACCTGGACGCGGTATTGGCGAAGGTCAATCCGGACACCACGCTATTCATCGTCGCCTCCAAGACGTTTACCACGCGCGAAACGATGCTCAACGCGCAGTCGGCGCGCGAATGGTTCCTCGCCCGCGCCGGCGAAGCGGCATTGCCGAAGCATTTTGTCGCGGTTTCGACCAACACGAAAGCGGTCAGGGATTTCGGCATCGATCCGGAAAACATGTTCCCGTTCTGGGACTGGGTCGGCGGGCGTTACTCGGTGTGGTCGGCGATCGGGTTGCCGGTCGCGCTGGCCATCGGGTTCGACGGCTTCGCCGAATTCCTCGGTGGCGGCCATGCCATGGACCAGCACTTCCGCAGCGCGCCGCTGGAACGCAACATGCCCGTGCTGCTGGCGATGACCGGCATCTGGTACCGCAATTTGTTCGGCAGCACGTCGCTGTCGATCGCGCCCTACCATCAGGACCTGAGCCAGTTCCCCGCTTACCTGCAGCAACTCGAAATGGAAAGCAACGGCAAGTGCGTGACGATCGACGGCGCCGCCGTGGATTATTCCACCTGCCCGGTCATCTGGGGCGATGTCGGCACCAACGGCCAGCACGCCTATTTCCAGCTGCTGCACCAGGGAACGACGATGGTGCCGGTCGATTTCATCGCAGCGCTGAAACCGGCACACGACCTGCCCGGCCATCATACCGTGCTGCTGGCAAATTGCTTTGCTCAATCGGAAGCATTTATGCGCGGCAAAACTACGGAAGAAGTACGGGCCGAAATGCGGGCCCAGCAGATCGCCGAAGCCGAAATCGATGCCTTGCTGCCGCACAGGACTTTCCCCGGCAATCACCCCAGCAATACCATCCTGATGGACACGCTGGCGCCAGCCACGCTGGGCGCATTGATCGCGTTGTATGAGCACAAGACCTTCGTGCAAGGCGTCGTTTGGGGCGTCAACAGCTTCGACCAGTGGGGTGTGGAACTGGGCAAGGTGCTGGCGAAAACGATCGAAACGGAATTGACCGGCAACACGCATGCGAAAGCGCACGACAGTTCGACCAATGCGCTGATTGCGCGCGCCAGGGAAGCACTGGGACACTGACGCCTGGAACAGGCCGTGATGCGTCATCGCGCGGATTCGCGCTTTCTGCTCGCCTACGTTCAAAAGTCGCCTAAACTAAAAAGTCATTGATCGTCGGCTTCTGTTAACCCAAATCAATCTCACATCATGGCCCTTACAGATTTTGACCTGGCCCTGTTTGGCGGCAGCGGCGACCTCGCAATGCGCAAGCTGTTGCCGGCCTTATACAACCGCGAGCGCTGCAAGGATATTCCCTCCACTGCCCGCATCATCTGTATCGGACGGCACGAATGGAGCCGCGAGGCATTCCTGGCTGAGGTCGAGAAAAACGCGAAGCCGCATATCGCGTCCGGCAATTTCAGCGAAACGGCGTGGAACGCGTTCTGCGCACGCATCAATTACGTCGCGCTCGACGCGATGAACCCGGATTCCTACCGGGCACTGGTCGACGCCATGCGCACGGACACGACCGGCATCAACCGCGTGTTCTACCTCGCCACGCCGCCCAGCCTGTTCGCCACCGTCTGCCATAACCTCGCCGCCTGTGGCCTGGCCACGTCCAACTCGCGCGTCGTACTGGAAAAGCCGCTGGGGCGCGACCTGGACAGCGCCAAACAGATCAACGAAGAAGTCGGCCGCGTCTTTTCCGAATCGCAGATCTTCCGCATCGACCATTACCTTGGCAAGGAAACGGTGCAGAACCTGCTTGCACTGCGTTTCGGCAACGTGCTGTTCGAACCCTTGTGGCGGCGCGAATGGATTTCCGATGTGCAAATCACGATCGCGGAAGAACTGGGCGTCGGCAACCGCCTCGACTATTACGATACCGCCGGCGCCTTGCGCGACATGCTGCAGAACCACCTGCTGCAACTGCTGTGCATCGTCGCCATGGAGCCGCCGGTGGCGGCCACGCCGGACGCGGTGCGCGACGAAAAGCTGAAGGTGCTGCGCTCGCTCAAGCGCTTCACGCCGCACATGCTGGTGCAGAACGTGGTGCGCGGCCAGTACCGCTCCGGTTATGTCGACGGCGTCGCCGTGCCCGGCTACCGCAAGGAACCGGGCGCCAACCCGGCCTCGCGCACCGAGACCTTTGTCGCGGTCAAGGCCGAGATCGAAACCTGGCGCTGGGCCGGCGTGCCCTTCTACCTGCGCACCGGCAAGCGCATGGCCGACCAGCTAGCCGAGATCGTGGTGCGTTTCAAGTCGATCCCGCACTCGATCTTTGCGCAGCCCAACAGCAGCTTCCAGCCCAATTCCCTGATCATCCGCCTGCAGCCCGACGAAGGCCTGCAGCTGAACCTGATGGCGAAGACGCCCGGCGACGGCATGCGCCTGCGCCCGGTCGAGCTGGAACTGGATTTCCGCGAAACATTCAAGCAGCCGCGCATGGAAGCCTACGAGCGCCTGCTGCTGGACGTCTTGCGCGGCCAGCTCACCCTGTTCATGCGCAGCGACGAACTGGAAGCGGCGTGGGAATGGGTCGAGCCCATTCTCAACTACTGGGAACAGGAAGGCATCGAGCCGATGCCCTACACCTCGGGCACCTGGGGACCGGCGGCGGCCAGTGCCCTGATCGGGCGCGACGGCTTGCAATGGCGCGAGGAATCGCTGCCGGAAGAATTATAAAAAAACAGGTTTTCAATGCTGCTTGACTCGATCCGCACCCAGCTCGACACCCTCTCCAAGTCGGAGAAAAAAGTTGCCATGGTTGTCTTGAAAAACCCCGACCTCGCGGTGTCCGGCAACATCACCGCGCTGGCCAAGAATGCGCAAGTGTCGGAACCGACCGTGGTGCGCTTTTGCCGCGCGCTCGGCTGCGACGGCTGGCATGAATTCAAGCTCAAGCTGGCGCAGGGCCTGGCGCTGGCCTTGCCGCCGGCCGATGAATCGATGGCGCAGGGCGACCTGGCGTCGGACCTGGTCAACAAGATCTGCAGCCGCTCCATCAATACCCTGCTCGACCTGCGCAACAACCTCAAGCCGGCCGCCATCGAACAGGCGCTGGAACTGCTGGCGCGCGCCAACAAGATCGAGTTTTACGGACAGGGATCGTCGGGCATCGTCGCCACCGACGCGCAGCACAAGTTCTTCCGCTCCGGCGTGCCCACCGTCGCCTACGCCGATCCGCACATTCACAGCATCTCTGCCTCGCTGCTGCAAAAAGGCGACGTGGTGGTGGCGATTTCGCAGCGCGGCAACAGCACGGCGCTGCTGCGCAGCGTGCAACTCGCGCGCAAGGCGGGCGCCGACGTGATCGCGCTCACGCCCAGCGGCACCCCGCTGGCCGACCTGGCGACGGTACTGGTGCCGATCGACCTGAGCTTCAATATCGACCCGTACACGCCGATCTCGGCGCGCCTGGCGCACCTGGTCGTGATCGACATTCTTGCCGTCGGACTGGCCTTAAAGCGCGGGCCGGAATTCCGCAAGAAGATGCAAAACGCGCAAAAGGCGCTGCAAAAATACGACTTGCAATTCGACGCCTACTACCGGCACGCGCCCAAGGCGTAACGGAGCGCGGACTGATGCATATCTAACAAGCAAGAATTAAGCGTTGTTCCGAGTGACAATCTGGGTATGATCTACGTTTTCCCCTCTTCCTGCGCCATTCGCAACCAGATTCCATGAACCAGCTCGAACAACTGAAACAGTACACCACCATCGTCGCTGACACCGGCGACTTCCAGGCCATGAAAGCCTTCGCCCCACGCGATGCGACCACCAATCCGTCGCTGATTCTCAAGGCGGTGCAAAAGGATGAATACAAGCCGCTGCTCGAACGGGCAGTGCGCGACCATGGCGGCAAACCGATCGCCGAAATCACCGACCATCTGTTGGTGGCCTTCGGCCTGGAAATCCTCAAGCTCATTCCGGGGCGCGTTTCGACCGAGACCGATGCGCGCCTGTCGTTCGACACCGAGGCCACCATCGCCAAGGGCCGCGCGCTGATCGCGCTGTACGAAGCCGCGGGAATTCCCCGCGAGCGCGTGCTGATCAAGATCGCCTCGACCTGGGAAGGCATCCGTGCCGCGCAAGTGCTGGAGCGGGAAGGCATCCGTTGCAACATGACGCTGCTGTTTGCGCTGCCGCAGGCGATCGCCTGTGCCGATGCCGGCGTGCAGCTGATCTCCCCGTTCGTCGGCCGCATCTACGACTGGTACAAGAAATCGATCGGCCAGGAATACAGCGGCGCGGACGATCCGGGCGTGCAATCTGTCAAGCGCATCTACGACTACTACCGCAAGTTCGGCTACGAGACCGAAGTGATGGGCGCGAGCTTCCGCAACACCTCGCAGATCACCGAACTGGCCGGCTGCGATTTGCTGACCATCAGCCCCGAACTGCTGCAAAAACTCTCGGAAAGCGATGCACCCGTGGTCCGCAAGCTGAGCCCGCAGCAGGCGCAGGGTTCGGACCTGCAAAAGCTGGACCTGGACGAGAAGGCATTCCGCTTCATGCTCAATGAAGACGCGATGGGAACGGAAAAGCTGGCCGAAGGCATCCGCCTGTTCTGCGCGGATGCGGTCAAGCTGGAAAAGATGATCGCCGCCCTGCGCTGAACGCTCGTCCTAGATTCAGCCCGCCGCTCGCCGGCTTGAATGAAGGGCGTTACCGGGATGCGTTCGCCACCGCATCCGCCATCGCGAGCGAGCCGGCGTCGCCGGCCGCCCGCAAGCCCTGCTCCACGCTGACACGGTTTGCAAGCGGCTGGTTCTGGCTGAGCTTCCATTTGCCGATCAGCCTGTCGATCGGGATTTCGATCCCGACCACCGCCGCCAGCAATTTTTCAATGAAATCGTCCGGCGCGTCCGAAAGCTTCCACGGCTCCGGCCGCGCCGCCTCGAAGCTGTCGCTCATCCTGGCGAGATGGGCGCGCAGCCATGCCGGATCGTCGACCGCACGCAACCGGCCGTAGGCGTGCACCACCATGAAGTTATAAGTCGGCACCACTTTTCCCCCTTCCTGCTTGGTCGCATACAGCGACGGGCTGATATACGCCTGTGGCCCCTGGAAAACGGCCAGTGATTCAAGGTCCGCCGACGCGTCGCGCCATACCGGATTGTTGCGCGCAACGTGGGCGCGCAAGGTGCCGAACCGTCCAGCTCCGGGATCGATCTCGAACGGTATGTGATTGGCGTTCAAGCCGCCCGCGTCGAGCGTCACCAGCGTGCCGAGCGGATGCGCGCGCATCAGCCGGTACAGCTGTTCCGTGTCGGTTTCTTCGAAATGTTTTGGCAGGTACATGGTCGTTAATGGAAAAGGCTGCGGTTGCTCGGGTGCGACGGGAGTCAGGCCTGCCGCTTGATGATCCAGCCGTTCGGCACCGCCTCGAAGCCGGCCTTCGGGTAATACTCCATCGCCGATGGCGCCGCCAGCAATAGCAGCATCGACTGCGCGCCGACGGCGTCGCTCACGCGCTTGATCAGTTCGCGGCCGATTCCGCGGCACTGGTATTGCCTGTCGACCGCGAGGTCGGACAGGTAACAGCAGAAGCTGAAATCGCTCAGAGCCCGGGCCACGCCGATCAGGCGATCGCCGTCCCAGGCAGTGATGAGTACATTGGCATGTTCCAGCATGCGCGCCAGGCGCGGCAGGTCGTCGGTCGGGCGGACAATGCCGGATGCATCGAATACCTCGGCCAGCTGTTGCGGCGAGATGGGCCGCTTGTCGTCGTAACGGATGTGCGTCATGTCCTTGCCTGTCGTTGTGAATCAAGATACAGATTACCCATTGCATTGGCTTTCTCAAAGTGCCAATAAATGGTATTTTTCAAATACCAATTCCGCAAACACCGGATAAGACCGATGTATGTCGCCCAATTCCTGACCACCCTCAGGCTGGATTCCTCCGCGCCGACGCCGCTGTTTCGCCAGCTTTACGCCGCAATCAAACAGGCGGTCCTCGCAGGCCAGCTGCAATCCGGCATGCAGCTACCGCCCACGCGCGAACTATCGACACTCGCGGGAGTGTCGCGGCAGACGGTGCTCAACGCCTACGAGCTGCTCGTGGCGGAAGGCTTCCTGACAGGAGCCGTCGGCAAAGGCACGTTCATCAGCGCCGGCTTGCCGCTCGCAGCACAATCCGAGCAACCGATTCCGGGCGCCCCGCCACCGTTGCTGCGCCCCCTGTCGCCACGCGGCCAGCGCTTTGCCGGTGCGCGCGTGCGCCTGAACGTGCCCAGCGGAGCACCGCGCGCCTTCAGGCTGGGCATGCCGGCCACGGACGTGTTCCCGTTCGATCTGTGGGCGCGGCTGGAGTCGCGCAGGTGGCGCCGGCCGTCGTACCAGCTCGGCTACGACGATCCGGCCGGCTACCCGCCGCTGCGCCGCGCGCTTGCCGCCTACGTGAGCGCTTCGCGCGGCGTGCGTTGCACGGCGGAGCAGATCGTCATCACCTCCGGATCGCAGCAAGGCCTGTTCCTGGCGGCGTCGATGCTGCTCGCGCCAGGCGATGCCGCGTGGGTGGAAGAACCGGGTTACCGCGGCATGATAGCGGCGCTGCATGCGACCGACGTGCGCGCCTGCCCGGTGCCGGTCGATACGGATGGATTGTGCGTGGCAGCGGGAGCGGCGACTTTTCCCGACGCCAAACTGGCATACGTCACCCCCTCGCACCAGCTTCCGCTGGGCGTCACGATGAGCCTGCCGCGCCGCCTCGCCCTGCTGGAATGGGCGGCGGCCAGCAAGGCCTGGGTCATCGAGGACGATTACGACAGCGAATACCGCTACACCGGCCCGCCCGTGGCGTCGCTGCAAAGCCTGGACCAGGCCGGCTGCGTGATCTACATCGGCACATTGTCGAAGATCCTGTTTCCGGGCCTGCGGCTCGGCTATATGGTGCTCCCCGCCGGACTGTCAGAGGCGTTCGCGCATGGCAAGGCGATCATGGACCGCCACACGCCCACCGTGCCGCAGATGGTCCTGGCCGATTTCATCGCAGAGGGCCATTTCAGCCGCCATATCAGGCGCACCAGGGAAGTGCATGCCGAACGGCGCGCGGCCCTGCTCGACGCGCTGAACGACTATCTTGCGCAGGAGCTGGAAATCGGGCCGGCGGACGCCGGGCTACACCTCGCCGTCACGTTCCGCGATGCGCTTGACGATCGCGCAATCGCGCATGCGGCGCTGCAAAAGGGAATAGAAGTGCGCGCGCTGTCGCAAACCTGCCATTTCACCGGGCCTCCTGGCGGCGGCAAGCCGCTATCGGGATTGGTGCTGGGATTTGCGCCGGTGCCGGCCGCGCAGTTGCGGCAAGGTGTCCTGACGCTGCGCGAAGTCGTGCGCAACGCCTGACCGCGGCCACCTATCAGAGCGAATTGATTGTCTGCGCAAGGGAGGTCATGTTAGGCAGAGAAGCGCAGCCGTACGTGAGGTGCGGCGAGCATCGCAGGCCTAAGAGTCCCCCCTTTCATAGACGGGCACCTTGCTCTAGCCAAACACGCGTCCGAGCGTGAAATACCCGAGCAGGAACAGCGCCAGAGCAATCGCGAACTGCTTCCAGAAATCCTTGTTCATGCGTGGCTCCTAAATGACGCGCTCGTTCTTCAGCTGCGCGATATGCGCGTCGTCGAATCCGAGCGCGCGCAGCACTACGTCGTTGTGCTCGCCCAGCGCCGGGCCGAGCCATCGGGTTTCGCCGGGCGTCTCGGACAACTTGGGCGTGATTGCCGGCAGCTTGAGCGGCGTGCCGTCACTGAACGCATGCTGCTCGATCATGCGCCGCGCCAGGAACTGCGGATCGCTCATCATGTCGCGCACCGAATAGATTTTCCCGACCGGGACATCGGCCGCCTTCAGGATCGCCAGCGCCTCGTCGATGTGCTTCGTGTCGCACCAGGCCTGGATTGCGCCGTCGATTTCCTCCGTGCGCGGCACGCGGCCGTCGTTGCGCGCGAGTTGCGGGTCGTTCGCCATGTCGTCGCGGCCGATCGCACTCATCAGACGCTTGAAGATCGCGTCACCGTTGCCGGCGATGACGATATTCTCGCCCTCTTTCGTCGTATAGGTATTGGACGGCACGATGCCGGGCAGCGCGCCGCCGGTGCGTGCGCGCACCACGCCGGCATAGTCGTATTCCGGCACCATCGACTCCATCATGTTGAACACGGCTTCGTACAACGCCACGTCCACCATCTGCCCCTGGCCCGCCACGCATTCTGCGCCGGTCTTGCCGTTCCAGCGCCCGCCGGTCACATCGCGGTGGCGCAGCGCCATCATCGCGCCGATCACGCCATGCAAGGCGGCCAGCGAGTCGCCGATGGAAATGCCGATGCGTACCGGCGGGCGGTCCGGATGCCCGGAGACGTAGCGCAGGCCGCCCATCGATTCGCCGATCGCGCCGAAGCCCGGCAAGTCCTTCATCGGTCCGGTCTGGCCGTAGCCCGACAGGCGCACCATGATCGTCGCGGGGTTGATTTTCCTGAGGTCTTCGTAGCCGACGCCCCATTTTTCCAGCACACCGGGGCGGTAGTTTTCAATGACGATGTCGGCGTCCAGCGCCAGGCGCTTTGCGATATCCTGGCCGCGCGGGTCTTTCATGTTCAGCGTGACGCTCTTCTTGTTGCGCGACTGGACCGACCACCACAGCGAGGTGCCGTCCTTGAGCACTCGCCACTGCCGGATCGGGTCGCCGCCGTCGGGCGCCTCGATCTTGATTACATCGGCGCCGAATTCGGCCAGCATGCGCGAACAAAACGGGCCCGCGATCAGCGTGCCCAGTTCCAGTACCTTGATGCCGGCCAGCGGACCGGAGGATTTTTTTTCCGTCATGTCGATCGCCGGTCCAGCATCGCGCGGGCGATGGTGCCCGCGTCGACATATTCCAGTTCGCCGCCGACCGGCACGCCGCGCGCCAGCCGGCTCACCTTCAGGCCGCGCGCCTTGAGCGTCTCGCTAATGTAATGCGCGGTGGCCTCGCCTTCATTGGTGAAGTTCGTCGCCAGCACAACTTCCTCGACCTCGCCGTCGGTGGCGCGCGCGATCAGCTTTTCGAGGTGGATGTCTTTCGGGCCGATGCCGTCCAATGGCGACAGGCGCCCCATCAGTACGAAATACAGTCCCTTGTAGGTCAGCGTCTGCTCGATCATCAGCTGGTCGGCCGGCGTCTCCACCACGCACAGCAGGCTCGCATCGCGCGCGCTGTCGAGGCAGGTTTCGCAGACCTCGCTTTCGGTGAAGGTGTTGCACCTGGCGCAGTGACGGATCTTCTCCACCGCCTGCGTGAGCGCGCGGCCAAGCATGGCCGCGCCGTCGCGGTCGTGCTGCATCAGGTGATAGGCGATACGCTGCGCGGACTTGGGCCCGACGCCGGGCAGGCGGCGCAATGCTTCGGCGAGGAATTCGAGGCTGGAGGGTGATTTCACTGATCGGTGTCGTGGCTATGGCTGGCCGGCACCGGGCCGCCCAGCCCAAAACATCAGAACGGCATCTTGAAGCCGGGCGGCAGCGGCATGCCGGCGGTCAAGCCGGCCATTTTTTCCTGCGAAGTCGCTTCCGCCTTGCGCACCGCGTCGTTAAAGGCGGCGGCCACCAAGTCTTCCAGCATGTCCTTGTCGTCGCCCAGCAGGGACGGGTCGATCGACACGCGCTTGACGTCGTTCTTGCAGGTCATCACGACCTTCACCATGCCGGCGCCGGATTGTCCTTCGACTTCGATCGAGGCGAGCTGCTCCTGCATCTTCTTCATGTTGTCCTGCATCGCCTGGGCTTGCTTCATCAGTCCTGCCAGTTGGCCCTTCATCATGGTCGTACTCCTGTTCGTTAGTGAATTCGTTGGGAATGTGTTGATTAAGCGGGCCGGATCGATCCCGGCACGATGGTTGCGCCGAATTCGCGCACCAATGCCTGCACGAACGGGTCGCGCTGCAGGTTTTCTTCCGCCTGGCGCTGCCGCGCTTCGCGCTCGGCCACCGCCTGTGCATTGGCGGTATGCTCGACAGCGCCGATTTCAGTCTCGACCCGGACCGGCTTGCCGAAATGTTCGCTCAACGCCGCCGTCAGCTTCTCGACGGCACCGGCCGAACGCAGCGTTTCCAGCGGAATCCGCAACTGGAATTGCGCGCCCTCTCCCTGCACATCGCAGCGCAGCAGTTCGCTTTGCTGCGCCAGCTGCTGCACCACGCCGCGCAAGGGCAGCGACGCGGCCAGCGCCGGCCAGTTGCCGTCCCAGTTCAGGGCGGGAACCGGGGTCGGATCGGGCGCCCTTTGCCTTGGCGCGGGCGCCGCTTGCACCGGCCTTTCCGTCACCGCGACCGCCGCGCCCGCACCGTTCAGTGCGGCTGCGTCGGCGGGCGGTTCAGTTTTTTTTTGAGCCTCCGCCTCCATCGCTTCGGGCACGGCTCGTTCCCTTGCCTGTGGCATTTCCTCTTCCCACGGCGGAGGCGCGCTCGGCGGCTTGGGCGCGATGCTCGCCGCAGGCGGCATCTTGCCGCCATTGCGCGCGGCTTCCAGCGCGGCGCGCGCCGGGCTCATCGCACCGGCGGGCCGCGCCACCGGCGCGCTTGCCGTCGCCGCCTGGGGCGCGGCGCTTAACCTGGCAACCGCGCCGGCGACGGCCGGCGCGGGAGCTGCCGACGCAGGCGCCGCCGCCGGCTTCGCTTCCGCCGCGCCGATTCCCGGCCTAAAGGCCAGCATGCGCAGCAAGGTCATCGAGAATCCGGCATATTCATCCGGTGCCAGGCTCAGTTCGTTACGCCCGTGCACCGCGATCTGGTAAAACAGCTGCACTTCCTCGGCATCGAAACACCCCGCCAGGCGCAGGATATCCTCGCGCTCGGGCACGTCGTCGGGAACCGCTGCAGGCACGGTTTGCGCCAGTGCGATCCGGTGCAGCAAGGTGCCGAGGTCCTGCAATGCCGCGTTGTACGACAGGCTGCGCGTTGCCATTTCATCTGCCACTGCCAGCAATCCGGCGCCATCCTTGGCTGCCAGCGCATCGAGGACGCGGATCAGGTAGGACTGGTCGAGCGCGCCGAGCATGCCCTGCACCGCTTCCAGCGTCACCTTGCCAGCGGCATAGGCGATGGCCTGGTCGGTCAGCGACAGCGCGTCCCGCATGGAACCATGCGCTCCCTGCGCCAGGAGGCGTAGCGCCGGCGCATCGAATTCGATGCTTTCCTGGCCGAGGATGTTTTCCAGATGCCCGACGATATGGCCGGGCGGCATCTGCTTCAGGTTGAACTGCAGGCAGCGCGACAGCACGGTGACCGGTATCTTTTGCGGGTCGGTGGTCGCGAGAATGAATTTCACATGCTCGGGCGGCTCTTCAAGCGTCTTGAGCATCGCATTGAACGCATGGTTGGTCAGCATGTGAACTTCGTCGATCATGTAGACCTTGAAACGGGCATTGGACGGCGCGTAAATCGCCTGCTCCAGCAATTGCGCCATTTCGTCGACGCCGCGGTTCGACGCGGCATCCATTTCAATATAGTCGACGAAGCGGCCAGCATCGATCGCGGTGCATGCCTCGCAAGTGCCGCATGGCTTGGCGGTAATGCCTGTTTCACAGTTGAGCGATTTCGACAGGATGCGCGACAGCGTGGTCTTGCCGACGCCGCGCGTGCCGGTGAACAGGTAGGCATGATGCAGCCGCTTTTGCTCCAGCGCATGCGTCAGCGCCCGCACGACGTGCTCTTGCCCGACAAGCGTGTCGAAACTCTTGGGGCGATATTTACGGGCCAGGACTTGGTAAGACATAAAGGCGCGAGAGGTTATTTATAAGACGCATTTTACCTGACAGCCCGGGCGAACTTACAGCTTGATCTTTGAATAGCCAGCAAGTTGCAAACGACAAATTCCTGAGGTACAGGTTCCTACATCGCTCCGCCGAGATAGCCGTGGACCAGCTCTCCCAGCTGGCGCCGGAACTCGGGCGTGCCGACGGCATGCGGCCGGCACATCAGCGTCTGGTACAGCAACCCGTAGACAGCGGCATGCAATACGTACGCCACGTCTTCCACGAGTTCGTCGCGAGGCGGTCCGGCGCAGGCGCGGATCGCCTGCCCCCAGATGCCGACGAAATGACGATACAGCACGCGATAAGCCTGCTCGTCCGATATCTGGCGCTCCAGGAAAATCAGCGCCGACCATTCCTCGGTCCGCTCCGTATGCAGGGCGACGACAGTATCCAGCAAGGCATCCACCATCTCCGCCAAAGGCTTGCCGCGCGCGGATTCGATGCACGCGAGCATCAGGTCGCCGACGGACTTGAAGCGCTGATGGATGCAGTTGGCCGCGATCGATTTTTTATTCGGGAAATATTCATACAGCGTTCCCAACCCCACTCCGGCAATCGCCACGATGTCGCGGATCGTCAAGCGGGCGTAGCCGCGCTCCAGCAAAAGCCGAACAAAGGCATCCAGAATCGCATTCTGCGTCACCCTGGAACGCGACTGCACCGGCTTGCGGCGCGGTTTTAAAGGGATATCAGCCACTTCCTGTCTTCCTGCAAAAGACGAACACCCGAACCGGCGCCAGGCGATAGACTTGAAAAATAATCCACGCCAGACAAGACAAGGAGACCCGCCATGCAATGGCCGACCCACGAAGTCACGAACCAGGTTCCGGAACTCGAAAACTACAATATTTACACCAGCGACCAGGCATTGCGCGAGGGCGTGCAGCGCGGCCAGGCACATTGGAACGAGGAAAACCTTATCAGATTCGGCGCCGAATTGGGCAGCAAGGAAGTGCTGGCACTGGGCGAGCAGGCCAACCGCCACTTGCCCGAACTGGTCACGCACGACCGTGTCGGCAACCGTCTCGACGCCGTGGAGTTCCATCCGAGCTGGCATCGGCTGCTCGGCCTGCTGCGGCAAGAAGGCTTGCATGCTCTGCCATGGATGCAGCCGCAGGCCGGCGCACAGGTGGCGCGCGCGGCAGGTTATTTCATGCAGGCGCAGGTGGAGGCTGGCTCGCTGTGCCCGACCACGATGACCTTCGCCTCGATTCCAGTCCTGCGCAACGAACCGAAGCTGTTCTCGATGCTGGAGCCGAAACTGTTTTCGCGCGAGCACGATCCGCGCGACCTGCCGCTGGAACAAAAGAAATCGATCATGGTCGGCATGGGCATGACCGAAAAACAAGGCGGCTCCGACGTGCGCACCAATTCCACCGTCGCCCGGGCGCCGGCTGGAACAGGACGCGGCGCCGACTATCTGCTGACCGGCCACAAATGGTTTTTCTCGGCGCCGATGTGCGACGCGCACCTGGTGCTGGCCCGTACCGACGCCGGATTGTCCTGCTTCTTCGTGCCGCGCTGGCGGCCGGATGGCAGCAAGAATGCCGTGCTGGTGCAACGGCTGAAAGACAAGCTCGGCAACCGCTCCAATTCCAGCAGCGAGGTCGAGTTCCAGGGTGCCTACGGCATCATGGTCGGCGAGGAAGGCCGTGGCATCCCGACCATCATCGAAATGGCGAATTACACCCGGCTCGACTGCGTCATCGGCAGCGCCGGCCTGATGCGCCAGGCTTTCGCACAGGCCGCGCATCACGCGCGTCACCGCAGCGCGTTCGGCAAGCGGCTGGCCGAGCAACCGCTGATGCGCAACGTGCTGGCCGACCTGGCGCTGGAAAGCGAAGCCGCCACCGTGCTGATGCTGCGACTGGCGCGCGCCTTCGAGTCGTCAGGTGATCCGCTGGAACGCGCATGGCGCCGCATCGTCACGCCTGCCGCCAAATTCTGGATCTGCAAGCGCGCGCTCGAATTCACTGGCGAATGCATGGAAGTCTGGGGCGGCAATGGTTACGTGGAAACCGGCCCGATGGCGCGCATGTACCGCGAAGCACCGGTCAACTCGATCTGGGAAGGATCGGGCAATGTGATGTGCCTGGATGTATTGCGCGCCGTCGAACGTGAAACGGAAGGTTTCCTGTTGCTGCTGAAACAATTCGATCAAGCCGCCGCACAACATCCTGGCTTGCGCACGCTGGTCCATGCCTTGCGCACTGATCTGGCAACGCCGCCGGAACAGCGCGAAACGCTCGCGCGGCGCTTCGTGCAAAGGCTGGTGCTGGCGGCGCAGGGAGCGCTGATGCTGGAACATGCCCCGACGCCGATTGCCGAGGCATTCATTGCCAGCCGTGTCGACCCGGATTGCGGCCGCGTCTATGGCACGCTCGCTGCGAGCGCCTTGCAACAGCGCATACTCGAACGCGCCTGGCCGGTTTGATTCAAGGGGGGGGGGAGAACAAGGAAAGGGGCGAGCCTGATCTGCGGCACTTGCGGGAAATGGCTGTGGCTGCTTCGTTCCCGACCTGACCAGGTTGACCATGCCGCAATGCGCAGGGGCCCGCCGACGGTTATTTTACCAGCAAAGCGCGGCGGACGCCGCGCTATTTGCCGGCCTTACAAGCCCACTTCCTGCCAGATACGGTCGACCTTGGCCTTGACTTCGTCCGTCATGGCAATCGGCCGTCCCCATTCGCGATCGGTTTCTCCCGGCCACTTGTTGGTCGCATCGATTCCCATCTTCCCTCCAAGGCCGCTGACGGGCGATGCGAAATCGAGATAATCGATCGGCGTGTTGTCCACCAGCGTGGTGTCGCGCACCGGGTCGACCCGGGTGGTAATAGCCCAGATCACTTCCTTCCAGTCGCGTACGTTCACATCCTCGTCCACCACGACGATGAACTTGGTATACATGAACTGGCGCAAAAAGCTCCAGACGCCGAACATGACGCGCTTGGCATGCCCTGGATACGCCTTTTTCATCTGCACCACCGCCATGCGATAGCTGCATCCTTCTGGCGGAAGATAGAAATCGGTGATCTCGGCAAACTGCTTTTGCAGCAACGGGATAAATACCTCGTTCAGCGCCACACCGAGGATCGCCGGTTCGTCCGGCGGTTTCCCTGTATAGGTCGAGTGATAAATCGGGTCGCGCCGCATCGTGATGCGGTCGATGGTAAATACCGGGAACCATTCCTGCTCGTTGTAGTAGCCGGTATGGTCGCCGTAAGGGCCTTCCAGCGCATGTTCATAACCGCTCGGGTGCGACTCGTCGGGATAGATGTGCCCTTCCAGCACGATCTCGGCCGAAGCCGGCACCCGCAGTTCGCTGCCGACCGCCTTCACCAGTTCGGTCCGACTGCCACGCAACAAGCCCGCAAATTGATATTCCGACAAGCTATCCGGCACCGGCGTGACCGCACCGAGGATGGTTGCCGGATCGGCACCAAGCGCTACCGCGATCGGATACGGCTTGCCGCGATTGACGATGCAGTGCTCGCGGAAATCGAGTGCGCCACCACGGTGCGCCAGCCAGCGCATGATTACCTTGTTGCGGCCGATGACTTGCTGTCGGTATATGCCCAAGTTTTGCCGCTTCTTGTGTGGTCCCTTGGTAATAACAAGTCCCCAGGTAATAAGAGGCGCGACGTCACCCGGCCAGCAATGCTGGATCGGTAATTTCGCCAGATCGACATCATTGCCCTCCCACACCACATCCTGGCAAGGAGCCGAACGCTGTTCCTTGGGCGCCATGTCCCACAGCGCCTTCACCATCGAACCAAGGCCAAGCACATCCTTAAAGCCTTTCGGCGGCTCCGGCTCCTTCAATGTCGCCAGCACGTGCCCGATCTTGCGCAACTCGCCGATGTCCTCGGCACCCATCCCGAGAGCGACGCGACGGGTCGTGCCAAACAGGTTGGCAAGCACCGGGATCGTATGGCCGGCCGGTTTTTCGAACAGGACCGCCGGACCACCCGCGCGCAAGGTGCGGTCACAGATTTCGGTCATTTCCAGGTAAGGCGATACTGCGGCCGAAGTGCGTTTTAATTCACCCAATTGTTGCAATTGGGAAATAAAATCCCGCAAATCTGAATATTTCATGATTTTTTACAATGTCTGAGGCTTGTTTCTATTTTTAAAATAGCGAACACAAGTCGTTGATTCTATTGGTTTTCTGCTGCATCGCAGCGAGATTTGCAGATTTAAAAGTTATATAGAATCAATTTGATAGTGTTGACTTGATATAAACAGGCACCTAAAATCTGCCCAGCTTGATGAGAGAGCGAGCCGGGACTGACGGTGACGCGACAAAGACTCTTATCGTTCACGGGATCGGGGCCCATTACATTTTAAGGAGTGTTATCGAAAGGCGTCTGCCTTCTTCCCCGAAAAAGTTGTTTGCCGCTGATACGGCGCCGTCAGGCAGCCGACAGCCCGGGGCAAACAATTCCGACGCCTGTTGCTTGCGCCATGCATGTCGACAGGCGATGTTTCTGATCACGACCAGCACCAGACGCTATGAGTAGTTATAGCGGCTGCTCTTGTGTGTTGTGACGATTCAGGAGGCTCTATGCTAAATCGATGTATCCGGGTAACGTTCGACTTTACCCGACGCAAGGCAAGCCAGTCGGCCGCCTGGGCGGTTTTCGCCGGCGACACCCTGCGCGGCTTTGTAACGACTGCGCACCACACGCTCATGATTCTGGGAATCATCGCCATCGCGGCGCTGGGCGCCATGTTCGTCAAACCTGAGCTGGCGGACCAGTTGCTCGCACTGTCCCCTTTTATCGAGGCAGATGCTGCGGAAGCCGAAAATACGGTGGCAACTGCGGAATCGGCTGAAACACCAGCGCCAGCCACCGCCCCAATCAAAGCGTCCAGCGAAGACGATAGCAAATTGCTCGCCAATTCACGTCAGCAGCAATGGGTTACCAGCTGGCTCTCCAAGCGTTATCGAGTTGCATCCGATGCCACGCACATGCTGGTATCGACAGCCTACATGACCGCCAAGGATATCAAGCTCGATCCGCTGCTGATCCTGTCCGTAATGGCAATCGAATCGGGATTCAATCCTTTTGCGGAAAGCCCGGTCGGCGCACAAGGCCTGATGCAGGTCATGTCGAAAGTTCATCACGACAAGTTTCAAGAGCTCGGCGGCGTGAAGGCCGCCCTCAATCCGGCTGCCAATATCCGTGTCGGCTCGTTGATCCTGAAGGATTATGTGACGCGTGGCGGTTCAATTGAGGCTGGGTTGAAACTATACGTCGGCGCAGGCGCATTCGATTCCGATTCCGGTTATGGGGCTCGAGTCTTGGCAGAATATCGACGCCTGAAAGACGTATCCATGGGCAAGAAGGTACCGGTCTCTACCGCTGCCGTTAAACCGCGCCAGCCGGAGATTAAGCCGAACGGCAATGCAGACGAGCCCACATCCGTGAGCGCATCGAAGGAATCCTTCACAAAGGAAGGCAAGCTGGCCGCATTGTAAGAATCGCTACAAGCTAATAAAAAAGGAGCCTGAGGCTCCTTTTTTATTGCTTATATACCTTGATGCAACTTGACTAGTGCCTGGCATCAAAAAAGCGGCGCAAGCGGCTAACCGCTTCCTCTAGGTTTTCCATTGAAGTTGCATAGGACAGGCGAATGTACCGGCGCGCCGTGTAGGGCCCGAAATCGAGCCCAGGTACCAGCACTACACCCGCTTGGTTCAGCATGTCTATCGTCAACCGATCCGCGTCATCCGACAAGGCCGAACAATCGGCATAGACGTAGAACGCGCCATCCGGCATCACCGGCACCTTGAAGCCAAGCTCACGCAGCATGGGAACAATGTAATCGCGGCGGCGCTTGAACTCCGCCTTACGCTGCTCATAGATGGCGATTGATTCCGGTTCGAAGCACGCTACCCCTGCATGCTGAGCAATACTCGATGCGCAGATGAACAGGTTTTGCGCCAGCTTTTCGATCTGCGGCACCATCTTTTCCGGCACCACCAGCCAGCCGAGCCGCCAGCCGGTCATGTTGAAATATTTCGAGAAACTGTTAATGACAATAACATCCTCGCCCAAGGACAATGCCGAGAACGGCTCCTGATCGTAGGTCAGCCCCTGGTAGATTTCGTCGACAATCGTAAAGCCATGCTTTTCCCGCACTGTCGCGACAATTTTCGCCAGCTCCTGATGCGGGATTGAGGTGCCGGTCGGATTGGATGGCGATGCCAGCAGCACGCCGCGGGTGGCCGCTCCCCAGTGTTCGCGCACCTCTGCATCCGACAGCTGAAAGCGCTGCTCCGGGCCGCTCGGTATCATCCTTGCCTCGCCATCGAAGGCCGCGACGAAGTGGCGATTGCACGGATAGGACGGGTCCGGCATCAATACTTCCGCCCCTTTCTCCACCAGCGCCGCACAGGCAAGCAGCAGGGCAGCCGAGGCTCCGGCGGTGACGATGATGCGCGACGGCGCGATCTGCAGCCCGTACACCCGCTGGTAATGGGCGGCAATCGCTTCGCGCAAGGCGGGAATGCCGGTGGCCGAGGTGTACTGCAACCGGCCGTCGGCCATGGCGCGCGCGGCAGCATCGATCACCGGCTGCGCCGCCGTGAAATCGGGCTCGCCAATGCCCATATGAATAATGTGGCGCCCCTGCCGCTCCAGTTCGGTCGCCATTTTTGCCAACTCCATCACATGGAACGGCGCAATATTGGCTAGGCGCGATGCGAGCGAGAAATCGAGGCTGGAGGAATTCATACGGAACGGATTGTTGCCGCAGGCTTTCCCCGCGGCTCGATGGGATTAATGCTTCTTCGCGTCGTCCACTTCGACATCGCGCACCTTGGCGGCGAACTTGTCGAGCACGCCATTGACATACTTGTGGCCGTCGATGCCACCGAAGGACTTGGTCAGCTCGACCGCCTCGTTGATGACCACCTTGTAAGGAATTTCGCGGTGATTGTTGAGTTCGTATGCGCCAATCAGCAGCGCAGCGTGCTCCACCGGCGACAACTGGTCGATCGGCCGGTCGATCAGCGGCGCCAAGCCTTCACGCAGGCCGGGCGCCTGCCTGATCGCGCCGTGCAACAGCGCATCGAAATGCTCGGCATCGGCCTTCTCGAAACCATGCGCTTCACGGATGTGCGCATCGATCGCGCCCGCATCCTCGTGATTCAACAGCCATTGATACAAACCCTGCAGCGCGAATTCGCGCGCGCGATGACGCGGCGTGCGATTCTTGTTCGGATTCGCGTGAACAGTCTTTTGGGTCATTACTTACTCTTCCTCAGTTACTTCGCCAAGCTCTTCCAGCGCAATCGCCAGGTTCGCCATTTCGACGGCGACACGCGCCGCATCCACACCCTTTTCCGCCATGCGCGCCTCTGCCTGCTCGTCGGTGTCGGTCGTCAATACCGCATTGGCAATCGGAATGCCGAAATCCAGTCCGACACGGGTAATTCCGGCGCCCGACTCGTTAGACACCAACTCGAAGTGATAAGTCTCGCCGCGGATCACGGCGCCGATGGCAATCAATGCATCGAATTGCTGCGTTTCAGCCATTTTTTGCAGCGCCAACGGAATTTCCAGGGCGCCCGGCACCGTCACATGCAATACGTCTTCGTCTGCCACGCCAAGATGCTTCAACTCGGCCAGGCAAGCCGACAGCAGGCCGTGGCACACGTCTTCGTTGAAGCGCGCCTGCACGATACCGACGCGTACGCCTTCGCCGCTCAAGTTACTTTCGTATGTTCCTACGGTCATGATGGTTCCTTTACACGCGACTGCGCTTATTGATTGTTGGCCAACACCCGGCATTCCACAAGCAAAAAGGAATGCCAGGTGCCGATATTCTTGAAAGTCCAGCCACCGGCCGCGTTGATGCGACAGATTTTATTGACTCGGCTTGTCCTGGTAGCCAGTCACTTCCAGGTTGAAACCCGCCATCGACGGCATCTTTCTCGGATTAGCCAGCAGCTTCATCTTGCCCACTCCCAGGTCCTTCAGGATCTGGGCACCAATGCCGTAGGTCCGCAAGTCCATGCGCGTTTCGCGCGCCTGCGGTTTTACATCGGGCGCGGCCAGCGCGGCGAACTGCGCGAACATCTGGTCGGCCGACTCTTCGCAATTGAGCAGCACCACGGCGCCGCGTTCGGCCGCCTTGACCGCTGCCATCGCCGATGCCATGTTCCAGGAATGGGTGGTGGCCCGGGTTTCGAGCAGGTCGAGAATCGACACCGGCTGGTGCACGCGCACCAGCGTTTCCAGCTCGGGCTTGAGCTCGCCATGCACCAGTGCCAGATGAGCGCTGCCGCTGGCCTTGTCGCGATAAGCGACCGCCTTGAAGTCACCGTGCGCAGTATGCATCACGCGTTCGCCGACACGTTCGACGATACTCTCGTGCTGGCTGCGATAATGGATCAGGTCGGCGATCGTGCCGATCTTCAGGCCGTGCTCCTGCGCGAATTCCATCAGGTCCGGCAGGCGCGCCATGGTGCCGTCGTCCTTCATGATTTCGCAGATCACCGCCGCCGGTGTCAAGCCGGCCATGTCGGCCAGGTCGCACCCTGCTTCGGTATGACCGGCGCGCATCAGCACGCCGCCCTTTTGCGCCTTCAACGGGAAAATGTGACCCGGCTGCACGATGTCGGAAGGCTTGGCATTCTTCGCCACCGCGACCTGCACGGTCTTGGCTCGGTCCGCGGCTGAAATGCCGGTGGTAACGCCTTCGGCCGCTTCGATCGATACCGTGAACGCCGTGCCGTACGACGTCCCGTTACGGGCAGTCATCATCGGCAGGTTCAATTGGTTGCAACGTTCTTCCGTCAGTGTCAGGCAGATCAGCCCGCGGCCGTACTTGGCCATGAAGTTGATTGCCTCGGGCGTCACGAACTCGGCGGCGAGGACCAGGTCCCCCTCATTTTCGCGGTCTTCTTCGTCGACCAGGATGACCATGTGGCCGGCGCGCAGCTCGGCGACAATTTCTTGTGTTGTTGAAATAACCATGACTTAAATCCTATGTAGCACGCTATTTTAAAGGATTTAGGCTGCTTCCAACTTTCAAGACCGCAAGTATCGACAGGTTTTGTCGCCTCGCGCCGCCCAGGCAGGCTATCGAACAGCCGAAAATCAGGCTTTCAGGCTCAGCATCCGCTCGACATAACGCGCAATCAGGTCGATTTCCAGATTGACCTTCACGCCCGGCTTCAGATGCTTGAGCGTGGTCACCTCGACCGTGTGCGGGATCAGGTTGATCGAGAACTCGCATGCGCTGGCACTATCCACGACGCGATTGACGGTCAGCGACACGCCATTCACCACGATTGAACCTTTATAGGCGAGATACTTGGCGAGATCCTTCGGCGCTTCGATCACCAGCTCCATCGATTCGCCGACCGGCTCGAACTTGCGCACTACGCCCAGGCCGTCCACATGGCCGGACACCAGGTGTCCGCCCAGGCGCTCGGCCAATGTCAGTGCCTTTTCCAGATTTACCTCTCCCAGCGCATCCAGGCCTGCGGTGCGGTTGAGGCTCTCGCGCGACACGTCGACCACGAAACCCTGATCTGTCTTTTGCACGACAGTCATGCATGCGCCATTCAATGCAATCGAGTCGCCGAGGGCGACGTCGGCCATCGGCAAGGCGCCGGCATCGACAGCGAGGCGCACGCCGGCATCGGCTTGACTGCCCAATGGAGAAATGGAAGTGATCTTGCCGACGGCGGCGACGATTCCGGTAAACATGCTTGAAATCCGATTAAATGAAACGAGCAAGGATACGCAAATCCGGTCCGATTTGCTTGACTTCGTGATACGACAACGTCTTCCTGCCATCGAGGCTGGCGAGCGCCGGCAAATCAAACAGGCCTTGCGCATCGCCCAACAGGCTGGGCGCGAGATAGAGCAGCAATTCGTCGACGCAGCCTTCGCGGATCAACGAACCGTTCAGCCTGAATCCTGCCTCGACATGCACTTCGTTGACCTGGCGCCTGCCGAGCTCAAGCATCAGCGCCGGCAAGTCCACTTTTCCATGGGCATTTGGAAGCACGATGACTTCGGCGCCGCGTTCGCGCAATCGCGCTTCCTTTTCGGGATCGCCATGCGCGGCAACGACCCATGTGCCACCGCCCTCCAATATGCGCGCTTGCGGGCTTATTTGAAGCTGGCTGTCGATGACGATACGGCGCGGCTGACGAGGTGTCTCGATGGCCCGCACGTTCAGTTGGGGATCGTCCGCCAGCACGGTGCCGATTCCCGTCAGCACCGTGCACGCGCGAGCGCGCCACCAGTGGCCGTCATCGCGCGCGGCACTGGAGGTGATCCACTGGCTATGGCCATTGTGGAGCGCCGTCTTGCCGTCCAGGCTGGCGGCAGCTTTCATCCGTATCCAGGGCTTGCCGCTACGCATGCGCGACATGAATCCGATATTCATGTCGCGGGCGTCCTCCTCCAGCACGCCGCAGGTCACGTCGATACCGGCGGCGCGCAGCTTTTCCAGGCCCTGCCCGGCCACCAGCGGATTGGGATCGGCGACTGCAGCAACCACTCTGGCCACGCCCGCCCTGACCAGGGCGTCCGCGCAGGGCGGCGTGCGCCCGAAATGGCTGCAGGGTTCCAGGGTCACATAGACTGTCGCACCACGCACGTCCGCGCCGCGACGGGCGGCATCATTGAGCGCCTGCACCTCCGCATGCGCCTGCCCGGGCGGCTGCGTATGCCCTTCGCCGATGACTTGTCCGTCCTTGACGATCACGCAACCGACGCGCGGATTCGGCGAGGTGGTAAACATGCCTTTCGACGCCCATTGCAAGGCGCGTTCGATGCCTTGCCGATCGCTGGTAATTTCCACGGGATTGACTATGTTCGGTTATTGAATTCGATGCCGGCGTCCTGCGCAGGCCGGCTCCATTCTATCGCCAAAGACGAATCGATCAGTTGCTCAGCAACTGGCACCGTCGGTGTCCGGATTGCAGACACGCGGGCGCCCCAGGAAATTCAGCTTGATCTTCCTGGTCTGGCTGCCGAGCTTGAACGTGAAGGAGCCGAATTGCGTAGTCTGGCTGCTGGAATTGGTGCGCGTGCGGCCGGAGCCGGTATATGCCAGATATTGTACTTTTGAATCGGTCAGGCTGGCCGCAATGCTCGTTCCGCGCGCCGCCTCATGAGAAAAGACGATCCGTTCGCGACCATCCGGTCTCTGGTTCCCGTTTTCATCGATGAAGACCACCCAGCCCTTGGACCAGTCGCCAGCCGCATCCTTCGGAACAAGATCGACCCGTGCGCCCAGCCGGATTGCCTCCGAGCGGGCTAGATAGATCGCGGCGAAAAAATCATTGACCGTCGTCGCTATCCGTTGGCGCTCGATCATGTCCCGGAAGCTGGGTGCGCCGAGCGATGCAAAAATCCCGACGATGGCAACTACAATCAGCAATTCCGGCAGCGAGAATCCATCGTTCCATCCTGCATGCCTGATGACGACCCGCATGCTAGTTCCAGCAGTCCGGGTTGTTGGCTGTCTTGACTCCAGTGCTGGTCAGGACGAGATCGCCGCATTCCCGATCCCTGAATTTCAGATCCACGTTGTACGTTCCCGGCATGGCCGTCAACTGCACGCAGTTTTCGATCGACTCATCCTGGCACGGTTCCGCCTTGATCTCGTATGCGCTGCTTTTCGCACTATTCCCGGAGAACCACTTGAATTTTCTTTCCTCCTCGTCCGACGAGGAAGAATGAAAACGGATGTAGCTGTTGTGCGCTGAATAGAAGCGCTCTTCTTGCTGCATCACTTGCATCAATGCTGCCCGGCCTTCGGCGCGCCTGCTCTTGCGCACCGACTCCCGGTACGAGGGTATGGCCATCGCCGTCAACAGGCCGGCGATGGCAAGGGCAATCATGAGATCGGTGAGCGTGAATCCGTGCGGTTCATCCATAAGATCAAATGAGTTCTTACTTTCTTGCAAGAGCATCGTGCAATTCCTTCCAGTTCGGTATTTCTCGCCAGCTGAGCCGGCCGACCGGCATCGCCTGTTCCTTGCCGCCCTTCCCCGCTTTTCGGTAAAGCGTTTGCAGCATCACCCGGGTGGCATTCGCTGCGCCGAAACCGATGGCGGTAATCCGGTAGTGATATGTTTCCTGCGTCGCACCACCGGCTTCGTCGTCGGGCATGAGTTCAATGATGTACCTCGGCGCGTGCATTGGCAGCGGCCCGGCACCGGCTGGCAGCATGCGCCCGGTGAAATGCCCGTACGGCACGGACTTCGCGCTCGCGAAATCAATCGCTTGCCAAGCTAGCCGGATATTCCGCCCCGATAGACACAAGCCGAGGTAGCGCGCTGTTTGGCCGTTATTGCAGTCCGGTGCGAACCCTTCGCTGCTATCGGACGCAAACAGGGAGCTACGCGGCGCCGATTCGATGTCCAGTTCGGCATCGGCCAGCGCCGCTTCCGCAGCTTGCATGGCAATCTCCCGGTCGCGCTCGTTGCGCGAAGCCTTTTCGTCCTGCAAAGAGATCTGCGCCGCCGAAAGCCCAACCATTGCCAGCACCGTCAGCATCAGCAGCGTGACGATAAGAGAAGCTCCGGATTGATCGCCCCGGGAGGCGAAGGCGCGCGGCCGTGTAGGCTTGACGTAGTGTCCGCGCCTCATCGCGCCTCCTGTTCCGAGGCCAACGATGGTGGGCGCAAATGGATCGTCGTCGCGAAAATCCGGCGTATTCGGCCGCGCTGCGATGCCGGCATTTCCGCCTCCCGCATACGCACGCCCTTGTCCGTGTCCGCGAATGCGCTCGCGTAATCCTTGCCGAACAAATCACGATCAGCATCCATGCCGCCCGCACGAGTCCGATGCGTGCCATGCACAAGCAGCGCGACCCTGACTGCCACGACCTTCTTCCAGTAGGTCTTGCGCTCCCTGTCCCGTTCTCGCGCGGCGGCGTCAGTGCCTTCAACGACGAGAGCGCCATCCAAGGCATCGATAGCCGACGCCATCGCAAACCGGTTCGGCAATCCGTCGGCATCGGTGTCCAGTCCGTACAGCACCTGGAACGACTCAACGCCGCGCGCGATTGCCTGGGAAGACCAGCCGCTGGCGCCCTGATACTTGCAGTACAGCTCCGGCTCGCCTGTCGCATCCTCCGCCACATAAAAGATGCTCCAGCCGCGCCCGTCGTCAGCAGCAACGCCAAAGCCGGCGCAATTCGTCATTGTCCCGTCGGCATTGCCTGCGGCGCCGGAGCCGAAAAATCGCACAGCGAGCACATCGCTGCCATTGACCGACTTCTTGAGCGGCGAATCGATGCCTTGCGTGCCACTTTTCAGACTGCGCGCGTCCAGTCCGGCAATCATCGCCCCGACCTCATCCTCGACAGGCGTCGCATTGCCACCTCCATTCCCGGGAAAATACGCGGCCTGCCGAACCGCACGCGAGACCATTTCGATAGCAAAGCGGCCGCTGGCCTGTATCTGCGCCTCGTCGTCTTGCAGCAGGTAACCTGATTTGGCGGACAGGAGAATAGCTGTCGCTGCCATCACGACCAACATCCCGATCGTCATCGAGATCATCAGCTCAACCAGTGTCACGCCGGATTGTTTGCATGCCCGGGCCAAGCCCGCGCCGTCATTGCCGCTGCATACTTTCATACCCATTCACAGCGCCACGGCCAGTGACACGGACGGAGCCGATATTCCGGAGGCATCCCGGAGCAGGCTTCCGTCAGGATTTTTTACTTGCCAGCCTAGCTTGATGACGACTGGCGCAGTGCTATCCACTGCACCGTCGCAGTTCCAGGTCAATGCCCTGGCGGCACTACTCCACGGACTGGAATCGCGGCATACCACGATGCGCCCGCCCGGCAAAGCTTCCTTGACGCGCGTTTTCCACTCGTACATTTCAAATTCGGCCAGCTCCTGTGCATTGCATTCGATTCCATAGCAAAGCTTTGCAGGCGTTTGCAGGTCGCCATCGGCTACGGATTGGTAATCGAGCCCGATGAATGGATCAGCGCCGTTCTCTTGCAGGAGCCGTCCATGTCCGGCTCGCATCGCGCCGGCCATTTCCGCAGCGAGCTGAAAAGCGAAAGTCTGAATGGCGGACTGTTGCGCAGTACGCATCGCTGCGAGCTGCATGCCGGCCGCTCCCAATACGCCCAGCGCGAGAACCACGATCGATACCAACACTTCGATCAGGGAAAAGCCGTTTTTCGTCGATTTACCCATGCTATTTATTATTAATTTGACAACATTTCGGGCGCAAAAATTCGCCCTATGCTTACCAAGACGAATTACTTGGAGGGACTTTTTCGCTCTCGCCCGACCTCGGCGATGACATCCTGAAATTCCGCGACGTCTTCAAAACTCTTGTAGACGGAGGCAAATCGGATATAGGCAATCTTGTCGAGGCGTTTCAGCTCTC
Organism: Noviherbaspirillum sp. UKPF54; assembly: GCF_007874125.1. Classification (NCBI taxonomy): domain Bacteria; kingdom Pseudomonadati; phylum Pseudomonadota; class Betaproteobacteria; order Burkholderiales; family Oxalobacteraceae; genus Noviherbaspirillum; species Noviherbaspirillum sp. UKPF54. The sequence continues at coordinate 929,440 of NZ_CP040128.1, read as the reverse complement.
GCATGACCAGCTCGCCGACGTGCCCCGACAGCACTTCGCGCGCACCGCTCGACAGCAGCTTTTCTTCGATATGATGAATGGCAGCATCGACCGTTTCGGCAGACACTGGACGCTTGCGCAGCGCAAGCATCATGCTGCCGCGCAGCTTGGCCGGGTCATATTCCGTGCGGCTACCGTTTTTCTTGACGATGACCGGCATCGACAATTCGATGCGTTCATAGGTAGTAAAGCGCTTGTCGCAATGGGCGCAACGACGCCGGCGCCTGATGGTGTCCCCTTCTTCCGACACGCGCGTGTCGATGACCTGGGTATCGTCATGATGACAGAAGGGGCATTTCATAGCGGTTAACCGTTCGTATCAGGCTCTGCAACCAGTTATCAATTAGTCAATTTTGTTGCATGGTCGCAGAGCCATCAATCACATATTTTTGGTATATGGCATTGTTTCGAGATGGAACATGGCGCTTCGTTGATCATACGCAAAAGCATTCCGCTTCCACCAGCAGTTCAACGAAGCAGCCGTCGCCGCCCTCGCCTTAGCGTGCGTATACCGGGAAAGCGTCGGTCAGCTTCTTAACTTCCGCCTTCACGCGCTCGATGGTCGCGGCGTCGTGCGGATTGTCCAGCACGTCGGCGATCAGGTTGCCGACCTTGGTCGCTTCCGCTTCCTTGAAGCCGCGGGTGGTCATCGCCGGGCTGCCGAGGCGGATACCGGAGGTGACGAACGGCTTTTCCGGGTCGTTCGGGATCGCGTTCTTGTTGCAGGTCATATGGGCAGAACCGAGGATCGCTTCGGCTTCCTTGCCGGTGATTTTCTTGGCGCGCAGATCGACCAGCATCACGTGCGATTCGGTGCGACCGGATACGATGCGCAAGCCGCGCGCGATCAGCGCTTTGGCCAGTGCATCGGCATTCTTCACCACTTGCTGCTGGTATGCCTTGAATTCCGGCGACAGTGCTTCCTTGAATGCAACTGCCTTGCCTGCGATCACATGCATCAGCGGACCGCCCTGGATGCCAGGGAAGATAGCGGAGTTGATCGCCTTTTCATGCTCGGCCTTCATCAGGATCACGCCACCGCGCGGGCCGCGTAGCGACTTGTGGGTGGTGGATGTCACGAAGTCGGCGAACGGCACCGGATTCGGATAAACACCGGCGGCGATCAGGCCGGCATAGTGAGCCATGTCGACCATGAAATAGGCGCCGACCTCTTTCGCGATCTTGGAGAAACGCTCGAAGTCGATGCGCAACGCATAGGCGGAGGCACCGGCAATGATCAGCTTGGGCTTCTTTTCGCGCGCCAGCTTTTCCATCGCGTCGTAATCGATCTCTTCCTTCTCGTTCAAGCCGTAGGAAACGACGTTGAACCACTTGCCGGACATGTTCAGTGCCATGCCGTGGGTCAGATGGCCGCCTTCCGCCAGCGACATGCCCATGATGGTGTCGCCCGGCTTGAGCATCGCGAAGAACACGCCTTGGTTCGCCTGCGAACCGGAATTCGGCTGCACATTGGCGGCTTCCGCGCCGAACAATTCCTTCAGGCGGTTGATCGCCAGAGTCTCGGCCACGTCAACGAACTCGCAGCCGCCGTAATAGCGCTTGCCCGGATAGCCTTCCGCGTACTTGTTGGTCAGCTGCGAGCCTTGCGCTTCCATCACGGCCGGCGAGGTGTAGTTTTCGGACGCGATCAGCTCGATATGGTCTTGCTGGCGCTGGTTTTCCTGCTGGATGGCGGACCAAAGTTCCGGATCGACTTTGGCGATGGTGTGGTCTTTTGCGAACATGAAAAACTCCAATCGATTTAAGTATGCAATGCCGAAATCGAATGAGGGCTGATGAGAAGAAGACAGGCAGCCTCAGTCGTACATTCCATTTGGGCTGCCCAGGCGAACGGCGAAAGACATCTCACGTTCCCCGGTGGATATCCACCTTGTCGCCGGAACCGCAAGCCCGGCTTTTCGCCAGTCACGTGAGACGAAATGGTACCAAATTGTAAGGTAGGTGCTTGATTTGAGCAAGAATGGTGGAAAATTCTGCACCGTTTTCATAGGAGCAGCATCTGCCGCCTTTGGGCTACAATTTCGCAATTCGTTGCATATCACCAATGGGAGATCGCATGATCGTTCTGGTTACCGGCGCCACATCCGGTTTTGGCGCCGAAATGGCACGCAAGTTTGCGCAAAATGGTCATCAAGTGATTGCTGCCGGCCGGCGCAAGGACCGTCTGGACTCGCTCGCCGCCGAGCTTGGGGCCAACCTGCTGCCGATCGTAATGGACGTCAGGGACAAAGCATCGATCCAGAACGCTCTCGGCGCCCTGCCCGATGCATGGCAGGAAATCGATGTCCTGATCAATAACGCGGGTCTGGCGCTCGGCATCGAACCGGCGCACAAGGCGTCGCTGGAGGATTGGGAAACGATGATCGCGACCAATTGCACGGGGCTCGTGACGATCACCCGCGCCCTGTTGCCTGCGATGGTGGCGCGCGGGCGCGGCACCGTGATCAATATCGGCTCCGTGGCAGGCGCCTATCCCTACCCGGGCGGAAACGTTTATGGTGCAACCAAGGCCTTTGTCGACCAGTTCACGCTGAACCTGCGCGCCGACCTGGTCGGCACCGGCGTGCGGGCTACCAATATCGCTCCCGGCCTGTGCGGCGGCACTGAATTCTCGAACGTGCGCCTGAAGGATGACGCGGCCGCCGCCAAGGTGTATGAAGGCACGGTACCGCTGACGGCCGTCGACATCGCGGAAACCGCCTACTGGATTGCGACGTTGCCGCCGCATGTGAATATCAATTACATCGAAATGATGCCTTCCTGCCAGGGTTTTTCCCCCTTTGCGATCAAGCGGAGCGTCTAGTCAGCCGCCATGCAATCCGATTTCACCTGGACCGTACGCGTCTATTACGAAGACACCGACACGGGCGGCATTGTCTTTTACGCAAACTACCTGAAGTTCTTCGAGCGCGCCCGCACCGAATGGCTGCGCGCGGCTGGCATCGGCCAGCAGGCATTGACGGAATCGCATCGGGCCATGTTCGTCGTCAGGAGCACGGCCGTCGATTATCATGCCCCTGCGAAACTTGATGATGAACTGAAACTTACTGTCGTTGTCGAACGGCTCGGGCGTGCCTCAGTGCAATTCATTCAGGAAGCCTGGCGCACCGACGGCGAGCAGCCGCAACTGCTTACCAGCGGGCGCATCAAGGTCGGCTGCGTGAGTACCGAAACCTTCCGTCCCTGCCCGATCCCGGGCGAGGTGCTGGAAAGGATAAAAAATACAGGGCCGATTTCCAGTTAGGGAGCGCAGCCCGGCGACTGCCGCGGCCGCTTTTTATAATTACAAATCAGAGTTGAACGTTTCAATGACCGTCACCCAAGATCTCTCCTTCCTTTCCCTGATTACCAATGCATCGCTGCTGGTGCAACTCGTCATGGCGCTGTTGCTGCTGGTGTCCGTGATGAGCTGGTCGTACATCTTCCGTAAGATGTTCGCCATTAAAAGCGCACGCAGCCAAACCGAGGAATTCGAGCGCGCATTCTGGTCGGGAGGCAATCTCGGCGCCCTATATGAAGAAGCCGGCTCCAACCGCCGCCGCACCGGCGCGCTCGAGCGCATCTTCGAGTCCGGCATGGGCGAATTCAACAAGGCCCGCGCAGCCTTCGGCGGCAAGGGCATGGTCGACGCCGGCGGCGTCATCGACGGCGCGCGCCGCGCGATGCGGGCAGCCTATCAACGCGAAATGGATGCGCTGGAATCGCACCTGGCCTTCCTGGCATCGGTCGGCTCGGTGTCCCCGTATGTCGGCCTGTTCGGCACCGTGTGGGGCATCATGAATGCCTTCCGCGGCCTGGCCAACGTACAGCAGGCCACGCTCGCGGCGGTCGCGCCCGGCATCGCCGAAGCGCTGATCGCCACCGCCATCGGTCTGTTCGCGGCGATTCCCGCCGTGGTCGCCTACAACCGCTATTCGCACGACATCGACCGGCTGGCGATCCGCTTCGAGAGTTTCATCGAAGAGTTCTCCAACATCTTGCAACGGCAGGTCCGCTGATGGCAGGCTTCAGTTCCATGCGCGGCGGACGCGGCCGCAAGCTCAAGTCAGAAATCAACGTCGTGCCGTATATCGACGTAATGCTGGTGCTGCTGATCATTTTCATGGTCGCCACACCAGTGTCGAATCCGGGCGTCGTCAATCTGCCCACGGCAGCCAAATCGGCGCTGCCGCCGACCGAATACATCCAGATCGCGCTCAAGCCCGACACCACCGCCACCATCGGCATCAACGGCGGCAAGGACGGCCACCAGCAGGCCGAATCGGTGCCTGGACGCAGCGCCCTCATACAGAAGTTGCGCGCAATGCATGAAGCGAATCCGGAACTACCGGTGATGATCGCCGGCGACAAGGACATCAAGTACGACGACGTAATCCAGGTGATTTCGGAAGCGAAAAAGCTCGGCGTCGACCGCGTGGGGCTGGCAACCAAGCAATGAGAGCGATGACCGACGCAACGCCGTACACCGTACCGCAGGAACCGGGACGCTGGCGCGCCATCATCCTGGCGGCGCTGGTCCATATTGCACTGCTAGCCTTCCTGTGGATCGGCGTACGCTGGCAGAACGAGGCGCCGACCACGATCGAAGCGGAAGTATGGAGCCCGCAGCCGCGCGAAGCGGCGCCTGCGCCCGAACCGGTGGCCGAAAAGGAGCCGGAACCGGCGCCGGTGATCAAGGAAATGCCGCGCGAAACCCCGAAACCCCAGGTGGAAGAGCCACCGGTCGCAAAACCGGACATCGCGCTGGAGCAGGAAAAGAAACGCAAGGAACTGGAAAAGAAGAAGCGCCTTGAAGAAGAAGAGAAGCTGGCCAAGCAGAAGAAGCTCGAACAGGAGAGGCTTGCGCAGCAAAAGAAAGAGCGCGAAGAACACGAGGCGAAGCTGAAGAAAGAAGAAGAGCTGGCGAAGAAGAAAGCGGAACAGGATCGCCTGGCCAAGCAGGAAGCCGAGAAGAAGGAAAAAGAGAAAAAAGCCGCCGACGCCAAGCGCAAGCAGGAAGCGGAAGACAAGAAGCTTGCCAAGCTGCGCGACGAGGAAATGCGACGCCTTGCCGGCGGCGTTACCGGCACGGGCGGCAGCGGCGAAGCGGCCAAGTCACAGGGCGGGCGCGCCGATTCCGGCTACGCCGGGCGGGTGGCGGCCAAGATCAAGTCGAACATCGTGTTCAACGTGCCCGAAGGCTTGACTGGCAACTCGCCCGTCGAATACGAGGTCAACCTGCTGCCGGACGGCTCGATCGCCGGCATGAAAAAAGTCAGATCATCGGGAGTGCCCGGCTTCGATGAAGCCGTTCGCCGGGCCATTGAAAAATCGCAGCCGTATCCGAGAGACAAGTCGGGTTCGGTCCCGTCCAGCTTCATCGGAACCCATAGACCCAAAGACCAGTAAGCACTTATGAAAAAACTATTCTTGCGCTGCATGCTGCTGATCGGCGTCGCCGCCGGCTCGCTTGCGCACGCCCAGTTGCGGATCGAAACCTCCGGCGTCGGCGCCACCCAGATACCGATTGCCATCGCAGGCTTTGCCGATGAGTCGATCGCGCCGCAGCAGGTTTCCGGCATCATCAAGGCCGACCTCGAACGCAGCGGCTACTTCAAGATCATCGATACCGGCAATGCGATGTCCGAAACCACGCCGGTCAATTACGGCGAGTGGAAATCGCGCGGCGCCGACGCGCTGGTCGTGGGCAGCGTGCAGCGCCTCGCCGATGGCCGCTTCGACGTGCGCTACAAGCTGCTCGACACCCTCAAGTCCGGCAGCCTGTCCGGCCTCGGACTGGCGACCTCGCCGAACCGTGTGCGCGTGGCGGCGCACAAGATCGCCGACGACATCTACGAAAAACTGCTCGGCGTGCGCGGCGCGTTCAGCACCCGCATCGCCTACGTCACCAAGGCCGGCCGCGACTATCGCGTCGAGATCGCAGATGCCGACGGCGCTGACATGCAGGTCGTGCTGACCTCGAAGGAACCGATCATTTCCCCGGCCTGGTCGCCGGACGGCACCAAGGTCGCCTACGTCTCCTTCGAAAGCAAGAAGCCGGTAGTCTATGTGCAGGATCTCGTCACCGGCCGGCGCACCGTCGTCGCCAATTACAAGGGCAGCAACTCCGCGCCCGCCTGGTCGCCGGACGGCAGCAAGCTGGCGCTGGCGCTGTCGCGCGACGGCCTGACCCAGGTCTATGTCGTCAATGCCGACGGCGGCGGCCTGCGGCGGCTGACCAATACCGACGGCATCGACACCGAGCCGCAATTCTCGCCCGACGGCCAGTCGATCTATTTCACCAGCGACCGCAGCGGCGGGCCGCAAATCTACCGCATGAGCGCTGGCGGTGGCTCGGCCCAGCGCGTGACCTTCCGCGGCAGCTACAACATCAGCCCGCGCATCTCGCCTGACGGCAAAACCCTCGCCTATATTTCGCGCCGCGATGGGCGCTTTCAACTGTATGCGCTCGATCTGACCAACGACCAGGAAATGCGCCTGTCCGACACGGCCAAGGATGAATCGCCCAGCTTCTCGCCCAATGGCAAGTACATCATGTATGCGACCGAATCCGGCCGGCGCGGAACGCTTGCTGCGGTATCGGTCGACGGCCGCGTCAAATACACCTTGGCCACGCAGACGGGCGATATCCGCGAGCCCACCTGGGGTCCGTTCATGAAATAATGTTGTTTTACAATAAAACCGCTTCACTTTCTGGAGAATTTCTAATGCGCAAATTTACGACTTCCGCCCTCATCCTTTCCAGCGCTCTCGTGCTGGCCGCCTGCGGCTCTTCCGTCAAGCTCGACGACAAGGCCAAGGTCGAAGAACGCAATCCCGTCCCGACCGCCGGCGCAGACACCCGCACGGTGACTCCGGTCGCCGCCGTCACGACCGATCCGCTCAACGATCCGAAAGGCATCCTCGCCAAGCGCAGCGTCTACTTCGACTTCGACAGCTACATCGTGAAGGACGAGTTCAAGCCGGTGGTCGACGCCCATGCCAAGTACCTTGGTTCGAACAAGGGTCGCAAGATTGTCATCCAGGGCAACACGGACGAGCGCGGCGGCCGCGAATACAACCTGGCGCTGGGCCAGAAGCGTGCCGAAGCCGTGCGCAAGTCGCTGGCGACGCTGGGCGTGTCGGAATCGCAGATGGAAGCGGTTTCCTTCGGCAAGGAAAAGCCGAAAGCGACCGGCAGCGATGAAGCATCCTGGGCAGAAAACCGCCGCGCCGACATCGTCTATCAATAAAACATGAACAAGATCATCAAATCTTCGATTGCTGCGGCCTTCATGGCCGCATTTTCTTTGGCTCCACTGGCCGCGCAGGCCGCGCTATTCGAGGATGACGAGGCGCGCCGCGCGATTCTCGAAGTCCGCAAGCGGCTCGACGGCATGCAGGGCGAACTCAACGCCAAGGCCGACAAGAGCAGCAACTTCGAGCTGAACAACCAGAACGAACAGTTGCGGCAGGAAATCTCCAAGCTGCGCGGGCAGATCGAAGTGCTGACCAACGAACTGGCGAACCAGCAGCGGCGCGAAAAGGATTTCTACGTCGACCTCGATACCCGCTTGCGCAGGCTGGAACCGCAGAAGGTGACGATCGACGGCAAGGAAGTCACGATGGAACCCGGCGAGCAGAAAGCGTATGACGCCGCGCTCGGCTATTTCAAGGCTGGTAACTACAAGGAGGCGGGCGCGGCGTTTTCCGACTTCCTGCGGCGTTATCCGCAGTCGGGACTTGCACCGTCGGCGCAATACTGGCTGGGCAATACCTATTACGCACTGCGCGACTATCGCAGCGCCATCAGCGCGCAGCAAGTGGTGGTGAAGAACTATGCCGACAGCCCGAAGGCTGCCGATGCATTGCTCAACATCGCAAGCTGCCAGATGGAACTCAAGGACAAGGCCGCCGCGAAAAAGACGCTGGAAACGCTGATCGGGCAATACCCGGAATCGCAAGCGGCGCAGACAGCAAAAGAACGCTTGGCCGCGCTGAAGTAGGATGTCTTGGCTAGTTGAGTGAATGCCTGCAAATGATTCCGCAAAGCATTTGACAGACAGGCCAAAACCTCTCTATAATCTTGGTCTTTCGGGTCGTTAGCTCAGTCGGTAGAGCAGCGGACTTTTAATCCGTTGGTCGCGTGTTCGAGTCACGCACGACCCACCAGAAATAAAGCAAAAAGCCCAGTCTTCGGACTGGGCTTTTTGCATTTTGACTGCGGCGCGCTCACGCGAAGACAAATCGGGACGACGTCAGTCGAAAACCCGCATGACGACGCAGTACACAAGGACCGCCACAACAACTAGAGCCAGGTGAGACAGGTGAAAAAGCAGTCTTCTCCTGTCGCGGATCGCGAATTTCGCTTTCAGCTTGCCGATGAGCGGGCCGGCCGGCCTTTTTTGCTTGAACTCCTCCTTCGACTCCGGCGCCGCTTCCTGCTTGCGCAGGATGGCGTCGGCCACTGGGGATGGCGCCTTCGCCGGATACAAGCTTTCCGTCGCTTCCGGCTGCCGCGGCTGGATTTCCACCGGCGGCTTCACGCGGCCCGTGGTCAACATGAAGTGCAACTCGGATACCGACGGTTTGCGGCCGTGGACCTTTTCCCAAGCCTGAACGAGGTTGATGTAGCCTTCGCCGAGCAGGGCGTCATAAAGCTGGTCGCCCATGGCGCGCCCTTTTTTGACGGCGTCCGCGAGCAAGCCCTCGTGCACGCTGCGCTCGCTCCCGTTCATGGCACTTGCCGGCACATCGTCGACATATTCGACCGGACCGTTGATCTGCACGGCGGGCTCAAGAATGGCCTTGATATCGATTCCCTTGAGTTCAAACAGCGCCTGCACGGCGGCGTCGACACGCAGGGCGGAACCGGCGGACACATGCTCGGGAAACAAAGCCGATGCGCGGTAGCCGCGCAGGAAGGACAGCCAAGGCTCCATGTCGGCCCTCGGCAAGGAAAACGGCTTGCTCCAGATCGCTCCGTCGGCGCCCTCATCGAGGGGGATCAGCGCCGAGCGCATGTCGGGGATGCGGCGCAGCGGAATAATGAAGTCGGTCTCAGGCAACGCCCTCACCTCGGCAGCCGCCGATCGCGCCGCTTCCACTTGGACAATTGGTTCCTGCTGCGACGCGGACATTGCCGGCGCTTCGTCGAGCGTCGGCTCGACCCTGCGCGCACCGCCCTGGCGCATGCGTGCCTTTTCCTGCTCGACGGCCTTCCTGGCTTCCTCCAGAAGGCGCCTTTGCCGTTCGGTTTCCTGCTGCAGGAGATCGTCCATGACAGCAGGCCTCTACGCCGACCCAGAGCTTCGGATTAAACCCGGCGCCACACGCGAGCGCCCGCCTGCCGCATTCGGCAAAGCGCGGCTTGCATGCGCGGTATCGCTGTCAGGCATAATCGGAAGATCTCAATGGACGCTGCCGGGCTTACACAATCGTTTCCGGCGCCTGGGACGCCATCAGGATGGAAGCGTGCACCATGGCGGCGGCGGCCCCAGCCTTGTCGTTCAGCAGAGTCGACAGTATCGTGGTGTCGTTGAAACGGAAGCGCGACAACATCATGTTGCAGCTCGCCAGCTTCAACACCTGCGCATTGCTCATGCCCGCGATCAGGTCCGCGATTTCGCCGCTGATACCGAGCCGGAAAATCGCTTCGGCCCGATCCTGCCGGATCATCTGTTGCGCGATCATCAGGTAGCTCAGATTGACGTCGCGAATCTCGGATGTGTAATCGTTATTCGACATGGCAGTCCATCCCTTATTCAGTGAGCAAAAACTTCTTGTAGTGCGTCAAGTATCTTGACCATGGTGTCATCGCCGACCGTACCCAGCTTGCGGATCAGGCGCGTCTTTTCCATCGTGCTGATCTGATCCAGCAGGATCAGTCCATCCTTCCCCATGAAATTCAGGGGAATCCGGAAAGGCGCCGGCAAGTCCTGGGTACTCATGGGTGCCACGATCAAGGTATTGAGATGCTCGTCCATCTCTTCGGGCGATACGACGACGCAAGGCCGGTGCCGTTGCGTTGCACCGCCCGGCTTGTCAAAGTCGATCAGCCAGATCTCCGCGCGCATCACCATGAAAACTCCACCTCCGACTCCTTCGGCAGGAGCGGCCAGACAATCGCTTGTTCGGCAGAATGGGCGGCGATCAGCTGGCATGCCTGCGCCCATCCTTCGCGCGACTTCTTCTTGGGCTTGCGGATCACAATTGCATCCTTTTCCACTTGCAGATCCACCTCCCCGATATCGAGGCCGGCTTCCAGCAAAAAAGGCTTGGGAATCAACACGCCTTGCGAATTGCCCATTTTGCGAATTGTGGTTTTCATCACAATTTCCTTTAACATCATGTTCTCATATAGTGCGATAAATTACCACAAGGCAAGTTACATATGGACACATTGTTGGTACATGGCATCCATTTGTACGTACATTGTTTCCACTAAACAACGGAAATGCGCAATAGGTAATAACAACGTAAGAACTTATCACCGACCAAGACCCATGGCGGCGGGGATGGTTGTCACGAGAACGGGTAGATGAGGCGGCTCATTCCGGGCCGCGGGGGGAGAGATGAAACCAAACCGGCGCACTTTAATACGGCGTCGCATGGGCATAGGATGGGCAGCCATTCTTGCCCCACATACCGTTACACACCCGCCATTTGCATTGTTCGCGCCTGATGAGATTGGGCACGCGCGCGCATTTTGCCAGTTTGGATTGCATGTACGGCGAATTGTGCGAAGCGCGGCGTGGTACCTCCCTGGTGGCGATGCGACCGGACGATGAGCGGGCGCGCGCTTCATTTACCACCCGCCGGCGCTCCGATTTTTTTTTTAGCTCTTCGTCAGCCTGCTGCTGTATCCGTTCAATCTCGCGGTCCTTCATCACTCGCGCGGCGGAACGATGGCTCCTGGCGGACTTGCGGGGCGTCGCTTGCGGCTGCGCGTCGCTGCGCCCCTCTCCCCGCTCGATCGGGAGGGTAGTTCCAGTATCTGAACGGACAGGCATGTTAGCCCGTTTCGCATTTTCCGCGTCCGCTCCAGCGCGGGTTTCGCTGTTCCCATAGGCCGGATCACCATAGGGCAACTCGGCTGGATTTATTTTTGGAATGGACGCCGCCATTCCTGCAGCAGGCGGCTTGCGGCCGTCATAAGGCAGTTCGCTCGCACTGATGCCACTGCGGGTCGGCGGCATTGCCTGTACATCCCTGGCCGCCGATACCGGCTTCCATATCCGGGACAACGGGGCTGTTGCCGGAACATTTTTGGCGCCCGCAAGCCACCATGTAGCGGCCAGCCCGGCCGAAGCTCCCAGCACAAACGTGAGCAGCATGAGCAGGGTGCGATACACCGGCCGGGGCCTCTTCCGTGGCGCATGCTCGTAGCGAGCCGCAAGCACCCTCAAGCGCTCATAGTCGGGCGCGGCGAAACGGCTGGCACGGCGTTCTTCCGGCGCGGGTCCTTGCATGCCGTCACTGATGTTCGCAGCGATCTCCGGCTGCGCTTGCATTGCGGCTCCGTTCGCCGGATCGCCCTCTGGGCTCGATAACGGTCGTTGCGATGTGGCACTCGTCAATCGGCTTGTCCTCGCAGGTTTTCCGGAACAGCCATATCCGGACTTCGATCTGGAAATGGATTAGGTCTGCCGCAGCCCTGGAACACGCTCGCCCATTTTTGAAACGCCATGGCGATCGCGGCAGAGACGCTGGCTTGTCACGGAGCTGGCAAAACCGCACAGAGGAAAATTTTTAATCTGCAATGCCGACGTCGCATTTCAAGCCAGGCCATTCATCCTCTCTTGATGAAATGACAGCGGGCAGTAAAAGTAAGTTCACTTGGAGCAGCATGCCCGGAGACCATCCGATTGTAGAAAGCCGGGCAAATCCGCTGTTGAGGCGCGTCATGCCGAAAGCTGCCCACCGCGCCACTTGCTGGTCGAAAAAAAACGGCTGCCATAAAGGCAGCCGTTCGATCCGGCACAAGTCGACAGATATCTCTCAGATATTAAGTTCGTAAATGATTTTCCATTGCGCCCCCTCCTTGGCCCAGTACTGGCGCTTACGGGTCAGGCTCTTGTTGCGGCCGATCGACGTTTCTTCGGTAAAAGTGCTGACGATCATGTCGTCATGCCCCGGATAAAAGAAATACGTTGCGTCGCGCAGCCTGACCGACAGGTTCTTCACGCCGCTCATGAACGGTAGATGCCTGGCCAGCCAGGCTTTCACATCCTCGCCGCGATCGGATTTGAACTTGCGCGAATAGTTTTCCATCACGCGTGTCGCATTCCGGCTTTCCATATCGCGCCGCCAGTCTTCCACCAGCCGTGCCGCGGTATGCCGGTCGCTGTCCCATTTGGACTTGTTGACGAACTCCACGCTTTCGCTGATGACCACCGGTGTCTTGCCAATCTCGACCGAATTGGCCAGCTGATACAGGTCCGGATTGGTCAGCACCACGCAGCCGTCGGAAGACAGCGGCGGGCGGCTGTAGCTATCCGATGGCGTGCCGTGCAGCCAGATGCCGGAGCCGCTGCGGCCGTGCAGCTTGTCCCATTCGTTCGGATAATTGATCGGCAAGGCGCCCGAGCCGTAGAAGTCGGGCAGCCGCGCACCTGACAGATGGCTGGTGATGTAGTAGATGCCGACCGGCGTTTTCTGGTCGCCCTCTTTCAGCTTGTTGACGCCGAGCTTGCCCTGGCTGATGTAGTAATCGGTAACGAACTTCGGGCGCCCACCCTGGTTCTCGTACACGTACAGGCGCGAGCGCTTCGCATCGACCACCAGTGCATGCTTCTGGTCCTCGCGCAGCTGCAGCAGCGAACGCGGGATCAGCGCCGGGTCGGGCCGCTCGCGCAGCGACTTCAGGCGGACCATCGCTTCGTCGCGTAGGTTCTTGAGCTTGTCTTGCGGACCGTCGGTCGCGCCCAGCGTCTTGACCGGGCGCGTGTGCATCAGCAGCAGGTCGCCCCGGATCAGATGTCCAAGCCGGAAATTCGGATAGGCCTCGACCAGCTGGTCGGCCTTCTCCTGGGCGGCGCGCAGGCGATTGGCACCGAGCTCCTTGTACACGCCGATCAGCAGGGCTTCCGGATCCGGCTTGTTGGAGGCCAAGGCGGCCTGCACGACCTGCTCGGCCGAATTCCCGGCCAGTGCCGCGTGCGGCAGCGCGCCGCCGCCCGCGGCCAGCAGCCAGGATAATCCCGCCATCAAGGCCCGCTTGGCAGTCGCCGTGATCCGGCGGTCGGTTGATTCAGAACGATACATCAGTTACCCGTGCTCTCCTGCTTGATGAGCCACTTGCCGCCATGCTTGGTCAGGGTCAGCGTCTTGCGGGTGTTCGCCGTCAGACGATCCGATACGTATACCTGGCGGAATTTCACCGTGGCCGAATTGCCGTTCACCGCGACTTGCGGCGACTCGACCTTGACGCTGATGCGGCCCTTGCCGGCGATGCGCGCGCGGCGGTCATCTTCCCACGCCTTGCGCTGCTGGCCGTTCGGCGTCTGGAAATCGCCGCCATAGTAATTCAGATACGACTTCACATCCTGCGCGCTCCACGCCTTGGCCCAGCCGTGCACCGCATTCAGCACGTCGTCGCGTTCGACATTGGCGGCCGGCGTTGGTTTCGGCTCGCGCTTGACCGGTTCCGGCTTCTCATGCTTGACGGGCTCCTGCTTGGCGACGACGGTCGGCTTGGCGGGGGCCTCGACAGGCGCCGGCTTGGCCGGGGCCGCCGGGGCCGGCGTGACAGCCGCCACCTTCGGCGCGGGCGCGACCGGAGCAGGAGCGTAATTCGGAGCCGGAGCGGGCTGCGGCGCCTTGGCCACGGCCGGCGCGCTCGGCGCAGCGGCTGCCTTGGGCGTGCCGCCGTTGAGGTTGCCGACCAGCGAACGCACCAGCGTCAGCTTGGACTTGGCGGCCGAATTGGCGGAGTCGAGCTGCAGCGCCTTGTCGTACGCCTGGCTTGCCAGTTTCGCATGCACGTCGCCCAGGTTCTCGTATGCGGTGGCGTAGCTCGGATTGGTCCGGATCGCCGCATCAAGCGCGGCGCGCGCCTTTTCGTACTGGCCCGCCGCCGCGTACAGCACGGCGAGATTGTTGTACGGCTCGGGCAGCGCCGGGTAATCCTCGGTCAGCTTGGTAAACACCGTGATCGCTTCGCCCGACCTGTTCTGTTCGGTCAGGATCACGCCTTTCAGGAATCGCATCTGGGCGTCGCGCGGATTCTTGCTCAGGAATGCGTCCGCGCGGTTCAGTGCATCCGCGTATTGTCCGTTCTTCACCAGCCGCGTCACGTCGGCCAGGTCGTCCGCGAACGCGGGCGCGGCCAGCAGCGCGGCCAGCAAGCCCGACAGCGCGACGGTTTTGTTCAGGGCTGGGCGCAGATGGATCATGCAGCGCGAGGTGAATGTCATGGTTGTCATCGATGTAATGGGCGGCAGGTCGATTGCGGCGGCTCCGGGCGCCTGATCCTGCCGATCGCCGTTGCGTCCCTCCGTTCGTGCAGAATGACGCTTTCGCAATTTGATTCGGTAGCGCGGTGCCGGTCCTGCATGGCCAGATTTTTGATCTGCTGCATTCTATACTTACTAGGCCAAATTCGCCATTTGGCGCCGCGCCTGCGCCTGTCTACGCAACAGCATAGACAGGACGACAATGGCCGCGAGCGGGGCGATGCCGGGCACGGCCATCGCGCTACTCCTTGGCCAGTTGCTCCGGCCTGGCCTGCTCGCCTTGCGGCTGGTCCGCAAGCTGGTAGGTGATCTGCAGTTTCGACTGGCCGGGCACATGCGTGCCGACAGCCATAGGCGTTGCCTGCGACTGCGTAGGCACATGGCCGGCCACGGTGACGACGCCGGCGGCCTGCGCCATCCGATGCACCGCTTGCGGCTCCTGCACGACCCAGGCAACCGTGGCCGCCACGCCGACGACGAACGCCGAGCCGCCGAGCAGCGCCGCCAGGGAACGGCGCACCACCTTCGGCCGCGCGACCGACGCCGGCGCCAGCGCCAGCACCTGTTCGGCGCGCACCCGCCAGTCGGCGAGCTGCTCGTATTTGTGCGCCATGCGCTCGATGAGCTTGCGCGCCGTTTCCTGCGCCTGCGCCTGCTCGCTCCTGCACTTCTCGCGCAATGCCCTGGCCTTCTCGGTGGCTGCCGCGTCGGCTTCCTTCTGGGTGCGCGCCGCCTTGAGCGCGCGCTGCTCCACCTTCGCGCGCTTTTCGTGCTCCGCCCTGGCTTGCGCGTCCTCCGCCTGCCGCTGACGGGCCAGTTCAAGCGCCGTGCGCTCGGCATCGGCGCGCCTGTTTGCCTCGGCGCGCGCCGCTGCCTCGGCGCGCACCTTGTCCTCGAGCAGGGCAAGCGCCTGCTGTTCCGCCTTGGCGCGCGCCTGCTCGACGCGGGCCAGTTCGATCGCCTTGCAAGCCTTGGCCTCGGCCGCCTCGGCCGCGATGCGCTGCACGTTGGCCAGCTCCGCCGCCTTCTCCAGCATCTGCCTTTCGGCGGCCGCGCGCGCCTCGGCGGCCATGCGCGAGGCGCGCGCGGTACGCTCGCGCACCCGCGTAAGCGCGGCCTGCTCTTCTTCGATCCGCGCCAGCTCCTGCGCTTCGGCGCATGCGCCCTTCTCGCAGGCGAGCTGCTCCTGCGCCGCCGCTGCGGCCTGTTGTTCGGCCGCAGCGCGCGCGCGTTCCATGCGCAGCTTTTCCTGCAAAGCCTGCAGCGCCTGCTGTTCCGCATCGGCGCGTTCGCGCTCGACCCTCGCCAGCTCGATCGCCTCGCGCGCCTTGGCCTGCGCGGTCGCGGCAGCCTCGCGCTGCGCATCGGCCTGCTCGGCGGCTTTCTCCAGCAATTGTTTTTCGGCGGCGCACTGCGCTTCGCTGGCTTCGCGCGCAGCCTGTTCCAGTTGTTCGCGCGCGCGCGCCGCCTGCGCCCGCTCCAGTTCGGCTTGGGCCCGCGCTTCGGCTTCGCTTTGCGCAGCCTTTTCCGCGGCCAGCTTGCGCTGCAGCGCTTCGAGCGCCTGCTGTTCGGCGGCGGCCCGCTCCTGCTGCACGCGCGCCAGTTCATTCGCCTCGCGCGCCTTCGCTTCGGCTGCCTCGGCGGCCAGGCGTGCCTGTTCCGCTTCATGCAGTGCGTCCGCCAACTGCCGCTTTTCGGCTTCGCATTTCGCTTCGATCGCTTCGCGCGCGGCACGCTCGGCCTGTTCGCGCTCGCGCATCGCCTGCGCGTGCTCGCTTTCGGCGCGGGCACGCGCTTCAGCGCATTCCTTCGCCGCCTGTTCCGAAGCGCGCAGCTGCAGCGTCGCTTCCAGCGCCTGCTGTTCGGCCTGCGCACGTTGCTCGCTGGTGCGCGCCAGCTCCACTGCTTCGCGCGCCTTGGCTTCAGCCGCCTCTGCCGCCTGGCGCTCGAATTCTGCCTGCTTCGCGGCCTGTTCGAGCAATTGCTTTTCGGCCGCAAGCCCGGCTTCGATCGCCAGCCGTGCCTGCCGTTCCTCGTCTTCGCGCGCGCGCAAGACCTGCGCCTGCTCCTGCTCGGCGCGCTCGCGCGCGTTGGCCTCGGCGCGCGCAGCCTCATCCGCCTGGCGCTTCTGCTCGGCCGCCTGCAGCGCGCGCTGCTCTGCCTCGGCGCGCTCGCGCTCGGCGCGCGCTGCCTCGGTCAGTTCGCGCGCCTTCTTCAGAGCGATCTGGGCCGCCTTGCGCTGCGTATCCACCGCGGCCCGGGTCTGGTCCGCGGCATGTCTTGCCGCCGTCGCTTCCGCTTCGCGCGCCTGGCGCAACTCGCGGTCAGCCTGCTCGCGCGCGCGCAACGCTTCGGTCTGTTCTTGTTCGGCGCGCAGGCGCGCCTGTTCCTCGACAAGCGCCGACTGCTCTGCGGCCAGCTTCTCCTGCGCCGCCAGTAGCGCCTGCTGCGCCAGCTCGGCGCGCTCGCGCTCCACCTGCGCCTTTTGCCGCAGCGCGTCCAGCGCGGCCTGCTCATTCTGCGCGCGCTCTCGTTCCACGCGCGCCAGTTCGACCGCCTCGCGCGCCTTGTCCAATGCCGCCTGGGCCGCCTTGCGCTGCAGGTCGGCACGCTCCATCGCCTTGTCGAGCGCCAGCTTGGCGGCTGCGCACTCCTCTTCCTTGGCGATGCGGGCTGCCGCGTCGGCCTGCTCCTGCATGCGCAGCATCTCGGTGTAGCGCTGCTCGGCGGCCGCGCGCGCCCTGGCCTGAGTACCGGCCGCTTCCTCGGCGCGCACCTTGTCCTTGAGCGCCGCAACGGCACGCTGTTCGAATTCGGCCCGTTCGCGTTCCACGCGCGCCAGCGTAACCGCTTCGCGCGCCTTCTGCGCGGCGGCTTCCGCCGCCTTCTGCCGCTGCTCGGCCTGTTCGGCCGCCCTGGCGTATGTTTCTTCCTCGGCTGCTGCCTGCTCGGCGGCCTTCAGTGCCGCGACGCGCTCCAGCTCGACGCGCTTTTCCGCCAGCTGGGCGGCGCGCTGCTCTTCCTCGCTGCGCATGCGCGCCGCCGCGGCGGCCTGCTGCTCGATCTCGGCGCGCTGCCGCGCATCGGCCGCAGCCTTGGCTTCCGCATTGACGCGCGCGCGCGCTTCGGTGTCGGCGTGGTGTTCGGCTTCCACGCGCGCCAGTGCCAGTTCCTGCAATTCCCGTTCGGTGCGCACCCGCGCCTCGGTCGCTTCGCGAATGCGTTCTTCGGCCTCGGCGCGCGCCTTGGCGGCCGCTGCCGCGACCGATTCCGCATGATGACGGCGCGCGGCGGCTTCGCGCATTTCCGCTTCTGCGTCCAGTCGCATCTTGAGCGCCTCGGCTGCCCGGCGTTCCAGTTCGATGCGGGCCTGGGCGGCCGATTCGCCTTCCTGTTCAGCCAGCGCGCGGGCACGCGCCTCTTCCCTTGCGCGCACTTCGGCCGGCACGCGGCTCAGTGCCGCCTGCAGCGCCAGCGCTTCGGCGCGTTCGCGTTCGCGCGCCACTTCCAGCGCCTCGCTGCGCGCCTGGGCCAGCAATTCCGCGGTCTGGCGCGCTTCCTTTTCGCGCCGTTCCTTTTCGCGCGTCAGCTCCAGCATGCGCGCTTCGGCGCGGGCACGCCCCTCGGCCTCTTCCTTGGCTGCTTCGGCCACGGCCAGTCGCTCCACGGCTTGGCGGCGCGCAAGTTCGCTGTCCCTGGCCACCTGCTCGACGGCGGCAGTGGCGCGCGCCACCAGTTCGGCGTCGGCGGCCATCTGCTCGGCGGCGCGCTTGCGCGCTTCTTCTTCCAGGCGGGCACGCTCCTCCGCCACGCGCTGCGCCTCGGCATCGGCGGCAGCGCGGGCCTGCATCTCGGCCGCTTCCCGCTTGGCGGCGGCGGCGCGCGCTTCGCTGGCTTCGCGCGCCTGGCGTTCCGCGTCGAGGCGGGCGCGCTGGGCGGCGATCGCCTCTTCGGAGGCCTTGGCATTCTGATACGCCTCGGCGGCGGCGGCCGCTTCCAGGCGGGCGCGCTCCTCGGCCAGTGCGCGGGCGCGTGCCTCCGCATGGGCGCGGTTTTCGGCGGCCACGGTGGCCTTGGCTTCCGCTTCCACGCGCGCAATGGCCTCGCGGATGGATTTCAGATCGACGCGCGCGTCGACGGCGCCCGGCTGCGCGGCCTGGCCACCTGCGGCCTGCTCGCCCTCCGGGGACTTGCCATCGAGATCGCGTTTTTTGCGCATCGCCTGGTTTGTTTCCATGTTCGACTCCTGCTGTATGCCGATTCCGTGGTTTTCGTTGTGAATACGCTGGCCGGAATTTCTTACTCCGGGATTATCCGGAGAGTTCCGTCAAGCCAGTCCGGGAAAAGAAGGAGAAATCCCGGTCACTTTGCACTTATGCGCGGCAGCGGTCGCCCCCGACGTGGCAAACGCGTCACGCTTGGAGCGCACAAGGCGCCAAATTCGATGCCTTTTTGATATAAAAAACGTTTTTTCATGATGTGTCACAGTTTTCCGATACAGAATCGGGGCGGCTGTGGCTATACTTTGAATGTTTATTTACGGCAACTTGCTTTTTTAGCAACAAATCTAGTGAAGAGCAAGTGCCCGAGATGTCGATGCGCCCAAACCACAAAAATATGATGAGACAGCAGGACGCACGCCAGGACATGAGCAAGGGTGCCGCGACCGGCGGCATGGGAGACTTGTTCGCCGGATTGAATCACGACGTCCGCACGTCGATGAACGGCGTGACGGGCATGCTGGCGCTTTTGCTCGACAGCGGTCTGACCGACGCGCAGCGGCAGCTCGCCTCGCAGGCGCTGCGCTGCGCCGGGGACTTGATGGCGCTGTTCGACGCGGACGCCGCCTCCCCTTGTGCGGCGCGCCGGCAAGACGCCCCCCCATTTCTCGCCGCCCCCTTCCTCGCCGGCTGCCGCATCCTTGTCGTCGATGACAATTCCGTCAACCGGACCGTGGCACAGCGCTTGGCGGAAAACCTGGGGTGCGCCGTCGAGGCCGCTGCCGACGGCGAACAGGCCGTCGCGATGCATGCGGCGCACCCTTACCACCTGATCCTGATGGATTGCCAGATGCCGCGGATGGACGGTTATCAGGCCACGCAGCGCATCCGCGCGCTCGATGGCGCCGCCGGACGCGTGCCCGTCATCGCGGTGACTGCCTGCGCGGCTCCCGAGGAGCGCGAACGCTGCCTGTGCGCGGGCATGGATGATTTCGTCGCCAAGCCGTTACGCCCGGGAGACCTGGAGGACGCGCTCGCGCGCTGGCTGCCGGCCTCCGCGCCGGTGCATTGCGCGCCGGCCGCCTGCGCCGACGAACTGGACCTGGTGCGCGACATGTTCGGCGCCGATTTCGCCGAGCTGGCAAGGCTTTACAGCAGCGACGGCGCGCCGCGCATCGAGGCCATGCGCCGCGCCGGCGCAGCCGGCGACTGCGCGCAAGCTGCCAAGTTCGCCCATGCGCTCGCCGGCAGCAGCGTGTCGATCGGCGCAACCGGCCTGTCGGTGCTCTGCAAGGAACTGGAGCTGCGCGCGAAAGCGGGCGAGCTGGACGATTTCGGCGCCAGGCTGGCAGATATCGAGGCCGAGTACGGCCGCGTCTGCAGCAAGCTGCAGGCGATGCTCGGCGCGCCCGGTCTGGAATCGTTCGACAACGGCATGACACTCAAGCGGCAAGGATAACTATGTTCGACGGCAGTGTACCCGACGAAAACAACGCTTCGGCCAAAACCGCCCTGGTGGTCGACGACGGCCCGGTGGAGCGCCTGGCCGGCAAGGCGATGCTGGAAAAGCTCGGCTTCACGGTGACCGCCGCAGCCAGCGGCGAGGAAGCGCTCCAGCTGCTCGGCAGCCAGGCCATGGACCTGGTGCTGTGCGATATTTCGATGCCCGGCATGAGCGGCCTCGCCTTGCTGGAGGCCACGCGCGCGCACACGCGCCCGCCGCCGTTCATCATGTCGTCCAGCCACGACGACGCTGAAAGCGCGCTGGCGTCCATGCATGGCGGCGCTTGCGGCTACCTGATCAAGCCGCTGCGCTTCGATACCCTGCGCGCCGCAGTAGTGGACGCGCTCGGCAAGCAGCGGGTTACGAATCCTGCATCGCAGGCCGAAGCGCCGCGTGACGCCCTCACCGGACTGGCCAACAGGCAGGAATTCACGCGCGCGCTGACCGAGCGCATGCAAAATCCCCAGCCAGGCTCGCCTTGCGGCGCGGTGCTGTTCGTCAAAATCTCCGGCCTCAACCATATCAACCACAGCTACGGCCGCGCCGAAGGGAACAAGGCGCTGCAGGCGTCAGCCCGCATCCTGTCCGGACTGGTGCGCCAGGACGACTTGCTGGCGCGCTTCGGTGGCGACCTGTTCGCGATCTATTTCAACGGCATCGACGAAAGGCTGATGGAAGCGCGCACCGCGAGCGTGGTGGAGACCATCGAAGGAACCAAGATGGCGCTGGCCGGCGACGCATTTTCGTTGACGGTGGTAGCCGGCGGCGCCCGCGGGCAAACCGGCATGGAGCCGGAAGAGCTGCTCAACCGCGCCGACTTCGCGCTCCACCTGGCGCGCGACCGAGGCCGCAAGCGCGTCCATATCTACAGCGAAGCCGACGAAGTGCACAAGCGGGAACTGTCGCGCCAGCTCAACCTGCTGGCCCAGGCGCGCGCCGCGCTGCACGACCCGAAGCGCATGGCGATGCACTACCAGCCGATCAACGATCTCGTCACCGGCAAGATCAGTCACTACGAAGCACTGCTGCGTCTCCTCGACGAGCACGGCAAGCCGTGCAATACCGGCGAGCTGATCAAGGTGTGCGAAGTGTTCGGCATGATCGGCCAGATGGACCGCGCCGTGGTGAAAGCGACGCTGCAGGACATGACGCGCCTGCCCGGCAATGCGAACGTGGCGATCAACCTGTCGGGCCAGTCAATCGGCGACCCCGACCTGCTGCAGTTCATCGAAACCCAGATGAACGCGCTGAAGGTGGATCCGACGCGCGTCATCTTCGAGCTGACCGAAACCGCCGCCTTCCACAACGTCGATGAAGTGCGCCAGTTCGTGCGGCATATCAAGAGCTTGGGATGCCGCTTCGCGCTGGACGATTTCGGCGTCGGATTCTCCTCGTTCTACTACATAAGGGAACTCGATTTCGACTACCTGAAGCTGGACGGTTCCTTCATCGCCAAGCTGCCGCACAGCCCGAACGACCAGGTGTTCGTGCGAGCAATGGTGGAGATTTCGCGCGTGTTCGGCCTGGCGGTGATCGCCGAATGGGTGGAAGACCACGCGACGGCGGTGATGCTGCGCGACTTCGGCGTGGCGTTCGGGCAGGGCTACCACTTCGGCAAGCCTGCCCCGCTGCCGCACGGCGGTTGAACCGGGCTCTGAATTCTTCAACTACCCCGCGTTGCCGATACCGCCGGCAACGTCCCTGACATCGGCCTGCCGCAGCGCGCATCGCGTGCGGCAGGCTACCCACCTTCGCGTCAGGCGGCGTCGGTCGCCGACGACGCGGCTTCCGACAGGGCCCACGCATCCAGCACCGCATGCTCCAGTCCCGGCTGCGCGCCGGCCTGGACGGCGCCGACCTTGAGCTTGCGCATCAGCGCCTCGACGACCGCCGCCGGGCTGTCGGACGGTTTGCTGCCGACCGGGATCTGCTGCAGCAGGCGCATCAGCAGACGTTGCTGGGCGCGCCGCAATGCCTGCAGGGCGTGATCGCGCAGCGGCGCCTGCGAGGCGCTGGCCGGCGCGTGCATCAGCACCCGTTCCAGCCCGTCGATGCCGGCCTGGCGCCGCAAGGCCATGCCCAGTTGCAGGAATTGCGGCAGGCTCATGCCTTCCGGACGCGGCACCGAGAGGCCGGCGAACAGGAAGTCGGCGATGCCTTCGAGCGCTTCCACCGTTTCGCAAGCCTGCGCGAAATCGGCCGGCAAGCCTTGCGCGGCAAGCGTCGATTCGCTTACCGGCGCCAGCTCACGCACCGCCTGCGGCCGGCTGAACAGCTGCGTCAGCTCGCGCAGCGCGCCGCTTTCACGCAGCTGCTGCTCGGGCACGGACAGCACGCCAGCCATCACCGCTTTCTGCAGCGCGCGGGTATGGCGGTCGATCTCGATCGACACGTCGCGCGGCACCTGCAAGGCATGCGCGTCGAGCGTCGCGAACACCGGCGCCAGGTTCAGCGCGGCCCACGCCTGGGCCCAGGCGCACAGCACCTCGGTTTCCTTCACGCCGCGCGCGGCGGCGATCTCGGCCACCATCACCGGGCCGCAGCGGTTGACCGCTTCGTTGGCCAGCACGGTGGCGAGAATCGCATTGGCCAGCGGATGCTCCAGCGGATTGCGGCCGGCTACCAGCGCCGGTGGGAAGTACGGCGTGAGCAGCGTCGTCGCCCATGGCTGCTGCGTCAGCGGCAGCTCAGCCAGGATGCGCTTGTAGCGGTTCTTCACGTGGGCCAGCACGACCGCCAGCTCCGGCGCGGTCAGGCCATGTCCTTGCGCCTTGCGTTCGGCCAGCTCGACCGCGGAGGGCAGCTGCTCCAGCTTGCGCGAAATCACGCCTTCCGCTTCCAGGTTCGCGATCAGCGCAGCGTAGCTGTCCTGCGCCGCGCTGTCCGCCTGCGCCTGCGTTTCGCGCGTCAGCAGGTGGGTCTGCAGCGCGTTGTCGCGCAACACCAGCGACACGATATCCGGCGTGATGTCGGTCAGCAGGCGGTTGCGCTCTTGCTCGCTCAGGATGCCGGCGTTGACCTCGGTATCGAGCCAGATTTTCACGTTCACTTCATGGTCGGAGCAATCCACGCCGGCGGAGTTGTCGATCGCGTCGGTGAAGATGTGGCCGCCCTTCAATGCAAATTCGATGCGGCCGGCCTGGGTCGCGCCAAGGTTGCCGCCTTCGGAAACCACCTTGCAGCGCAGGTCGGCGCCGTCGACGCGGATGGCGTCGTTGGCGCGGTCCTTCACCTGCTCGTTGGTCTCGGTGGACGCCTTGATGTAGGTGCCGATGCCGCCGTTGTAGAACAGGTCGACCGGCGCCATCAGGATGGCGTGCATCAGCTCTTCCGGCGTCACGCTGGTCGCCGCGATGCCGAGCGCCGTGCGCGCTTCGGCCGACAGTTCGATCGAGCGCGCGGTGCGCGGCCACACTCCGCCGCCCGCCGAGATCAGGCTCTTGTCGTAATCGTCCCAGGACGAGCGTGGCAGCGCGAACATGCGCTCGCGCTCGGCAAGCGACACCGCCGGATCGGGATTGGGATCGACGAAGATGTGGCGGTGGTCGAACGCCGCCACCAGCTTCATCTGGTTTGACAGCAGCATGCCGTTGCCGAACACGTCGCCCGACATGTCGCCCACGCCGACGGCGGTGATCGGTGTCGTGTTCAGGTCGTGGCCGAGTTCGTAGAAGTGGCGCTTGACCGCTTCCCATGCGCCCTTGGCGGTGATGCCGAGCTTCTTGTGGTCGTAGCCGTTGGAGCCGCCCGAGGCGAACGCATCGCCCAGCCAGAAGCCGCGCTTGACCGCGATGCCGTTGGCAATGTCGGAGAAGGTCGCGGTGCCCTTGTCGGCCGCCACCACCAGATAAGGATCGGGATCGTCATAGCAGACCGTCTCGGCCGGGCGCACGACTTCGCCGCGCACACGGTTGTCGGTCACATCCAGGAGGCCGGCGATGAACTGCCGGTACACTGCCTCGCCCTCGACCGCGATCACGTCGCGCGTCGCGTCCTTGGGCATCATCTTGCACACGAAGCCGCCCTTGGCGCCGACCGGCACGATCACCGCGTTCTTGACCATCTGCGCCTTCACCAGGCCCAGCACCTCGGTGCGGTAATCCTCCATGCGGTCCGACCAGCGCAGGCCGCCGCGCGCCACCGGGCCGCCGCGCAGGTGCACGCCCTCGAAGCGGCGCGCGAACACGAAGATTTCGCGGTACGGGCGTGGCTGCGGCAGCAGCGCGAGCTGGCTGCTGTCGAACTTGAAGATGATGGTGTCGCCCGCCTGCGCGCTCTGGAAGTATGAGGTGCGCAGGGTGGCAAGCATCAGCGTGGCGATGCTGCCCAGGATGTTCTCGGTGTCGGCATGGTTGACCTCGGCCAGGCGCTGCTTGAACGAGGACAGCGTTGCGGTGCCGAAGGCGCGCTGCTCGGCGGAGAGCGTCGGATCGAAGCGCGCGGTGAAGCTTTCCACCAGCGTACGCACCAGCGCAGGCTGGGTCTTCAAGCGCTCGGCCATGTAGCGCAGGCTGAACTTGCAGCCGGCCTGGCGCCAGTAGCTGGCATAGGCGCGGATCAGCTGAACCTCGCGCATGCGCAGGCCGGCGTCGATCACCAGCGCGTTCATGCGGCCGTCCTCGGCCTCGTCGTTGAACAGCGCCTCGAACAATTCCTGCGCCACCTGCGCGACCTGCGGCTGGGCCAGCTTCATGGCGCTTTGCGCGTCGACCGACAGGCTGGTCACGAAATAGCGCGAGCCGTCGGCGGCCGGAATCGAATGGGTGCGCTCGCGCCCGATTGCCACGCCGGCATTCTGCAGCGCGGGCAGGATGGTCGACAGCGGCGGCACTGTGTTAACCGAATGCAGGCGGATGCTGACGGCTTCGGCCGCGCTGACTTCGATGCGCACCTTCACGCGCGCGGGCTGCGGGTTGGACAGCAGCGTGCACAGGTCGCGGTAAGCCACCTGGGCCGTCGCGGACGCAATGTAGTCGGTCGGCAGGATCAGCTCCATCTTGCGCAGAGCGTGGCGCAGCGCGGCGTCCTCGGTGCCGTCGACCAGGCTCTCGAAACTGCTATGCCAGCCTTCCAGCGCGACCTGCATCGGCTGCTGGATGTCGGCATCGAGATCCAGCGCCATGCCGGCGCCGGCGGCGATCAGGTACAGGCGCGCCAGCGGCCCGTCCGACAGCAGCGTCTGGGCGCGTACATCGCGCGCGCCGGAGATGGTCTGCAGGGTTTGCGCCAGGTGGTCGGCCAGGCTGCCGCTGTAGTGCTCGCGCGGCATGTAGATCAACACGTTCAGGTGGCGCCCGTACACGTCGCGCCGCGCGAACACCTTGGCGCGCGGCTGCTTGTACAGGGCCACTACGGAGCCGCATACCTCGGCCAGCCAGGCCGGATCTGCCTCCAGCAGTTCGGTGCGCGGCAGGGATTCGAGGATTTCAAGGAATTTCTCGGCGCGGAATCCTTCGGAACGCACGCCCGCCAGCGACAACACCTGCTTGATGCGGCCGCGCGCGAACGGCAGTTGCGGGAAGGTGCTGAAAGTTGCGGCACGCGAGAACAAGCCGACGAAGCAGTGCTCGCCGAGCACCTCGCCCTGGCTGCCGGTGTCGCGCACGCCGATGAAGTCGAGCTGCTGGTCACGGTGCAGCGTCGACTGCACGTCGGCTTTCACCACCGACAGCGCATCCTTGCGTGCGGCCAGCGTATCGAAGTCGCCCGGGATGCCGGCCAGGCAGTCGCCGTACACCGGATGGCTCTTGTCGGCCAGCACGCCAAGCGCGCTGCCGGGCGTGCGCACCAGTTCGCGCTGGCCGGCCTGCACCTGGTAGCGCGCGTAGCCGAACAGCTCGAAGCCGCCATTCTTCGCCCACTCCAGGAAGGCCGCCACTTCGTGGCCGTCGGCGCCGCCGGGCTGTACGACGGCGCCGGCGGCGACCTCGGACAGCTTGGCGCGCAGCGCGACCGCGTCATGACGCACGGTGGCGGCATCGCCGGCGGCCATGCGGATATTGGCGAGCAAGGTGTCCAGGTCCCCCTGGCCCGGCTGCTCCGCCAGCAGGCACAGCACCCAGGACTCGGCCGGGGCCCCGCCATTACCCACTCTGGAGACGCCGGCGACGCTGCCGTCGGTGGCGCGCTGCACCGACAGCACGGCATTGAGCACGGCGCGCGACGGCACGCGCAGCTTGCGCAGCGCCATCACCATCGAATCGACCAGGAACGGCATGTCCTCGTTGAGGATCAGGAGCGCGGTGCCCTGCCCGCCGCGGCCGTCCGCATACGGCAGCTGCTCGATGCGGCAGCCTTCCTGCGGCGTCCATTTGGCCAGACGGGAAAAGCCTTCCCACAGCGGCGAAGCCAGGCTTTGCGGCGCGATGCCCGCCAGGTCTTCATCTTCGATCGAATCGAGCCAGGTGGCGATCAGCGCCTCGACCTGGGGGTTGCCGGCGGCCTTGTCGGCCAGCGCAAGCTGCAGGACGTGCGAACGTAGGTCTTGCTGTTTCATATGCTCTCCATTGAGACGGATTGAGTGTGCGCCGTATCGCGCAACGCCTCTTCCGTGCACGCGGCATGGCGTGTCGGGAAGAGGCGGCGGCGGGCGCGTCGGCCGGCGACGGCCGGTCGAATAAAAAGGGAAGACGCGCAGCCAGCGGCAAGTCTTTCCTTTTTCCTCGATCGGCATTGATCGCCGTGCGGGTTCATCATAAGGTTGCCTGCGCCGATTAATATTCTTTATTTATGCAAAGTTCTGAAGCTTCTATGGCCGGATTGGCGGGGCGGCCGAGGCGTCCGAACGATGGCCTCCGCGATGTTTCCGCTTAATTATCAATATATTGCGTGCGCGACGTACTGCAATTACAGCGTTGGCCGAAGGGAAAAATAGAAAGGGAAAATCGCCCCGTTTCCGTAACCGGGACAAACCGGATCGAGGTGCCGTACGCATTCCGGACGGGGCATGTCATTAACTAATTTGAGTGCGCAGCAACATATGCTCACGAAGGGTAAGTTTCTGGCAGATTTGTTTAAAAATATTGCTTTTCAGCACAATCATTGACACAACACAATTAGCAAAATTAACAAAAACAACTGACGATTTGTTATGTTCGCTGTATATTTTGTACAAAAAACACCCTTCTGATTGACATTTATTAGCGATATTCTTCCCTTACCCAAAGGCAAGTATTTACTTCATCCAAAAATATGCAGGAGACAATGAGCCTTGGCGTGAAACGCAAGCCCAGGCAGGTCAAATGACAGGTTGCGTCCTGTTTCCTGTACTCCCCGGCGGCGTAAAGCCCCTCATTCGTCCACTGATGTTTCCATCGATGTCGTAAACCGATGCGTCCCGGCTTTTACGGAAAGCCGAGGGCGATTGCTTTTGTTTTTTCCGGTTCAGCCGCAAGAACGGCGAATTGGTTTTTGTCCAAACGACATCATGAAAGGGAGTGGGCATGAAGTTTTTTTCTAAGGTGGCGGGCGCTGTCGTCGGCATGGCGGTCCTGTGCGGCGGAACGGCAGAGGCGCGCGACTGGAGCGTCATCAAGTCCTCGGGAACGATGATTGCAGCGACCGAAGGCGCTTTTTTTCCGTTCAACTATTTTGAAGGCCCGAAGCTGACCGGCTTCGAGGTGGAACTGGCGGAAGCGGTCGTGGCCAAGCTCGGCCTGAAGATGGAATGGCGCGTGGTGTCCTTCGACGCCCAGCTCGCGTCCATTCGCCAGGACCGCTTCGACTTCGCCATCGCCTCCCACGGCTACACCGAGGAGCGCGCCAAATCGGTGGATTTCGCCAATCCCCACTACTGCACCGGCGGCCAGATTGCCGCTGCCAAGGACGGCCCCCTGACCATGGATGCTCTCAAGGGAAAAACCGTGGGCGTGCAGCTGGCGACCAGCTACTACGATAACGCCAAGAAGATTCCCGGCGTGCAAGAGATCAAGACCTACAAGGCGGATCCGGAAGCGTTTTCCGCTCTCAGGGCCAAGAAGGTCGACGCCTGGATTTCCGACAAGTGGCTGATCAAGTCCACGCTGGAAAAGAACGCCGGCTCCGGCATCGTCTCCGGCGAGCAAGTCTTCGTCGAGCGCGTCTCCATGATCCTGCGCAAGAACAACAAGGAACTGAAAGACCAGCTCAACAACGCCCTGGCCGAAGTCGTCAAGGATGGCACCTACGCCAAGCTGTCCCAGAAATATTTCAAGACAGATATTTCCTGTCACCAGTAAGGCAAAGAGCCCAACATGAACTGGACCAAAAAACATCCCGGATGGGCGATGTTTGCGGCGATGGTCGGCCTGCTGGTTTTCCTCTGGGGCCTGGCGGTGCCGCTTTCCCACGCGCCGGCGCCGATCGGACCGGCAGCCCAGCAGTTCGCCGAGGGTGCGCGCGTCACCGTCCTGCTGACCCTGATCTCCGGGTCGGTCGGCGTGGTGCTGGGCATACTCGCCGGACTGGGCAAGCTGTCGTCTTTCGCTCCCGTGCGCTACCTGTGCGACTTCTACGTCTGGCTGATCCGGGGAACGCCGCTGCTGCTGCAGATCCTGTTCGTCTGGCTGGCCTTGCCCCAGATCCTGCCGGAGTCGGTGCAGATCTCGGACTTCGCCTGCGCCGCCATCGCACTGGCCCTGAACATCGGCGCCTACAACACCGAGTGCGTGCGGGCCGGCATCCTGGCGGTGCCGCATGGGCAGATCGAGGCCGCGCGCGCGCTCGGCCTGTCGCCGCTGCAGACCTTCATCGACATTACCCTGCCGCAAAGCATGCGGGTGGCGCTTCCGGCGCTCGCCAACAACCTGGCATCCCTGGTCAAGGACTCGTCGCTGGCGTACGCCATCAGCGTCGTCGAACTGACTATGGTGGGTTACCGCGTACAGGCTGAAAGCTACCAGCCGATCCCGGTGTTCCTGACGGTGGCGGCCGTTTATCTGATCCTGACAACCGCGTTCACGACGCTGACCAGCGCACTGGAAAGTCAGCTCGATGTCGGCCGCAAGCGCTGATGGAGACCAATATCATGATCAACAAACCTGAGGCCAGGCCGATCATCAAGGCGACCAACGTCGACAAGCACTTCGGCGCATTCCACGCGCTGAAAAGCGTCTCCGCCACGTTTTACGAGGGAGAAGTCACCGCCATCCTGGGCCCGTCCGGCTCCGGCAAGTCCACGTTCCTGCGGACCCTGAACCGGCTCGAAGCCCATGACACCGGCTCCATCGAGGTCGACGGCATCGAACTGAGCGACGACCTGAAGAACCTGGACGCCATCCGCCGCGAAGTCGGCATGGTTTTCCAGAGCTTCAATCTGTTTTCGCACTTGTCCATCCTGCAGAACATCACGCTCGCTCCCATGCGGGTGCGCAAGATGTCCAAGGCCGCCGCCGAAGAAAAAGCGCTCGCGCTGCTGGAGCGGGTGGGTCTGAAGAACCAGGCCAGCAAGTACCCGATCCAGCTCTCCGGCGGACAGCAGCAACGGGTGGCGATTGCCCGCGCGCTGGCGATGGATCCGAAGGTACTGCTGTTCGACGAGCCCACTTCGGCCCTCGACCCGGAAATGGTGAACGAGGTTCTCGCCGTCATGCGCGAACTGGCCCATACCGGCATCACCATGCTCGTGGTCACCCACGAAATGGGCTTTGCCAAGGAGGTCTCGGACCGCGTGATCTTCTTCGACCATGGCGTGATCCTGGAGGACACCACGCCCGAGCAGTTCTTCGGGAATCCTTCCCATGAACGCGCAAAGGCATTTTTATCGCAGGTGCGACACGGGTTCTGACCAGCGCGGCTGACGCCGCATATCCGAATCATTTTTTTACCGGTCCCCATGAAGGACCATGGACCACTGCTTTTAAAAAAATCAGGGAGAAATAATGAAATACAACCGTATCGTGGCAGCTCTTGCCGCCGCCGGCTTCGGCCTGGCACCTGTTGCCCACGCCGCCAGTGACGCCGAGCGCATCAACCAGCTCGAAAAACAACTGAAGATGATGCAAGAGCAGATCGAGGCGCTGAAGGCGAACAAGGCTTCGGCTCCGGTTTCTGCGCAGGAATTCAACGACTTGAAGGATCAGGTCAGCGCGCAAGGCAAGGAAGCCGTCGTCGCCGGCGACATTCCGGGCTCGTTCCGCGTCCCGGGTTCCGAAACATCCATCCGCGTCTACGGCATCGCCGAGCTGAACATGGTCCACGAGACCAAGGGAGATAACGGCAAGAACGACTACTCCACGTTCATGCCCTACATGCCCCTGCGCGGCACTGCTGACGCCCAGCGCAGCGGCGGCACCTACCTGCACGCCCGCACTTCCCGCATCGGCATCGAAGGCGCCCAGCCGAGCAGCTTCGGGCAGATCGGCTTCAAGATCGAAGGCGACTTCAACAACGACCCGCGCACCGGCAATTCCCAGCAGAGCGGCAGCATCCAGAGCATCTACACCCAGCAGCAGACCAACAGCTACGACTTCCGCCTGCGTCATGCGTATGCCCAGGTCGGCGGCTGGCTGTTCGGCCAGACCTGGTCCACCTTCATGGACATCGACAACACGCCGGAGACCGTCGACTTCAACGGCCCCATCGGCTCCACCTTCATCCGTCAGCCGATGGTGCGCTATACCTATGTGACGCCGCAGTACGGCAACTTCACGGCCGCCGTCGAGAACTCGGTGAGCTACGTGCTGGACCCGACCGGCACCGCCACCGATGCCGGCTTCGCCAAGACGCCGGACCTGATCGCGCGCTGGGACAAGCCGTTCGACTGGGGTTCGCTGAGCCTGCGCGCGGTGACCACCGAGCATCGTGTCAACGGCGCCATGCTTGATGGTTCCGGCGGCACCACCAACGTCGACGCTTCCCGGCGCGGCTGGGGCGTGGCCGCCAGCGGCCAGATCAAGACCGTCGGCGACGACTTCATCAGCTGGATCGTCACCGGCGGCAACGGCATCGGACGCTACTTCAACTATATCGAAGGCGCCGGCTTCAACCTTGCCAACAACAGGATCGAAATGGAACGCGCGCTCGGCGTCGTACTGGGCTACCAGCGCAAGTTCAACGAACAGTTCCGCATGAACTTCGTCTACGGCTACCAGAAGAACTACGACAACGGCTACACCGACTGGGCGCGCGCCAATGGCCTCGATTCCGGCACCTTCGGCGTGAACCGCTACATCAAGCAAGCCCATATCGGCGGCTTCTGGAATCCGATCAAGCAAGTCGAGATCGGTGCCGAGTACATCTACGGCAAGCGCGAGACCCTGTCCGGCCAACAGGGCGACATGTCGCGCATCAACTTGCTGGCCCGCTACTACCTGAACTAAGCCGGGCAAGCCTGCCGTCGCACCGCCTTGCCATCGCTTGGCCGGCGGCGCGACGGCGTTTTCTTCCACGCGCTGCCCTCTTCGCAGCCCGGCGTCGTGGAGAAAACCTGAGCGACAACTTCCTGTCGTCCGCATTCCTGCAGTCCGGGCGCTCATCTCCGGCGCCAGGACGGCATCGCACCTGACATGAAAGTCCGAACCATGAGCCGATCCCTTGCTAACCTCCTCATGCTGCTTGCCGCCCTGATCTGGGGCACGGCATTCGTCGCCCAGCAGCTCGGCATGAGCAACGTCGGCCCATTGACCTATACCGGCGTGCGCTTTCTGATCGGCGCCGCTTTCATCCTGCCGCTGGCCATGCGCGAGCGCGCCCGCCTGTCCGGCGTCGGCGTGAGCTTCGATCGCGGCGACCTGATGTCGTGGTCGGGGCTGGGACTGCTGCTGTTTCTGGGAGCGTCGTTGCAGCAAGTCGGCCTGATGAGCACCACCGTCACCAACGCCGGCTTCCTGACGGCGCTCTATGTGCCGCTCGTGCCCGTGCTGGCTTGGCTGGTCCATCGCCATCGGCCCCACATTTCGATATGGCCGGGCGCCCTGTGCTGCTTGGCCGGCACCTGGCTCTTGAGCGGCGGCGAACTGGCCGATTTCACCGTCGGCGACCTGTGGGTGACGGCCAGCGCCGTTTTCTGGGCCTGCCACGTGCTATGGGTCGGCCACGTCGCCGCCCGCAAGAACAACCCGATACTCGTCGCATTCGGGCAGTTCGTCGTCTGCGGCCTGCTCTCGCTGGCCCTGGCCCTCGCGACCGAACCCGTTTCATGGCAAGGCATCCAGGCGGGACTGCCGGCGATCCTGTACGGCGGCCTGCTGTCGGTGGGCGTCGGCTTCACGCTGCAGGTGGTCGCCCAGCGCCACACCCGCGCCGCCGATGCCGCCATCCTGCTCAGTTCCGAAACCCTGTTCGCCGCCGTCGCCGGAGCCGTCTATCTCGGCGAGCGCCTCACGGGCATACAGCTTCTCGGCTGCGTCCTGATGTTCTCCAGCATACTCGTCGTGCAGCTGGCGCCCTTGTGGTGGCGGCGGGGAATGCGCGGCATCCGGGCCGACGGCGCATCCCGATAGCCGCGCGCGAGATTCACGCCGGAAGCGGTCTTCCAGCTTTCTCGCCAAGGGCTTCGTTAAACATATTCTGAATGGCGATCAAGCCAAAACGCTTTCGCGCAGGTCGGCAGCCAGCAATGCGCATGTCTGGTCAGGTTCCGCTTCCAGGCGATGCAGCACGAGGCCGACCTTCGGCAACGCCGGCAAGCTGAATTCCGCGGCCGGCAGCGTGCGCAAGTTGTTGCGCAGCCCGAATCTCGTGCGCACCGTCACACCCAGACCAGCGCCCACTGCAGCCCACACCGCCCCGAGGCTGTGGCTGGTGAATGTCAGGCGCCACGGGATGCCTGCCCGGTCCAGCGCCTCGGTGGCAATCGTGCGCATGAGGCAAGGCGCGTCGAATGCCACCAAGGGAAGCGGCATGCTCCGGTTGCGCAGCGATTCGGGGCTCGCGCCCGCCGGCCCGATCCACTCCAGCTGGTAGCGCCCCACTTTTTCCATGTAAGGCGTGTCCTGCGTTCCTTGCCATGTCAGCGCGAGATCGAGCCGGCCGCCGATCATGTCGGACACCAGGTCCGCATTGCGTGCCACTTTCGCCTCGATGCGCACACCCGAGTGGCTGCGCGCGAAGCGACCGAGCACATCCGGCAGCAAATGCTCGCCGAAATCTTCCTGCAAGCCGAGGCGCACGAATCCATCCAGTCCGGCGGCGCCGACGGCCATTGCCGCTTCATCGTTTAATTCGAGCATGCGCCGCGCATAGCCGAGCATGACCTCGCCGGCATCGGTCAATGCCATGCCCCGGCCGGACTTGCGCAGGAGCGTGACGCCGGCCTGATCTTCGAGTTTCTTCAATTGCGCGCTGACCGCTGAGGTCGATCGTGCCAGCCGGTCCGCCGCCTTGGCGAAGCTGCCAAGCTCCATTCCAACCGCAAAGCTGCGCAAGGCATCCAGGTCGAAGTTGACTCGTCGCATTTAATCATCCCAAAAAGCTGAATCGTTTGTTTTTTATTTCCCGATTTTCGAAACGATCATCACGCCATACACTGTCGCTGTCAACCGATTCATACCCATGGGAGAAAGCGCTATGACTTCAATGCTGGGACTGGGGCAACAGGCATTCGGACAAGTTGCACCGAAGTTCGCCGAGGTGACCGACAAGGTGCTGTTCGGCGACATCTGGGAACGGCCCGGGTTGTCAAAGCGCGACCGCAGCCTGATCACGGTCGCCACGCTGCTCTCGCTGTACCGGCTCGAACAATTGCCGTTTCACCTCGCCAAGGCGCTCGAGAACGGGTTGACGCGCGAAGAGCTGGCCGAAGCTGTCACGCACCTCGCTTTCTATGCCGGATGGCCGGCGGCCGCGAGTGCTCTGGGCCTGATCGAAAAAATCTGAATTTTTCAAGGAGACCAACATGCCAATGACTCGCATCTCGCTGCTCAAGGGAAAACCGCAGTCCTACGTGAAGGCATTATCGGACGGGGTGCACCGTGCGTTGGTGGAGGCATTCGACGTGCCACCCGACGACCGTTTCCAGGTCATCCATCAGCATGAACCCGAAGAGCTCGTGTTCGACAGGAATTACATGGGCGGCCCTCGCTCGGACGACTATGTGCTGATCTGCGTTACAGCCGGCAAGCCGCGCAGCACCTCGATGAAGGAAGCGTTCTATCGACGCCTGACCGAGGTGCTTGCCGAATCGCCGGGCATTCATCCGAAAGATGTCATGGTCATCATCAGCATGACGAGTTTCGACGGCTGGTCGTTTAGCGGCGGCGTTGTGTCGCTGTTCCCGCAGGAGCTTGCGCAATGATCGCGATGCAATACAGCCTGGTGCTGCCTGCCGATTACGACATGGGCATCATCGACCGGAGGATTGCCGAGCGCGGGCATTTCACCGACGGCTTTCCCGGCCTGGCCTTCAAGGCCTATCTGCACGCGAGAAAACAGGGCATCCCGGCGAGTTCCGACAACCTGTACGCGCCCTTCTATCTCTGGCATACGACCGAGGGGATGAACGAATTCCTGTGCGGCGCCGGGTTTCAGGGGCTCACGCAATCGTTCGGCTGGCCCTCGGTGCGCACGTGGTCGGTGTGGCATGCGCAGATGTCGCGAGAAATCGCAGGGGCACGGTACGCGCTGCGCGAAACGCTGCAGATTCCCCCCCATGCGGATCTTGCCGCGTTGCGGCGCGCCGAAAGCGCAGGTTCGCGGGAAATGCTGTCAAGCCGCGATGTCCTTGCGACGCTTGCCGGCTTCGATCCGACGAACTGGTGCCTGATCCGATTCCAGTTATGGGACAAGGTGCCGGACCGGCGATCGGACGGGCAGATGCAAGTCTATGATGTCGGCCATGTGTCGACCGGTTGAGCAGCCGTTCAGCGCGAACAGGCCAATCGTCGATACTGCAATGCCGCGATGCCCCCTGAAGTCATCGCGGCGGCTTTAACAGACGCAGCAGCGACACATTTTTTTGCATGCGTTCGGTCCACCATTTCAGCGCCTGCCCGCCTTCGGCGCTGCGCCACGCGAGATAAAACGTTTCCGCCGGCCTTGCCTCTTCGACTTCCTTCTCGACCAGCAGGCCGGATTCGATCCCCTGCCGCGCCCAGGGCTCCGGCAGAAAGCCGAAGCCGAAACCGGCAGCCTGGAATTCGTACTTCGTTCTCATGTCGGGCACTGTCAGCGCATCTTGCCCGAACAAGAGTCCGACCGTACGCACCGGAAGCCGGCGCGCAGAATCGGCGACAGAAATGGCACGGTGCGCCTGCAGATCATCCTTGGTCAGGGGCCGCTGCAAACGGGCCAGCGGATGCGCCGGCGATACCGTAAAGACGAACGGAATTTGCCCCAGAGGCAACGCGGCGTAGCCGCCGCCGGATGGCCCCTCGCCTGCCGCGGCAATCAGCAGATCGACGCGCCCATCCAGCAGCGCCTCCCAGGTGCCGGACAGCGATTCCTGGACGATGCGTAACCGCGTCTGGTCCGCACATGCATAAAATTCGGTGATGTCCTCGCTCAAGCCGGTCGGCGAAAACATCGAGTCCATCCCGATTACGAATTCCGTTTCCCATCCGGAGGATACGCGGCGCACCCGGCATTCCAGATCGCCGGCAGCCTTGAGCAAGTAGCGCCCTTCGCGCAGCAATTCCCGGCCGGCGGCAGTCAGTTCAACCTTGGGACCGCTGCGCTCGAACAGCTGCACGCCAAGATCCTCTTCCAGCTTGCCGACGGTGTAGGAGATCGTCGACGGCACCCGAAACATTTCCTTCGCGGCGCCGGCAAACGAGCCGCGGCGATCGATGGCATCGACGATTTGCAAGGCGTCCAGGCTGAGTTTCAACATTCGAAAATTTCGATGATAGGTTGGTAAATTTTCCGTTTTTGTTTTCCAGCTTTAGCCGCAATAATACAACTCATCGAGGGATACCCAGGAATCAATGAGCACATACCCGGCGCCATCCTTGAAAATCATCATTCAATATTTTCGAATATAAACCATTTTGAAAGGATCAATCATGTTGCAAGTTCGCAAAAGCAATGAGCGCGGTGCTGCCAATTTCGGCTGGCTGCAGTCGAACCACAGCTTTTCCTTCGGGCACTACTACGATCCGCAACAGATGGGTTTCGGCCCGCTGCGCGTGATCAACGAAGACCGCGTCGAACCGGCTGGCGGTTTCGATCCCCACGGACATCGGAACATGGAAATCATTTCCTATGTGTTGAGCGGCGCGCTCGAACACAAGGACAGCATGGGCAATGGCTCCGTGTTGCGTTACGGCGATGTACAGCGCATGAGCGCCGGCACCGGAGTTCTGCATAGCGAATACAACCCGTCGCAAAGCGAGCGCGTGCACTTCCTGCAGATCTGGATCGAGCCGAACGTCCAGAATGTCGCGCCGAGCTACGAGGAAAAGCACTTCGATCGGGAATCGAAAATCGGCCGGTTGCGCCTGATCGTTTCGCCGGATGGAAGGGATGGCTCGGTATCGGTGCACCAGGATGCCCGCGTCTATGCCGCAATCCTTGATGGAGGCGACAGCGTGAAATACGAACTTGCTTCCGGTCGCACGGCATATGTGCACATCATCCGCGGGCGCTTGACCGCCAACGGCACGGCGCTGGCATCCGGCGATGCGCTGAAGGTGAGCGACGAAAGCCTGGTGGCCCTGTCGCAGGCCGAGGACGCCGAAGTCTTGCTGTTCGACTTGCCGTATTGATTTGACCGACCATCCGGGAGGCTGACATGGACAAGCGAAAAGCGTTGAGCGACCTGGCGCGCGCAATGCGCGACCTGCACCAGGCCTTGGTGCAGGTGGTCCGACGTGAGTATGAAAAGCAATGGGGCGCGGTCGCCCCCGGTCAGCTGCTCCAGCTGCTGACCCGTCATCCGGATTTCGACTGGCTGCATGTACTCAGCGAAATGATGGTCGAGATTGACGAGATGCTGGACCAGGACCAACTGACGTCCGAGGATGCGCGCGCTGTCCATGAATCGGTCGAAAAGATGCTGGTGCCGGGAGAAAGCGCGCCGTCCGGCTTCGCGGCGCGCTACCTGGCGGCGTTACAGGACGAACCGGCGGTGGTCATTGCGCATACGGACGTGCGGCGGATACTCGACGCACTGTAACGGCGCCCGCACGGATTTCACCGGGTGAAAAATTCATGCCCGGATCCGCGAATTCGAGTGACATTGCGTTGTAGTTAATCAACAGGAGGAGATAAAAAAATGGAAATCAGGGTGCATCGCGGGCAAGGCAAGCTCCAGCATGTAATCGAGATCGGACCACATCGTTTATTGACCGACGCGCCTGCCGGGCTGGGCGGCGAAGACACGGGGCCGGAACCGCACGACCTGCTTGCCGCCGCGCTCGCGGCATGCACGGCACTGACCGTGACGATGTATGCAAAGCGCAAGGGCTGGCCGCTGGACGATATCGATGTGCGCATCGAGCACGGCAAGCTTGAGCAAGCTTATGTGCTGACGCGCCGTATCGCCTATATTGGCGATCTGAGCCCTGAACAGCGCGACATGCTGACAGCGGTGGCGAACAAGTGCCCGGTCCACAAGACGCTTTCAGGCGAGATCCGGATCGTCACGGAAGAAGTTTCACCGTAATCATTTTCCAGACTACCTATCCAGGGAAAGGCAGGAACAGACATGACCACGATCATCGGCATTTCCGGCAGCCTGCGCGCTGGTTCCTTCAACGGCGCATTGCTGCGCGCGGCCGCGCAACTCATGCCACAGGATTCGCAACTCGAGATTGCCACCATCAAGGACATTCCGCTGTATGACGGCGATGTCGAGGCGGCGGAAGGCATTCCACCCGCGGTGCAAGACCTGAAGGATCGCATCGCGGGCGCGGCCGGCCTGTTATTGGCGACACCGGAGTACAACAACGGCATCCCCGGCGTCTTCAAGAACGCGATCGACTGGCTATCGCGTCCGCCGGCGGATATCCCGCGCGTCTTTCGCGATCGCCCGGCGGCCGTGATCGGCGCATCGCCCGGAGGCTTCGGCACCATCCTGGCCCAGGAAGCTTGGCTTCCCGTCCTGCGCACCCTCGGGACAAGACCCTGGTTCGGCGGCAGGCTGATGGTGTCGCGCGCGGGTTCGGTATTCGATGCCGGGGGCAACCTGATTGACGACAAAATCAGGGAGCAGCTGCAGCAGTTCCTGCAGGGATTCGTCGCATTTGCACGATCGTCGAGCTAGTCCGCCGTTCGCCTGGACGAAAGCACGATGACAGGCATGCCGGTCGATGCCGACCAGCCCGTCAATTGAAGATATGACCGCAGAGCCAGCACGGCTAACCGTGCGGTTCCACCCGTGTTTCGTGGCTCGCGCGCGCCAATGTCACGGCTTCGCGGCGGAAGTTGCGGCTGGCGCTATGGTAGAACGGTCGTGGGCAAAACTGACGCGAAACGAAGGAGGCGAGCACCGTCACGGCCAAGAGCAGGAGCGTCAGGTCTTGCGAACGCGTCATTTCCATCGTAATGACGGTTGCAGTGATCGGCGCCTGCGTGGCGGCCGCGAGAAAGCCGGCCATGCACAACAGCGCCAGCAGGCCAGGCGCAAAATGACCGGGGAAGAGCGCCGAAAGGTGTTCGCCGATGCCGGCGCCGATGGCAAGCGAGGGGGTAAAGATGCCGCCTGGCAGACCAGCGACATAGGCCAGCACGGTAGAGGCCAGCTTCGCGATGCCGAACAGGTCGCTACCGCTTTCGTGGCCATTGAGTAATGACGACGCTTGCGCATAGCCGGTGCCGTAGGTGGTGCCATGCGCGATCAGGCCAAGCAGTGCAGCCAACAGGCCACACGCGGCGGCCGTCACGATGGGGTGCTGTTGCGTATGGTGGCGCCACCCGGAAGGTACAAGACCCGGCGCACCGCGCAACAGAAGGCGTGCGAACAGCCCGCCAAGTACCCCGTTCGCCACTCCCGCCAGCACCACGCCCAGCCAGTCGTTGCTTAGCGCGAGGAAAGTATGTTCGACGCGAAAATACGAGTTATTTCCGAGCAGCGCGAGTGTCAGGAAGCCCGCGGTCAGTACGCCCGCCATCACCAGCCGGTCAAAGCGCACCACACTGCCACGCCCCAGCTCCTCGATGGCGAACACTACACCGGCCAGCGGCGTGTTGAAGGCGGCGGCAAGCCCTCCCGCCGCGCCGGCAGCAATCAGGGCGTCGGTGCGAAAGCCAATGCGCAAGTTGCTGTTTGCACGCGTCTTTTCATGCAACCATGCCCCCCATGCCAGCATGACTGCGGCGCCGACTTGCACCGAAGGGCCTTCGCGGCCGATCGACGCGCCGATCGCGAGGCCGCCGGCCGTGAGCACGATCTTCCAGAGCGCTTGCGGCAGCGCGACCAGTAGGCGCTGCTGGTCGCTGCGGGACGGCATATCCATTGCCGCGATCACCTGCGGTATGCCGCTTCCGCGCGCCTGCGCCGCATAGCGGACTGTCACCCAGCGCAGGGCGGCGAAGCCGAGCGGCAGCATCAGCAAGCCGCTCCACCAATAGCGGTGCGTGACAAAGAGGTTAAGGTCGAGCGCCTTCTCAGCTAGCCAGGCAAAGGCCATTGAAACCGCGGCGACGCATGCCGCGCCAGCCAGGAAAACCGCATAGCGGATGCCGTGACGGGAGATTCTAAGTGTGTGGCGCGCGCGGCGACGGATGGAGCCGACAAGACGGGATCGCGCAGACGCTTGTCGTGGCACCTTTGTATGGGAGGAAGTTGATGACAAGATGGATAGTGCAGGAACGACACGGAAGCTGCCGATTATAGTCCTCGGCCACGATCCCTGTGAGGGAGGGGAAGTAGGCGCGCTGCCGCAAGTGACGCAGAGATGAGCAGAGGAAGCTTATCCCGTGCATTTAAACTCTGATCAAGGCCCGACTCGCATTCGGGCGTTCCAGCCCGAAAGGTCGGCATCGTCGAAGGGCCTCCCCCGATCAAAGCGTCCGCATGCTTTTCAGGGGGAACGTGTCTCTTTCCATGTCGCGATTGGGTGCTCGCCACAAATTTCTTGACGCCCGGGTTTCGAACATAATTTCGTGCTGGGCGATGAATGGCGTCATCGCATCCAGCCTGAACACGCAACGCTAGCCGACTGTGGCCGCTACATTGCCGCGTGCCGCATGCACTTTCTTGTAGCTGTCGATCAGGCGGTGGTGCCGGTCGAGCCCCTCCAGTTTCATGCTGGTTGGCGTCAAGCCAAAGAAGCGCACGCTGCCGTCCACCGAGCCCAGCACCGCATCCATCCGCGGATTGCCATACATCCGGCGGAAATTGACCACGTAATCGTCCAGTTCAAGCTCGTCGTCGAGCAGCACCTCCAGCACCACGTCCAAGGCTTGATAAAACAACCGGCGCTCGACCGTGTTGTCGTTGTACTGCAAGAAACCGCCTACCAGCTCGTGCGCCTCTTCCAGTTGCTGCAAGGCGAGATGAATGAGCAGCTTCAATTCGAGGACCGTCAGCTGTCCCCAGACTGTATTCTCGTCAAATTCGATGCCGATCAACGTGGCGATGTCGGAGTATTCATCGAGCTCGTTGTTATCCAACCGCTCGAGCAACGCTTCCAGACTTGCATCGTCCAGGCGGTGCAAGTTCAGGATATCTTCGCGGAACAACAGCGCCTTGTTGGTGTTATCCCAGACCAGATCTTCGATGGGATAAATTTCGGAATAGCCGGGCACCAGAATCCGGCAAGCAACGGCGCCGAGCTGGTCATACACCGCCATGTACGCTTCTTTGCCCATGTCTTTCAGAATGCCGAACAAGGTCGCGGCTTCCTCGGCGTTGGACTTCTCGCCCTGGCCGGAAAAATCCCACTCGACAAATTCGAAATTCGCCTTGGCGCTGAAAAAGCGCCACGACACCACGCCGCTGGAGTCAATGAAGTGTTCAACAAAGTTGTTTGGCTCAGTCACAGCTTCACTGACAAAGGTGGGCTGAGGCAGATCGTTCAAGCCTTCAAAACTGCGGCCCTGCAGCAGTTCAGTCAGGCTGCGCTCCAGCGCCACTTCGAAGCTCGGATGCGCGCCGAACGAAGCAAAGACACCGCCAGTACGCGGGTTCATCAAGGTGACGCACATCACCGGGTACTTTCCACCCAGCGATGCATCCTTCACCAGCACCGGAAAGCCCTGCTCTTCCAACCCTTGAATGCCGGCCAGGATGCCAGGGTATTTCGCCAGCACGTCCTGCGGCACATCAGGCAGTGCCAGTTCGCCTTCTAGGATTTCGCGCTTTACCGCCCGTTCAAAAATCTCGGACAAGCATTGCACTTGCGCTTCGGCCAGCGTATTACCGGCACTCATGCCATTGCTGCCGTAAAGGTTTTCGACCAGGTTGGACGGGAAATACACCACTTCACCGTCCGACTGCCGCACAAACGGCAGCGAGCAGATACCGCGTTTCACATTTCCCGAGTTGGTGTCGATGAGGTGCGAGGCGCGCAGCTCGCCGTCGGGGTCGTAAATGGGCCGGCAGTATTCATCGAGAATGTCAGCCGGCAGCGCATCTTTACGGCCCGGCTTGAACCAGCGCTCGTTCGGGTAATGGACAAACGGCGCATTGCCGATGTCTTCGCCCCAGAACGTCCCGCCATAGAAATGGTTGCAATTCAGGCGCTCGATAAACTCTCCCAGTGCCGACGCCAGCGCGCTTTCCTTGGTCGCGCCCTTGCCATTTGTAAAACACATCGGCGAATGCGCATCGCGGATATGCAGCGACCACACATTGGGAACGATATTGCGCCACGAAGCGATTTCAATCTTCATGCCCAAGCCGGCCAGCAGGCCGGACATATTGGCGATGGTTTGCTCCAATGGCAGATCCTTGCCCAGAATATGGGTGCTGGCGTCGGGAGCCGGTTTCAATGTCAGCAACGACTGCGCATCGGCATCCAGGTTCTCGACCTCTTCGATCACGAACTCGGGACCGGTCTGCACCACTTTTTTCACTGTACAACGTTCAATGGAGCGCAAAATCCCCTGGCGGTCGTGAGCAGAAATATCCGGCGGCAACTCGACCTGAATCTTGAAAATCTGCTTGTAGCGGTTTTCCGGATCAACAATGTTGTTTTGCGACAGGCGGATATTTTCGGTCGGGATGTTGCGAGTGTTGCAATACAATTTCACAAAGTAAGCCGCACACAAAGCCGACGAGGCCAGAAAGTAATCGAAGGGACCGGGCGCCGAGCCATCTCCCTTGTAGCGGATAGGCTGGTCGGCCACCACCGTGAAATCATCAAACTTGGCTTCGAGGCGAAGCTTGTCGAGAAAATTGACCTTAATTTCCATGGGAGTTCTTTAAAACCGCTGCTCAAAATGATGTAGCCGCTATTATCCGTCAAGTGAGCGCTCCACAAGGAAAAGGCATGCAAGCAGTCGCTTTTATGTCGTCGCATGTCCGCTTTGGGCTGCACCGTGCCTGTCACGCTCCAGCTTCATTTGCCGAGCCGAAGCGTAAAGAACGCCAGTATTTCATCGCGCGCCGCAAGCGTCGGCTGCCCCGCTTCGTCTATCAGATGGGCGGTCACCACACTATGGGGACTTGCCACGACCTTGTCGAAGAACGGTGGCGTATTCGGGTTGGCCGCATTGTCAGGCAGGACACGCGCTACGAACCGCTCGCCGAGTGCTTCGGTGTAGGCTGCAAATCGCTGTGCCTTGCAGTGCTTGTCGCCTTCAAACCGGTAGGCGATAACGGTCAGATCTTCCCGTTCCAGGCGTTGCCGGACGCTCGCCAGTTCTTCGGGGGCCATGTTGATTCCGGCAGGATCATCCAGGGGAAGCGACGGCTGGCATACTACCGGCGCGAGCATCGATGGCTCAAGCATCATCGACAATGCAAAGTTACCGGTGAAGCACATGCCGATCGCCCCGACGCCCGGCCCGCCGCACTCCTGATGCGCAAATCTGGCGAGCGTACGCAGCCACTGTGTTACCGGGCTTGATTGGTTGGTGGCGAACGCACGGAATTCCGCGCTGACGCAAGCCCGCTTGAACGTGGCAATGCCTTCATCAACGCCCGGCACCGCGCCGTCGCGGCCGAACAGAGAAGGCATATACACCGTGAAACCCGCGTCCCGCACCCATCTGCTGAAACGCGCAACGTGCGGGCTAATGCCCGGCATCTCCGTCATCACGATCACCGCTGGCCCGTCGCCCGCCACGTAGACTGCCTTTGTGATTTCATTGAGAGTGATCTGGCGGCGCTCGAAGTCGTCGAGCGGATCGTCTTCATTCAGGCTCTGGCTCGCTGTCTTGATAGTTGGCATCTGCGTCTCCTGTCATGGATAGATCGCAGTCTAGCTCCGTACAGTCGAGGGATGACTTGTCAAATTCGACTCATTTCATGCCAAAATGGACAAATGCAAACGATCTTGATATTGGCACTGGATGGTGTGATGGACTCCGGCCTTTCCATTACGCTCGATACGTTGAAAGCCGGATGCACCTTCCTTGCCGGCGCGGGCAGGAAGGACAAGATCCGCATCGTTACCGCCGGATACAAGAAATGCATAAAAACCGGCGCGGGACTGCGACTGACGGCGGATATGACCTTCAAAGAAGTAATCGCGTCACGGTCCAAGCCGAATTGGATCGTTCTCCCGGGCGCAGGTCTAACGTCCGATAAGGAAATTACTGCCCGGCTTGCAAAAAAAGACGCGATCGAAGCCATGCGATTGCTGCAGGCTTGCGGCAAGGCGCAGTCAAAAATTAGCGCAGCCTGTTCATCTGTTTTTCTTCTTGCAGAATCCGGCATGTTGTCGGGGTGCGCTGCGACGACGACGTGGTGGCTTTCCCAGATCTTTCGAACCCGGTACCCCGACATCAGGCTGGATGAATCAAGGATGCTGGTGCGCGACGGCCAATTCCTGACAGCCGGCTCCGCCTTTGCGCAGCTGGATCTTGCGTTGGCGATTGTGGCCGACACGATGGGCGCGTCAATTGCGCATTTATGCTCGCGCTATTTATTGATTGACCAGCGTACTTCACAAGCAAGGTACATGATACAGACGCATATGCAGCATATGGACCAGACCGTGCTTGCTGCGGAACGATGGATCGACGCCCATTTGTCGGTTCCCATCAGCGTAACGGCATTGTCGTCCGAACTGGCGATGTCCGGGAGGACGCTGGCGCGGAGAATCCAGTTGGCCACAGGCGTATCCCCAGTCAAATTTATTCAGCGCCGCAAATTAATGCACGCCGTGCATCTGATTGAAACGACAGCGTTATCTATCGATGCCATAGCCGAGAAAATCGGATATCAGGACGGAACGGCATTACGCAAATTGGTAAAGCGCGAATTCGGCACAACCCCGGGCGGGCTGCGCTGAAGTTACTGCC
Organism: Noviherbaspirillum sp. UKPF54; assembly: GCF_007874125.1. Taxonomy (NCBI): domain Bacteria; kingdom Pseudomonadati; phylum Pseudomonadota; class Betaproteobacteria; order Burkholderiales; family Oxalobacteraceae; genus Noviherbaspirillum; species Noviherbaspirillum sp. UKPF54. The sequence goes on along the minus strand of NZ_CP040128.1, from coordinate 884,954 downwards.
ACCCCGGCGCTTCAGGAATGCCGCTGGCCAGGCGATCGGTTTGCGTCGCTGCGAACAGGACGCGCAATGAGCACCGTCGCTTCATCGTTCGTTTCGCAGAACAGCAACGGCATAGGTACAGGCATGGTCGCTGTCATTCTTGAAAATGCAGTCGGCAGGCGCTCCTAACTCCAGGCAGTCGCCTTCCTCGAGTTCATGGCGCGTCGCGCCTTCGACAAACACCAGCGCCCCACTCAGCACCCAGATCAGTTGCCGCTGAAATGCGTATGCCGAGGCCGGCATCGGAATTTCGGCGCCTGCGGGCAGTTCGATATGCACCAGGTCCAGCGGCAGATCCGAGCGTGGCGAAACGTGCCGGCGCACATAGCCGCTTACGGGATCGACCCAGACAGGTTGATCCTTCTTGCGCAGGAGCCGTCCCTCCGGCATCTCAGCCCTGGCAAGCAAGGTCGACATGCTGAGGCTGAATGCGCCTGACAATCTGCCGAGAACCGTTGCCGTGGGACTGCTTTCCGCTCTTTCGATCTTGTGAATCATTGCCCGCGAGACTCCGGAACGTTCGGCAAGCTCGCTGAGCGACCACCCCCTGCTCTCCCGCTCAATCCTGATCCGCGCACCGATACGCGCATCCAGCCCATCTACTTTATTGGACATATATTTTAATATATTATAATATTATTGGTTAAAACCACTGTTTTGGTGGATGTTCATACCATTATGATGGACGAACGACAGAGGGTCAAAGTGCAAATCCGCGACGCGAATGTGAACGATGCAGAGGGCATCGCAGCGATCTATAACGACGCTGTTCTTAACACCACAGCCATTTGGAACGAGACCGTGGTAGATACGGCGAATCGGGCAAAGTGGATGGCGGACAGACAAAGCATGGGATACCCGGTCCTCGTCGCGGTGGCGGACGATGGCGCGGTGCTGGGATATGCGTCGTTTGGCGACTGGCGTGCATTCGACGGCTATCGACATACTGTCGAGCACTCAGTCTATGTCGACAGGAATCAACGCGGCGCGGGGATAGGAAAGGCGCTGATGGTGGCCCTCATCGAACGCGCACGCGCGGCCGGAAAACACGTCATGGTGGCGGGCATAGAGGCCGGCAACGTCGCCTCGATACAACTGCATTACCAGCTAGGTTTTGTGCAGAGCGGATTTCTCAAGGAAGTCGGGACAAAATTTGGCAAATGGCTGGATCTGGCTTTCCTGCAAATTCAGCTTGACGCGCGTACCGTGCCGGACACGCCGCAGACGTCCTGAATGCGCGCGCCGAAGGATCGCAGTTCACCCTCAAGGTGCCCTTCACCGGCTCTTGCGACAAAAGATCGCGCGAGCCGGCATCTCAACTGCGGAATTTGGTTTTGAGCTTGAATTCGAGGTACGAGTGAATGGCCGGATCAGCGGCCGTAGCGTCCAACGGTGCTTTGCCCTCCCAGTGCATGCCCTTTGAGGGCTGCCAGCAATTCGTCCCGCGTTAATCCCGGCGGCAGCGCCGACGGCTCCAGGTCTGTCGCAACCACCGTTATGGTGTAGTGATGGGGAACATCTCCGACCGGCGGACACATGCCTCGGTAAGCCGTGGCGCCGGCCACGTTCTTGCCGACGGTCGCGCCGGCGCCATCGGTTTGTCCCTCGCCCTGTTTCAATTGGCCTCGGTCGGCTGCAATGTTATAAGCCACCCAGTGCGACACGCCCAAGCCATTGGCGCCATCGGGGTCCGCCATGAAAACGGCGACCGATCTTGTGCCGGCCGGGAGATGGGACCAGGACACCTGAGGAGACACGCCTTTTCCTCCGCAGTCGCCGGTATCGCCGGCATGCAGCTTCGGAATCACGCCACCGTCCGCGAACGCGGTGGACGAGACTTGCATGCCTGCGGCGTTGGCAAAACCTGCCGATACATACAGCATCCCGCAGATTGCCGATGCCGTGAGCGCTTTTGTATGGTTCATATGCATCCTTTGTCGATAAAACACACCATCAAAGCCGATCGGGTCGTCGCACCGTCAGCGCCTGACGAAAACGGGCCGGGTCATGGTTTTTCAGATGGCTTGCCTACCGCAAGTTGTTGCACTTTTTCGAGCGCCTTTTCGACATTTGCCTTGGGCGAGAGCCCGCCTATGGCTGCTGCAATCCTGCCGTCCGAAGTGACGATGAACGTCGTCCGCTCGGCAAACCCGTGATCGATCTCAATTCCGCGCGTGTCCTTGATCCCAGCATGAAATTCCTGAACACTTAAATCGTAAGACTTCGCAATTTTGCCCTTGCTATCAGAGGCGACTGGAATTTTTCCGGCACAGTAATTGGGATCGGCGGAAAAACTGTTGAGCCGCGCAATGCTGTCGAGAGATACCCCGATGATTGCCGCGTTGGCAGCCGTGAACTTGTCGTGATTTACGGCAAATTCGTGCGCTTGAATATTGCACCCGCTGGTGTAGGCGGATGGGTAGAAATAAACCACCACCGGGCCCTTTGTCAGGGCGTCCTTCAACGAAAATGTGAAGGACTTTCCTGCGAGGGAAGCTTGGACTTTGAATAGAGGCGCCGAGTCGCCCTCTTTTAGTGCGGCATGAACTGGCAGCGCAATGACGCCCAAGAATAGTCCTGCGAACAAAATGGATGGCAGCGAAAAATTTCTCATGGGTGCTCTTCTATGCCAAGAAAAGTGTCAATGAAAAAATAGCATAATCCTTCCGGTTCGACAGGGTGGTTTTCTTAAAGCCGTTTAGGATCGAGTGCCGCTCCATTCAATGAAGCCCTGAACGGCCGCTCGCGGCGCAAAGCCGACCGTGATCATGATCGCTGGACAAAGCAATCTGCTTGCCGCGTTGAGTCATCAAAAGCACCGAAGAACCGCTCAGGCCCGATAGGTGGCCAAGTGGATACTGGTTTCGGAAGTATGGATTCCCTTGATCAGGCGAATGCGTTCGAGGATGGACGACAGTTCCGTCAGATTTTCCGCCCGTAATTCCGCTAGGAGATCCCAACGCCCGTTGGTGTCATGCAAGGCCGCCACCCCGGGCTCGCCCAGCAGGTTCGCGATGACCGCCCGGGTTTCGTTTCCCTCGACGACGATGCTCATCCAGGCCCGGATTTCGTTCTGTTGGGCGTCCGGACGCAGGCGCACCGTGTAGCCGACGATGATCCCCTGATCTTCCAGCCGCGTAATACGGTTGGTAATGGTGCCGCGGGACACCTTCAGGCGGTGAGCCAGGGTGGCGACACTGGTGCGGGCATCCGCTCGCAGAATGCTGATGAGTTGCTGATCCAACGCGTCCATTTTGGCATCTCGATAAAAATATGTGACATATTAATCAAAAAAATCACAAAACGTCACGTTTCTCAGCATTCTGTTTGACATGGGCATCCCAGATAATGTTGTTGATTCAAGAAGAATGATTCAACGAAAAACAGGACAGAGGAGCAAAACGTGCAATCCAATCAACACGTCACCACTCGTTTTCTGAGCGCCGAGGGCGCCGCCGACATGATTTGCCGCAAGGGCTTGGCCGCCTGCATACAGGGCATCGCCGCCTATATCCATGCCGACTTCGTACGCTGGAACGATTTCGAAAAGATCGCCCGGGTCGCCAACCACTCCACCGATGGCGTCATCGAACTGATGCCGATTTCGGATGCCCAGCAATATTCCTTCAAGTACGTCAATGGCCATCCGCGCAACTACCGCTTCGGCTTGCCCACGGTCATGGCTTTCGGCGTGCTGGCCGATGTGGACACGGGCGTTCCCACCCTCGTCAGCGAACTGACCCTGACCACGGCGCTGCGCACCGCCGCCATGTCTGCGGTGGCCGCCCGCGCGCTGGCCCGTCCCGACAGCGCGCGCATGGCGCTGATCGGCAACGGCGCCCAGAGCGAATTCCAGGCCCTCGCCTTCCACCACATGCTGGGCATCAGGGAATTCCACCTGTACGACACCGATCCAGCCGCAACTGAAAAGCTAGTGGCCAATCTCGCAGCGCTCGGGCTTCATGCCAAGCGCTTCAACAGCATCCGGGAAGCGGTGCGCGGCGTCGACATCGTCACCACGGTCACCGCCGACAAGACCAACGCGACCATCCTCACGCCGGACATGATCGAACCCGGCATGCACATCAATGGCGTCGGCGGCGACTGCCCCGGCAAGACCGAACTGCATCCCGACGTGCTGCGCATGGGCGCGGTATTCTGCGAATTCGAGCCGCAATCGCGCATCGAAGGAGACATGCAGCAAATGCCGGCCGACTTCCCCGTCGTCGAGCTGTGGCAGGTGCTGACGGGTAAGACACCGGGACGCCGCCAAGCCAGCGACGTGACCATTTTCGATTCCGTGGGCTTCGCCCTGGAGGATTACTCGGCCCTGCGCTTTATGCGCGATACTGCGGTCGAACTCGGTATGGATGAGGAGATTTCGCTCATTCCGGCGCTGGCCGATCCGAAGAACCTGTTCGGTTTCCTGCCCGGCCGGCAAGCGAAGGCGGAAAGCGCCTTGCCGGCGGCGCTGGCCGCCTGAACCTGTATGAAAACGCGTCAAGAAGGATTGGAATGACTAGTATGCGTCCCGCCAGCATCATTGGCGTGCCGACCGACATCGGCGCCGGCACACGCGGCAGCAGCATGGGGCCCGAGGCCCTGCGGGTGGCCGGCATCGTCGAAGCCGTGGCCCGCTATGGCTGCGACGTGAAAGACTGCGGCAACGTCGCCGGTCCGGCCAACCCGGGTCTTGCGCCCGTTTCCGGTTTCCGCCATCTGCAGGAAGTAATGGCATGGAACGAGGCGGTGCACCATGCGGTGTACGCCGAGCTGGCGGCCGAGCGCCTGCCCATCATGATCGGCGGCGACCACTGCCTCGCCATCGGCTCGATCAGCGCCGTGGCGCGCCGCTGCCGCGAGCAGGGCCGCACGCTGCGCATTCTCTGGCTGGATGCCCATGCCGACTTCAACACCTCGATCCTGACCCCGACCGGCAATATCCACGGCATGCCGGTGGCCTGCCTGTGCGGCCACGGGCCGAGGGAACTGGTGGAAATCGGCGGCTCGACGCCGGCGATCCGCCCCGACCAGATCCGGCAAATCGGCATCCGCAGCGTGGACGAAGGAGAAAAGCGCTTTCTGCGGGAAGCCGGCGTCGAGGTTTTCGACATGCGCTATATCGACGAAGTGGGCATGCGCCACACCCTGGAGCTCGCGCTGGCCGGCATGGACGAATCCACCCACCTGCACGTCAGCTTCGACGTCGACTTCCTGGACCCCGACATCGCTCCCGGCGTGGGCACGACGGTGCGCGGCGGCCCGACCTACCGCGAGGCCCAGCTGTGCATGGAGATGGTGGCCGATACCGGCCGCCTCGGCTCCCTGGACATCGTCGAACTCAATCCCGCGCTCGACATCCGCAACACGACCGCCGAACTGGCGGTCGACCTGGTGGAGAGCCTGTTCGGCAAGAGCACGCTGCTGCGCATGCACCGTCCCTGAGCGGCGCTCGAACGGAATGAAAACGGCGATCCGCGGATCGCCGTTTTCTTTTCTGGATAGCCCGTTCAATCGACCCAGGCGAACTCGGCGGTGAAGTGCCGCAGGAACTTCGGCTGCTTGACGATCTTCACGCCGCGAATGCCGGCCGCGCGCTCCTTGACCTCGGCGATCACTTCCGCCGCATAGTCGAAGTGCGATTGCGTGTACATGCGGCGCGGGAAGGCCAGGCGCAGCAACTCCATCTTGTGGTAAGTCTCGCTGCCGTCGTCCATGCGCTTGCCGAACATGACCGAGCCGATCTCGACGCCGCGGATGCCGCCTTCGAGGTAGAGCGCGTTGCACAGCGCCCAGGCCGGGTAATGCGCCACCGGCATGTCGGGCAGCACGGTGCGCGCATCGAGATAAACCGCGTGGCCGCCGGTCGGCTTGACGTAGCCGATGCCGGCCGCGTCCAGCTTTTCGCCGAGGTACTCGGCGGTGCGCAGGCGGTAGCGCAGGTAGTCCTCGTCCAGCCCCTCTTCCAGGCCGACCGCGAGCGCCTCCAGGTCGCGCCCGGCCAGGCCTCCATAGGTCGGGAAGCCTTCCATCATGATCAGGTTGTTGCGGATATCGTCGAGCCAGCGCTCGTCGCGCAACACGATGAAGCCGCCGATATTGACCATGCCATCCTTCTTCGCGCTCATGGTCGCGCCATCGGCGTAGGAGAACATCTCGGCGGCGATCTCGGCGACCGGCGTATGCTCGTAGCCCGGCTCGCGCATCTTGATGAACATCGCGTTTTCGGCGAAGCGGCAGATGTCGAGGATGAAGGGCTTGCCGTATTGCTTGAGCAGCTTGGCGTAGGCGCGGATGTTGGCCATCGAGACCGGCTGGCCGCCGCCGGTGTTGTTGGTGACGGTCAGCATGCCGAACGGGATGCGCCCTCCTTCAGCCTTGAGCAGCGCCTCGACGCGCGCCAGGTCGATGTCGCCCTTGAAGGGATGGACCAGGCTTGGCTGCAGGCCTTCGGGGATGACCAGGTCGGCGGCCTCGACGCCGAGGTATTCGAGGTTGGCGCGCGTGGTGTCGAAGTGGCAGTTGTTGGGCACCAGGTCGCCCTTCTTGCAGAGCGCGGTGAACAGCACTTTTTCGGCGGCGCGGCCCTGATGCGTCGGGACGAAATGCGGCATGCCGGTGATCTTGCGGATCACCGCCTCGAGCCGGTAGAAACTCTTCGCGCCGGCATAGCTTTCGTCGCCTTCCATGATCGCCCCCCACTGGCGCGACGACATGGCGCCGGTGCCGGAATCGGTCAGCCAGTCAATCAGCACATCCTCGGCGCGCAGCTTGAAGACGTTGAGTTTTGCTTCTTCGAGCAGGCGCGCGCGCTCGTCGCGCGTGGTCATGCGGATCGGTTCAACACTTTTGATGCGGAACGGTTCGATCAGGGTTTTGGGCATGGTATGTCCTCTGGAAGTTTTGCGAAGCGCAAAAGTAGCTCCGGAAGACGCGGCGTGGTGTCGGTTTTTTGCAACGGTTGCAAAAATTTCCAGTAGAGCGTTGGTTTACTCCGGCCGGTCCAGCTTTTTCGATAGCAGCACGGTCGAGAAGGTATCGATCACGCCCTTGATTTCCCGGATGCGGTCGATGGTCGCGTCCAGCTCGTCCGTCGACTCCGCCGTCAGCATCGCGCACAGGTCATAGCGGCCGCTGATCGTATAGAGCTTGTTGATGTTGTGCAGCCTGGAGAGCGCGCGCACGACGCTGCGCTCGTCCTTCGATTCGCTGGAAATCATGACCATCGCATTGATCCCTGGCGCGCTCCTGACGGTCGCCACGCTGATCGTATAACCGCTGACCACGCCGGCATCCTCGAGCGCCTTCAGCCGCAGCTGCACCGTGCTGCGCGCGCATCCAAGCGCCTTGGCGAGCTTCACGACCGGCAGGCGGGCATTGACCTTCAGCAGGTCGATCAACTGGCGATCCAGGCTATCCAGAACAGGGGGCATACGCGCGATCAGTCACTTTGCATTAATCGCAATCATTATGACTGAAATTCAACGTTTATTACAGCCACTTTGCCTGTATGAACCGGCCCTCCGCGCCACATAAACTTGACTGAAAAGTATTGCCGATTGCTAACAGCCCAATAAGAACTATCCGGAGGATTCATACCATGCTCATGCAGACAGCCGAACTCAAGCCTCAGGTCAAACTGCTTTCCCGCGCCGAACTGGACGCCTACGATCCGGAAGCGGAATCGTGGCAAAAGCAATTCACCCGCCGCTATACCCACCACTCCGAATTAAAGAACGTCCTCAACAATATCGAGGACGTCAATGAAACGGTCTACAGCAAGTTCGCCATCGCGGTCACGCCCTACATGGCCAAGCTGATGGACCGCGACGATCCGGACTGCCCGATCCGCAAGCAGTACCTGCCGAGCTTTCACGAGGAAACCAGGCCGGGCTTTCACACCCTGCTCGACGAGCTGGGCGAGGAAGGCGACACCATTCCCGACACCAGCGTCGTGCACCGCTATCCGCGCCGCGTGCTGTTCCTCGTGTCGAACACCTGCGCCGTGCTGTGCCGCTTCTGCACCCGCAAGCGCATGGTGGCGCAGCCGGACGGCTCGGTGCACAAGGACCAGATCGAACGCTCGATCGACTACATCGCCGGCAACAAGGACATCGAGGACGTGCTGCTCTCCGGCGGCGATCCGCTGACCTTCACCGACGAGCGCCTCGACTACATCCTCGGCCAGATCCGCGAGCGCGCGCCGCATGTGCGCTTCCTGCGCATGGGCTCGCGCATGGTGGTGCAGCTGCCCACCCGGATCACGCCGGAACTGTGCGCGATCCTGGAAAAGCACCGCGTGCAGATGGTGAACATCCACATCAACCATCCGAAGGAAATCACGCCGCTGCTGCGCCGCCGCGTCAAGATGATCCAGAAAGCCGGCATCATGATGGGCCTGCAGACCGTCTGCCTGAAGGGCATCAACGACGACGTCGCGGTCATGCGCGAGCTGTTCATGCAAGCCATCGAGATGGGCGTGCGCCCCTACTACGTCTACTCGACCGACATGGTCGAGGGCGCGCACCACTTCATCGTCCCGCACCACCGCATGCTGGAACTGTACGAAGGCCTGCGCGGCTGGATCAGCGGCCCGGCGGTGCCCACCTTCGTAGTGGATGGCCTGGGCGGCCTGGGCAAGCTGCCCATCATTCCCACCTATGTGCACGAAGAGATCCGCGCCGACGGCCAGGGCACCACGGTCAAGTGCCGCAATTACAAGGGCATGACGGTCGAAATGCCGGGCCTGGGCCTGGATTTCCGGGTTCCCTCGCAAAGCAACGGCTGAACAACCTGATCCCGAAGAAATCATGAAGAACGGATCCCCCTACGGCACCCATCGCGTGATCGAACCGCAAGGCGTTCTGCCGCAAGGCGCATGGAAGATCGATAACACCATGGAGATCTGCGACAACGAGATCCTGGTCGACGTGGCCGCGCTCAATATCGACGCCGCCAGTTTCACCCAGATCAAGAAGGAAGCCGGCGGCGATCCGGCGCAGATCGAAGCGATTGTGCGCGGCATCGTCGAGCAGCGCGGCAAGCACCACAACCCGGCGACCGGCTCCGGCGGCATGCTGATCGGACGCGTCGCCGCCATCGGCCCGAAGCTGGCGGGCAGGATCGACCTGCGCGCGGGCGACCGCATCGCCACTCTCGTCTCGCTGTCGCTGACCCCGCTGAAAATCGATTCGATCAAGAAAATCCACCTCGACAAGGACCAGATCGAGATCGAAGGCCAGGCCATCCTGTTCGAAACCGGGCTGTACGCGAAGCTGCCGGACGACATCCCGGAAAAGGTCGCGCTGGCCATCCTCGACGTCGCCGGAGCGCCCGCCCAGACCGCGCGCCTGGTGCGCCCCGGCGACACCGTGGTGGTGGTCGGCGGCGGCGGCAAATCGGGCACGCTGTGCATCTATGAAGCGAAGAAGCGCGCCGGCCCGGCCGGCCGCGTGATCGGAGTGTCGCCCTTCGCCAAGGATTGCGAGCGCATGCGCGAGCTGGGCTGGGCGGATCATGCGCTGCAGGTCGACGCCACCGACGCGGTGGCGATGATGGAAGCCGCCGGCGCGGCGACCGGCGGCAGGATGGCCGACGTGGTCATCAATTGCGTGAACATCCCCAACACCGAGATGGGCAGCATCCTGTCCACCCGCGACCTCGGCAAGATCTACTTCTTTTCGATGGCGACCAGCTTCACGGCTGCGGCGCTGGGAGCCGAAGGCGTCGGCAAGGATGTCGAGATGATCGTCGGTAACGGCTACGCGAGGGACCACGCGCTCTATGCCCTCTCGCTGCTGCGCGAATCGCCCCGGCTGCGCCGGCTGTTCGAGACCCTGTATGTCTAGCCGGGGCCATCCATGACCAAGTCCAGCGCCCTGTGGAACCGGATCCGCGATTGCGGCATGACGACCGTGGCCGTCATGGGCATGACCAAGAACACCGGCAAGACGGTGTGCCTGAACCATCTGCTGGCGCAAGCGAGGGCCCACAACACCGCGGTCGGCATCACTTCCATCGGGCGCGACGGCGAGGAGCGCGACCAGGTGTTTTCGATTCTGAAGCCGCCGGTCCTGGTCGCTCAGGGCTGCCTCGTCGCCACCGCCCGCGACACATTGCTGCGAGCCAAGGTGCGCTGGAAGCAGATCGGCGGCACCGGCATCGACAGCCCGATGGGCGAGATCCTGGTCGTGCGCGCGCTCGATGCCGGCGAGATGGAAATCGCCGGCGCCTCGCGCAGTCACGACCAGCACCGTGTCATCGCCCTGCTCAAGCAATGCGGGGCTGGGTTGGTCATCCTGGACGGCGCGCTGGGCCGCAGCCACCACGCCTCGCCGGCGATCGCCGACGGGGTGGTTCTGGCGACAGGAGCGGCCATCGGCGGCGGCATCAGCGACGTGCTGAAGAAGACACGCGACCGCCTGGCCATCCTGCGGATCGACGAAGCCGATGCGGCGCTGGCCGCCCGGGTCGGGCGGGTTTTCTCCGACGGCGGCGTCGGCGTCTGGAACCGCGCCGGCGACTGCCTGTTTTCCGAGCGCATCGCCACGCTCAATGCGGCCGGCACCCTGCTCGCGCTGCCTGCCGCGGATATCGCCAGCATCGCGGTTTCCGGCGCGGTGGGCCGCTCTCTGTGGCAGGCAGTCACCACCCTGCAAGCCCGCCATCCCGGCCTGACGCTGGTGGTGGCCGACGGCACCAAGCTGTTCATCGACGCCAACGATGTCACGCTGTTCGCGAAGTCGGGCGGGCGCCTCCTGTCCTTGCGCGGCATACGCATTGCCGGCATCACACTGAATCCCTTTTCCCCCTTCGGCGGCAGTTTCGACGCCAAAGAATTCATCGCCGCCGCACGCGGCGCCTTCCCCGGGCAGGTCGTCAGCGACGTGGTCCAGGAAGAACAATCCATGCTTGAAGGAGCCAACCCATGACGCAACTGACGCTGGATCAGGCGCAAATCGATGCCGCCCGCAGGTCGGCGGGCAAGATCGCGCGCGACGTATTCGAAGACATGAACCGCTTCACCACCACCACCGTGGAACGCGCCACGCTGCGCCTGATGGGCGTCGACGGCGTCGACGAGAACCAGGTCCCGCTGCCGAACAGGCTGGTCTCGCACTTGCAGGAGCGGGGACTGCTGCCGCACGGCGCCGCCGCCGTCGTGGCCGGCGCAATGGCCGAGCATGGCCTCTCCGCGCAGCAGGTGGCGCAGGAGGTCGCCGACGGCAAGCTGGCGCTGGACCGGCCGCGCAATCCGGATGCCGCCCGCAAGAGCGCAAAGGCGCAGGCCGCCGCCATGTGCGAACGCATCGCCGCCAAGCGCGCGGACCGCGACCGCTTCGTCGACCAGTTGGGCGAAGGCCGCGCTCCCTGGCTCTACCTGATTGTCGCCACCGGCAACATCCATGAGGACATCGTCCAGGCCCGCGCGGCTGCTGAACAAGGCGCCGACATCATCGCGGTGATCCGCTCCACCGGACAAAGCCTGCTCGACTACGTGCCCTACGGCGCCACCACCGAAGGCTTCGGCGGCACCTACGCCACCCAGGAAAACTTCCGCCTGATGCGCGCCGCGCTGGACGAGGTCGGGCAGAAAATCGGGCGCTACATCCGCCTGACCAACTACTGCTCCGGCCTGTGCATGCCCGAGATCGCAGCCATGGGCGCGATGGAGCGCCTGGACATGATGCTCAACGATTCCATGTACGGCATCATCTTCCGCGACATCAACATGAAGCGGACCTTCATCGACCAGTTCTTTTCACGCATGGTCAACGCCTACGCCGGCATCATCATCAATACCGGCGAGGACAACTACCTGACCACGGCCGACGCCTATGACGCCGCGCACACGGTGCTCGCGTCCCAGCTCATCAACGAGCAGTTCGCCTATGTCTCAGGCTTGAAGCCGGGGCAGATGGGACTCGGCCACGCGTTCGAAATCAATCCGGACCTGGAGAACGGCTTCCTGTGGGAGCTCGCCCATGCCCAGCTGGTGCGCCAGGTCTTCCCCGACGCTTCGCTGAAGTACATGCCGCCGACCAAGCACATGACCGGCAACATCTTCAAGGGCCATATCCAGGACGCGCTGTTCAATGTGGTCAGCGTGCTGACCCGGCAAAACATCCACCTGCTGGGCATGATGACCGAAGCCATCCACACGCCATTCATCCACGACCGCTTCCTGGCGGTGCAAAACGCGAAATACGTATTCGGCACCATGCGCGACCTGCACGAGGAAGTCGAGTTCAAGGCGGGCGGCAAGATCGAACAGCGCGCCCGGCAGGTGCTGGCCGAAACCGTGGCCGTGCTGGCGGACATCGAGCGCATCGGCCTGCCGGCGGCCATCGCCCGCGGCACCTTCGCCGACATCTCCCGCACGCCGGACGGCGGCAAGGGCCTGGATGGCGTGATCGCGAAGGCGGACGACTACTTCAATCCGTTCCCGGCGCTGATGCTCCAGTGATCAGAGAGGAAAACGACATGACCGAACAACAGATCGGAAAATGGGTGAAGCCCTACGGCGACACCATGGATGACGGACGCGTGCAGCTTTCGTTCTCGCTGCCGGTGGCGCTGGATGAAAACGCCAAGGAAGCGGCCCGCCGGCTTGCGCTTGAAATGGGGCTGATCGAGCCCGGCGTGGTGCACGCCGAGGACATGGGACAGGGCTTTTCCTTCTACGTGGTCTACGGCCAGTGCAAGCACCGGGTCGATCTCGCCTGCATCAAGGTCGCCAAGCCCGAATTCGAAGCCCTGGACAAGGACGGCATCAACGCGCTCATCGCCGAGAAAATGCGGCGCAAGATGGTGGTGGTCGGCGCCTGCATCGAAACCGACGCCCATACCGTGGGCATCGACGCCATCATGAACATGAAGGGCTACAACGGCCACAAGGGGCTGGAGAGTTACCACGAGGTGCGCGCCATCAACATGGGCGCCCAGGTGGATTCCGAAGCGCTGGTTGCGCGCGCCATCGAGGAAAAGGCCGACGTCATCCTGGTGTCGCAGGTGGTGACGCAAAAGAATATCCATCTCGACAACCTGACCAAGCTGTCCGACCTGCTGGAAGCCGAAGGGCTGCGCGACCGGATCATCCTCGTGGTCGGCGGCCCCCGCATCTCGCACGAACTGGCCAAGGAGCTCGGCTACGACGCCGGCTTCGGCCCGGGCTCCTACGCGGAGAACGTCGCTTCCTTCGCGATTCACGAATGGACCAGGCGACACGCAGCCTGAAGCGTCGGCCTACAGGAGAAAAACAAGGAGAAAAAACATGCAGGAAATAACCAGTCTCATCCGCCTGCGCATCAGCGCGCACGACGCCCATTACGCCGGCGGCCTGGTGGACGGCGCCAGGATGCTGCACCTGTTCGGCGATGTCGCAACAGAACTGCTTATCCGCAGCGACGGCGACGAGGGCTTGTTCGTCGCCTATGACAATGTCCAGTTCCTGGCGCCGGTCCATGCCGGCGACTACATCGAAGCCAGCGGCCGCATCGTTTCCATGGGTAAGACTTCACGCAAGATGGAATTCGAGGCGCGCAAGGTCATCGCCTCCGCCGGGATCGAGGGCCAGGCATCCGCCGCCGATGTGCTGCCCGAGCCGGTGGTGGTGTGCAAGGCTTCGGGTACCTGCGTGGTGCCGGCCGGCTGCCAGCGCGGCCCACTGAGCACATTAAGCGGAAAGTAAGCCATCATGGAAAAGCTGATCATCACCGCCGCCCTGACCGGCGCCGAGGTCACCCGCGAGCAGCAGCCGGCCCTGCCCGTCACGCCTGAGGAAATCGGCATCGCGGCGGAAGAATGCGCGCGGGCCGGCGCCTCCATCGTCCATGTCCACGCCCGCCACCCCGACGGCAGGCCGACCCAGGACAGGGAAATCTACCGCCGCATCATCGCCGAGGTGAGCAGGCGCTGCGACGTCATCGTGCAGGTGTCCACCGGCGGCGCGGTCGGCATGAGCGCCGAAGAGCGGCTCGCGCCCGTCACCCTGAAGCCGGAAATGGCGACACTGTCCATGGGTACCGTCAATTTCGGCGGCGACGTGTTCATGAACCATCCGCGCGACATGGAAACCTTCGCCCGCGCCATGGCCGAGCACGGCGTCAAGCCCGAACTGGAAATCTTCGACTCGGGGATGCTGACCACCGCCAGCCGCTGGCTCGCCAGGGGAATGATCGCGGGGCCGGTGCACGTGGACTTCGTGCTCGGCATTCCGGGCGCCATGGCCGGCACGCCGGAAGCGCTCATGTACCTGAAATCGCAGCTGCCGTCGGGCGCGACCTGGACCGTGGCCGGCATTGGCGCGGCCCAGCTGCCGCTGGCGCTCATGGCCATCGTGCTGGGCGGGCATGTGCGCGTCGGCTTCGAGGACAACATTTATTATCGCAAGGGAGAGCTCGCCGTCAGCAATGCCCAGCTGGTCGAACGCGTCGCCGCCATCAGCCGCGCCATGGACAGGCCGGTCGCCACGCCAGACGAGGCGCGGCGCATTCTCGGCATTAGAGCTATTTGAATCGGGAAAAATCGTCTAAGCTTGGCGCCACGCACAACGACGGAGCTTGCCATGCATACCATCCCCGAAACGAAGAAGAGCCACCTGTGGCGCAAGATCATCTGGCACACCGACCCGGACGAACATCCGCTCGGCCCCTACCACTGGGTGGAAATCTACTGCTGCGAAGAGTCCAACGGCTACGCCGTCTGGTATGTGCGCAAGCTGGCCAGGGACGACACGCGCGGCGTGCCGGGCACCGAGAGCGCCGACTACCTGCTCAACTTCTATTCGAAAACCAGCCGCGACGACGCCATCGAACGCGCGGTGCTGCTTGCCAATTGCGCGCCGACGGCCGACCAGGTCATCCGCGAACTGGACACGCTGGCCGCGAACGCGCAGAAGGTGTGATCACGCCGGCCATAACGGCGGCTCATCCATCAGCGCCACCTGCTCGCGCAGTTCGAGGATGCGGTCCTGCCAGTAGCGCTGCGTATTGAACCAGGGGAAAGCGGCCGGGAACGCGGGATCGTCCCAGCGCCGCGCCAGCCATGCCGAGTAATGGATCAGGCGCAGCGTGCGCAGCGCCTCGATCAAGTACAGCTCGCGCGGGTTGAATTCGAAAAAGTCTTCATACCCCGCCAGCAGGTCGGCCAGCTGGCGCGCCATGTCGCCGCGTTCGCCCGACAGCAGCATCCACAAATCCTGGACCGCCGGACCCATGCGGCTGTCGTCGAAGTCGACGAAATGCGGCCCGGCGTCGGTCCACAACACGTTGCCGACATGGCAATCGCCGTGCAGGCGCAGACGGCGCACGTCGCCGGCGCGGTCGAAGCAGCGCCGCACGCCGTCGAGCGCCTGCGCCGTCACGCTGCGGTACGCCTCGCGCAAGTCGGCCGGCACGAAATCCTGCGCCAGCAGATAGTCGCGCGGCTCCTCGCCGAAGGTGGCGATATCCAGCGCCGGCCGCTCGGCGAACGGCTGCGCCGCGCCCACCGCATGGATGCGCCCGATGAAGCGTCCCAGCCATTCCAGCGTGGCGCTGTCATCCAGCTCCGGCGCGCGCCCGCCCTGGCGCTTGAACACTGAAAAGCGGAATCCCTCGAAATGGTGCAGCGTGCCGCGCCCGGCCAGCGGCAACGCCGGCACCGCCGGAATTTCATGTTCGGCCAGCTCCTGCACGAAGGCATGTTCCTCCAGGATCGCCGCATCGCTCCAGCGTCGCGGCCGATAAAACTTCGCCACCAGCGGCGGCCCGTCTTCCATTCCCACCTGGTAGACGCGGTTTTCGTAGCTGTTCAGGGCGAGCAGGCGGCCGTCGCTGTACAGGCCGACGCTTTCCAGTGCGTCAAGCACGCAGGTCGGATCAAGGGCAGAAAAGGAAGCAGGCGTAGTCATATCCACCATTGTAAGCGCGAGCGGAAGACGGCATCGGGGATTCCACCGACGTGATCGAAATGACAAGATGCAACAAGGACTTGCCACTCATACCCGGGAATTGACCTGTTATCGGAGAAATGTTGCCTGAATGCACTATAGATGTATTCTCACAATGCAACCATCAGAGAAATATTTTTTGCGAGAAGGAACCCGGAAATGAACCACACCGCCCTGAAAATGCCGCCGGCGCAGCCCGTCCGGGGATTTTCATTGATCGAATTGATGGTTACCGTGGCCATTATAGGAATCCTCTCGGCCATCGCCGTACCGTCCTATACGCAGTACGTGATCAAGACCAACCGCTCCGCGGCCCAGACGTACATGTTCCAGCTGGCGAACAAGGAAGAGCAATACCTGCTCGACGCCCGGCAATACACTTCCACCAAGTCCGACCTGATGAGCGACCCGGCCGAGGTGTCGAGAAACTATACCGTTTCGATCTCGAACGTCACGGCAAACACTTACACCATCACGGCCACCCCGACCGGCAACCAGTTGGCCAAGGACACGAAATGCGGGACGCTGACCCTGACGCAGGCCGGGACCAAGGGCATCAGCGGCAACGGCACCGTCAGCACCTGCTGGTAGGCGGACATATGAAACCTCATTCACTCCCGGCATGTTGCCCTCCTGGCCGCCCGCTGCGCGCGCCGGGCTTCACGCTGGTCGAACTGATGATTACGATCGCCATCAGCGCCATCCTGCTGGGACTTGCTGCGCCCTCGTTCTCCAGCTTCATCAAATCGCAGACCGTCAGGACGGCCTCTTCCGACCTCAATGCGGCGCTGATTTTCGCGCGCAGCGAGGCAATCAAGCGCAACAGCGATGTCGTGATCACCCCGGCCAGCGGCGGCTGGCAAAACGGCTGGACCGTCACCGTCACTACTGTGGCCGGAGTGGACTCCACCGCCAGCACCACGACCTTGGGCAGCCAGGCATCCTTTTCCGGCCTGACCATTACCGGCCCGACCGGTGGCCTGACCTACGGCAGCGACGGGCGTCTCGCCGGCACGACCATGCCGACTTTCCAGATCAGCGGCAGCGCGAGCACGCGCTGTGTCAGCGTAGGCCTGAGCGGCGTCCCCATGAGCAAAACAGGGAGTTGCTGATGAAGCCACGCATGAAATCAACTTCCGTTCAAGCTGGCGTGAGCATGATGGAAGTGCTCGTGACAATGGTGATACTGCTCGTCGGCCTGCTCGGCCTGGCGGGCATGATGATGCAAAGCCAGCGCGCCGAAGCCGAATCGTACCAGCGGACCCAGGCGCTGATCCTGTTGCAGGACATGGTCGCCCGTATCAACACCAACCGCAAGGTCGCATCGTGTTATGCCGTCACCGACGGCGCCAGCGGCGAACCCTATCTCGGCACCGGCACGGCGGTTACCGCGCCCACCTGCGCGGAAGGCACGGCGGCGCAGCAGGCCCTCGCCATTCAGGATATGACGGAGTGGAGCAATCTGCTGCAGGGCGCCGCGGAGAAATCGGGAACCAACGCCAAGGTCGGCGCCATGATCGGCGCGCGCGGATGCATCAGTTACGACGCGACCGCCAATCGCTATTTCGTCAGCGTGGCGTGGCAGGGAATGGAATCGACCTCCGCACCAGCGGCCGGCTGGACTTGCGCGACCGGACAGTATGGTGACGAAAAGCTGCGGCGCGTGGTGAGCGTCCCCCTCAGTATTGCCGACTTGGGTTCATGACCATGAATGCACTTGTACGCAAATCACTCCGGGCCGGATATCGCCACGCTCGTGCGGTGAGCCGGCATGCCGGCCTTTCGCTGGTGGAATTGATGGTTGCCATCACCATCGGGCTGCTTCTGGTCCTGGGAATCACGACCCTGATCACCCAGCAAAGCAGCGCCAGCAACGAGTTGAGCAAATCCAGCCAGCAGATCGAAAACGGCCGCTATGCGATGCAGCTGCTGCAGGACGATATCGAGCTCGCGGGATATTACGGCGAATACTACAATCTGGCGGCCGCGCCCGCCACCATGCCCGATGCCTGCGCCACGGCGGCGGCCGATCTGGACGCGGCGATTCCCCTGCCGATCCAGGGCTACGATTCGCCGTCGACCATTCCCGATCCACTCTCGGCCTGCCTGTCCGATGCCAATCATGTTGCCGGCACCGACATCCTCGTCATCCGGCGCACGGATACGACCAGCATTCCGATCGCCTCGGCCGCAGCCGGGCAGGTATACCTGCAGTCCGGGCTGGATGTCTCCCTGAATTTCAGCAAGGTGATGGGTACCGGCTCCGACACGACCGTTTTCACGCTGAAGAAAAAGGATGGCTCTCTGGCCCCCCTGCGCAAATACCTGGTCGACATCTATTACGTCAGCCCGTGCAACGTGCCAGCCAGCGGCAGCGCCTGCACCGGCAGCAGCGACGACAACGGCAAGCCCGTCCCGACCCTGAAACGCATGCAGCTGTCCGTTTCCGGCGGCGCCCCCGCCTTTGCCGTCACGCCGCTGGTCGAGGGCATCCAGAACCTTCAACTCGATTACGGCATCGACACCGATTCCGACGGCGCGCCCGACTACTACACGAGCGGCACCTACCAGCAGGACGGTGCCACGGCGCTTACCACGGCGGATTGGGCGAACATCGTCACCATCCGCATCAATCTGCTCGCACGCAATAATGAAACGAGCGTCGGCTACGTCGACAAGAAGACATACAACCTCGGCAACGCCGGCACCGTCGGCGCATTCAACGACGGCTACAAACGTCATTTGTTCAGCGGGATTGTGCGCGTCGTCAATCCCAGCGGAAGGAAAGCGAAATGAGCACGCACTCAAAACAGTCGGGCGCCACCCTGATCGTCAGCCTGGTCATGCTGGTGGTGTTGACACTGCTGGTCGTGACCGCGATCCGGTCGGGCAGCACCAATCTGCGCATCGTCGGCAATACGCAGGTCAAGGTCGAAGCCAACGCGGCGGCGCAACAAGCCATCGAACAAGTCATCAATACCGACTTCACCACTACTCCGGTGTCGCAGACCGTCACGGTGGACATGGGAGCGACGACCTACTCGGTCGCGGTGAGCACGCCGGTCTGCAACAACACGGTGCCCATCTACAGCGATGACCCCTCACTCGATCATAGCGACGAAAACGACAAGCTCTGTTTCGAGGAAAATCCGCCGCCGCCGATCCTGGACGCGAACGGCAAGCCGATCCCGGTGGAGACCAAGTGCAAGCGCCAGCAATGGGATGTCCAGGCCGACATCACCGATCCCAACTCGGGCGTGCACGTAACGCAGCACCAGGGCGTCACCAAGCGCACCTATTTGCCCACCTCGTGCTAGCTCTTCCATCCGATGCCCGTCCATGAATCACATCGTCACATCAAAAGTAGCGGCGCCCGTCGCCCTGGAGGTAAGGTCATGAAAACGATCCGGTCTATTGCGCGTTTCGCGGCGTCGCTGGTGCTCGCTCTTCCGCTTGGAGCCATGGCGGAAGACATCGATATCTACGACGGCCTCAACGGCGGCAGCGCTCCCAATGTCCTGTTCATTCTCGACAATGCCGCGAACTTTTCCTCCAGCGCCGGCAACTGCCAGTACACCGACGGTACGGCCCCAACGCTGAATGGCACAGCCGGCGGCATCGAGCAATGCGCGCTCTACAACGTTCTGAGCAGCCTGCCCACTGGATTGAAGCTTAACGTGGGGTTCATGGTTTACAACTCCAACAACTTTACCGGCTTCGGCTGCGCCGCTGGCGGTAACGGCGGGTGCGTGATCCAGCCGATTGTCTCGATGAATGACGCCACCAGCAAGAACGCCATGCTGGCATGGATCAAGCGCTGGCAAACGTCGGGGAACACAGCGGACAACATCAAGGCCAGCGGCGAAGCCACGGCGGCAACGGTGCAGGAAGCGTGGGCCTATTTCACCGGCAAGACCGGGCTCTCCGGCAGAAATTACGCAGGAATCACGCCGCCCAACACCGGATGCCAGAACAACTTCGTCATTTTCATCGGCAATGCCTTCACCACGGCGGGCACGCCGGGCGATGGCGGCAGCACCAGCCCGTCCTCCGCGCTGGCCAACGCGCCCGGAATCACCAGTGCGCTCAAGCGCAATATCACGGTCCCGTCCCAGTGTTACGGCTTGTTCGGCGGCGTCGGCTACAAGGCATTTACCCCCGGCACCACGAGTTGCGGAACGGTGACTGCCGCCGATAACTTCTGCGGTACCTATTCCATGGGCAATCACACCGATTCTTCGGGCCTGTACGCAGACGAATGGACGCGCTACATGTACCAGACCGACGTCAACGGCGTCTACGGCGGCAGCGGCCAGAAAATCAAGACGTTTACCATCGGCGTCATGGGGCCGAGCTGCAAGGCCGATTTTCCGGCGCTCCTTTTCAGCATGGCGAGCCAGGGCGGCGGTAAATACTTCCCCGCCACGAGCTATCAGGGGATTGTTGACGCGCTGGGCAAAATCTTCAACGAAGTCTCGGCCGTCAACAGCGTGTTCTCGTCTTCCAGCTTGCCGGTCAGCGTCAACACCCAGGGCAGCTATCTGAACCAGATCTACATGGGCATGTTCCGCCCCGACCAGGGCGGCAACCCGCGCTGGCTCGGCAACCTGAAACAATACAAGTTCAAGTGGAACGCCAGCCTGAACATGCTGCAGCTGGCCGACAGCACCGGTGCCGACGCGATCAGTTCCGGCGACACCGGCTTTATTTCGCCGAACGCCATCAGCTTCTGGACCAGCAAAAACATTAACGATGTGCCGGATTCGACCGGCGGATTCTGGATCAGGAACCCGCAGGGCGCCGGCGTGGCCTTCGATTCGCCGGATGGCGAAGTCGTGGAAAAAGGCGGCGCGGCCCAGCAGCTTCGCCTGGCCAACCTGCTCGACAACTATGCGTCTGCGGCGGGCTCGTCGTCCAACCCGCGGCGCCTCTATACCTACTGCCCGGCCGGCACCGGTTGCGCCACACGGCTGTCGGACAGCACGAATGCATTCGCCACAGGCAACACCGCCATCACCAATACCATGCTGGGCGTTGCGGCAGCGGACCGTGACACGCTCATCAGCTGGGTGCGCGGCCAGGACAACAATAACGACGAACTGGGCCCGGGCGGCTCCGTCACGGTGCGCCCATCCATCCACGGCGACGTGCTGCATTCGCGCCCGGTGGTGCTGAGCTACGGCGGCAACCCCGAATCGGTCGTCGTTTTCTATGGCGGCAACGACGGCGTCTTTCATGCGGTGAACGGCAACCAGACCGCATCGATCGGCTCCGTCCCACCGGGAGGGGAACTGTGGGGACTGATTCTTCCCGAGTTCTATGGCAAGCTCAATCGCCAGCGTCTGAACACGCCCGTTCTCAAGCTGCCGTCGACCAACAGCGCCTTGAATCCGCAGCCGAAAGATTATTTCGTCGACGGCTCGCCGGGCGTCTTCCAGCAGTTGAACAGCGACGGCACGGTCAACAAGTCGTACCTCTACCTGAGCATGCGCCGCGGCGGACGGTTTATTTACGCGCTGGACGTCAGCTCGCCGACCGACCCCAAGGTGCTGTGGAAAAAATCCTATACGGATGCGGGAATGAGCGAACTCGGCCAGACCTGGTCGCGGCCGAAAATGGCTGTCGTCAAAGGCTGGAACCACCCCGTGCTGATTTTCGGCGCAGGTTACAGCCCCACGCAGGACGATGAACCGCCGACCGCAGACAACATGGGACGCGGCATCTTCATTCTGGACGCAACCAATGGCGACCTGATCTGGAGCGCCACGCCGTCGAACGGCGCCACCGCCTGCACCGGCACATCCACCCAGGCGAGCTGCCAGGTTTCGGGCATGAACTTCAGCATTCCGTCCGATGTCACTCCGGTGGACCGCGATCATGACGGTTATACGGACCGCTTGTACGTGGCGGATACCGGCGGAAATGTGTGGCGCGTCGACCTGGAGCCGACGGCCGGCAATACGCCGGACAAATGGCGCGTATACAAGTTCGCCGCCCTGGGCTGCGGTACCGGCCCATGCACCTCGGGAGTGCCGCGCAAGTTCTTCTATGCGCCGAGCGTGGTCGCCATCGGCACGAGCGGAAGCAGCACCTCCTACGACGCCGTCATGGTCGGCTCCGGCGACCGTGAGCATCCCCTGTACAGCACCAATGCCAATTCGGCCTACGCGGTCACGAACCGCCTCTACATGCTGAAGGACGTGAAGACCGGCAAAGACGGCAGCGGCTTGAGCACCATTACCGAAGCGGCGCTGTTCAATGCCACCTCGACCCAGTATGACAATACGGTCAGCGGCTTCTACATCACCCTGGGCACGGGCGAAAAGGCGGTCAACGCTCCCTTGACCATGTCCGGCATTTCCTATTTCGGCACCAACCAGCCGACGCTTCCCAGCGGCGTATCCTGCACCGCCAACCTGGGCACGGCGCGAAGCTATAGCATGGACATGTTTACCGGCGCTTACCGGAGCGTCATCTTGGAAGGCGGCGGCCTGCCGCCGTCTCCGGTGAGCGGCATTGCATTGGTCGACGGGCAAAAGCACAGCTTCTGTATCGGCTGCATCGACCAGGATTCCAGCAAGAAGTCCGCCCTGGAAAACGGTTCCGAAGAAAAGGATGGCAAGAAGAAAATGAGCAGAACCTACTGGTACAAGAAGTAATGCCGCATCAAGCGCCCCCCCGAAAAGAGGCGGAGAGTTCCGCCTCTTTTTTTATTTCATCCACGCTACCGAGACATTCGAAGAACAAGCCACTAAACTAGCGGGCTCAATCTCCAGAAAGACATCATCCATGCACTTCGACGAACCCCTCTCCGACAAAGAATTCAAGGAGCTCGACCAGTTTCTGCTCTCCGACCGCTGCGCCGACGACGGCATGACCATGGATTCGCTGCACGGTTACTTCACCGCGCTGGCGATTGGCCCGGAAGAAGTTCTGATGCCCGAATGGCTGCCCCGCGTGTGGGGCTCGTTCGGCGCGGAGGGCCCAAAATTCAAGACGCCGAAAGAAGCCGAACGCATCACCGGCCTGATCGCGCGTTTCATGAATGAAGTCGCGATCACCTTCGAAGTCGCGCCCAAGGAATTCGAGCCGCTATTCTGCGAACAGGAAGTCGACGGCCGCACGCTGCTCGACGGCGATGCCTGGGCCTGGGGATTCTGGGAAGGGATGAACCTGCGCGCCGAAGCGTGGGAACCGGTCTGGAGCGCGAATATCGCGGACATGGTGCGCCCGATCTACCTGCTCGGCGCCGAGGAAATCGAGGAAGAGGAAATGGCGCTGGTCGACACGCCCGCGAAGCGCCACAAGCTGGCGCTGGAAATGGAGGCAGCGATCCCGCACATCCACCGTTTCTGGCTACCGCATCGCAAATCGGCAGTGCAGCAGGTGCAGCGCGAAACGCCGAAGGTGGGGCGCAACGATCCCTGCCCTTGCGGCAGCGGCAAGAAATTCAAGAAATGCTGCGGCGCCGACCAGGCAGAGTAAGAACGACGTGCGCCGGGCTCGCTCCGCCAGGGAACGAGCCCCAATTAACGTGCAATACTCAGCCGTATCACGGAAGCGGCAGCACCGACACTCTCACGCGCAGGCGTTGGCCCGGATCGTAGGGCATCACCGAGGTATAGGTATGGCCGCGATATTCGTAGGTGACGGCATAGCCGTTCGTGCGCGATTGCCAGTTATCGACCATGACGCAACGCTGCACCGGCTGCTGTTCCACGACCGCTCCGCCACCGTTGTTGTTTTCCACGCGATCGCCGGCGATTGCCCCTACGATCGCGCCAGCCGCAGTAGCGGCAGTGCGGCCGTTGCCACCGCCCACCTGGTTGCCGAGAATGCCGCCGGCGATGCCGCCGATGATTGAGCCGCCCATGCCACGCTGTGCTTGACGCTGCGTGGTGACGTACTCGGTGCGGCACTCCTGCCGCGGCTGATTGACTTGTTCGACTTGCGGGCTGACGCTGACGACTCGTGCGGAGTCTTCAAAATCGTTCGCGGCTGCCACAGACAAAACTCCGAAACAGACAGCGGCCACCGCCACCCTGACTTGCATATTCATTAGATGCCTCCCGTTTGAAACCGAATCATACTACGTGGTTAAACGCAGGAAACATCGAAATGTTATACAGGGAAATGTAACGGTATGTATCGTCCAGTATCGTTGCGCAAAAGAAATGTCAACCTGACTTGCCGTTTGCAAAAATGCCGAAAAATCAGGCGCCGGACCGATCCTTTTGGGCGCCGACCGAGCGCGTCAGCTGGACCAGCAACGCCCCTTTCACCATCGACAATGCAACATTGCTACCCAACTTAAAACCTTGCATGGCTGCTGCATCCATCAACGCAAGTACCTGCTCATGTGTCAGGTGTTGATAATCATTATGTGCGTACAGTGCGTCGCGATTCTTGCCGTTAAGGTCGGCGACAATTTCTTCCGGTGTCATCTCGTACTCCTACTGCCCGTAAAATCCGGGCAAATGGTAAATAAGCCATCCTGTCGGCCAGAATAAGCTTAAACATGAGACAACTCCCTGCGCATTCTTGAGAGGGACTGCACAGTTTTATTGTTGCGACTCAAGCGATAAGGAGAATTAATTGAAAAGCTGCGTGACCGCTTTGCCGGGTTATGACGAGGGACTATTGAACGCTTCTTCTTCGGTTCGGTAATCGTCGGCGCACGACTTGCTGCAAAAGCGCCGCACGTTATCCAACGGCGTATTGCAATACCAGCATGCGCCCTTCGGTTTCAGCGCAGCCGTGGTTCTCGGCTGCATGGCATTATCCCGTCCGCCAGGTGCAGTACGATCGTCAATATGGTCTGCATCATTCATGATTCAGCCGCCAAGAAAAAAGTACCAAGCCACGATTGCGCAAAAGGCGCTGACAAAAGTATAGACCGATCTGAACCGAGGGGGAAAAGTCTGGCAAAAATTCGAAATTCTTCGAAGTACCCCCGGCATCCCAAACTGATGATATTCAACAACATCAGCTTTGTCTGTCCTTCGTCATGCTTTTTTCTGCCGCCTTCGCGACCAAACACATCACCCTTGATTTTTGACAAGCGTGTAACAAGCCTCGGCGGCGCCTGCGGTCAAATATTGAAGGACGAAAATTAAATATCGGCAGTATTTAATCCGGACGAAGTGGCATCCGGCATCCAAGCGGAACTAGACACCGTCATAATCGGGGAAGGCGAGTGACGAACCCGGTCGCAGTCGGTTACCCGCTGCCAGAACGAGAATGGCCAAGCCAACGCTACGGCAGCACTTCATGTTCGACATGGGTCGTTTCATCGCCCACCTTGCTGCGCCAGCCTTTTACAAAATACTCCTTTTCATCGGCCGTCGGCTCGACGAACCAGACCACGATCAACTTGCCTTTATGATCGTGCAGCTGCGACAGCTTGGCGAGAAAATCCTTGTTGCCGCTTGCATCCGCGAGGCCAGCCGCATAGCCGTACACTCGGTTCAGCCTTTCAATTCTGTCCGGCTCGGTGCCGCTGTTGGTGGCACTGATTTTCGGATGATCGAGGTACATTTCCATTCTCCCTGAATAGGCAATGACGATCGGCCGGAACGACGCTTCCATGCACCAGCCATCACGATTGTAGCGCCGTTGCTGCCAGGATATCGACCTCACTCTCTACGCCGTGCCGCGCCGCTTCAAGTAGTTGACGCCAATCAAAACCACTCCACAGTCGATCATTACCATCGAAAGCACAATTTCGAAGAACTCTACTAACAAAGATATGGAGACAGAATGAATAAGACGACAGCAGATCCCCAGATTGCCGATGAAGGCGTGAAATTCACGGTGGAAGTGGGTTTTGTCGACCGCGAATGCATCGTTTCAAAAAACGCGCTGGCCCATCTGCGTCGCCTGAAAGGCGGGCAGCAGGATTTCATGGAAACCTACCGCAGCTTTGAAGACCAGATCCATAGCGTGGCACGGCGCCTGGTGGTTGCTGGCGTCAGCGGTACACCGCTTGTTTTGGGCGCCGCTTACTTTGTTTGAGCAACGCCAAGCATCCGCCCGAATGAATCTGAGATGCTGTCAAGCGAAGTCTGTACTGACTTCATCGGTCAATGCGGAGTTTTGTCGCACCGTTTGTTTGCAGGCCGTTGTACAAGGTGTGCGGTGGCCGTCAGCGAAGAAGCATTGCGCTTCTCCGCTGACGGCATAGAAATTACCACCTCTGAGAATTCTCAAAAAAATATCCGCATATTTAATCAGAATAGATTCAACTTGAACCAGAAACGGGGACGATGACAGATGAACGAAATTAATGAAACAAAGGCTGCCGAACAGTTCCAGTATGATCCCAACAATCTGCTGGAATCATTGATCGAAAAGCTCAACCTCAAGAACGACGCCGCGCTGTCCCGTGCTCTTGAAGTCGCACCTCCGCTGATCAGCAAGATTCGCCATCGCAGATTGCCGGTAGGAGCGTCTCTGCTCATTCGCATGCACGAGGTTTCTGATTTAAGTATCAAGGACTTGCGTACGCTAATGGGCGACCGCCGCAACAAGTTCCGCATCAGCGACAAGCAGTTCAAGCCAAAACCGCAGGCGTCATAATTCGCTCGTGTGCAGCCAGCTTGTTGCGGCCATCGGGACGATTGCCGTTAATAGCATGCATTACTTATCCACAGCAGCTGTGGTCAAGCTTGTTGATAACCTTGTGGGTTACTCTGCAAGTGGTTGATTCAGCTTGATTTTGTTTTCTTGATGCAGAATCGAACAAAGGAGCTATTGAAGCGAAAGCATCAATAGCTCCTTTGTTTTGCTAGTCCCCGAAGGCTTTCTTCTGCCATGCCCCTTGATGACATCCCTGCGTTTATGCAGGTCGCGCATAAAACCTGCAGAAGACGGAGGACGCTGGCTGATACCGCGATAACGGCCACTTATCAATCAGATCGACACCGGATTTTCCACCGGTACGTAAAGGGCAAAAAAAAGCCCGCAGGCCTTGCGGCTGCGGGCAAATCCAATTCAAGGAGAGTTGGAGGAGACAGGAATAACTATATCGAAGTGCCAACCATTAGTCTGCTTTCTTCTTCCAATATCTGATATTCGAACTATCTATATCTAATAAAGAAAGCTATGTGTAAAAACGTCGTCGCTCATAGACCATGCTAGTGACGCGCTCCTTCCCACCCGAATCTAGGCAAGGACGGGACATGAGCTCAATCAATATAGCTGGAGACGCTCCGGTAGTAGCATGCTCTGGTAGGCTAATAGGAGTGAAACATCGTGATTTATGAAGAACATCAGGTTCCGCCTGAGCCCTCACTTCCGGAAGAGCCGGTGCCGGATCCAGATCCTCCCGAAGAGGAGCCGGTCCCCAATCCCAACCCGACGAGACCCGCCTGCACTCAGGTCAGATGAACTTTCGGCCGGCAACTCTTCGCATCGTGCTGCCTGTCGGCTTGCCCGGTCGCCGACAGCAGATATAACAGGCAACACCTGGCGGGGCCAGGACAGCCGAGCCACTCGCTGCGTCGACCCGGCGTAGTCACGTTGCGTTTTCCCGCCTCAGCTACGAGTCCACTTCGCCATGTACATGTACTTGGTCCGCCCGCTGCCCTGTTTCCGTGCCATCGGTTTCATGCACGCATGAGCGCTTCATTCGATTGGCTCGGCACACTCGTCTATGCCGTCAGTCCTTGGATCGTGCTCATTCGCGAGATCCCCTGGACAGTGGTCCTGCTCCAGCTGCTGATCGCGTTGTGCGCCGCCGTGGTGGTGCACCGTGTGGGCACATCGATCCTGCTGCGACTGACAGCATCGCTTCCGTTTTCGCGCCGTCTGGTTCAGTACGGGCATCGTGCAGGCGGCGTAGCCGTGTTTCTGCTGGCGGCTCAGATCATCTTGCGCAATGCGCCCGCGAACCTGTGGGGCCTCGATGCCGCGCTCCACCTGAATGCGTTATGCCTCATTAGCGCGCTGACGTGGCTAGGCGTGCGCTGCGTACGTGCCATTGCCTACGCCATCATCGAACGCTACCCGGCCGATACGCCGGACAACCTGCAAGCGCGTCGCGTTCAGACGCAGACCAAAGTACTTGCGCGCTCCGCGATGGTGCTGATTGTCCTGATCGGGGCGGGTGCCGCACTGATGACCTTGCCGCTGTTGCGGCAGATTGGCACTAGCCTGCTTGCCTCCGCCGGCGTAGCCGGCTTGGTAGTCGGATTCGCGGCAAAGCCCGTTCTCGGAAACCTGCTCGCCGGAATGCAGATCGCGCTAACTCAACCAATCCGTTTGGATGATGTGGTCATCGTGCAAAACGAGTGGGGACAGGTCGAAGAAATTACCGGCACCTACGTTGTGGTGCGCCTGTGGGACCGACGCAGCATGGTTGTCCCGCTGCAATGGTTCATCGAAAACCCGTTCCAGAACTGGACCAAGACCGCCGCTGACCTCCTTGGCTCGGTACTCATCTGGGTCGATTACCGCATGCCGCTGGAGCCGCTACGCAGGCAGGCCGAACGCGCTTGCCGCGACGCACCCGAATGGGACGGTCGCTTGTGCCTGACACAGGTGGTCGAGGCGGGGGAACATGCGATGCAGTTGCGGGTGCTGGTCAGTGCAGGCGATGCGACCCGCCTGTGGGATCTGCGCTGCCGGGTACGCGAAGGGCTGATCGACTTCGTTCAGCGCGAATTTCCGGAGTATCTCCCCCGGCTGCGGGCCGAACTCGCAGAACACCACGAAGGTCAGCGTCCGGCAGACAGCCCTTGATGCCGGTTTATCATTGAGCAAACTCAAATTAACAAAAATACAGCCTTGTTAGAGTTTAAATTCGCTCAAGGGAGGATCATCATGACCAATTATGACGCACCCTTTTCAATTGGCGAGTACTGGATACAGTGCGCAGTCGATTATTGGACCGCCATGTCCTTTCCCGCCATTTATCTTGCAAAACACATTTGAAAGATGTTGATTTCAATCAAGCAATTTTGATAACAAAAGGCTATTCGCTTGGAATAAAGACATCTCTGTGCCTTGCTCGGTCACAATACACTTCTTCAATCTGATCCTTGGGGCATATTGCCCTGTCGCCGCATTTGAAATTAATGCGATCAAGATCAGCGGGAAAGTTGACCATGCCGCGCATTCATAGAGCCTTGCACCGCATGCAACAGGTCGGCGTTACCTGCGCGATTGATAATCGACTCCCTCTTCCGTCATGAATGTCGCATCGTGTTCTTTTCGATTGCTCGCCTGCCTGGCCGGCGCATCGCTGCTGGATGCCTGCTCTCTGTTTCCTGCATCGACAGAGCCTGCCGATTACGGCCATCGAAAACAGGTGTTGCAAGCGAGACGCGAACAGAATTTCCAGTCGATTTGGCGCGGCAAGCCATACAACGCCTTGCTGGAAAGCTTCGGCGCACCTCAACTGCTCATGAACGTGCCAGGACAGCGCGCATTGCCGACATCCGTCGCGGTTTATGGCATCATGGATAATCTTTCGCAGTGCGTCGACGCCTTCACCTTGGTGGTGGTGCATGAAGGCGAAGTCGTTATTGCCGATTATTTTTGCCGGTAATACGGCCAAATACGGAATTCACTGGTTTCGGGAAGAACGGGTTAAACTTTGTCAGTTGATATATAGCAGGAATAGCGATATCCGCTAGACTTAATATAATTTGTAGTTACCCGGACAACCATTACCATTCAAAATAATAATGGCGCGTATCCATACGCATTACGATAACCTGAAGGTGGCGCGCAATGCGCCACCGGAAGTGATCCGTGCTGCCTATAAAACCCTGTCGCAGAAATACCATCCTGACCGTAATCCGAACAATCCCGACGCGATCCGCATCATCAAGATCATCAATTCGGCCTACGAAGTGCTGTCCGATCCCCGCAAGCGGCAGGAACACGACGAATGGATCGCCAAGGAAGAAGCGGCGCAGGTCAGGAATACCAATGGCGCCCCGAATTTCGGCTTCATGTCCGATGCCGACGACCTCAACGCCATGCGTAGCGCAGCCGTGCGGCATCGGTCCGACGGCGGCCGCCGCTCGCATCGCCGGCAAAAAGGTGCATTCAAGCCTTGGGATGCCATCGTGCAGCTATCGCGCGTAATCGCGGACCGCTTCTCTAAATTCCGCAAGGTGTAATACGTCCTGCACGGATTGCCTGCCTTATCGTTCAACGCAGGTCAGAAACAGATACGCGGTGACAAGAATCGCGATGACGACGCAGGAAAATGCAAACCCGATCCCGGCACTGACGCAAAACACGGTCGCGCATAGGTGATCGGCGCTTTGTGCAGCTGTTTCCCCCATCAGGTCCGAAAGCACGCGCGTCAGCTGCATCATGCATGCCGCAATGCCGATCCACTTCCCCATGTAGAAGGGAAGGACCTTGCGCCGCGACCGGTTATAACGGTAATTGGCGGTACGCTGCTCGATCGTGCCGCGACCGGCATCGCGGAAAATCCAGAACGGAATGGCCAGGCGCCAGAAGTATTGAAGCCGCGAATAAAGTCTCTTCAGTTGCAGCGGATTGTTGCTGTCCATGAAACCTGCCCCTCCGATTACTTAGTCTTGCATCGCCCGCCAGTGTTCCGTCAGCCTAACAAATGCATAACAACATGGATTTCTATCGCTTTGGCGCTATTCAGGCACCGTGCCCGGATAGGCTGCATCGAATGCCTCGTCGAAGGTGGGATAAGTCGTCCCGTTCGCGGCAAACCCGGCGGTTGCCTCCGATTGCGCTTCCAGTTGGGCCTTCATGCGCAGATAACGTTGCGCGGCTTGCCGCAGCTGGGCCTCTGACTGCTCGAGCTGCTTGATCCGTTGCTCGCGCCGATGCAGCTCTGCGCGCAGCTTTTCGATGGTTTCCGCCGCATTCTCGGCGAGACAGACGATCTGATCTAGGTGAATATCCTTGCCTTCCGGCTGAGGTAGCGATTCTTGCATTCCCGATTCCATTTATTTGCCTTATGGAATGCTTAGGCCGAGTATTGATGCGCGAGTTCCTGCGTCCATCGATTTCAGGCTCGAACAAGGAACAATACTCGGACACTTGTTACAAATCGGCCTATGCTGACAGTATCGTCGCCGGGATGTCCCGTTCCCGGCCCTGATTCATAGCGATACGGAGGTTTGACATGGAGATCGAAGAATTCATCGAGGCAAAGCGCACACTGGATCAAAACGTCGCCATCTCAATTCAGGCGGAAATCGACAAGTTCGAGCGCGCCACTGGCAGAACGCCCAGTTACATCGATGTGGAAATGATCGCGATCGAAAAGGAAGGCGGTCCGAAGCGGCGTTTTACGGTCGGCACCGTGCGCAGCGAAGTGCCGCTCGATTAGTCGTGGGCAGGCATCCGCGCGGCGCGCTGCTGGCCGCTTGGCTAGGGGCATTCGCCATGCAGCGGGCGGCGGCGGAAATATCGAGCTTCGCATTCGTGCAGCCAGACGGCTCGCTGACGGTCGCCGGCAACGTCGTGCACTTGTACGGCATTTATATCCCGCCGACCGAATCGACCTGCTATTCCTTCATTCGGCCGATGCCATGCGGGACACGGGCCTCGCTGGCGCTCGAATTCCAGATTTCCGGCGATTTCGTGCATTGCACCGAAAGAACCGCCAACCCGGACGGCAGCATCAGCGCCAGCTGCCGCGGAAACGGCCAGGACCTGAGCGAATGGATGTTGCAAAAAGGGTGGGCGATCGCCTTGCCGGACGCGCCCTTCCAGTATGCGGCGCTGGAAAAGATCGCGCGTGCCAGGGGAATCGGCATCTGGGGGATTTCGATCGATTCGACCGGAAGATAGGCTGGCCGATGCCCGCGTGCCTAGCGGCCGGGCGCCTTGCTTTTGTTCGCGCATAAGGCCGCCGCCGGATCGTCTGCGCAGCGCCGTTCGATGATGGCTTCGGTCAGTGCCCAGATCGCGATGCCCACCACCAAAAGAATCACCATGACCTGGATAATCGTGAAGCCGCCGCTGCGTTTCATCCGACACTCCCTCTGTACAATCCAGTGCCATGGTAGCGGAGCCGGCGTCCGACGGCTTGTCCATTCCGCAGGCGCGACGGTTGAAGAAAATCAGGACTTTCAGCGGCGGAAGGGACAAGCTGGATCCAATCACCGGAGAGCCGCAATGACGGAAACGAAATCCGCGCAAGGCGTGGTCGCCTTGCGACCACAGCAGGAAACCATGACGCGCCAGCGCCTGCCCTACTTTGTCGGCGTATCGGGCCAGACGGCGGGCGCGACCGGGCTGTCGATGCATATCGTTGTCATCCCTCCGGGAGCACGGGCCGCGCCACACCTGCACGAAGGATATGAAACAGCGATTTACGTGCTGCAGGGGCGCGTGCAGACGCGTTATGGCGAGAATCTGTCCCAGTCGGTGGTCAGCGAGGCGGGTGATTTCCTGTTCATCCCGCCCGGCATGCCCCACGAAGCGATCAACCTGAGCGACACCGAACCGGCGCGCGCGATCGTGGCACGCAACGACCCGAACGAGCAGGAACGCGTGGTACCTTATTCCGTGAAGTCGTAGGATCTATCCTCGCCCTTAAGGAAAAAAGCCCGCGAACCTGATGGCCGCGGGCAAATCCACTGGAGGGTGGAGGAGACAGGAGAGAGAGACAGAAACTGTCTCGAAAGCATTGTGTCACCCAAAACTTAAATCAGACTTAAAGACGGCCAAGTCACCGGTAAAGCGCCGGTACGGCCGGCAAGGATGCACTCCCAACTTACCCATGCACGTTGACAAAGATACTTTTCTTCGCGTGATCGAGGCAACGCCATTTGTTTCGATCGACCTGGTCATCCGCAATGCAGCGCAGCAGGTCTTGCTCGGCTACCGGTGCAATCGGCCCGCGCAGCATTACTGGTTCGTGCCAGGCGGGCGCATTCGCAAGAACGAGCGCACGCAGGATGCCTTGCAGCGCATTGCCCAAGCCGAATTGGGAATTGCGGCCGGACCGGGAAAACTGCTCGGCGTATTCGACCACATTTATGACGACAACTATTTCGGAGTTGCGGGGATCGGCACGCACTATGTCGTCTGCGCCTACCAGTTCGAGGTCGACGGCGATATCGTCTTCCGGCAGGACGACCAGCACGCCCGGATCAAATGGTGGAGCGTGGACGAGCTGCTGGCGAGCCGCGACGTGCACGACAATACGAAGCTTTACTTCCGTGACGTGCCAGGCAACGGGTTCCGTAGCGGCTGCTGAGCCCGGATTTTAAGTCGGCAAGTTTGCCTTGCCGACTGCGGCATTTCAGGCTCGGGTTGCCGTCGAAGCCGGGCTCTTGCGTGCTGCAGCACGCGTCTTCTTTTTCGGCGCAGTTTTTTTCACCGCGCTTTTTGCCGCTTGCTTCGCTGGTTTCACGGCCTTTCTGGCAGCGGGCCTATCGCCATGCTTCTGTGCGATCAGCTTGTTGATCATTTCATGCAGTTCGCCGATGCGCTGGCCAAGCGCCTCGATGTCGTTATGGGTCGGCACGCCCAAGCTGCGCATGGCCTGAGCCATGCGGTCCTCGAACACGCTTTCCAGCTTTTCCAGCGAACCGGACGCCCGCCGGCCCAAGCTTTCCGCCATCCCGGCCACGGTTTCGGACAAGTCCGCCAGCTGTTCGCCGGCCAGATTCTGTGTCCGCTTCTGCACCGCCATGCCTTCCTGGACCAGCTTGGAAAACATTTCTTCGCCTTCCTGCTGCGCCTTGGCGAAGGCGCCCAGGCCTGCTTGCCAAATCTGTTCCACCGAATTGCGCACCGCGTCCACCATCCGGCTATCGTCTGCGTGCGCCTGCATGTTCAATTTGCGCGCCATTTTTTCCCCCTTCATTGGTCATGTGGATAAAATCTGTCCTTCCATGCCGCCCTCCCGATGTCCGTCATCGGCAGCGGCGGCATCGCTCCGTCCGGCCCGCATCTCTTCTTCCTTGACGAGGCGCCGCAGGATCTTTCCGATATTCGATTTGGGCATTGGGGCCTCGCGGAATACCACGTACTTCGGCACCTTGTATGCGGTGAGGTTTTTCCTGCAATGTTCGATGAGCGTGTCGGCGGAAAGTTGCGGGTCCTTTCTGACCACGACCACCTTGACCACTTCATCGGAATGCTCGTCGACCGTGGCGATCGCGGCGACTTCGAGCACACCGGGGTGCATTGCGACCACATCTTCGACTTCATTCGGAAAGACCTTGAATCCGGAAACCACGATCACATCCTTCTTGCGATCCATCAGCCGGACATAGCCTTGCTCGTCCACGCAGCCGATGTCTCCGGTGCGCAGCCAGCCGTCCGCCGTGAACACGTGCGCGGTTTCCTCCGGCCGATTCCAGTAGCCTTGCATCACCTGAGGTCCGCGCACGCAGATTTCGCCGGTCGCGCCGGCCGGCAGCAAATTGTCCTGCTCATCGAAGATGCCAACCTCGGTGGAGGGAATCGGCAGGCCGATGCTGCCGCTATAGGTATTGATGTCCGTGCGGTTGGCGCACACGATGGGCGATGTTTCGGTCAGGCCGTAGCCTTCCACGATCGGCATGCCGAACAGGCGTTGCCAGCGCTCCGCCACGCCGCGCTGCACCGCCATGCCGCCGGCGACGAACAACTTTGCAGCGGTGGTGTCGATCTGCTCGATGCCGGGCGCGTTAAGCAAGGCATTGAACAGGGTGTTCACGCCGATCATGGCGCTGAACTTCGTGTGCTTGAGCTCCTTCAGGAAGGCCGGAATGTCGCGCGGATTGGTGATCAGCACGTTGTTGGCGCCGAGCGCGAAAAACGACAGCATGGCCGTGAGCGCAAATACGTGGTACAGCGGCAGCGGAATGACGGCCACCTCATTGCCCTCTTCCAGCGCCCCCTTCACCCATGCGGTGGTCTGGCGAATGTTGGCCACCAGGTTACGATGCGTGAGGATGGCGCCCTTCGGCGTGCCGGTCGTGCCGCCCGTGTACTGGAGAAACGCCATGTCGCCGCCGCGCGGCGCACCGTCGCGCAAGGACATTGACGATCCGTCGTGCAGCAGGCCAGGCAAGGTCAGCGCGCCATCGATATGCCAGTCGGGGACCATGTGCTTCAAGTGCTTGACGACGAAATTGGCGACCTGCGCCTTGGGAAAATGCAACAGGTCGCCGATACGGCTGACGATCACATGCCGCACCTGCGTATGCGGCAAGGCTTCCTGCAGGGTATGCGCAAAGTGATCCAGCACGACGATGGCAGTCGCGCCCGAGTCGGCCAGCTGATGCTGCAGTTCTCGCACGGTGTAGAGCGGATTGGTGTTGACGACGGTGCAGCCTGCGCGCAATGCGCCGAACACAGCAACCGGCTGCTGCAGCAGATTGGGCATCATGACGGCGACACGATCACCCTTTCCAAGCCCGAGAGCGTTCTGCAGATAGGCGCCGAATGCGCGCGACATCCGTTCGAGCTCGTCATACGTGATCGACGCGCCGAAGTTGCTGAACGCCGGCCGCTCCGCGAAGCGGGCGCACGACGCTTCGAGCAGACTGACCAGCGATTCGTTTTCATCGACATGAATTTCCGCCGGTACGCCAGGCGGATAACTCTTCAGCCATCTCTTTTCCATGACTACCTCCGAAGTGGAATTCAGCACAGTGCCATGCGCCTCGGGCCGCAGAACGCATTCATGCTCGCCGCGACCTGCTTGTGTTTGCCAACACGATGCGCCTGCGGATACTGAAGATCTTTGCGCTAGATCAGCCGAACGAAGCAAAATCCGGCAACGCGTGTCACGTAGTCGGCCGCGGTATCGGAGTGGTCAGAACGATGTGCCGTGCTGCGCGTCTATGAACTGAGCGAGGAAGAGGATCAATACCGACGCCGGCCAGCTGGACTTTATGCATACGTTGGAAACGCTGGCAGGCGCGACATATAAAAAAATATCCATCGACAAGTTTTTCCGGCCCTGCAAGGAGACGCGATCATGATCTTCCGTCAGTTGTTCGAACCTTTGTCGAGCACCTACACGTACCTGATTGGGTGCGAGGAAACCGGGTTGGCGCTGGTGATCGATCCGGTGATCGTCACCATCGAGCGCGACCTGGGCGAGATAGCCGGTCTGGGCCTGCGCCTCGCGTACACACTCGACACGCACATCCACGCCGATCACATCACCGCCGCGCTCGACCTGAAGAAGCGGGTCGGAAGCCGCATCGCCGCCCCAGCCCACGACGGCTTGCCCTGCCTCGATGTCGGCATCGAGGAAGGCACGCCCTTCGCGCTCGGCAGCGTCACACTGCAACCGCTGCACACGCCGGGCCATACCGACGGGCATTTCGCATATGTCTGGAACGACCGCGTATTCACCGGCGATGCGCTCCTGATCGACGGGTGCGGCCGCACGGACTTCCAGAACGGCAATGCGGATGCGCTGTATCACAGCGTCACAACCAAGCTGTTTACGTTGCCGGACGACACCCTGGTGTATCCGGCGCACGACTACCAGCAGCGGCGGGTTTCCTCGATCGCTCAGGAAAAGAAGCGCAATCCGCGGCTCGGCGGCGAACGCAGCCTGGAAGAATTCCGACAAATTATGGAGAACCTCAATCTGCCCTATCCGAAGTTCATCGACTATGCGGTACCCGGCAATCGCCAGTGCGGCGTCTGCCCGGCAGACGTGCCGGACAATTTACAGAAGTATTGCCACCACATGACGGAAAGTCCTCAGGGCTAGAGAGTGTCATGGGCTGGCTTATGGAACAATGCGCATTCTCGTAGCGTAAAGGAGCAACGATGGGGCGTCGTGGAGAATCTTGGGTGCTGGTGCAGGCGATACTGCTGCTTCTGTTTGTGTTCGTGCCGCGCGTTGGACCGGAGTGGCCGCATCCGGCTCTGTTTCGCTTGATCGGCGCGGCGCTTGCCATCTCCGGCATATTGCTGCTGGCATGGAGCGCAATCAACCTGGGCCGGTCGTTGACGCCATTTCCGCGCCCGCTACCGCAAGGCAAGCTGGTTACCGGCGGCGCGTACCGCTTCGTGCGGCACCCGATCTATTTCGCCGTCCTGGCGATCTGCATCGGCCTCGGACTCGCGACCTGGAGTCCATTGCGGCTGGCACTGGCCGGCGCGCTCCTGGTCTTCTTCGATCTGAAAGCCAGGCGCGAAGAAACCTGGCTGCAGGAACGCTATCCGGAGTATGTATCCTACCGACAGCGTGTCAGGAAACTGATCCCCTGGATTTACTGAGTCATGATGTTTTGTCGCGCGGCGCCTTCCCGAGACGCTTTTCCACCTCCAGTACCAGGCGCGTGGTCTTGAGCAAGGTATCCGGATTCAGGCTCATCGAATCGATGCCAAGCTCGACCAGGTACTCCGCCATTTCCGGATAGTCGGACGGCGCCTGGCCGCAGATGCCCACGTGGCGTCCGTTGCGACGCGCGCCATCAACCGTCTGTCGGATCATTTCCTTGACGCCTTCGTCGCGCTCGTCGAAATCGAAAGCCACGATTTCCGAGTCGCGGTCCACACCAAGCACCAGTTGCGTCAGGTCGTTGGAGCCGATCGAGAAGCCGTCGAACAGCTTTGAGAAGGCATCGATCAGCACCACGTTGTTCGGGATCTCGCACATCACGTAGATTTCCAGCCCGTTTTCGCCGCGCCGCAGGCCATGCTGCGCCATCGCCTCCAGCACCGCCTGCGCTTCGGAGATGCGGCGGCAGAACGGGATCATCAGCTTCACGTTGGTCAGGCCCATCTCGTCGCGCACCCGCTTCATCGCCTCGCATTCGAGCGCAAAGCCTTCCGCATATGCAGGATGCGCGTAGCGCGACGCGCCGCGAAAGCCGATCATCGGATTGGCTTCGTCGGGCTCGAACCAGCGCCCGCCCAACAGGCTCGCATACTCGTTGGTCTTGAAGTCGGACATGCGCACGATCACCGGCTTCGGATAAAAAGCGGCGGCGATGGTGGCGACGCCTTCGGACAGCTGACGCACGAAGAAATCCGCCGGCCGCGCAAAGCCGCGCGTGAGCTGCGCGATTTGCGCGCGTACCCATGCGTCATCCACCCGTTCCGGATGCACCAGCGCCATCGGATGCACCTTGATATGCTCGGCCACGATGAATTCCATGCGCGCCAGCCCCACGCCGTCGGTCGGCAGGAAACTGGTCTGGAAGGCGACGTCGGGGTTGCCAAGGTTGACCATCAGCTCGGTCTGCGGTTTCGGGAGCGCAGAGACGTCGGTGCGTATGGTTTGGAATGGAATGCGGCCGGCGTAGACGCGGCCGGTATCGCCTTCGGCGCAGGATACCGTCACTTCGTCGCCGGTACGGATGACTTCGGTCGCGTTGTCGCAGCCAACCACGGCAGGAATACCGATCTCGCGCGCCACGATGGCCGCGTGGCAGGTGCGCCCGCCGCGGTTCGTAACGACGGCAGCGGCGGTCTTCATCACCGTGCCCCAGTCGGGCGCGGTGGTGTCGGCGACCAGCACTTCGCCCGCTCGGAACTGGTTCAGTTGCGATACATCGGTGATCACGCGCGCCACGCCGGTGGCAACCTTGCCGCCGACGGCGCGTCCGCGCGTGCGAATCTCACCTTTTCCTTCCAGCACGTATTCTTCCAGCATACCCGCTGCCTTGCGCGAAGCGACCGTTTCCGGCCGCGCCTGCACAATGTACAGGTTGCCGTCCACGCCATCCTTGGCCCATTCCATATCCATCGGCATCGGATGGCCTGCCTTGGCGCTGTAGTGGTTTTCCACCTT
Organism: Noviherbaspirillum sp. UKPF54; assembly: GCF_007874125.1. Classification (NCBI taxonomy): domain Bacteria; kingdom Pseudomonadati; phylum Pseudomonadota; class Betaproteobacteria; order Burkholderiales; family Oxalobacteraceae; genus Noviherbaspirillum; species Noviherbaspirillum sp. UKPF54. The sequence goes on along the minus strand of NZ_CP040128.1, from coordinate 846,276 downwards.
GATCGCGGCTTCGGCGAGAAGCAGCACTTCGTCGTCGGAAAGGCAGTAGCGTCGCTGGTCGTCCTTTGGCGTGGGCACATTGCGCGTTGTGTCGCGCCCGGCCGCGCTGGCATACACCATGCGGATTTCCTTGCCGCCGAGCGAACGGCGCAGCACTGTACGCCGGCCGGCGTTGAAGGTGGGCTTGAAGACGTAGAATTCGTCCGGATCGACCGTACCCTGCACCACGTTCTCGCCCAAGCCATAGGCGCCGGTGATGAAGACCACGTCGCGGAAGCCCGATTCGGTATCGAGCGAAAAGATCACGCCGCTCGACGCCAGGTCGGCGCGCACCATCTTCATGACGCCGACCGAAAGGAAGACCTTCATGTGGTCGAAGCCATTGTCGATGCGATAGCGGATCGCACGGTCCATGAACAGGCTGGCGAAGCAGCGCTTGACCGCATCAAGCAGTTTCGCCTCGCCGGCGACATTGAGGTAGGTTTCATGCTGGCCGGCGAAACTCGCCGTCGGCAAGTCCTCGGCGGTGGCGGAGCTGCGCACGGCCACCGTCAGCTGTTCGCCGTACTCCGCCTTGAGCGCCCGGTACGCTTCGACAACCTGCGCCGCGAGATCGTCCGGCAAGGGCGCGCCGTACACGATCTCGCGCGCCAGATGGGCGCGCCTTGCCAGGTCGTCGACGTCGTCCGGATTCAATCCGTCCAGCGCCTGCTTCAGTTTCGGCCAGGCACCGGCGCTATCCATCACGTAACGGTAGGCTTCGGCGGTGACGGCAAAGCCGTTCGGCACCTTGACGCCTTGCGGCGTGAGTTCCCGGTACATTTCCCCGAGCGAGGCATTCTTCCCGCCCACTAGGGGAACGTCGTCGATACCGAGGTCCGAAAACCAGCGAACATACTGCGCGTGCATGTCTGCCATGTGCGACTCCCTGTCCGGTTGCTCAATCACCCGCCTTCATTCATTTGATCACAATCGATTTGTCACCCAAACATGTATTTGGCGCACCTGATAGACAAAAGGCCGATGGCGCAACCGCGCGCATCGGCCGTGTTGGCGACAGGCGCCGACTCACTGGATGGTGATCTGCTTGCTGGTCGCGCCGGCTTTCTTCGGCAGGGTCAGGCTCAGCACGCCATCCTGGTATTTCGCCTCCGCCTTGCTTTCATCCACTTCCTGCGGCAGCGTGAAACTGCGGTACTGTTCGCCGAAATAGCGTTCGCTGCGCATCATGTTTCCTTCCATCTTTTCCTGTTTCTCTTCCTTGGTTTCGGCGCGGATGGAAACGGTATTGCCCTCGATGGAAATTTTGATGTCGTCCTTCTTCACGCCCGGAATGTCAGCCTTGACCGTATAGGCCTGCTCGGTCTCGGATACATCCATGCGGATGCGCGGTTCCGGCTCGAACCCGCGCAGCGAGGGCAGCATCGAAAACTCCTTGAAGAAATCGTCCGCGTTGCGGAAAGGATCGAGCCGCATCATTTCCCGGAACGGGTCAAAACGTGTCAGGTTCGCCATATCAGACTCCTTGTGGTGAATAAACCAGGCCGTAACAGCCTGTGTGTGGGTGCCGATTCAGCATAAGTAAAGCCACCAATTTCGATCTGAGCGTGCTCAATACCGTCTACTGCCGGTATGGCGCTTTCAACCTACCCTGCATCAAATTTTCTTCGCGCCACGCTTGAGCCTTTCGGCAAATTTTCTATACTGAAATCGCAGATCTTTCTATGGGAGCAAGATCATGAGGCTGCATCTCACTGGCGCCGCACCATTGGATTTTCGGACAAGGCGCGAGCGCCTACAGGACCTGATATACACGGCCATGTTCGTTATCGGCGTGCCGGCCGTGATAGCAGGTTCGATGTATTTGGTCGACGCGCTGTTCGACCTGTTGTGGCATTGAGCAGGCTTACCACTCCAGCGCAAGCAGGCGCTGCGCCATGCGTGGCCAGCACATGGTCCTGATCTGGTCGCGCGTGGCCCAGCAGAAACCGTCCACCTCGGGAGTCGGCTCTCCGGTCAAGTGATGCGGGAAATGGCTGGTGCACTCCAGGTGGCCAAGGCTGTCGAACCCGTCCGGAGCCTGCACCTTGTACAGGTGCAGCCGCTTGTCCGGCCGGTAATCGAAGTCGCCGATTTCCTCGAACAGGCTTTCATCGAACACGATGCCGGTTTCCTCGCGCAGTTCCCGGATCGCCGCCTGCAACGTAGTTTCGCCGGGATCCTGCAAGCCCTTCGGGATATCCCAGTGATTGGTGCCGGTGACATGGCACAGCAGGATTTCGCCGCGCCTGTTGATGATGAGCGTCCCACATGAAGTCGATTTTTTCATCTTTGCCTGCGGCTTGCTGTTAATGCCAGGACAGTGTAATTCACCGGAGGAAAGGCTGCGACAGGAATTGATCGCGATCAGGCAAGTCGCGAAGCAGGTCCCTATCGCACGCGCTTACCGCCAAACACACCCCGGCACGCCATACAATGTCGGAGCCGCCGGCAGTCGGAGCGCGGTTCCACAACTGTTTTCCACGCCCCTGCTCCATGCAACTGCGGCCCTTCGTTCCGGGAGACTGCGATGACTCAGACCGACTTCAGCGTAGGCAGCATCGAGGCGGTGCATGGCCCCGTCATCGACGTGCGCTGCAAATACCTGCCGCCGCTCGGGCAAGCACTGGATGTCGAGGATCATTCCGAGCACTGCGTGCTGGAAGTGCACCAGCACCTCGGACCGGACCGGGTGCGCGCAATCGCGCTGCACCCGGTCGCCGGACTGTCCCGCGGCATGCCGGTGTTCGACCGCGGCGGGCCGCTGCACGTGCCCGTGAGCCCGGCATGCCTCGGCCGCATGCTGAACATGTTCGGCGAACCGCTGGATGGCGGCGATCCGCTTCCTGCCACCGCCTTTCGCAACATTCTCGCACTGCCCCCGGTCGTGTCGGACGTGCTGCCGCCGCAGCAAATCCTGCCGACCGGGATCAAGGTAATCGACCTGCTGTGTCCGTTCGTCCGGGGCGGCAAGACCGGATTGTTCGGCGGCGCCGGCGTCGGCAAGACGGTGCTGATGATGGAATTCATGCATGCGGTGAGCACCTCGATGCACGGCGTTTCGGTGTTCAGTGGCGTGGGCGAACGCATGCGCGAGGGCCACGAGCTGTGGCATGAAATGCGCGCTGCCGGCGTGCTGGACAAGGCAGTGCTGGTGTACGGCCAGATGAACGAGTCGCCCGGCGTGCGCTTTCACGTCGGCTACACCGCGCTGACCTATGCCGAATACCTGCGCGACAGCATGGCGACCGAAGTGCTGCTGCTGATGGATAACGTGTTCCGCTTCGTGCAGGCCGGCAGCGAAATTTCCGGCCTGCTGGGACGCATGCCGGCCACGGTCGGCTACCAGCCCACGCTGCTCACCGAGGTCGCATCGCTGCAGGAGCGCATCGTATCGACGCCGACCGGCGCCATTACCGCAGTGCAGGCGGTATACGTGCCGGCGGACGACATGTCCGATCCTGCAGTGGCGACCATCCTGGGCCACCTCGACAGCGTGGTGATCCTGTCGCGCCAGCAGGCTGCCAAGGGTATCTATCCGGCGGTCGATCCGCTGCGCTCCACCAGCCGCATGATGGACCGCCGCATACTGGGCGAACGCCATTACCGGATTGCACGCGCGGTGCGCGAACACCTGGCGCGCTACGCCGAACTGGAAGACATCATCGCCATGCTCGGCATCGAAGAACTGTCGGCCGAGGACCGCCGCATCGTGGAGCGTGCGCGCCGGCTGCAGCGCTACCTGACCCAGCCGTTCCAGGTCGTGGCCGAGCACAGCGGCATGGCAGGCGCGAGCGTGCCGCTCGAACGCACGCTGGACGATTGCGAAGGTTTCCTCGCAGGCCGCTTCGATACGCTGGCCGAATCCGACTGCTACATGCAGGGAGCGATGCCGGCATGAACACCTTTTCGCTGACGCTGTGCGATTCCCGGCGCACCGAACGCTTCGACGCGGTGACGCGCTTCGTCGGCGCCGGCGCCGGGGGCGCGTTCGGCGTGCTGCCGCACCATGCCGAACTGGTGGCGGTACTGCGCTACGGCCTGGCACGCTTCGCCGACGATCGGGGCCGCTGGCAATATCTGGCGCTGCCCGGCGGCGTGCTGCATTTCTCCCGCAATGCGATGACCATCGTCACCGCACGTTATTTTTTGGGCGATCAACGCGACCGCATCGCGGAACAGCTGGCGGCCGAAATGGCGCAGGAAGATTCCGAACTGCATGCATCGCGCGCCACGCTGGACGAAATCGAACGCACCTTGCTGCGGCGCCTGAGCGAGCTGGGCTCGAAAATAGGGGCGCGGGCATGAACGATCGCAACAAACTGATCGACCAGACGCGGCGCGACGTGCAACACCTGAATGAGCGCGAACGCAGGCCGGCAACTTTGATCGGCATCATTTTCTACGGCGGCACCCTGGGCTTACTCTTTGTGGTGCCGATCGTCGGCGGCGCCTATCTCGGCCGCTGGCTCGATTCGCTGGCCGCCGGCTATTCAGTGCGCTGGACGGTCAGCCTGATCGTGCTTGGCGTGATCGTCGGCGGCTATAACGTCTATCGGTTCGTGAAGGATAAATTGTGAACTCAGCGGAGCTGGCGGGCAGCGTCGTGTTCCACCTCGGCCCGTTGCCGGTAACCGACACCGTGGCGACGACCTGGGGCATCATCGCCTGCCTCGCGCCGGCAGCCTTCCTCGCCTCGCGCCGTCTGAAAAGTTCGCCCGGGCGCTGGCAGGCGGCGCTGGAGGGCGCGCTCATCGCCGCCGAGGCGGCGATTGCCGAAGTCGTGCCGGGCGCTGCAGTACGGCCGGTGCTGCCCTTCGTCGCCACGCTTTGGCTGTTCATCCTGGTTGCGAACTTGGTCGGCCTCGTGCCGGGGCTGCACGCGCCGACGCGCGACCTTTCGCTCACCGCCGCGCTGGCGCTGCTGGTGTTCCTGTCCACCCACTGGTTCGGAATCAGAAGCATCGGCTGGCGCGCCTACCTGCGCCACTATATCGAGCCCAGCCCGATCCTGCTGCCGTTTCACGTCATCAGCGAATTCACGCGCACGCTGGCGCTGGCGATCCGCCTGTTCGGCAACATCATGAGCCTGGAAATGGCAGCCATGCTGATGCTGCTGATCGCCGGCTTCCTGGTGCCCGTTCCGCTCTTGCTGCTGCACCTGGTGGAAGCGTTGGTGCAAGCCTACATCTTCGGCATGCTGGCGCTGATCTACATCGCCGGCGCGATGGAGCGCAGTGAAGACATTGATTCCTCCACCTTAGCGAAAGATCTGCCATGACCGATCTGCACTGGTTCAGCATCGTTTCCACCATCGTCGCCGGCCTCACCATCGCGGTGGGCACAATGCTGCCTGCCGTCGCCATGGGCCGCGCCATCGTCAGCGCGCTGGAAGCGCTGGCACGCCAGCCTGATGCCGAAAAGACCATCACCCGCACGCTGTTCATCGGTCTGGCGATGATCGAATCGCTGGCGATTTACTGCCTGGTGGTCGCGCTGATCCTGCTGTTCCGCAATCCGCTGCTCGAATACTTCCTGAAGTAATTCCTGCCATGCCCTTCGACTGGACCAGCTTTGTGCTGGAAATCCTGAATTTCCTGGTGCTGCTGTGGATACTCAAGCGCTTCCTGTACTGGCCGGTGCTGGATGTGCTGGACGCGCGCCGGCAGGCGGTGCGCGAACAGGTGGCACAGGCGGAAGCGACGCGCGCGCAGGCCGACGAAATGAAGGCTCAATACGAATCGCGCATGGCGGCGTGGCAGACGGAGCAGGAACAGGCGCGGCGAGAACTGGCGCTGGCGCTGGCGCGCGAACGCGGCGCACAGCTCGACGCGCTGCGGCAAGACCTGGCCGGCGAAAAGGCGAAGTTGCAGGCGCGCGAGGATGCGCTATCGGCTTCGCACGAGGCGGCGCTGGCGCGCAAGGCGACTGCCGAAGCCTACCAGGCGGCTGCGGCGATGTTGCGGCGGCTCGCGTCGCCGGCTCTGACGGCGCATATCGCGGACCTGTTCGTGCAGGACGCAAAGCTGCTGCCGGAAGCGCAGCGCACGGCTGTGCGCGACGCCGCCAGTGCAGATGCGGTCGTGGAAGTCGCCAGCGCCCATGCGCTCGACGAGGCGCGCCGCAACAGGGTCGTGCAGGCGCTCCAGGAGCTGGCGGCACGGCCGCTGCAGCCGGTATTCCGCGAAAGGCCGGAACTGATCGCAGGCCTGCGCGTGGCCATCGGGCAGTATCTGCTGCAGGCAGACCTCGCCGACGAGCTGGAATTCTTCAGGGAGCGCCATGCCTGATTCCGCCCTGCCCGATATGGCTTCCTACCGCTTCGGCCTGCGTCTGACCGAGCGCGGCTGCGTGCTCGGCGTGGGCGACGGCATCGCCTGGATCAAGGGGCTGCCCTCGGCCCAGATGGACGAAGTGCTGCACTTCGATGACGGCAGCAGCGGGCTGGTGTTCCAGCTCGGCTCCGACCGGCTGGGCGCGATCCTGCTGTCGCAGACGCATGGCCTGACCGCGGGCATGGAAGTGCGGCGCACCGGCAGACGGATCGAGATAGGCGTCGGCGACGCGCTTCTGGGGCGGGTGGTCGATCCGATGGGAGCGCCGCTCGACGGTCTTCCCGCACCGCAGGCGCGCGAGATGCGTCCGCTGGAGACGGAAGCTCCGACGATACTGGAGCGCGACTATGTCAGCCAGCCGCTCTATACCGGCAACAAGATCGTCGACACGCTGATCCCGATCGGCAAGGGACAGCGCCAGCTCATCATCGGAGACGACGGCGTCGGCAAGAGCGCGCTGGCACTGGACGTCGTGCTCAACCAGCGCGGACGTGGCGTGTTCTGCGTGGTGGTGCTGATCGGCCAGACCCGCACCAGCGTGGCCGCCACCGTCGAGACGCTGCGCGCCGGCGGTGCGCTCGACTACAGCGTGGTGGTGGTGGCCGAAGCGAATGCACTGCCGGGATTCCGTTACCTGGCACCGTTCGCAGGCTGCGCGATCGCGGAGCACTGGATGCGAACCGGGCGCGATGCGCTAGCCGTCTACGACGACCTCACGCGCCATGCGCAGTCGTACCGCGAGCTGTCGCTGCTGCTGCAGCGCCCGCCGGGCCGGGAAGCCTATCCGAGCGATATCTTTTACCTGCACTCGCGTCTTTTGGAACGCTCCGCCGCTCTTGCCGCCGGTAGCGGCGGCGGCAGCATGACCGCGCTGCCGATCGTTGAGACGCGACTGGGCGAAATCGCTGCCTACATCCCGACCAACCTGATCTCGATCACCGACGGCCAGATCTACTTCGACAGCCACCTGTTCGCCGCCGGCGTGCTGCCCGCAATCGACATCGGCCGTTCGGTGTCGCGCATCGGCGGCAAGGCGCAGGATGCGGCCATCAAGCAGGCCGCCGCGCGGATCCGGCTCGATTACCTGCAGTTTCTCGAACTGGAGCTGTTCGCCCGCTTCGGCACCCGGCTGGAAGCCGGGGTCGAGGAAAAGCTCAGGCGCGGCCGCCTCCTGCGCGAACTGCTGAAGCAGGACCGCCTGGCGCCGCTGCCGGAACAGGCGCACCTGGCATGGCTGCTGGCGTATGGCGAAGATCTGCTGGACCGCTTCGCTCCGGAGCAGGCAGCTGCCCGCCTGCCGCCGCTGTTTGCCGCGGTCGCCGCGCGCGGGCTGCGCATCGATGCGCCGCGCGAGGACTGGCTGGCGGCGTTGCGCGATGCCTTGTGGGAGGCGGCATGACGCAGCGGCGCGAGCTGGATAACCGCCTCGCCCTGTACGGCGACCTGTCCGGCATCCTGTCGGCGATGCGCAGCTTCGCGCTGGCCGAGCTGCGCCGGGTGACGCAGCGCGAGGATGCGCAGCAGAGGTCCGCGCAGTCGCTGTCCGAGGCTTTCGACGCGATGTCTCCGGCCTTGCCGCCCGCGGGCGCGCCTGCCGGCGACATCTGGCTGCTGCTCGGCTCGGTGCGCGGCTTTTGCGCAAGCTTCAACGAGGACGTGGCGAACCGCTGGCGGCAAGAAAAGCCGCGGCCGCTGGCAACCATCGTTGCCGGTGAACGGCTGGCCGCGCTGATGCCGGAAGAGGCGTCGGCGGTGGCAGGCGCCGTGAGCGCAACCGACGCGGTGCCCGCCATCGAGCGCATCCTTGGCGCGGTGGACGGCACCCGCCAGGTCGTCGGGTCCGACGCGGGCCTGGTGGTCTGCCTGCGCGACGAGGATGGTGCCCGCGTAGAGCGGCTGCAACCGTTTTCAGTGTCATCCGGCCGCACGCCGGATGAATTGCCGGTCACCCACGAGCCTGCGGCGCAGGTTGCCGCGGGCGTTGCGCAACACTTCCTGTTCCATCGGCTGCTGGCGCTGCTGCTACGCTCGTTGCGAGTGGAAAACCACATGCGGCTGCTACAGATGGAGAATGCGCTGCAGCACATCGAGCGTAATACCGACGCGCTGAAACTGCTGCGTAACCGGCTCAGACAAGATGAAATCGTAGAAGAAATCGAACTAATCCAGCGCGACGCGTCCCGCTTCTGACGATTCAGTCGCCGAAACAGATGCCCAGATCGCGCGCCGTCTGCAGCGTATCGCTATCCATCGGTACGCCCTTCATGCGGCCGGCGACTTCTTCCAGGTCGACATACACCACGTTGGGGAAAGCCAGCGACACCATCACGCCCGAGCGCCCTTCTTCCAGCGCGCGCACCGCCGCCGCGCCGAAGCGCAGCGCGGCCAGCCGGTCGAACGAGGTGGGACTGCCGCCGCGCAGCAGGTGGCCGAGCACGACCACCCGCGCATCCTTGCCGGTGCGCTCCTGCAGCGCCCGCGCCACGCGCTCGCCGATGCCGCCCAGGCGCTCGGCATGACCGACCTCGGCCGGCGCGACGATTTCGCGATGGCCGTCGACCGGTTCGGCGCCTTCGGCCACCACCACGATCGAATACATGCGGCCGAGCGTATCGCGGCGCTGGATTTTGGCGACGACGCGATCGAGATCGAACGGGATCTCCGGAATCAGGATGCTGTGCGCCCCGCCGGCGATTCCCGAATGCAGCGCGATCCAGCCGGCATAGCGGCCCATCACTTCCACCACCATCACGCGCTGATGGCTCTCGGCGGTGCTGTGCAGGCGGTCCAGGCATTCGGTGGCGAACGCCACCGCAGTGTCGAAGCCGAAGGTGGTGAAGGTCTTGTCGAGATCGTTGTCGATGGTCTTGGGCACACCCACCACGCGCAAGCCCTTCTGGTGCAGGGCATTGGCGATGGTGAGCGAGCCGTCGCCGCCGACCGATACCAGCGCATCCAAGCCATGTTTTGCGAAATAGTCCAGTACGTCGCCGGAGCGGTCCACTTCCTGGATCGTTCCGTCCGGCGCCTGTTTGGGGAAATGCAGCGGATTGCCCTTGTTGGTGGTGCCCAGGATGGTGCCGCCCAGGTGCGCGATGCCACGCACGCGCTCCGGCGTGAGCCGCACCACGCCACCATCTGGATAACGCTCGGGGCAGAGGATACCGTTGAAGCCGTCGCGAATGCCGTAGCACTCCCAGCCACGGTTGCCGGCGGCTATCACTGTCGCCCGGATCACGGCATTCAGGCCAGGCGCGTCACCGCCGCCGGTGTTGATGGCAATACGTCGAATCGGGCTGGTCACCGCGGCTCCTTCGGTCTGGATGGACATGGACAGTCGCGGATGGCAATGCCAGTCCGCAGGAGCGAAGTATCCCCGCCGCCAATGGCCAAGTCAATGTCCGCGCCGGCGGCAATGACGCGCGGGCGGGCATGAAGCAGCGATGGCAGGCCGTCAGTGGCGCCCGGCGATGGCGCGCAGCTGGGCCGCCAGTTTCGGGCTGATCGAATCGAAGTCGGAGGCAAGCTGGTACAGCAGCCGGATATCCTCCGCCCGCACGTGTTCCGGGGCCGCCCCCCTAGCGCGGCCAGCGGCCGGGACGACCGCTTCTGCAGCGGGAAAGACAACGGACGGCGTGACGAGGTTTTGATTGAACATGTCCGGCGTACAGGGTGGTGCGTGACGCTTATCAGTATGGTGCGTGCATTTCGGAAAGCTAATTTCCGTTGTGAATATCCGTCATCACGCCCATGAATGCCGGCGGATCAGGCGGCTTCGGCAAGCATGCGCTTGTCACGGGAAGCAGAGGCCGGCAGCGCACCGCGGTATTTCAGGAAAGCCCGCAGGATAGCCTGCTCCACCTTCACCCGGTCGTTGGGGCGGCAGCAGTAACGCAATGCCAGCGTGTACTCGCGCGCCGAATGCAATTGCAGCAGCACGCGCGGCTCGGCGGATGGCAGGTCGACCAGGTCGCGCGACTCCAGCTGTTTCAGGTGGCGGTCGGCGTCGCCCAGCCAAGGCGCGCAGACGTCCCTGGCCGCCCGCAGCAGCGCCTTTTCCATCGCCAGCAAGTCGTCGTCCGGATCGGCGGCGATATTGAGCAGGTTGATCACATAGGCGCCGGTGGCGGTGAGGTTCTTGACCGGCCTGACCAGCAGCAGAGAATTGGGCAGCACGGCGGTGCGGCCGGTGAGCTGGTGCCCTTCCAGCGTCTCCGCGATGGTGGTGACCATCAGGTCGGTATCGAGCACGCGGCCGGTGGCGTCGCCCATTTCGATGAAGTCGCCCACCCGGTATGGCCGCGAGATCGCCAGCATGGCCGAGCCCAGCACGTTGGCCAGGAATTCCTTGCTGACGATCAGGACGGCGCCGGCAACCGCCGCCAGCGACAGCGCGGCGCCCGCAATCTTGGTGGCCCAGATGGAGCCGACCGCCACCAGCGTCAGGCCGATGATCAGGTTGCGCGCCAGGACCAGGTTGCCGCGCCGGTGTTCGACGTCCAGCATGGTGGACGAACCCAGACGCAGGCGCTTTTGCGACACGCGCAGCAGGATTGCCGCGATGCTGATCGAGACGACGGTGGCGATGATGCGCCCCAGCTCTGTTTGTGCAAAGGCGGCAAGAATGCCAAACAGCGGATACGTGCTATTCATATGTGCAGCTTTCCGGTAACGAAACGAAGTGAATTGCGCAGAAAGTGCCGCGCTCGGGCACCGGATTCCTGCGGTAAGATTTCCCAGCTATTAATAAGCAGGCAATATTTCTGAAAAGAAGCTTTGCTTATGATGGGTCGGGTAGCAAATAGTTCAGCCTGGAATTTGTGGAAAGTTTTTACTTCCGCCTCGTCTAACCGGCAAAGAAAGGCGCCCGGTATTGCGACCGCCCAGCGGGGTCGTACATTTTGAAATAAATGCCATTTCGCCCGTGACGTAGAATCCGGGCGATACGGTGGACAGCGCCATCTTTTCAGTTTTACAACTAAGGCATGCCAATTCCTGCTGCTTCCAACGCCATGCATCCTCGCGGCGCGCGAAATATCACGGTGTTTTTCGCGCTGTCGCTGCTGATTCATGGCCTGCTGTTTTTCGTGTTGATGCATCAGCGCGAGGAGGTGCCGCGCGCCTCCGAGGCGCAACGCTCGCCATTGTCGGTACGACTGCTGCCGGCTCCCCCGCCATCTGCGGCAGCCCCTCCCGCGCACCCCACGCCGCCCCCCGTGGCTCGCGCAGCGCCACGCCCGAAACCGAAACCGGCGCACAAGCCGGCGCCGAAGCCGGCAGCCGAGCCAAAGGTGGCGAAAAGCAAAAGCGCGCCGCCGAAAGCGGCACCACGCGAAGCGCAGACCGAACCTCCGCAGCAGGCCGAACGCGCCGCGCCGCCGGAGATGGATATGATGAGCATGCTTAACGCCGCCCGCGCAAGGCGCCGCGCCGCCGCAATGGACAACGACATGCCGGCGGACAGTGCGCCATCGACGAACGACATCGCGCTCGCCAACATCAATCGCGACCTGCAGCGCAACGCCGGCGCCAGGAATGGCATGGGAAATGTTTATGTACGGCTTACCCGCAAGGGCGTGCGCACCGCGCAATTCCAGATCCGGGGCTGGAACCCGGTATCAGGCAATCGCTGGAGCCAGACCATCGACGTGGATGCGGGACCGGACGGCGATGTGGAACTGGCAACCGTGCAAAAAATGATCGAATGGATCCGCGCCCACTACAGCGGCGATTTCAACTGGGAATCGCACCGGCTGGACCGGGTTTTCACGCTGTCGGCCCGGCCGCGCGACAATGCCGAGCTGCAGTCGTTCCTGATGCAGGAATTTTTCTCCGGGTGAATCGCGTTCAGCGCTCCGGTGCAAGCGCGCTCTTGATGATGGTGCGCTGACCTTGCCCGAGATATTCGTCGAGCCGCATCGCCGCCTGCAGCAGGCTGTCGACCGGGTTCTTCTTGCAGTAATCCGACACCCAGTAAACGAAGTCTTCCGAATTGGCCGATACCTGGCGCGCGCGCAGGTAGTTGGCGCCGGTCACGAATCCCATGATGAACAGGTTGTACTCGTGGTCGAGCTGGGTCGCCTGCTTGAGGTAGTCGCGGCAGAATATGTGGGTGCCGTATCCGGTGAACGGCCCGTCCTTGGCGCCGGCGATGCCGGACAATGCCAGTGCAACGGCAAACACAACGATCTTCTTCATGCTCCGACCTCCTTCGCGACACTCTCTTGGGCAAGCCTTGCGGGACGTTTTCATTATCGGCTCTCGTGTTGCCCAAACGCAATACAAACGATGTGAAAGCGCCACAGGAGAATCAAAAAACGCGCATGCATGGCTTGCACCGCCCTGCCCAGCGGCAGGGGATTTCAGGCGAAAACGATCGGCGTCAGCCATGCCACGACCAGCCCGATCAGTACAGTCAGCGGCGTGCCCACCTTGACGAAATCCGAGAAGCGGTAATTGCCTGGCCCGAACACCAGCAGGTTGCCCCAGTGCGCGATCGGCGTCACGAAACCGGTCACGGCAGCGAACGCGATCGCCAGCACATAGGGTTCGGGGGGGCGGCCCAGCGCGTGCGCCAGCGCAATGGCGACCGGCCCGAAAATCGATAGCGTGCCCGCATCCGACAGCACCTGGGTCACCAGCGCGGCGACTGCGAACAGCGCGAACAGCGTCGCCATCGGCGGCCAGCCCCCCATCACACCTTGCAGCAGATGGGCGATGCGCTCGGCCGCCCCGGTTTTTTGCATTGCCAGCCCCAGCGGGATGGCACCGGCAATGAAGACGAAAATGCGGGTATCGATCGCCTGGTAAGCCTGGTTGACCGTGACGCAGCCAAACAGCACCATGGCCAGCGCGCCGGCCACCAGCACGACGGGCAGCGGCAAGAGGGAGGCGGAGGCAAGGCCGATGGTGGCCGCCATGATGGCAGCCGCCACCCGGGCCTTGCGCGGGCGCGGCTGGCCAGGGAAAGGCGCGAGCATCAGCCCCGGCTGGTCGCGCGTGAGCTCCTGGATTTCAGCCTCGTCGCCTTCCAGCACCAGCACGTCACCCACGCGCAGGCGCACCCGGTCGATCTCTTCCGACGCCGGCGTGCCCTCGCGCGAGACGGCCAACGCGACCACGCCATATTTGCGCTGCAGCCCGAGCTCGCGGATGGTGGCGCCAACCAGTTGCGAGCGCGGCATGACCACCGCCTGCACCATGTGCGCCGACAGCTCCTCGCCGGGCCCCTCGCTCTGCGCCCCCGGCCGGTCGAACTGTTCGACCGGCTTGAGCTTGAGGCCGTCGGGCTCCTGCCGCAGCGTGGCCAGTTCGTCCGAGGTAAGGTGGATCAGCAGCGTATCGCCCGGTTCCAGCACCTGCTTGCCGAACGGTCGCCGCAGCGACTCGCCGTTGCGCAGCCACTTGATCAGCTCGAACGAACTCAGCCCCGCGCCGCGCAACTGCTCCAGGTGCGCGCCCACAAGCGCCGAATCCGGCAGCACCGTCAATTCCGCCAGGTAGCGCCCGGTCTGGAACAGGTCGCTGCCGGAGCCGCGTCCCTTGTTTGCGGGCAGCAGGAAGCGGCCTATCAGCAACACGTACAGCACGCCGAGGATGGCGAGCGCCAGGCCGACTGGCGTGATCGAGAACAGCGAAAGGCCGGGCCGGCCCGCCTGCTGGAGCAGCGTGCTGGAGAACAGGAAGGCTGGCGCGCCGATCAGGGCGATCGTGCTGCCCAGCGAAGCGGCGAACGACAGCGGCATGAGCAATTTTGATGCTGGTATGCCGCGTTCGCGCGACAGCTTCAGCAGCGCCGGCATCATGATGGCGGTGGGCGTGACGTGTTCGGTAAACGTGGCGAAGGCGGAGACGCCGAGCATCATGACCGCCAGCACGCGCGACTCTCTCTTGCCCGCCGCCCGCACGATCCAGCCGGCGACCATGTCCGACAGCCCGCTCAGCTGCAGTGCCCTGCTCAGCACGAAGATGGCCGCGACAATCACCGCAGGCTCGCTGGACAGCCCCGAAAAGGCATCCTGCGGCTTGAGGATGCCGCTAATGGCCAATGCCAGGATGATCAGCACGGCGACGATATCGACCCGCAGCCACTCGGTCACGAGCAGGCCGAGCGCTGCCGCGGCGATGAGAAAAAAGATAATCTGCTGCGCCTCCGGCGTATGCATGAACAAGCTCCGGCGTTATCGAAAGGCCATTGCGGCCATGTAAAAAACTCCCACCCCAAGGCCCGATGTGCGGCTGGCTTGGACAGGCATGTGGCAATCCAGTCAAGCAAATCACATTCCAGCAGGCGCGGCAGGGCTGGCTTGGTTCGGGGCAACGAAACGACGCCTTTCGCGGCGTTACCACAGGAATACACGTGCGCGTTGACGCCCTTGCTGAAATCCCCTATAAAGACTTACTTTCCCATATGCAATATCGATCGCGGTACTTTCCCGTTATTCGCGCAATGCACCGAGAATCACCGCCCCCGAGCAGCCAACCTTCTCCGCCGCCTGCGATGTGGCAGCTTGCCGATTCCTGCCGGATGATCGTCTGGATGACGGACGTCGACGATAACTTCGTCTACCTGAACCAGAGCGCCGCCGCCCTGATCGGCGCCGGGGTCCCGCTCAGCGTGTCGGACTGGGCGCGCTTCATCCATCCCGACGACCTGCCGAACGTGCGCCGGGTGTACCGCGAGGCCAAGCAGGCGCACGCCGAATACCAGTGCGAATACCGCGTAGTGCGCAGCGACGGCGGGATCCGCTGGATGCTCGGCTCGGGCGCGCCGCGCCATGACGCTGCAGGGGAATTCATCGGTTATACCGGTACCGTGCTGGAAGTCACGGAGCAGCACGAGGCGCACGAGCGCCTGGCCGCGAGCGAGGCGAATCAACGCCTGATGACCGAGTACAGCTCGGACTTGATCAGCCATTGCGACCGGAACGGCATCTACCTGTTCGTCTCCCCGTCCTACACGCGGGCGCTGGGCCTGGAGCCGGCCGACCTCGTCGGCCGCAGCGTGTACGATTTCGTCCACCCCGACGACTGGCATATCGTGCGCAGCGAAGTCCAGCGGCAGGTGCAGGATGGCGCCGAAAGCAGCCTGATCGAAATCCGCAAGCGCCATCGCGACGGGCACTATATCTGGATGGGCACCAAGGCGCGCATCATGCTGGACGCCGTCACGAAGGCCAAGACCGGTTCGGTGTCGGTGTCGCGCGACATCACGTCCGAGCGCCATGCCAGGGCCGAGCTGAAGAGAAGCGAGGAACGCTTCCGCAGCCTGACCCAGCTGTCATCGGACTGGTACTGGGAAATGGACGAAGCCGAACGGTTCACCTTCTTTTCCGACGGCCTGCAGCGCGTGTTCGGCATCGCGCCGGAATACGCGCTGGGCAAGACCGGCTTCGAGCTGGCGCTATGCACGCAGCAGCCCGACCTGGAAACCTACCGCAGCAGGGTCGCCGCGCGCGAACCGTTCCGCAATCTCGTCTTCATCGTCCGCGACCCCGTTGGCGGCGGCACGCGCCACGCCTGCATTTCGGGCGAACCGGTCTACGAAGACGGCATCTTCAAGGGCTATCGCGGCATCGGGCGCGACATCTCCGCGGAAAAGGAACTGCTGCTGCAACTGGCGCGGCTGGCCGAGGAAAACAAGGCGCTCATCGAGCATTCGCCCGACATCATGGTGCTGTTCGACGCAAGCGGCAGGATCCTGCGCGCCAACCGCGCGGTCAAGCGCGTCATCGGCTACGAGCCGGAGGAATTGACCGGGCGCCATCATCTGGAATTCGTCACGCCCGGCACCAGGGAAGAAACCAAAGCGCTGGTCGCCGCCATCGGCGACGCCAGTGACACCGTTCCCGACCTGGAAAACTGCTGGCTGCGCAAGGACGGCAGCGCCGTGCATCTGTCGTGGGCGGTGCGCCGCATGGATGACAGCGGCCTGACATACGCCACTGCGCGCGACGTGACGGAGCGCCGGCGCACGCGCGCCAAGCTGCGCCGCGCCAACCAGCGCCTGAACACGATCCTGGAAAGCATCGGCGACGCCTTCTTCTCGGTGGACCGCAACTGGCGGCTGACCTATGCCAACCGTAAGGCGATCGTCTTTGTCGGCGTAGAGCGTGACGCGGCGATCGGCAAGGTGATCTGGGACATCGTCCCGGGCATCCGCAACTCCCCCATCTTCGAGCATTACCAGCATGCGATGCGCTCGGGCGAAAAGGTATCCTTCGAAGCCGTGTACGAGCCGACCGGAGCCTGGGTCGAAGTGCGCGCCTATCCGCACGAAGGCGGCTTGTCGGTGTTCTTCCACGACATCACGGCGCGGCGCGTGGCCGAGCAGGCGGTGCGCGAAAGCGAGCAGCGGCTGCGGGAGATGCTCGAGATAACGCCGGCCGGCTACTTCCTGACCGATGCCGAAGGCATCGTGCAAGACGTCAATCCGGCGCTGTGCGCCCTATCGGGCTATGCCAAGGACGAGTTCATCGGCAAGGACATCAAGCGCTTTCTGCCGAGCTGCCCGCTGACCGCCGGGCTGGCAGCCAGCGGCGCCGGGCACGCCATGGAGACGGTGATCCGGCACAAGGACGGGCGCCCGGTCTACGTGCTGCTGAACCTGTCGGCCAAATCGGACACAAGCGGCCCGCGCTCGCTGACCGCGTTCGTCACCGACATCACCGAACGCAAGCAGGCCGAAGCCCGCCTGCAGCAACTGGCCAGCCACGACCCGCTCACCGGCCTGCCCAACCGCTCGCTGATCGGGCAGCGCGTCGAATCGCTGCTGGAAGCCGGCCCGGCCGACGAGACGCTGGCGGTGATGTTCATCGACCTGGACGGCTTCAAGCAGGTCAACGACTCGATGGGGCACGCCTCGGGCGACGGACTGCTGCGCCAGGTCGCGCTGCGGCTGCAATGCAACACGCGAACCGGCGATGTGATCGCGCGACTCGGCGGCGACGAGTTCGTGGTGGCGGCGCACTGCCCCGACGGCAAGGTTTCGGCGGAGGCCATCGCGCAACGCCTGCTGGCCGCGCTCACCGCGCCCTTCGACATCGAAGGCCAGGAAGTGTTCGTGAGCGCTTCGATCGGCATCTGCATGCTGGCGGCGGATACGCGCAGCAGGGACTTGCTGTTCCAGAACGCGGATACCGCGATGTACCGCGCCAAGGCCGCCGGGCGCAACTGCTACCGCTTCTTCGAAGCCGAGATGAGCGTGGAAGCCAAGACGCGCATGACGCTGGAGCACACGCTGCGGCGCGCGCTGGAACGCCGCGAATTCGAGCTGCACTACCAGCCGCGCGTCAAGCTCAAGTCGATGGGAGTGGTCGGCATGGAAGCGCTGATCCGCTGGAACCATCCACAGCTGGGCAGCATCCTGCCGATGCAGTTCATCCCGATCGCGGAAGATCGCGGGCTGATCGAATCGATCGGCCAGTGGGTGCTGGAAGAGGCCTGCCTGCAGACGCGCCGGCTGATGGACAAGTTCGGCCGCCCGCTGCACGTGTCGGTCAACCTGTCTGCGCGGCAGCTCAAGTGCCGCAACTTGACCGAGCAGGTCGAAGCCGCGCTGGCCAAGGCCGGCCTGCCCGCCGGCATGCTCGAACTGGAACTGACGGAAAGCGCGCTGGTCGAGGACATCGACGAATCGGTCGACGTGATGAAGCGGCTCAAGAAACTGGGCGTGCTGCTGTCGGTGGACGATTTCGGCACCGGCTATTCCGGGCTGTCGTACCTCAATCGCTTCCCGTTCGACATCCTGAAACTCGACCGCTCCTTCGTGTACCACCAGCCCGAAGGCCTGAGCAGCTTCGAATTCGTCAAGGCGCTGGTCGACATGGCGCACGCGCTGAAGCTGTCGGTGGTGGCCGAAGGCGTGGAAACCGGCGAGATCCTGCACCTGCTGCGCGACGCCGCCTGTGACGAAGGGCAAGGCTATCTGTTCGCCAGGCCGCTGCCGCTGCCGGAGCTGGAAGCCTTCCTGGCGCGCCTGCCGTCGCGCACCTAGCTGAACTTTACCAGGCAGTTATTCCCGCAAATGGAATACCGTTCCCGAGCACGGGAGTATTTCACCGCATTGAGCGACCCGACCTGACTCAAGTCAAGAGCGGCGGGCATGCGCCGCATATGGCCGCAATAGGCGAGCCACGAAGTCGCTTAACCAGTGTTGACTCTAAACAAGAAATTCAAAAATTCCAGATTGCATATCTCGCAACAGTATTGCTCTCCCCGATAATACCCATCGCGCTCAAGTGGGTACATTCATGCTGCCCCATTGCTTGATCGCCACGACTTAGGCTGTCACGCGTGCGAACCCTGGCTGCCTGCTCCGATCGGCTTGCCGCAGCTGGCCGGCACCGCTATGACCGATATGGTTCGCATGGCGCTTTTTGCAGACCACTCAAGGACAGGGAGAGACCGACATGCATCGATTGTTGTATTCGGCAGCACCTTTGCTGGCGGGCTCCCTGGCGATGGGCCCGGCCCTTGCGTCCCCCTTGATGGAGTACTGCGACAGATCGAAGGTGCACATGGCATCCGGCAGCGGCGGCGCTGCAAGCGATGTGTCGCGCTGCCCATTCTGCCGCATGCCGCCGGAGGCCCATGGACACGGCAGCAATGACGTGCCGCCGCATCCTCCGTTATGGCATCGCGGCATTCCGGCGCGCACGCCGTATCCGAAGTTGGCCATGGTCGAGCCGGCCACGCCGTCGGCACGCGGCGCGGACGGAGTGAAGATATGCCTGACCTGCCATGACGGCTCACTGGCCGCCATGTTGATCGTTGAAGCAACGGATGCGAAAAACGTACCGGACAGCAGCAGCGGCAAGCGCGACGCCAGCTTAACGGCGAGCCATTGAACAGATAGCAAGCATGATTCGATCAGGTTTCAACGCGGTGTACGCCAGTGTGCAAGCACGCCTGTCCTGCGCCTTGATCCTGCTGTGCGCGGCGCTGCTTTGCGGTTGCGCCAGCGACGGCTTAGTGCGCGGCCGGCTCAACTACGATTTGCGTCCCGAACCGGAGCGTAGTGCGGTGCACTTGCCTGCGCCGCCGGACGAGCCGCGCTACCGATACGCCGGCACACTGCTCGGCGCGCCGAACTTCGTGCAGGACGAAGAGGAACAGGGGCCGAAGCGGATCGCCGAAAACGTGTTCAAGTGGCTGGTCGGCCTGTTCGAGAACAATGAACCGCTGCTCCTGCAGCGCCCCATGCACGGAGCGACCAGCGATGACGGGCGGATCTATGTGGTCGATGCCGGACGCAGCGCCGTGGTGGTGTTCGACCCCAATCCTCCGCCCGACGACGACGACTCGAAGCATGGACAAATGCTGGTGTGGGAACAAGTCGCTCCGCGCGTGCGTCTCGGCGGCCCGGTGGCGCTGGCGATCGCGTGGGATGGCGAAATCGCGGTGTCTGATGTCCAGTACGGCGCGGTGCTGCGCCTGAACCGCAAGGGTGCGCTGGTCGGCGTGGTCGGACAGGGCGATCTCAAACGCCCGGCCGGGCTGGCTTTCGACCGTGACCGCGGCCTGCTTTACGTGGCCGATGCAGCGGCGCATGACGTCAAGGCCTTTGACTCCGGCGGCCGGCTGGTGCGAACCATAGGCAGCGCCGGCGACAGCGAAGGCCTGTTCAACGCGCCGACTTTCCTGTCGTTTTCGGACGATCACCTGTACGTGAGCGACACCCTGAACAACCGGGTCCAGGTGTTCGATGCGGAAGGCAGGCGCGTAAGCGGCTTCGGCGAGCGCGGCGTCTATATCGGCAATTTCACGCGCCCGAAAGGCGTCGCGGTCGATGCCGGCATCGTGTATGTGGCGGAGTCGTATTTCGGATACCTGCTCGCCTATGACGACAAGGGCAAGCTGCTGCTCGCGATGAAAGGCAACGGCATGCAGGACGACAAGTTCATCCTGCCCACCGGCGTATGGACCGACAAGCAGGGGCGAGTCTATGTCGCAGACATGCTCAATGCGCGCGTCGTGGTGTTCCAGTTCCTCGGCAATACGACGACAAAGGAATAGTGCCGCGTCCCGCGGAAACAGATGATGGAAATCGCCCGGCGATGCACCGGGCCAAGGAAATGGAGTGCTATCGATGAAATCCCGGCTAATTCCGAGCGGCGGCTTGCGCCAAGATTCGTTAACCATGCCGCCGGACCGGAGGTTGCCATGAACGCGCAGACCCAACGCGCGCAGCTGGCGCTGCGCATCCGCACCATGTTCGCGTCCGGCGTCGACGGCGACCCGGCGCCGTTCGATCAGCTCGCGCTCGACATTTTCAACTATCAATACGGCAGCAACGCGCCGTACCGCGCATTCTGCGACGCGCTCGGCGCGCGGCCCGGCAAGATCGCGCACTGGCGCGACATACCTGCTTTCCCCACCGACAGCTTCAAAACCGAACTGGTGACCTCATTCCCGTTCGACGAAGCGATGATGGCGAACCTGACCAGCGGAACCACGGCCATCGTGCGCGGCCAGATCTTCCGCGACGAAATCGGCCGCGAACTGGTACTGGACGCGAACCGCATCATGACCGGCGCCTACCTGTTCCCGGATTTCGCCGCAGGCCAGCGCTGCCGCGTGCTGATCCTGGCACCCAGTCCTGAAATGGCGCCGTCGATGGGCATGGCCGTCGGCATGGACGAGACGCGCAAGATGTTCGGTACGCCCGACAGCCGCTTTTTGCTCAGCCACAGCGGCATCGACGTCGCCGCACTGGTCGAGGCGCTGACCCAGTCGGAGGCGAGCGGCGTGCCGGTGGCGATGATCGGTTCCACCTCGGCCTTCGTATTTTTCTTTAACGCCTGCAAGAAGCGCGGCGTGTCGTTCCATCTGCCGGCCGGCAGCCGCATCGGCGACGGCGGCGGCTACCGCGGCCGCTTCGGCGAGCTGACGCAGGAAGACTACCTGAAGCTGGCGTACGAGGTGCTCGGCATCCCCTACTCGCATTGCGTGAACGTGCTCGGCATGGCCGAAAGCGCGACCGGCTTTTTCGACGACACGCTGCGGCGCGCAGTCAAGGGTGGAATGCCGGGCAAGCGCATGCGCCCCAACCCGCCGTGGGCGCGCACGGTGGCCGTCGGCACCGACGACCTGCGGCCGCTACCGCCGGGCGAGGTCGGATTGCTGCGCCACTACGACGCTGCCAACCTGCCGACGGTACTGGCGGTACAGACCGACAACCTCGGCTTTACCGACGCCTCTGGAAATTTCCAGATCGTGGGCCGCGCGCAGCGCGACGAGCAAGGCAAGGTCTCATTGATGCCGAGCGAGCGCACAGTCGGCCCGATGGGCGACAAGCGCATCTTCCGCATGCTGGAGGCATACGTTAACTTCTCGATCCGCTTCAAGTCGGGGCGTCTGAAGCCACGCACGCCGATGGTGCCGCCGGCCTGCCCGTGCGGCGAGCTGGCCGATTCCGCGATCGCGGATACGCCGGAGCAAGCGCTCGAAGAAGCGCTGACCAGATAACGACAGCAGAGAGCGACATGAGCATCATCGAACAGCCGGTCACATTTATGCGCAAGACGCAATCAGCCGGCGAGGTCAGCAAGAAGCTGCCAAGGAAAGTAAAGCGGGTCGCGCTGGTCACCGCGCCCTACCACTCCGGCGTGGTCGAATCCGCCGGCACCTGGCTCAACCTGGGCTTTGTATACGTCGCCGGCGCGCTGCGCGCCGCCGGCTACGAAGTCGATTACTACGACGCGATGGCTCTGTGGCACGACGAAGACCAGATCCGCAAGCGCCTGGAAGACTTCCGGCCGGATGCAGTAGCCTCTTCCGCCTTCACCGCCGCGGTATTCGCCGCCACCGGCGTATTGCGCCTGGCGAAGAAGGTCAATCCGGATATTGTGACCCTGATCGGCAACGTGCATGCGACCTTCTGCTATGACGAGATGCTGCGGGCCGACCACGATGTGATCGACTTCGTCGTGCGCGGCGAAGGCGAGCACACGCTGGTGAAATTGCTCGACTGCCTGAACGCGGGAGACGATCCTGCCAAGGTGCCGGGACTGGCGTTCTGGCGCGACGGCGGCGTCGTGACAACGCCGCCGGCGCCCATGATCTGCGACCTCGATGCGCTGCCCACCGCCTGGGACCTGGTCGAATGGCCGATCTACAAGTACCGCGCGAAGAACGATGCGCGGCTGGCGATCGTGTCGTCGTCGCGCGGCTGCACGCAGAACTGCTCGTTCTGCTCGCAGAAGTTGTTCTGGCAACGCGGCTGGCGCACGCGCAGCCCGGAAGCATTCGTGTCCGAGCTGGCCATGCTGCACGAGAAATACGGCGTGAAGGTCGCGATGCTGGCCGACGAAACACCGACCATGGACCGCAAGCGCTGGGAGCGCATTCTCGACCTGATGATCGAGCGCCAGCCGGGCGTGAAGCTCTTGATGGAAACGCGGGTGGTGGACATCGTGCGCGACGAAGACATCATGGACCGCTATCGCCTCGCGGGCGTGGAGCACATTTATGTCGGGGTCGAAGCAGGTGACCAGGCGACGTTGAACCTGTTCCGCAAGGGCACCAAGACGGCACAATCGAAGAAGGCGATTGAATTGATCAATGGCGCCGACATCGTTTCGGAAACCTCGTTCGTGCTCGGCATGCCGACCGACACCAAGGAGTCGATCACGAGGACCGTCGAACTGGCCAAGGCCTACGACCCGGACATGGCCTTCTTCCTGGCGATCGCGCCGTGGCCGTATGCGGACCTGTACCCCGAGCTGAAGGATTACGTCGCGACCAAGGATTACAGCAAGTACAACCTGGTGCAGCCGGTGGTCAAGCCGACCAATATGACCATCGAGGAAGTCGAAAAGGAACTGGCGATGGCATCGAAGAAGTTCTTCATGCACAAGTTCGAGAACCTCGACAAGCTCACGCCGTGGAAACAGGAATTCATGCTGTCGGTGTTCGACATCCTGATGAATCACTCGTACCTGTCGCACCAGATGCGCGACATGACGCAGCAGAGCAAGAAGATGCCGGAATCGGTGCGCAACATGATCAGGAATGTAAAGGCGGCCAAGCGCGCGCTGTCGAACGAGCCGATCGCACCGCTGCCGTAAGCGACGCGATATGTCCCGAAAAAACAAGATGGGGGGGATGGAAGTGGCGAAGTTGAGATTACCTGCAAGCCTCCGGCGCTGGCCGGCGTTGCGAGCGGCCGCGCGCGGCCTTGCCGTTGTCGCCCTGCTCGCGACGAGCGCGACGGTGGTGCGTTATGCAACTGCGGCGTATACGCCACCGACATCCAACATCGCCATCACTGCGCACAACCTGTCGAAGTCCGGCACCAAGACCGTGACCGCCACCACCGAAACCGAGATCTGCGCGTTCTGCCACACGCCGCATAGCGCCAACACGGCATTGGGAAAGCCGCTGTGGAACCGCAATTCGTCGGGCAGCACCTACACGCGGTACACATCGGGATCTCTCGACGCCAGCAACATCGTCGGCGGGTTCAACGCCCAGCCCGCCGGCAGCTCCCTGCTCTGCCTTTCCTGCCATGACGGCATGGTGGCGCTCGGCAACGTCAATGTACTGCGCGGCCAAAGCGCCTCCATTACCCTCAACAACACAAATAGCGGCAACATGCCAACCGGCGTCGGCGCACAGACCGGATTCACGCGCGTCATCGGCACCGACCTGTCCAACGACCATCCGATCTCGATCACCTACAACAGCGACCTCACCACCGCCGACAATCGGGGAGTGGCCGCTGCAGAGGAACTGCGCAGGCTCGATGACAGCCAGCGCTATCCATCCGGCGATCCTGCCGCGGGAAGCTCTTCCGTGATCGGCATGCGCAGCAGCGGCATCAAGCCCTTGCTGCCGCTCGAGGGTACCGGCAAGGACGGCGCCGGCCAGGTGCAATGCACGACCTGTCACGATCCCCACATCACCGCCGATAAATTCCTGCGCCTGAACCGCTTCCAGCTTGCCGCTCCAAGCACCACCGGCTTCGATGCGGAGAACGACCAGATCTGCCTGGCCTGCCATCCGAAGCTGGGTGCGGCCTGGGCCTCGTCGGCGCACGCCAATTCGGTGACCGCCGACGAGGTGTACACTACGGAAGCAGCGGCGCTACGGCAGTTTTCGGTTAAGGGGCAGGTTCCGGCGGTATGGCAGGTGGGCTGCCTGAACTGCCACGACACCCACTCGGTGCAGGGTTCGCGCCGTCTGCTGCGCGAAGGCGTGAACGGCGATCCGCTCGCGATTTCCAGCGGCACCGCGGCGGGAGCGGCATACCAGGCAGGCTATGCTTCCCAGACCGACAACCAGGTCACCTCTGCCGTCGAGAACACCTGTTTCCAGTGCCATCGCGATGCAGGCACGGACTCCAAAGGCGTCAAGAACGCCCTCGTCGCAGCCACGGGCAGCACGGTCCCTTCCATCAAGTCCCTGTTCGACCTGACTTACGGCATGCCAATCAAGACCGTGGACCAGGCAAATGGCACCAAGGAAGTCCACAACATCTACACTTCCGATTTCCTCGAGGATCCCGTCAACCTCGGCCAGGGCAACAATGCAAACCGCCACGTCGAGTGCACCGATTGCCACAATCCGCACCGGGTGCGGCGAGGAAGGACCTTTGTCACGACCTCGTCGAACACGGCCGGCGACGACGGCGCCCTACGCACGCACACTCCAGGCGGCAAGACCGGCGATCTGTCTACCGGCAATGGTAATGTCGCCTCCGGCGTGTTGCGCGGGTCATGGGGCGTGGAACCGACAATGCCGGCGATTACCTACACCAGCTGGCCGAGCGTGCCAACGGGCTTCGACGTGAAGAAGGGCGATCCGGGCAGCGCTGCGGCGCCGACCACCAGGGCAGAAACCCTGACCGCCACTTACCTGACGCGCGAGTACCAGTTGTGCTTCAAGTGCCACTCGAACTATGCCAATGGCCCGCTGGCGACCGATTTTCCCGCACTCGAGTATTCCGGGGTGAACTGCACGTCGCGGCGTTGCACGCCGAAAACGCTTGCCAATGGCATGACGCGCTACACCAACGTCGCCGCCGAATTCCTCTCGGTGACCGCGACCGATCCGCCGACCACCGGCACCGACCAGGGCGAGTTTGCGAACGGCACCAGCAATAAGGGCAGCGCCTGCGGCGGCGGCGATTGCGAACCCCGGACCACTTCAGGTACCGCACCTGATAACGGCTATAACCACCGCAGCTGGCACCCGGCGGTCTACCCGACAGGCCGGGACCGGGCTGAGAGAAAGATGGCGTCGAGCGGCACCATCAATCTGATGGCCCCTTTCGCCGCCAATATCGGCATTCAGACCATGTATTGTTCCGACTGCCACGGTCAGGAATCTTCATGGACAGCGGGCTCGGGCCCTACGGCGGGTACCGTGCAGGGGCCGCACGGCTCGTCCAACCCGTTCCTGCTGCGCGGTGTATGGGACCGTTGTGTCACCCTGGACAATGTCAACCAATCTACCGCAGCCCCCGGCTGTCAATCAGGCACGCAGCGCCGGTTGTGCGGCACCTGCCACAAGCCAAAGACCGGAAACAGCAACGGCGGCAGCGGCTTCAATTTCAACCATGTTCCTGACAGCGACATGAGCAGCATCCGATGCATGGTTTGCCATATCGCGGTGCCGCACGGGTGGAAAAACAAGGCATTCCTGGTCAACATGAACTGTGTCGGGAAAGAAGGCGGGCAGACGGGCGACTGCGTCAAGGCCGGCGGCTGGGGCTCTGCGCTTTACGCCCCGCCCTACTACAACGGCAGCATGCTCTTGATATCGTCCTGGGCGCGCAGCGGCTCCTGGACGGATACCAGTTGCGGCGGCGGCTCCATGACAAGCGCCAATTGCTAGGTGGCGCGGCATGACGAGGGTAGATCGGTCAAAATCCGCCATGCCGCGCTGGCTATACGCGCTGGCGGCACCGCGCTGGACAGTGCTGTTCTTTCTGCTGACGGCGGCGGCGGCGCTGGCGGTGGCCTACGAGGCGATGCCGGCGACGGCGCTGATGGCCGTGCCATTCGCGCTGTTGATCGTCAACCTGGCGGCGGCGATTCTCGTGCAGCCGCGCTTCCGCGCCGATCTCCCGCTGCTGCTGTTTCATCTCTCGCTGGTCGCGCTGGTAGCACTGTTCGTGCTGGCGCGGCTGGTGTATCTGGACGCAAGGATAACGCTCACCAGCGGCACAACCTTCGATGGCCAGTTGCAAAAGGACGAACACGGCCCCTTGCATCGCTGGCGCCCCCAGGATCTGCAATTCGCCAACGATGGTTTCACCGAAGATTTCTACGCACAGGGAATGGGCAAGCATCATGCCACCTACAACCGCGTGCACTGGCAAGACGATGCCGGTCAATTGCATGCGGCGCAGATCGGCGACGACCGTCCACTGATTCTCAACGGCTACAGAATTTATACCACGCGCCTTCGCGGCTTTTCCCCGGTGTTCCGGTGGCAGCCGAAGGCCGGCCAGGAAGAATACGGCACCGCGCAGCTGAGCGCGCAGCAGGACGGCGCTTTTGCCTCGTCGGCGGCATGGCGGCTGCCTTCCGGCGCGCAAGCATGGGCCATGCTCGACATTAAGAAGCCGGACGAGCGGCGCAGCGGAACGCGCACCGACCTTGGCGCACAAGAACTTGCGCACAACCTGGTGCTGCGCATCGAGCAACGGAGCGGACCACAGCGCCATGTGCTGAAGGAGGGCCAGAGCGTCGAACTGGACGATGGCACGCTTACTTATGTGCGGCTGGATTCCTGGATGGGCTATGTGATCAGCTATGACCCCACCCTGCCCTGGATCATGGGCACCATCCTGCTTGGCGTGGGCAGCCTGGTCTGGTTTTACTGGCGGCGGATATGGTAATGCATCGCTCCCTCATTGATCGTTTTTTCAGGCAGCTGGCGCTGGCCTGCATCCCCCTTGCCATGCTGCCTACCGTGGCGCTCGCGGCAAAGGCCGCGCCGCGGATCTGGCAGGAACCACACACCGGCATGCCGTTTGTCGCCCTGCCCAAGGGATGCTTCCAGATGGGTTCGGCTGTATCGGCCAAGGGGGCGATGGATGGCTCGCTCTATCAGTTCCGCTACGGCCCGGGGGCGGACGAGCAGCCGCGGCATGAAGTGTGCATAGACGCTTTCCTGATCGGCCAATTCGAGGTACGGGCCAACGACTGGGTCAAGGTCATGGGCGAGAACCCGCCCGGCGGGAACGGCCCGGAACCGGCCGGCGGCATCAGTTACGACGCCGCGCAAGAATTCGCGCGGCGCCTGACACAGATGTCGGAAGGCAAGTACCGGTTCCGGCTACCGACCGAAGGCGAGTGGGAATATGCATGCCGCGCCGGGCAAAAGAAGGAAGCGATGCCGTTCGATAACGACCATGTCGATGTCGCGTGGTACAGCGTTTCCGGTCATCGGGTATTGAAGCCGAACGCGGTCGGCGCGCTCAAGCCCAATGCCTGGGGGCTGCACGATATGCTCGGCAACGTATGGGAATGGGTGGAAGACGGCTACCGGCACGACGCCTATTCCAGGCATGCGCTGTACAACCCGGTGGTGAAAGAGGCGCGGGACGGCCAGCGCGTCATTCGCGGCGCCAGCCACCGCAGCGACTTCATCCAGGTGCGCTGCGCAAAGCGGGCCTTCTATCCTGCCAGCGATGCGCTCGGCCAGATCGGCCTTCGACTGGTGCGCCAGCCATGAACGCTCTGCTCCGACTCTTTCTTGCGGCGCTGTGCTGCGCGTGGGCACCCGGCGCCAGTAGTGCGACAACAAACAACGCCGACGGGGCGCTGCCGCGCGAAGTCATCGTCAACGGCGTCGAGATGGTGCTGATTCCCGCAGGTTGGTTCTGGTACACGGTGAGCGTCGCCGACGATGACCGCGTGGAGGCAGGCGCCCGCCTGCATCGCGATGCGCATGTCTGGCTGGACAGCTTCTATATCGCCAAGTACGAGGCGCGCGCGCGCGACTTCGTGCGCTTCTTGAATGCGGGCGCGGCTTCACCCGAAACGCTGTCCCGGCAGGCGGAGGAAAAGGAAAAAAGCAGCGTGGAAAAGGAAATCACCATGACTGCAGAAGGCGAAAAGGTCGTGGAACGGCGGATCGAACAGCCGGAATGCATGGTGCGCCGGCAGCCGGACGGCACCTGGCTGGAAACCGACACCGCACGCGACATGCCGGCAACCGATATGTCGTGGGCCCTGGCAAAGGAATTCGCCGCATGGATGGGCTTTCGCCTGCCGACAGAGGCGGAATGGGAAAAGGCGGCGCGCGGCGACGCAGATCGCCGGGTATGGCCGTGGGGCAATGTCTATCCCGACGATACCTATGCCTTGTACAGCTGGGGCGCGCCATGCGCTCCGGCGCCGGTTGGCGCCTATGCCAAAGGGCGCTCGCCGTATGGCCTCTACAACATGGCCGGCAATGTCGGCGAATACGTGGCTGACTGGTTCAACCGGGGCTTCGATGACGGTATCAAGGATGGCATGCACAATCCGCCCCTGGCGGCGGAAGGTTCGCCGCTTCCCGAAGAGGGGCCGATGAAGATGAGTAAGGGCGGGTTATGGCGCACCGACGCCGTCTGGATCCGCATCCAGAAGCGCCGGCTGGTTCGGCCGTACAAGCCGGGGGAATGGGAAGGCGTGCGCTTCGCGGCCGACGTCGCAACGGTGCGCGCGCATCTGGAGCGAGGTACCGCACGCATCGTGGAGAGCAAATGACACCAAAAACGTACGCTCCGGCAAAACCGCGCGCGACGAAGCGTGATTACCGATTGGCCGCGCTGCTGGCTGTAACCGCGGGAACCGTGGTACTGGGATATCTGGTGAGCCTGATGCCGGGACGCGGAGTCACCGCCACATCGGCCGCGCCGCCGAGCGCCGCATCGCCTGCCAAGCCCGGACTATCCGCCCTGCCTGCAACGCCCGCGGAAGCCCGGCGCGCCGCAGCGGAAGAAGACCCCGAGACCGAGGAGCTCCCTGTCTCCAGCAGCAAGGCGACCGATCCGAAGGCGGAAGAAACAAAAAAAATCCTAAAGGAAACCAGGGAGAAAATCCGCGCCAAGCGCTATGACGAAGCGATCGCATTCCTGCACGCGGCGCGCGAGCAGGTCCAGCACGATCCACGCTCGTACATGACGATGGCGCGCGCGCTGGAGGGCAAAGGCGATTACAGCACCGCGCGCGATTTCTACGCAGCGGCAGTCGACAAGGATCCGTATCTGGCGGACGCCTACTTCGGATTCGCCACCGCGTCGGAGGCGCTGGGGGACCTGGAGGCGGCAATCGGCGGCATGCGCAATTTCCTGCATGTGCAGCCGAAGCCCGATCCCGAGCGCCTGAAAATCGCGCAGGCGCGTTCGGCGATCTGGGAATGGGAGTCGAAGCTGGGGCGCGGCGCATGGGGGCCGACCAAGGGCATTCCGCCCGGCTTTACGGCCGAAGAGCTCAAGCGCGACGGTCGCGGGGTGGGCATCAAGATGCCGATTCCGGGAACGGAACAGCCGGATGGCAGCAGGAAGTATGAAATCAAGCATCAGGACAAGTTCAAGTTGTTCAAACCCTGAAGGGAGCTCTCAATGCATATGAGTCGTCTGACACTGCCGGGCATGCTGATGCTGCTTGCGGGCTCGCCGTCCTGGGCGCAAGCCCCCGCGACCTGGACCGAGCCGACCAGCGGCATCGAGTTTGTGAAAATCGCCAAGGGCTGCTTCCAGATGGGTGCCGTCCAGGCGGGGTCGAGCATTCCCGGAGAGGGCATGTCGGTCCCCATGCCCGATGAAGTGCCAAGGCACGAGGCATGCGTGGACGGATTCTGGATCGGAAAATTTGAAGTCACGCGCGCACAGTGGCAACGCGTGATGCATCCCGGCGCGCGCGAGGCCGAGCATCCGCAACGACCGGTGCTCAAGATTGCGCCGGAAGACGCAAAACTGTTTTTGCAGCGCCTCAATGCGCAGGCCGGCGACCGTGACGGCACGTATCGGCTGCCGACGGAAGCGGAATGGGAGTATGCCTGCCGCGCCGGACAGGCGCCAGACGATCAGGCGGAATACTCGCCGGACGTGGACGCGACAAACAAACTAAGAACCGTCGCCTGGTATCAGGAGCTATCGAGTAATGCCTATGACCTGGAAGCGCTTGAGGTGGGCACGATGCGCGCCAATGCCTGGGGGCTGCACGACATGCTTGGCAATGCCCTGGAACTGGTGCAGGACGATTACGATGAAAATGCCTACAGCCAGCACGCGAAAATGAATCCGATGATAAAGCGCGACGGTTCACGATACGTCCTCCGGGGCGGGAGCTACAAAAGCGAAGTGTGGCATGTGCGCTGCGGAGCGCGCATGTTTGGTATTGCCGGCGACCGGCTGGAAACGGTGGGTCTGCGCGTCGTCAGATCTGTCAGGACGGCCGGAGCCGCCAAGGCGCGCCCATGACGATGGTCCTGGCTGTTGAAAAACGAACTGTGGTGGCGGCAATGAAAAAACATATGAACGGATGGCGCAAAGGTGCAATCGGCCTGGCGGCGGCCATGCTGGCAATCGTGCTGACAACAAGCGCTGGCACGGCCCATGCCGCTGCCGAGGCTGCGCCGAAGGAAGTCATGATCAACGGCGTGGAGTTCATCCTCATTCCGGAAGGCTGGTTTTACAAGACCGCGGGCATTCCCAAGGAGGGCCCGTTCCAGCCGCTGGACGATATCGGCGGCGGCAACGTGAAGATCTGGCTGGACAGCTACTACATCGCCAAGTTCGAAGCGCGCTCGCGGGACCTGGTGAAGTATCTCAATTCGGATGCCGGCAAAATGGAAAAATATGCCGGCAGCACCATCAGCTGCTCCATCGGACTGGACAAGAGCGGCAAACATATCCGGCTCAGGCCGGATGAAGATTTGCCCGCCACGCATATGCACTGGGAACTGGCGGACCGCTGGGCGCGCTGGATGGGCTTCCGGCTGCCCAACGAAATCGAGTGGGAGAAAGCCGCCCGTGGTCCCGATCAGCGCATCTATCCATGGGGCGACGCCTATCCGGACGAAACCTATGCCGGATTCAACACCCGCAGCCCATGCTTCACCTGGCCGGTCGACAGCTTCCCGAAGGGGCGCTCGCCGTACGGCGTCTACAACATGGCGGGCAATGTGCGCGAGTTTGTCGCCGACTGGTATAGCGTCGAGAACGATGCGCGGCTCAAGGATGGCATGCGCAATCCGTCGCCTGCTTCCCAGGGAACGGTACTGACCGAAAACTTTGCCGGCGAGTATAAGGGGCCGTGGAAGATCCTGAAGGGAGGACGCTGGCAATCCAAGCACCGACAGCTTCGTATCGGATACCGCAACTACGCCATTCCGGACGACCCTTTCCGCTGCAACGGCACCCGATTCGCGCTGGACGTGGCAACGGTGCGCGCGCATCTGGCCAAAGGCACGGCGACCGTGATCGCCCCATGAGCGCGCCATGATCGTGCCGCAACTCCCCTCTCACTATCAACTTCGTTAAGGATACATTCGCTTGGACCTGCTGAAACTTGAAACGATCGCGCTCTGGATCGCCATTGTCATCTATTCGGTGATCACCGTCGTCGCGATCTTCGCGGCGGTACTCCGCAAACGTCCCGAGCGCAGCATGCTGGCCCTGATCGCGCTAGCCGTAGCCTCGCATACCGTCGCCATCGGCGCGCGCTGGATGCGCATCGGCCACCTGCCGGTCGGGAACGGCTTCGAAATGCTTTCGGCTAACGTGTGGGGCCTGATGCTGGCGCTGCTGATCGCTTACTGGCGACTGCCTAAAGTCAGGGTGTTCGCCGCCGTGCTGATGCCGGTGGTGATCATGCTCATGGCGTGGATGCTGCTAATCCCCGTCAAGGAATCGTCGCTGCCGCCCACCTATGACACGGTCTGGCTGTTTGTCCATATCGGCTTCATCAAGCTGTTCATGGGGTGCGCCTTCGTGGCGCTGGGCATGAGCGGCATCGTGCTGCTGCGCGCAGCCGGCATCGGGCACAAGCGCCTGGCGCACCTGCAGCCCGACGCGGCGCTCGACAAGACCGCGTACCGCTGCATGGCGCTGGCGCTGATCTTCGACACGCTCGGCATCGTCGCCGGTTCGATCTGGGCGCAGAATGCCTGGGGCCACTACTGGTCGTGGGACAAGCTGGAGATATGGTCTCTGGTCACCTGGCTGGCGGTCGGGCTGACCTTGCATGTGCGCGCCACGTTCCGCACGCGGCCGACGACCAACGCGATGCTGGTGCTGACGACCTGGCTGATCGCCTTCTTCACCTTTTTCGGCATCCCGTTCGTAACGACGGCTCTGCACAAGGGGATGGTGTAGGCAGCCAAGAGCCCGCTGTCCGAAGCGCCTGTGCGGCGCCTCGATAGCCGGCTCACAACGAGGAGGAAGGCGCGCCGATACGAAATTTTCTGCGCGCGATTTCCCTGTCCCTGTACACAACGACCAGCGACCATTCGCCCAGCTCGACATCGCGTGGCGGGGTCAGCGTAACGTTGTGCCAGAACTGATGCGCCGCCAGCGTGAATGTCTCAGTAGTGCTTCCCCCTGAAGGAGCGACGAGGACATAGGACAGCACCCGATCCTGGTCGCTCATGTTCCATTCGGACTCGAATCTGACGGGTTCTCCCGCAGGAATCTCGCGCACCGGCATGGCGTGTCCCGCGGAGTCGCGACCAATATGCAAACTGACCAGTTCGGGCCAGCGATAACCGGCTGGTGCGCGTGCCCGGACATCCGGAGTCACCTCGAGCTGGGTCGCGCCCACCCTCTGCCCATCCACATCGACAGTCAGCTGCCAGCTGCCGGCCGGCCATGGTGCCTCCCCCGGAAGAAAGACGCGCTGCTGCGTGACTTGAGGGCGCAGCACTTGCGTGCTGTCGATCTGTTTCCCCGCCGGCGATTGCCAGTGATAGACGATACGACGCTCCACCTGGGCCGGCCGCCAGCTCGTTTCGAGCGCGATGCGGTCAGCGGGATTGGCGGTCCGCGCGGCCGCAAAAAATGACCGGCTGCCGTCCGGGACCAGCACGCCCGCCGTCAGCGCCTCCAGCCCGAGGCGGGCCTCGCGCGGTCCCACTGCTGTCGCGGCGATGGGGTAGCCGGACAAGAACTCCCTGAATTCGGCATTGCGGCCGAAATACCAGATCGAACACAGTTGATCATAGCGCCGCGCTCTCTCTTTTTCTTTATCGGCCAGGTTGACGCGCTCATCCGGATCGGCATCCAGATCGTAGAGTTCGGGCGACGCACCGGCACGCGGGCTGATGTATTTCCATCGACCGTCACGCAAGCCCCACGATCCCGATGCATGGCCGAATTGAAAAAACGCCGTACGCTGCTGGAAACGATCGCCCAGCAGGTTCTGGCCCGGCACCATCGGCGGCTGGTCCCCGGTCAGCGCGGCAACCGTAGGCAGCAGGTCGCCATGATTGCCGATCCTGCGCGAGCGTAATGCGCCAGGAATAGCCGGCGACGAGACAAGCAGAAAGGTCCTGATGCCTTCTTCGTACAGGCCCTGCCGGTGGCCCTGGTTTCTCCAGGCCACCCGGTTGAACGCCTCCCCATGGTCGCCGGTGATCACGAATACGGTCCGATCTGCTTTTCCGGAAGCTTCGATCTTGCGCACCAAAGTTCCCAGGGCCGCGTCTGCATAATGCAGCGCATTCAGGTAACGGCTATGCATATCGTCACCAGCGAGAAGCTTCGGAAAGCCCGGCGGTATCTGGAACGGGTGATGTGGCGCATTGGTCATGAAATGCAGGAAAAATGGCTGGTCGGCGCTGCCCGCTTGATCAAGCCATGCGGCTGCGGATTCAGCCGTCGCGTCGTCGCGTCCGCCCCAACTGTTGAGCCGCAACTCGTTCTGCCGGTCCGGAGAAAGCTGCCCAAAGTCGGAGAGGACGTCGTAACCGGCCTGCGCGAAGAAACGCCGTGTTTCGAGATAGCCGAGGTCGGAACTGGCAAAAAGGCCCGTACGGTAACCCTTCTGCTTGAGGCGGCGTGCCAGGATATCGCCCGTATAGGGATAGCGCATCAAGTCGGTGATGCTCTGCGCGGTCGGATACCGGCCGCCGGTGCTCATCGCAAGATTGGCATGCGCCGTGCCCGGAATGTTTGCATACACCTGATCGAAGAGCACGCCGTGTCGCGCCAGGCGGGCAAGGTTGGGCGTCACCGCCGGGTCGACTTCTCCGTCGTGCAATAACTGGCGCGCACCGGTTGACTCGAACACCACCAGCACGATATTCGGCCGCAGCGTGCGCTCCACCGAGGCGGCCGCGGAGGCCAGCCGCGCCGATTCCGCGGCATCGATCGGCTGCTGCTCGAAGACCGGCCTGACCGCCGTCTCCAGGTCATAGGCGGCGTCATAGGCGACTGGCTGGGGCGTGCGCGTCGTCATCAAATTGCGCATGAGACTGGCGATCGGATGCCAGGACAATTCGGGAGGCGCGACAAAACGGAAGGCGACGGCGTCCAGCGCCAGGTAGGCGACAACCGCGCCGGCCAGGACGAGAGGCCGCTTTCCCACGTACCCGCCTCCGCCGGAAAGGCTTGTTCGCCCGCGCGCCTGCCAGGCAATACCCAACGCCAGTAACAGCAGATCGAGCGGAATCAGGAAGTCGATTTCGGCCAGCAGCGAGCTGGTCAGGAAGGCTGGCGTTTCGGCAAAAGGGAGAAACGCGACGCTCAGGTGGTCGCCAAGTACACGAAAAGCCCAGGCATCGGCGATTAACAAGAGGCCGGCCGCCGCCGAAACCGCCAAACTCGAACGCGCGGCGCCCAGGCGCAGCAGTGCCGCGACCATGGCCGCGACAAGCAAGGCTACCAGCACGCTGCTCCACTGGAATAGCAGCAAACCTCCCGCTTGCTGCGACATCGTGCCGGGCGCGGCAGCCACGTTCTGCGTCCACCAGAGGTTTTGCGCTTGCAAGCCCAGGCTCAGAAAAAGATGCAGCAAGGCGGCACGATATGCCCCCCAAGCCAGAAACGGCGCCATGCTCGCCTTGACTTTGTCATTGCTCACAACGAAATATCCTCTTCCACCAACTTGATTTTCAACCCTAGGCGTGACAACGCTGGAATGTACACCTGATTGACGTAGTTAAACGTTGATTCACGGCAAGGTTCTGAAATCATGCCCAAGGCATAATGACAAGAAACATTTCAGCATCGCCGGCGCCTGTTCTGACTTCACCGCCGCGTTCTTGCAACTCCGCTCCCCTGTACAAAATCGACCAAGGAAAAATCCCGATGGATTTGCTGAGACTGGAATGTATTTCGCTCTGGACCGCCCAGGTCCGGCATTCTCTGATCTGTGCCGTCCCGTTTGCACGAGGGTGGTGTAAGCAGCCATGAGCCACACTCCCTTGCACGACGTCTTCACCCGCCTGGCATCCCGCCTCGATGCGCAGGTGCTGGGCCAGCAGTCGCTCAACGAGCGCCTGCTGATCGCGCTACTGGCCGACGGCCACCTGCTGCTGGAAGGCGCGCCCGGCCTGGCCAAGACGCGCGCGATCAAGGCGCTGGCGACGCTGATCGAAGGCAGCTTCCACCGATTGCAGTTCACGCCCGACCTGCTGCCGGCCGACCTGACCGGCACCGAGGTATTCCGGCCGCAGGATGGCAGCTTCCATTTCGAGCGCGGGCCGCTGTTCCATGAATTCGTGCTGGCCGACGAGATCAACCGCGCGCCGGCCAAGGTGCAATCGGCGCTGCTGGAGGCAATGGCGGAGCGCCAGATCACGATCGGCCAGGCGAGCCACCCGTTGCCGCCGCTGTTCCTGGTGATGGCGACCCAGAACCCGATCGAACATGAAGGCACCTACGCGCTGCCGGAGGCGCAACTCGACCGCTTCCTGATGCATGTGCGCATCGGCTATCCCGATGCCGGCGTCGAACGCGACATCCTGGCACTGGCGCGCGCCGAGGCACGCACCGCACGCAATGTGCCGCCCGAGCCGGTTGCCACGCGCGAACAGATCCTGGCGGCGCGCAACGCCGTGCTCGACCTGCATCTCGCGCCCGAGCTGGAAGACTATATCGTGCGGCTGGTCGGCGCCACGCGACAGCCGGAGCAGGCCGATGCCGCGCTGGCCGGACTGGTGCGTTTCGGAGCCAGCCCGCGCGGCAGCATCTCGCTCGAACGCTGTGCACGCGCGCGGGCATGGCTGGCCGGGCGCGACTACGTGTCGCCGGCGGATATCCAGGCGCTCGCGCCGGATGTGCTGCGGCATCGCGTGCTGCTGGACTACGAAGCGCTGGCGCTGGGCATGAGTGCCGACACGTTCATTGAAAAACTGCTGCGTCAGGTTCCGGTGCCATGACGCCGGACGCCGTGTATCCGGAATACGCCCCGGCCGGCACGGCCGCATCGCTGCACGAACTGATCGCGCTGCGCGAACGCGTCGCCGGTGGTGCCTGTCCCGCGCGCCTGTCGCCGGCGCCAGGCGCGCATGCGTCTAGCCGCCTCGGCCGCGGCATGGAATTCGCCGAAGTACGTCCCTACCAGGCGGGCGACGACGTGCGCAGCATCGACTGGCGCCAGACCGCGCGCCGCGGCCGGCCATATACCAAGTTGTTCCAGGAAGAGCGCGGACGAGCGCTGCGCATCCTGGTCGATCTCGGCCCGAGCATGCGCTTCGGCACGCGCGTCGCCTTCAAGTCGGTGATCGCCGCGCGCGCCGCGGCCCTGCTGGCATGGATGGCGCACGCAGGCGGCGACCGCGTCGGCGGCGTGGTGTGGAACGGCGATGCACGGCGGGAAATGCACGCGCATGCGGACCGGCATGGCACGCTCGAACTGCTGCGTTGCATCGCACAAGCCTCGGCCGAGGCGCCGGCGGACGGCGAGTCGCACATGACGGCGCCGTTGCGCTCGCTTGCGCGCATGCTGCAGCCCGGCAGCCTGGCTGTGCTGGTCAGCGACTTCACGGCACTCGACGACGCTGCCGCGCACGAAATCTCCCTGCTCGCCCGGCGCGCCGAACTGGCGCTCGTGCAGGTGTACGACACGTTCGAAGCGGAGGCGCCGGCCGGGCGCTATCGCCTCACCGACGGCAAGCGCAGCGCAACGCTGGACCTGCGTACCGCCGAGGCGCGAGCCGCGCATGGCGCCGCCTTCGCGCGGCGCTGCAGTCATCTGCAGGCACTGGCAAGGCGCTGCCGCGCCACGCTGCTGCCGCTTGCCACCAACGATCCGCTGGAAGCCATGCTGCGGCAGGCATTTCCCGCCCTGCCCGGACCGCGCTCGACCGACTGCCAGCCATGAACGCAAATTCGCTCGACGCGCTGCGCGACATTCACCTGCCCGCGCCTCCCGCCCCGTGGCTGCTGCCTGACTGGCTGCCGGCCGCCGGAATGCTGGCGTTCTTTCTCGCGCTCTGGTACGCGCGGCGGCTGTGGCGCAGGAGGGCATTGCGCGCCGCGCTGCGCGCGCTTGACGAGCTGGTGGCAGCGCATGCACGCGAGCGCGACGCCGCACGTCTTGCAGGTGGCTTGTCGCGCCTGCTGCGGCGCCATGCGATGGCGCGCTATCCGCAGTCGGACGTTGCCGGACTGACCGGCAAGGATTGGCTGCGCTTTCTCGATGCGCATGGCGGCAACGGCGCGTTTTGCCATGGCGCCGGCGCCGCCCTCGAAGCATTCCCGTACCGGGCGGGCAGCGAAATGGACGCGGCGCAGGCAGCGGCCCTGATTGCGGCGGCACGCCACTGGCTGAAAGCGAATCCGCGATGAGCCTGGCCTGGCCCTGGATTTTCCTGGCGCTGCCGCTGCCGTGGCTGCTGCGCCGCCTGCTGCCTCCGCTGGATGCCGGCTTGGCGTTGCGTCTTCCGCGCCTGCCGGAGGTGCCGCCAGCAGGAACGGCGCGCGGCTCTTCGCCGTTGTGGATCTCGGCCCTCGCCTGGCTGTTGCTGCTGCTCGCCGCTGCTCGCCCGCAAGCGCCGGGCGAGCCGGTGATGCAAGCGGTGCACGGGCGCGAACTGATGCTCGCGCTGGACGTATCGGCCAGCATGGCCACGCGCGACCTGCTGCTCGACGGTCAAGCCGCCGGGCGCCTGCAGGCGGCGCGCCGCTTTGCCGGCGATTTCATCCGGCGCCGCGAAGGCGACCGCATCGGGCTGGTGGTGTTCGGCACGCAAGCCTACCTGCATACGCCGCTGACGTTCGACCTGCAGGCGGTGCGCTCCGCGCTGGATGGCGCGGAAACCGGACTCGCAGGCCGGGAAACGGCGCTGGGCGACGCGATCGCCCTCGCGACCAAGCGCCTGCGGGCCGCGCGCGGCGAGGACCGCGTGCTGGCGCTTCTGACCGACGGCGCCAACACCGCCGGCACGCTGGCGCCGTTGCGGGCGGCGTGGCTGGCGCAGCGCGAAAACGTGCGCGTGCACGTGGTCGGCATCGGCCCTCCCGCCGGCCTGGACGAGGCAACGCTGCGCGGCATCGCCGACCAGACCGGCGGCATCTATCTGCGCGCCACCGACGGCGCCGCCATCGCCAGCTTTTTCCGCGAGATCGACCGGATCGAAGCGGTGAAGCTGGACCCGCTCGCGCTTACGCCGGTGCGCGAACTGTATCCGTGGCCGCTGTCTCTTGCCCTGGCGCTCGCCGCCTGGCTGGCGTTGCGCCGCGCGCGTGGAGCCGGCGCATGAGCGCCGCCCTGCCCGTGCTGCTGCGGCCCTGGTGGCTGCTCACATTGCTGCCGATCGCTTTTCTGATATGGCGGCTGCGGCGTGCATCCGCCGCCGGCGAGACGGCATGGCGCAAGGTGATCGACGCGCATCTGCTGCCGCATCTGCTGGTGCGCGGCGCGCCGCGCACACGCCGCTTCGGCCTGATCGCCGTGACGGCCGGTGCGCTGCTCGCGGTGCTGGCGCTGGCCGGCCCCGGGTTGTCCAGCCAACCGCAAGCGGCCTACCGCAGCGCGGCGCTGCGCGTGCTGGTGGTCGATCTGTCCGCCGACATGGCGCCGTACCTGGAACAGGTGAAGCCGAAGATCCTGCACCTGCTGCACGCGCTGCCCGATGGCCAGACCGCGCTGCTGGTCTATGCCGGCGAACCGTACCTGGTCGTGCCGCCCACCAGCGACGTCGAAACCATCGCGCTGTTTGTACCCGAGCTCGAAACAGGGATCGTGCCGGTTCCCGGCAACAGGCCGGACGAAGCGATGCGCATGGCCGCGATGGTGCTGGAGCGTAATTCACATCGTGCCGGAGGCGCGCTCGATATCGTTTGGATCAGCGCAGCAAGCGACGCCGCAAACCAATCCAAAATCGACGCCGCCGCGCCTGCGGGCGTGCGGCTGTCGCTACTTCTGGCCGCGCCGTCTGAGGCGCCCGGGACGAACGGCATGGCGCTGCGGCTGCACGGCGACAACCGGGACATCGATGCGCTGGTTGCCAGGCTGGCGGGCGAGCGCGGCTGGATGGAAGATCGGGACCGGGCGAATCGCGGCACGGCCGATGCCGGCTACTGGCTGGTGCTTGCGCTGTTGCCGCTAGCGGCATTGGCATTCCGACGCGGCGTGCTTGCGCTGGTGGCCGGGGCGGCGCTGCTGGGCGCCGGCATGCCGCAGCCTGCGCGAGCGAACGG
The DNA here is from genome assembly GCF_007874125.1 of Noviherbaspirillum sp. UKPF54. NCBI lineage: Bacteria > Pseudomonadati > Pseudomonadota > Betaproteobacteria > Burkholderiales > Oxalobacteraceae > Noviherbaspirillum > Noviherbaspirillum sp. UKPF54. The sequence goes on along the minus strand of NZ_CP040128.1, from coordinate 806,313 downwards.
TCCGGCTCCGATAGCCGATTACCATGCGTGGCAGCTGTTCCGGCGCGGCGAATTCGAGGCAGCGGCGGCACGCTTCTCCGATCCGCGCTGGCGCGCCGCCGCTTACTATCGCGCCGGCCGCTATGACGAAGCGGCGCGCCTGCTGGAAGGCGCGCGCGATCCCGATGCGTTATACAACCGAGGCAACGCGCTGGCCAGGCAGGGGCTGCTGGCGCAAGCGCTCGACTCTTATGAGGCGTCGCTGGCGCTGCGCCCGCGCGACCCGGACACCGTGCACAATCGCGATCTGGTGCGCGACCTGCTCAACCGGCATTCCGGTGGCGCACAAGGCAGCGGCCGGAGCGGCGACCGCACCGCGCCTCCCCCTCCGGCTTCAGGCAATGGAGAGCGCGAAGCTGGCGCACTCGCCGAACAATGGCTGCGCGGCGTGCCTGACGACCCGGGCAGCCTGTTGCGCCGCAAGCTGCTGAGCGAACACCGGCGTCGGCGTGCCGGCGAAGCGGAGCGCGCATGGTAAGCATACGCATGGCGCTCGCGCTGCTGATGGCAGCCGTGCTGCGAACGCCGCACGCGAGCGCGGAGCAGGAGCGCGATCTGATGCTCGAGGGGCAGCTGGAGCCGGCGCGCACCTATGTTCAGGCGCAGGCGATCTACCGGCTGCGCTTTTACCAGGCGGTCGACGCGCGTGAACTGAAAATCAGGGCGCCGGCGCCGCGACTGGCCGATTTCGAACCGATCGGCGACATCCGCGTCTATGAAGCACAGCGCGGCGGGCGGCGCTATCGCGTGCATGAACGCAGCTATGCGGTCTTCCCTTTCACCAGCGGCGCGCTTGAACTGGGCGGCGCTTATGCCAGCGTGCGGCTGACTCACGCAGGCGACAAGGGCGACGGGCGACGAACGATACGTATCGACGCGGCGCCGCAAACGCTGATTGTGCTGCCTGCGGCCGATGCGGCCGGTGCCTGGCTGCCGGCGAGATCGGTGGCGATAAGCGAGACCTGGGCGCAAGCGCCGGACGAGGCGCGCGCTGGGCATGCTCAACGACGCACCATTCGCATCGAAGCGTCCGGTGTGCGGGCCGAGCAGATTCCCGAATTGCGCATTGCCGCCGACGGCATGACGGTTCATGCCGGCCCGGCGCGGCTGGAGAACAGGTTCGAAGGAGAGCTGCATGTCGGCGTGCGCGAGCAAACCTTCAGCATGGTGCCGCTGCGCGCCGGCGACATCGTGGTTCCGGCGCTGCAACTGCGCTGGTGGAATACCGGCACCGCAAGTCCCGCCGCCACCATACTTGCGGCGCGCACCCTGCACGTGAGCGGCGACGCCGAGACGCCTACGGCATCGCGACACAAACCGCCCGCGCCGGGAAGGACGGGCGCGATATCGGCGGCAGCGATCGCCGCCACCCTGCTCGTTATGCTCGTTATTTACGGATGCCGCAGACGGCTCGCATCGGCATGGCGCTGGCGCCGGCTGTGCCGCAAAGGCGACCTGCGGGAGATGCGTGACGAACTGCTGATACTGGCGTCGGAGGCATGGCCGCAAGCGCCGCGTACGCTGCCGGCGCTGGCAGCCCGGCTGGGCGATCCTGCTGCACGACGAGACCTCATCGAGATGGACCGCGCGCTGTACGGCGCCGCAGCTTGCTGCGACGTGCGCCTACAGGTGGAAGCGGCGCGCCGGGTGCGGCGCGCCATCGGGCGCCAACGGCGCATCGAAAAGTAAGAAAGCCGGGCCAGACTGGCCCGGCGATCCATCAGAAGCCGTGGCGGATGCCCAGGCCGAAGCTGTTGCCGGCGTCGAAGCCGGTGAGCCTGTCGTTCATCAGCATCGCGTACACGTCGGTGCGCTTGGACAGCGCGTAGTCGTAGCCCACGGTGGTGGTCTGGCGCTTGACGTCGGCGCCGCCGGCGCTGCGCTTGGTCTGCGCGTAGCCAGCCAGGATCTTGCCCGCGCCGACCGGCACCGACAGGCCCAGGGACGCGGTCTTGTCCTCGAGTGCGATGTCATGCGTGGTCTTGTCGTAGGTCGCGTACAGCTTGGCCACGCCGAAATCGTAGCCGCCGCCGACAAACCAAGCCTTCTGCTCACCGTAGCCGTTAGTGGTTTGCAGGTCAGGCGTATCCAGCGGATTGTTGACCTTGACCTTGTGATAGAACGCGGTCAGCGACAGCGGGCCGTTGAAATACAGGACGTTGGCGCCGACGTTGTTCTTGCCGTTGTTGCCCGCAGCCTCGCCGAACTGGTAATGCAGGTTGGCCGTCAGGCCACCGAAGGACGGCGTGGTGTACTTGATCTGGTTGCTCCAGCCGGTGTCGCCGGCGACGGAAGCGGCAAAACGCTTCGAAAAATCTGCGTTAAACAGCGGCACCTGGTGCTGCAGCACCAGCGGCGAGAAGTTGAACGAATCGCCGAACGGGTTGAACAGGATCATCGGCAGGAAGTTGGGTGCCAGTCCGCGTCCCAGCGAGACTTCACCGAAGCTGCCGGCCAGGCCGACGTTGGCGTCGCGCGAGAACAGCGTATCGCCGGGGAAGCGTCCCTGCGTGCCGGAATCGGCCTGGAAGAAGCTGGTCAGCTGGAAGTTGGCCTTCAGCCCGCCGCCGAGGTCTTCCGTGCCCTTGAAGCCGAACCACGAGGTGGTCATGCCGCCGCTGTTGAGGACCGCCTTGCTCGACGCATCGCCGGCATAGCGCACCGATCCCGCGAACGCGTCTACCAGGCCGCTGACCGTCACCGAGGTTTGCGCCATCGCCGGCGCGGCCAGCGCGCCAGTTACGGCGGCGGCCAGGGCCAGTTGCTTGAATTTGGTATTTTTGGATTGCATGAGTTCTCCCTAAGTAAACGGGTGGCATTGTGGCCCGATTACTTACGTTCATGCAATATTTTTCCCGCTACGTACGTGGTTTCTACGACACGGTCATCGCCAAGGATCGCCAGCGCAAACAGCAATTCCTCCAGGCTTTGCGCATGTTGCGTGCGGCGCGCCAGCAGCGGCGTGGCACGCGGATCGAGCACGATGAAATCCGCTTCCGCGCCCGGCGCGAAGCTGCCGATGGTTCCCTCCAGTCGCATGCCGCGCGCGCCGCCCAGCGTCGCGAGGTAGAACAGGCGCAGCGCGGACAGGTGCGCCCCCGTCATGCGCGCCACCTTGTACATCTCGTTCATCGTCTCGAGCATCGAGAACGATGTGCCGCCGCCGACGTCGGTCGCCAGCGTGAGCGCCATGCCGGCACGGTCGGCGCTGCGCACGTCGAACAGGCCGCTGCCGAGGAACAGGTTGGACGTCGGGCACAGCGCGGCAGCCGCGCCGGTGGCGGCCAGGCGGGCGCGGTCGGCGTCGTCCAGCCAGATGCAGTGCGCATACATGGCGCGCGGGCGCAGCAGGCCGTAGCGCTCGTAGACGTCGAGATAACTGCGTGCTTCCGGATAGAGCGACCTGATCCAGGCGATCTCGTCGGTGTTCTCGGCCACGTGGGTCTGCACGAAGGTGTCGGGATAGGCGCACGCCAGATCGCCGGCCAGCTGCAGCTGCGCCGGCGTCGAGGTCGCGGCAAAGCGCGGCGTGATGGCAACCATCTGCCGGCCGCGCTTGTGCCATTTGCGGATCAGCGCCTCGCTCTCGCGCGCGCCCTGCTCCGCGCTCTCGCGCAGGAAATCCGGACAGTGCCGGTCCATCAGCACCTTGCCGGCGACCATGCGCGTGCCGCGCGCCTCGCTTTCGAGGAAGAAGGCCTCGGCCGACTCCGGGTGCACGCTGCAGTACACCATCGCGGTCGTGGTGCCGCAGCGCAGCAGCTCGTCGAGAAAGAAGCGCGCGGCGTCATGCGCATGAGCGGGATCGGCAAAGCGCCGCTCGGCCGGAAAAGTCCAGGTATCCAGCCACGGCAACAAGCCCTCGGCCGGCGAGGCAATCATGTCGGTCTGCGGGTAATGGATGTGGGTATCGATGAAGCCCGGCGTGACGATGCGCCCGCGGCAGTCGACGATGGGCGTACCGGGTTCAAGCGCCGGGGAAAGCGCGGCATGGGCGCCTGCGGCGCGCACCTTGCCGTCGGCGACGACCAGCAAGCCATCCTCTTCCCAGCGGTGCGCGTTTTCCGAGACTGCCGGGTCGCCGCTGAAGTCGAGCAGGCCGCCGCGAATGGCGAAGGTGCCGGTTCCTTGTTCGATGCGCTGGCTCACGCATGCCTCCTGTGGATTGCCGCGCTCCCTGGCGGAGCGCCGGAACCGGCGATGATAGCGGATTGCGCGGGAGTCATGCAGTGGCGGCGCGGGAAGGACGACGAGCCGCCGGAATGGCTGACTTCACTGGCTTGGCGATAGCGGGGAATGGGGAGAAAAACCTTGCGTCGACCCGCGCGAGACCGCATCGCTCACGTCGCGGTTGAGCATGCCGTCGCCGCCGCTCGCGACCGAGCCGGACGTGCCGCTATCCCCGCTCGACTGTCCTGCCTCCTGCGCGGCGCAACCTGCCAGGAGCATGGCTGCCACCGCCAATACCGCCGATGTGCGCGTTTTCATCCTGAACCTCGCAAAAACATGGACCCGGCCGGCACCGGCTCAGGCGTCGAGCCTGAGCCGGATTTCCGGAATCCTGTCGTCGTAAAAGGCGAGCCTGTCCTTCAACTCGCGGTGTTCGTCGTACGGAGCTTCATAGGTCCAGACCGCATCCCCGAACCGGTCGTCGCCCAGCTGCACATCGTAGTAATGCGCGGCACCCTTGAACGGGCATTGCGTGACGGATGCCGAACGTTGCAGTGCATCGGCCTTCACATCCGAGCGCGGGAAGTAGAAGCGGGCCGGATGGTCGTCCTCGTCGACCCGGATAACGTCGCACGAGTCCGCGACGATGCTGCCGTTGATTTCCACCGTCACACGTTGCCCCAGATGCGACTCGCGGACCTTGTGCTCGGGCCATTGCTGGTGTCCTGGCGATTTGCTCATGCGGATCTCCTCCGGCAGCGCGAAGACCGAAAACGGGCATGCCGTGCTGTTTGGACCGGGATGGACGGCATTCGTTTATCGCGACCGCCCGGGCTGCGGGTGATGAAATCCGACAAGTCCGATTCCGATGCCCGACTGTCGCAAGCCGGCCAACAGCATTCGGCAAACTGTTGGCTTGCATCCGGCATTGCAGCGCCGCCGCCAGCATCATTCTTGCGCCGCACTGAGGCGAAAAACAAAAAATTCTCTTTATTTTTCAGATGCTTACAGCACCAAATATCACTCTCGCGGGCGGCTGGCACGCTCCCTGCTGTATGGCTGTCGTGTTCGATGAAACACTCACCAACCCGAAAATCCATCTCATCCAAGGAGCATTGACATGAAAACCCTGACCATCAAAGACCTGGCCCGCAGCGAAGAACTCGACCGCAGCAGCATGGCCGCCGTGCGCGGCGGATTGGGCACCGGCAAATATTCCGCCGCCTCGCCCTACATGCCATCGTTTTCCGCCCCGATGTTCAGCATCACCCAAAACGACTTCGACTTCAACGCATCGCAGTCGCTCGGCCAGAGCCAGAACACGCTCGTCAACAACGGCAACAACGTCGCGTTCGCGGACAACATCACCGCCAACGTGCACCCGACTCAAACCGGCAGCAACAACATCAACTTCGGCCACTGATCGACCAGTCACCACATTCAAGGAGAACACCATGTCCACCCTCAAGATTCACGACCTGTCCGGCAGCAAGGAACTCGACCGCAAGACGATGGCATCCGTGCGCGGCGGCTACGCGGGCAATTCCTGGCTGGCAGGCCTGGGCCCGGTCGCCAACGTCAATGTCGGCGTGACCCAGAACATCACGCAGCTGCAAAACATCGATGTCAACGCGCTCAACAACGTGGGCGTGATCGGCGCCGGCTTCGTCGCGCCCCGACTCGACATCAGCCCGACGCAGTTTGCCAATGCGAGCGCGCTGCTCTGAACAAGCGGTGCGGCAAAAAAAGACCTGCCGCGGCAGGTCTTTTCAATTTTCGGCGCCCCGCGGCAGCGATGCCCGGGGTTGTTTCTGTTATGCCACGGCAGCGCTCAAAAGCCGAACGAGCTTGCCAGGAGCACGGCGATAGCCGATACCGCCACGGCGGCTGCAGTGGCGCGAAACATAATGTCAGTCAGGTCACGAAACATGATCAAGTAAAAAAGAGGAGACGGCCGCTAAACGATAGCACCTAATTTCCATGGCTAAACATTGAAATGAGGGGCTTTTACAATCTGTTTCATGTCCGCGTATGCCGGCGGCAACAGTCGATCGCGTGCAGCCTCCAAATCAGGATCTGTCATGCGCACCGCAGCGTACGTAGCCGCGGAAGCGCCTCTCCAGCTGGCGGCCGAGATGGAACAGCGCCTGTTCGTTGCCGACCGAGGCCACCAGTTGCACCGACACCGGCATGCCATGCTCGTCCGTCCCGACCGGCACTACCAGCGCCGGCAAGCCGAACACGTTGACCAGCGCGACATAAGGCATGACGCGCAGGAACGTGCGGCGCACTGAAAATATTTCGCCGTACACGCCGCCATGCGGCAAGGCGGCGCTGTGATACACCGGCAACACAAGCACCCGGTTGTCCAGGTAGCGCGCCATCGCGGCGTCGGCCTGTTTGAGCTGATCCAGCAAGCCGGCCCACTTGCGGCGCGACGGCTGGAACAGCGACGCGCCGATCAGCGCCCAGCTCAGGTAGCGGTGATATGAGGAGCTATGCCGCGTCACTTCCTTCAGGTACTCGCGCCACGGGCGCGGCATCTGCCCGTCGAACGCGAGGCGGGCGATGCCGGCGCCGCCGTCCAACGACATGACAAGCTGCCACCATAACGCCACCTTCTCGAAATACGGCGGAAAATCCTGCGCGACTTGGCCCTGCCCGGCGAGGAAATCGCGCACGCCATCGAGCAGCTCGCTCGTCGAGGCATCCAGCGGGTAGCGCGGATGGGCCGGCGGCACGACCACCTCGAAGGCTTGCGCATCGAGCGGCTGCGGCGGGCAGTCGGCGACGATCGCATTGACCAGCTCGGCGTCGTCGACCGACTTCGCGAGGGCACCGATGCCGAGCATGCGTTCCTGCCACGGCTCCTCGGTAAACGGGAAATGCCCCTGCTGCGGCACTTGCCGGTCGCCGCTGCGAAAGCCGATGACGCCGTTGAAATGCGCCGGAAAGCGGATCGATCCGCCGATGTCCGAGCCCAGCCCGACGGCCGCGCCGCCGATGGCGATCAGGGCCGCCTCGCCGCCGCTCGACCCACCCGTGGTGCGCGCGGTGTCCCATGGATTATTGCTGCGCCCGTACAGCTTGTTGTCTGTTTCCTGGCAAAAGCACAGCGTCGGCGTATTGCTCTTGCCGAGGATGATGGCGCCTTCCCGCTTCAGCCTCGCGACCGCCTGCGCGTCGCTGGCGGCGCGATGGTTTTTCCGGTGCAGCAGCCCGCCGGTGGTTTTCATCCCCGCCACGTCGAATGCTTCCTTCATCGATACCGGCACCCCGAACAGGCGCCCCTCCGCCCGGCCCTCGGCGCGCAGCGCGTCGGCTTTCCGGGCCTCCTCGCGCGCGGCGTCGAAGCGGTCTTCCACCAGGCAGTTCAACGCGCGGTTGACATGGCGCAGATGATCGATGTAGGCCTCGACCGCGTCGGCCGAGGAAATGTCGCCGGCCTTGATCTTCGCCGCCAGCGCGGTTGCGTCCATGTCGAGAATGGCACGATGCATGTGGTCGTCTCCTGCAAGTTTGTTGTGTTTGTATTGCCAACATAACATTACTTCAGGTGAACGTGCTCCGACGAATGGCAAGGACCGTTCGCGGCCGGATCAGTCGAGGGTCTGCAGCGCCACACGCGCGGCGGCCAGGTCCCATGCCGCCTGCCCCACGGTCTTGAACACCGGGACGGGCGACGCATGTCCGAGCTGACCGGCCAGTACGGAAGCGATATCGCGCACGCGGCTCCAGTCAACATTGGCCTGGATCAGGTCACCCGCTTCGTGCCTGGCGCCGGCCAGGTCGTCGACCACGATTTGCCGCGCGTGCAGCAATGCCGGCGGAAACTCCACCATGTCGGGCTTGAAGGCGCCGACGCCGATGGCCAAGGTCTGCGGCGAAATCGAGGCCGGGATCACCGCCGTCTTCGAGGTGGTCAGCGCAATCACGACGTCGGTCTCGGGAACCTCGCGCTGCAGCGCGTCGGCCGCCAGCGGCTGGACCGCCAGCTGCGCGTGCCGCTCCCGCAGGCTACTGCAAAACGCGTCGACGCCGGCCGCATTGCGCGCCGCGATCCAGAACTGCGCGACGCCGAAATGCTCGACCAGCGCATCGGCATGCGCGGCGGCCTGCACGCCGGTACCGATGATGAGCGCGGAGCGCGGCTTTTTCGGCGCGAGCGTTTCGATGCCGAGCAAGGTCATGGCCGCGGTGCGGCGCGCCGTCACCGTCGGCCCGTCCAGCAAGGCCAGCCGGCGCCCGCTGGCCGTGTCGAACACGATCACTTCGCCCTGAATCGCGGGCAGGCCATGCGCCGCGTTGTTGGCATGCACGGTGATCAGCTTGGTGACGCCGATGTCGGCGCCGATGGCCGGCATGCCGAGCAAGACGCTGGCGGCGTCGATCGTCACCACCTGCCGCTCCGGCGCGCGGATGGCGCCGTCGGCCAGCTCGCGCGCGGCCTGCGCCAGCGCCGGAACGAGTTGGGAAAACGGCAGCGCGGCCGCCGTGCGGGCCTGGTCGAGAATGTGCATGGGATGTGTTCCAGGCTGAATTGTTATTTGACCGGAATGCGCAGGCTGGCCGGGACCGGCACCGCCGTCACGCTGTTCTTGGGGCTGCCCTCGATGACCCGGTCGGAGTACACCAGGTACACCAGCGCGTTGCGCTTGCTGTCGACCATGCGCACTACCTGCACATGCTTGAAGAGGATGGAGGCGCGCTCGGAAAACACTTCCTCCTGTTTCGGAATCGGGCCGTTGAAGCGGATTTCTCCGACCTGGCGGCAGGCGACCGAGGAATCCGACTTGTCCTCGGCGACGCCGAGCGCGCCCTTGATGCCGCCGGTTTTCGCGCGCGACAGGTAACAGGCCACGCCGCCGACCCTGGGGTCGTCAAACGCCTCGACCACGATCTTGTGATTCGGCCCGATAAACTTGAATACCGTGCTGACGTCCCCGATCTCTTCGGAAAACGCGGCAGGCGATGCGGCGAGGAGAAACGTGGCGGCAGCCCATGCTTTTGGCGACATCGGTTTCCTTTCCTGAAATTTCTTTCAGCGGCACACGTTCCGTGCGCCGCAGTCAAAAGGAATACTGTAGCACCAGTGAAGGCTAATGCGCCGTCACGTGCGCGCAGCGCTTGGCCACGATGCGTTCGATCTTCGAATGCAGCGTCTCCGCGTTGAACGGCTTGACGATATAGCCGTCCGCGCCGGCCCGCGCCGCCTCCAGGATCATGTCTTTGGTCGCATGCGCGGTCACCAGCAGCACCGGCAAGGACATGAGCGACATGTCGGACCGGATGCAGCGCAACAGCGCCATGCCGTCCATCACCGGCATGTTCCAGTCCGTGATTACGATGTCGACCGGCACGCCGTCTTCATGCGCCTTGTGAATCATCTGCAGCGCGTTTTTGCCGTCGGCCGCTTCGGACAGGCGCAAGGTGTCGAGCTGTTCCTTGATCAACCCCATCATGACGCGCCGCATGCTCGCGACATCGTCGACGATCAGGATGTGCAGACGGCGGGCTTGGGCGGGGCGCTCGGAGCGTTTAAGCAAGGCAACCTGACTGTTTTCTGCGTAAAGATTGGTTGGACACATTTTTTCACTATCCTTCTTGTAGCCTGTCCCGTGCAGCGCGCCGCGAGAAACGATCAAAGCCTGCTCAAGAGGCTTGAGATGAGCTTAGTGCGTCAGTTTCTGCAAAGCAATGATGCCAATCAACCAATTCGTATATCGCTTCGATCGACGCGAATGCCTGGCACAGCACGCCGCACTTGCCCCATAATCTCTGCCCCCATCTCGCCCCACGACCTGACCGACTCACGTAAGCCTCCTGCCATGATTCTTTCGCCAGACCAAAAGCGCGCCATCCTCCAGGACGTGGACACCTCCGATACGGCGCAGGTGTTCGACGCCGTCGCCGCCGCGCTCGCCCGATCGGCCGGCAGTGCGCCGCAGCCGGCCGCCTGGGCGCGCCCGGACGAACTCGACCGCTTGTCGGAACCCGGCGTCAATGGCCGCAGCTGTTACCTCAGCCGGGAGCAGCGGGAACGCTGCACGGTCCCGCTCTACCCCGCCGCGCCGGACAACCTCGCTCCGGCCAAGGAGCTGGTGCTCGCCGCCGTGCGCCAGGCGCTGGAACATACGCGCCAAGCAGCCGCCCAGCTGGAAGACATGCAATTCCGCAGCGGCATGGAAGCCGCCTGCGAGGAAATCGAAACGGCGCTGGCGCTGTCCGCCGCACACGCCGCGCAGCAGGACGCCCAGAGCTGAGGGCCTCGCCCGTTCGGTTTTCCGAACGTTACCGCACCCCTCTATCCGGAAATCCGTTCGGCGGCATCCGCCGCAAAAAATTTTCCCTTTTAAATCAGCACATTGGATTTGCTCGTCCGGCCCAATGCCATGGCATGAAGAATGCTCAAGAGCAAGGCTGCCGTTTGCGCATGTGAACAACGCACAAGCGCGCGTCATATTTCAATTTGATCATCACTACGCCCCGGAGGCGGGCAAAGGACTACTCGGATGAAAAGAATCAAACTTACTACCTGGATCGGTATAGCCATGGCCGCCGGCGTCATCGTCGGCTTCCTGTGCAACAAGATGGCGCCGGATGCCGCGGCAGCCAAGGAAATTGCCGGCTATTTCTCGATCTTCACCGATATCTTCCTGCGCCTGATCAAGATGATCATCGCACCGCTGATCCTTGCCACCCTGGTCGCTGGCCTCGCCGGCATGGGCGACGCCAAGGCCGTCGGCCGTATCGGCTTCAAGGCGCTGGGCTGGTTCTTCGGCGCGTCCATCTGCTCGCTGCTGATCGGTCTGGCGATGGCCAACCTGATGCGCCCGGGCGATTCCCTGGGCATGCCGCTGCCGGACGTGGGCGCAGCCACCAACCTGAAAACATCGGCGCTGAACCTGAAGGACTTCATCACCCACGTCTTCCCGAAGAGCATTTTCGAAGCGATGGGCAACAACGAAGTGCTGCAGATCCTCGTGTTCGCGCTGTTCTTCGGCCTGGCGCTGGGCAAGCTGCATAACAGCACTTCCAACAGCCTGGTGAAGTCCACGGAAGACCTGATGCACGTGATGCTGCAGGTGACCAACTACGTGATGCGTTTCGCACCCGTGGGCGTGTTCGCCGCCGTATCCTCCGTCATCACCACCCAGGGCCTCGGCGTGCTGCTGGTGTACGGCAAGTACATCGCCAGCTTCTTCCTGGCGCTGGGCGTGCTGTGGCTAGTGCTGATCGGCGCCGGCTACTTCGTGCTGGGCAAGGATGTGTTCCGCCTCATCAAGGCGATCCGCGGCCCGATGCTGATGGGCTTCTCGACCGCCTCCAGCGAATCGGCCTACCCGAAGCTGATGGAGCAACTGGAAAAGTTTGGCGTCAAGAACCGCATCGTCGGCTTCATCCTGCCGCTCGGTTACTCCTTCAACCTGGACGGCTCGATGATGAATACCGCCTTCGTCGCGCTGTTCATCTCCCAGGCCTATAACATTCCGATGACCGTGGGCCAGCAGATCACTATGCTGCTGGTGCTGATGGTGTCCTCCAAGGGCATCGCCGGCGTGCCGCGCGCGTCGCTGGTGGTAGTGGCCGCCGTGCTGCCGATGTTCGGCCTGCCGGAAGCCGGCCTCTTGCTGGTGATGGGCATCGACCACTTCCTCGACATGGGCCGCACCGCCACCAACGTGCTGGGCAACGCGATCGCCACCGCTGTCGTCGCCAAATGGGAAAACGCGATCGATCCGGTCGACGAAGAGGCGGTCGAATCCGACGATCTCATCCCGCTGGAGCAGGAAGTGAAGCTGCCCAAGGCAGCCTGACCAAGCGCATGCACAGAACCGCCATGATGTCCCTCTTGTTGAAATGCCTGCTGGGCGCCGTGGCGGTGCTCCTGATTGCGCTGCTGTCGAAAAGCAGGAATTACTACATCGCCGGCCTGGTGCCGCTGTTTCCCACCTTCGCCCTGATCGCGCACGCCATCGTCGGCGGCGAGCGCGGCGCAGCCGAGCTGCGCACCACGGCGCTGTTCGGCCTGTGCGCGCTGCTGCCCTACGCCATCTATCTCCTGGCGGTGTTCTGGCTCAGCGTGCGCTTCACGCTGGCGGCCACGCTGGCCAGCGCCACCGTGGCGTGGACCGTGGCGGCCGGCGCGCTGCTTCTGCTGTGGAGCCGATTTGTTCCTGCAGGGAACTAATCTACCGGTTACCATCTCTGCTCCGTTTCATTTCTGTGCATCATCCCGGCCCGCTATGCCGGGCGCATTGACAATCTCATATGGAATTCAATTGGCTTATCCTGGCTCCCGCAGCCTTCTTCGCCGGCATGGTCGATGCCGTCGTCGGCGGCGGCGGCCTGATCCAGATCCCGGTGCTGCTGTCGCAGTTTCCGCAATCGCCCATCCCTTCCCTGTTCGGCACCAACAAGGTGTCGAGCATCGCCGGCACCGGCTCCGCCCTGTGGCGCTTCGCCCGCACCGTCCAGATCCCGTGGGCCGTGGTGCTGCCGGCCACGTTCGCGGCGCTGATCGGCGCCTGGCTGGGCGCGGCGGTGGTGGCCTGGCTGCCGCGCGAAGCAATGCGCCCGCTGGTGCTGGTGATGATGCTGGCGGTGGCCATCTACACCTTCCGCCGCAAGGACCTGGGCCACGCCTCCACGCGCGAGCTGGTGCCGGCCGACCGCTGGCGCGGCGTCGCTCTCGGGCTGGCCATCGGCTTCTATGACGGCTTTTTCGGGCCCGGCACCGGCAGCTTCCTGATCTTCGCGTTCGTGCGCCTGTTCGGCATGGACTTCCTGCGCGCGTCGGCCAGCGCCAAGGTGATCAACGCCGCCACCAACGTCTCGGCCATTGCCTTTTTCGCCAGCCACGGCCCGCTGCTGTGGGGCGTGGGCCTGGTCATGGCGGCCTGCAACCTGATCGGCGCCCAGGTCGGCACCGTCGTCGCCCTGAAACGCGGCGCCGGCTTCGTGCGCCAGGCCTTCCTGGCGGTGGTGGCGATCCTGATCGTCAAGATGCTGTGGGATATGGTTCACCCGTGATGCGGCCGCATTCAGCCGGCGTTCAGTCCACATTCAGCCGATTGCGCCGGCGCACGGCATAATTCGGAAATCCGAACGAATCCATTTTCGATGCGTCCCCATCTGCCCCACCGGCTCCAATGGTCACGGCTGGCCCTGCTTGTCCTGGGCTTCGCGGCGCTCGTCGCCGCCGCCAGCCTGTTCGCGTTCCGCTACAGCCTCAACTTGGGCCTGGCCGACCTGCAGGCCACCGGCCGCCACCGCCTCGACCTGTACGCCGCCAGCCTGGAACGGGAAATCGACAAGTACGCCTATTTCCCCACCACGCTGGGACTGGAGCGCGACGTACTGCAGCTGCTCGCCGCGCCCGACGCGGACCCGGACCGCACCGAGCAGGTGAACCATTACCTGGAACAGCTCAACGAGCGCGCAGGCAGCCTGTCCACCTATATCCTCGACCGCAACGGCAAGGTGGCCGCCACCAGCAACTGGCGCCGTGCCGACAGCTTCCTCGGCGAAGACCTGTCCTTCCGCCCCTACTTCCGCCAGGCGATGGATAGCGGCAGCGGCCGCTTCTTCGGCATCGGCACCACGCGCGGCGAACCGGGCTACTACCTGTCCTCCGTGCTGACCGACAGCCGCGGCGTGCTGGGCGTGGCCGTGGTCAAGGTCGGCCTGAAGCAGCTGGAGAAATCCTGGGCCACGGTCGAAGCGCCGGCGCTGGTATCCGACGAAAACGGCGTCATCATCCTGGCCTCGGTGCCGAGCTGGAAATTCACCACCCTGCAACCGCTGGACGAAGCCACCCGCAGCGCCTTCGACCGCACCCAGCAATACAACCGGCGCGCGCTCAACCCGCTCGGCGTCAAGGAACTGGCGGAGCTGGCGCACGGCGCGCGCCTGGTGCGCCTGCCGAAGGCGGAGCCGGAAATGGTGTCGATGTTCCCGGTGGCCGGCACCTTCGTCGCCCAGACTCAGCCGCTGCCCGGCACCCCCTGGAACATCACCGTCTTTTCGCCGCAGGAGCAGGTGCGCGCCATCGCGTTCACCCGCGCGGCGGTGGCCGGCGCGGGAGCGGCCTTCCTGTTCATCCTGATCCTGCTGCTGAACCAGCGGCGGCGCCACCTGAAGGACAGGCTGGCCGACCAGGCAGCGCTGCAGCGGGCGCACGACGAACTGGAGCGCAAGGTTGCCGAACGCACCGCCGACCTGTCGACCACCAACAGCCGCCTGCAACAGGAAGTGGCGGAGCGCATCCAGGCCGAGCGCACCCTGCGTTCGGCCCAGAACGAGCTGGTCCAGGCCGGCAAGCTCGCCGTCATCGGCCAGCTCGCCGCCGGCGTCGCCCACGAGCTGAACCAGCCGCTGGCGGCGCTGCGCACCCTGTCGGGCAACACCAGCAAATTCCTCGCGCGCGGCAACCTCGATGTCGCCAGCAGCAACCTGCACCGCATCGGCGAACTGGTGGACCGCATGGGCCGCCTCACCTCGCAGCTGAAATCCTTCGCGCGCAAGTCGTCCGGCACGCCGCAGGCCGTGCCGCTGCGCCGCGCGGTGGAAAATTCCCTGTTCCTGCTGGAGCAGCGCTTCAAGCAGGCGCGCGCGGTGGCCTGCATCGACTTGGCCGACGAGGAGCTGCAGGCCTGGTGCGACGCCAACCGGCTGGAGCAGGTGCTGGTCAACCTGATCGGCAACGCGCTCGACGCGATGGAAGGCATCGCCGACCCGACGCTGGACATCCGCGCCGCGCGCGAAGGCGCACGCATACTGATCCAGGTGCGCGACCACGGCCCCGGACTGGACGAACAAGCATGCGCGCACCTGTTCGAACCGTTCTTCACCACCAAGGAAGCCGGCAGCGGCCTCGGGCTCGGCCTGGCCATCTCGGCCGGGATCGTGGCCGACTTCGGCGGCAGCCTAACCGGAGGCAACCACCCGGAAGGCGGCGCCGTCTTTACCCTGGAAATCCCCGCCGCCCCGGAGGGCAAGCAACATGACTGACCACCTGCAAGTGCTCGTCGTCGAAGACGATCCCGATGTCCGCCTCGGCTGCGAACAGGCGCTGCAACTGGAAGACATTCCGGTCGCCGGCGTGGACAGCGCGGAAAAGGCGCGCCGCAAACTTTCGCGCGATTTTCCCGGCGTGGTCGTGAGCGACATCCGCCTGCCCGGCATGGACGGCATGGAACTGCTCAAGGAAATCCAGACCATCGACCCGGACCTGCCGGTGGTGCTGATCACCGGCCACGGCGACGTCTCGCTGGCCGTGCAGGCCATGAAAAACGGCGCGCACGACTTCATCGAAAAGCCCTTCTCGCCCGACTACCTGGTGGAAGTGGTGCGCCGCGCCCTGGACAAGCGCCGCCTGACGCTCGAAGTGCGCCAGCTGCGCGCGCGCCTGGAAAGCCGCGACCAGCTCGAAGGCCGGCTGCTCGGCCGCTCCCCCGCCATGGTGCGGGTGCGCCAGTTGGTCTCCGAGCTGGCCAACAGCGCCGCCGACATCCTGATCGAAGGCGAAACCGGCACCGGCAAGGAAATGGCCGCGCGCTGCCTGCACGAATCCGGCCCCCGTCGCTCCGGCAACTTCGTCGCCATCAACTGCGGCGGCCTGCCGGAAACCCTGTTCGACAGCGAAATCTTCGGCCACGAAGCCGGCGCCTACACCGGCGCCGGAAAGCGCCGCATCGGCAAGATCGAACATGCCAGCGGCGGCACCCTGTTCCTCGACGAAATCGAATCGATGCCGCTGGCGATGCAGACCAAGCTCTTGCGCGTGCTGCAGGAGCGCAGCCTGGAACGGCTCGGCTCCAATACCCCGATCCCCGTCAACTGCCGCGTGGTCGCCGCCACCAAGTCGGACCTGAAGGCCTTGTCGGACCAGGGACGCTTCCGCGCCGACCTCTACTACCGGCTCAACGTCGCCACCCTGCCGCTGCCACCGCTGCGCGAGCGGCGCGAGGATATCCCGCTGCTGTTCGAGCATTTCCTGCTGCAGGGCGCGGCGCGCCACGAGCGCCTGGTGCCCGAGGCCGACGCGGCGCGCATGGGCCGCCTGATGGCCTACGACTGGCCCGGCAACGTGCGCGAACTGCGCAACGTAGCCGACCGCTGCGTGCTCGGCATCGAGAAGGGGTTCCCACCGTTCGCCGACGAAGCGCCCGCTGGCCCGCGCTCGCTGCCGGACACCGTGGCCGATTTCGAGCGGGCGCTCGTGGCCGACGCGCTCGCGCGCAACGGCGGCAGCCTCGCCCGCGCGGCCGAAGCCCTGGGCGTGGCCAAGACCACCCTGCACGACAAGATAAGGAAATACCGGCTGGGCGAACAAAATTGAGCGTCGCGCGCATTCTCTTTTGACGCCGCGCCAAACTCTCTCTATAATGCGCCGCTCAATTCCCTGATAGCTCAGTCGGTAGAGCGACGGACTGTTAATCCGCAGGTCCCTGGTTCGAGTCCAGGTCGGGGAGCCAACCAATTCCAGAAATGGGCACCTTCGCGGTGCCCATTTTCTTTTCCAGCACCGCTCCCATCAACGCAGCCTTGCTGCCTGTCATCCGTACTTCATTCCCGGCAATCCGGATTTCCCTCACCAGCAGCCGCAAATACTGTTTCGAGAAACCGCTTTCCTTGTCCAGTAGCTTGGCGCGGAAGGCATTACCGAATGCGGCAATTTGCGTTGAGGTGATGTTGTTGATAGGCAAGGCTTTCTGCTGCCGTGTCCCGGCCATTTCCACCAAGATTGCTTCGCGCCGCGCCTTGAGCTTCTGAGCGCGTTCTTGCAATGTGTTATCCATTGGCAGGAAACACTTTTCAACTGCCTCGTAGAGCCGGTTTGTGTTCTGCTCCACCAGTTCAGATAGCTCTTTTTGGAGGGCAAGCAGGTGCTCATTCTGGCTGCTGCTCGCTTCCTTGATCTGCGCCTTCAAGTCTTTCAACATGACTTTGAGGCGATCAGGATGCACCACCTTGTCCACCAGCGCATTGAGCACCAAGTCATCGAGTTTATGCATCGGCACGGCTGGCGCGTCACATTGGTCAATATGCTTGCCCAAGCGGGTATTGCATTTGTGGCAACGGTAACAGCCGCCCTTCCCCGTCGCCAAGTTCATCCTTGGGATAGTGACACCCAAAACAACGCAAGACAGTTCTCTGCCTTTCGCGTAGGGCGATTGACGGTCTCACGGCTTACGGTGACCGGCGATTCAGTGAAATCGCTGTAGCTGGCGAGTGCTTCAGAAGGGCTTCAATGCTCGGCGCAGTGGATTGAGCAAATCCGACAACACAGTGCTTACACCGCTTCCGAAACATCTTCTGAAAAGGGTGCGGCCTGTCGAAATGCCTTCCGAAATCCGGACAGCGCTCGCCTCGTATCGCATCTAAAAAGCGAAAAGCCCAGACACATGAACCGGACTATTTTAAATCAGGTGACGCGGCATCTCCCGCTAAATGAGCGTTTCGCCATCGACACTTTGCAGCGCACGCTGCTCGGGCAAACTGCCACTCCCATAAACCTAATCCAGCTCAAGGAATTTCGGAATTCACATAATTTCCGTCATGAAATATATCTTTACGGCAATTAATTTTTTGTGCGCCGATCGTACAATCGGACGTGCATTCATTCGTAGCCCTGTGCTGTGAAATGCGCAGGCCTCCATCATTTTTTGATTCGGTATTTTTACGTATGTGCAAATTTAGCCTCACTCCACAAGCTGCGCCACAGGTCCTGGCCGCCGCGCACAACGCCAGTGCTGAAAATATGTTCCTGCGCGTGACTGGTCGACGCGATGAATGTGGTGCGGTCATTCATGGCATGGGCTTCGACGAACTGCGGCCCGGTGATCTGCAAATGGAATCGCAAGGCGTCAAGGTCGTAATTACACCTGCCCATGCAGCACTGCTGGATGGCACGGTTCTGGATTTCGTACAACTTAATACCGGCGGGACGCGCTTTGTGTTCGTGAATCCCAATGACGACGGCTGCGCGACCAACCTAGGTGGTTGTGGTTATTGCGATGTGCGATGCCGTCCCGCGATATCCTGCCACTGATTCATAGCCCGCTGATTGCTGATGTCCTACGCTACAGAAAACCCTAAGAAGTCACTTAAGTTGATTACTAAAGCCCAGAAAGCAGCAATTGATGCATGCGATGCGCGAAAGGCGTAAGGATTTCTTATGGTTACTCATCAATCCCGGTTGTGTAGTTTAGTTAAACGATAAATATAGTCCCCAGTCACCTGATTTATTCAGCTCGGGGAGCCAAAAATTTCAAAGGCCCGGTCGCAAGACCGGGCCTTTTTCTTTGAATCTATCTTTACTGCTGGGGCGACACGAGCGTGATGCGATCGCCATTCGTGATGACATTGATCGGTGCGCCGACTTTGAAGGAGGTGGTCGGGCGCTCGACGATATAGCGTTGTTGCGAACCGTCGGCGAAGAGCACGGTGACGGCTTCCGGCCCGCCGCTTGCGGTGGTGACGACAGCGCTGCTGCCGGAGCTGGTCGTAGCCACCGATTGATCGACCACGGCGACCGATTCGATGGCGGTCACTTTCCCGGTTTGCACGCCTTTTTGCGCGGCGGCGACCGCCGGCGACTTCGACGACGACGCGCATCCGGTGGTGACGGCAACTCCGAAGGCGCAGATGACGAACAGTTTCATTGCATTCATGTTGTTCTCCTTTCTGAACGGGACCGTGAATCGATTCGACTCATTGATAATTTGTCATGCCGATGTGTGACTTCAACAATGTGATTGAGTTCATTGCGGCACTTTCCGGCATAAAAAAACCCGGCTGGGCCGGGTTTTTCTTGGATACCTGACAGGGTATTACTGGGTCACGGCGGGGGTTGACGGTACTGCCGGTGCCGTAGTCGCCGGATTGACCGCCGGCGCGACGGCGGTTACCTGCGGCGTCGGCGTTACCGCTGCGGGCATCGCCGCGGTGACAGCCTGCGCTGCCGTATCCAATTTCTTTTCGGCTACTGCCTTCTTTGCCGGAACGGCCTTCTTTGCCGGAACGGCCTTCTTCGCAACTGCCACTTTCTTTACCGGCGCGGCCTTCGCTTCGGGTGCCGCTTTCTTTGCCGGGGCCGCCTTTACAGCGGGCTCCGGCTTTTTCGGTGCAACGGCTTTCTTTGCCGGCGCTGCCTTCGTTGCAGCCGCCTTCTTTACTACGGTCTTGCCGGCGGTAGGTGCTGCCTTGGTTGCAGCCGGCTTTGCTGCCGTCTTCTTGGCGGGAGCGGCCTTCGTTGCCGTGGCTGCTTTCTTCGCCGGCGCCGACTTTGCGGCCGGGGCGGCCTTCTTCGCGGCTGCCGCCTTCTTCGTGGTGGCCGACTTCGTCACCGGCTCAGCTTTCTTTGCGGTGGGCTTTTTCTTTGTGGCCGCAGGTTTCGTTGCTGGCGCAGCCTTCTTCGCGGCGGCCGCTTTCTTCGCAGGCGCCGCCTTGGTCGACGTTGCGGCTTTTGCTTTCTTTGCAGGCTGCGCGGACTTTTGCTTGGTGGAGCTTAGACCGACGGCGGTCTTGACCTTGTTGGCAACGCGCGCGGGCGTGGTGGCAATGTCAGCGGCCAGCTGTTCCACCCGGATGTCGTGCTGCTCCATGATTTCCTTGATGCGGCGTACGGTCTCTTTCCGCAGGTTTTCCATCTGTTTCTTGAGTCGCTGGTAAGTCTTGGTCATGGCTTTTCGTGTAATTTTGGAAATAAAAAGATTGGCATTCTAGCAGTAACTTTTTTCTTATCAAGGGTTTGATGCAACGCCTTGTCTTTGTGCCACGCAGCGAATTATTCAGCGTGCAACGGGTCGAACGTGGCGACATGGAAGTCGGACGTTTGCGAATTTTTCTATCTGGCACGCTCCTGGGCCGAATATTGCGCCACAAAATATTTTCCGGAACCAATTGGTCGGTGCGAACCCTGCTCACGTGGCTGGTGCTGGCCTGCCTGCTGCCGGGAGTGGTCGGCGCCGGCATCCTTTTCCTGTACGAGTACCGTGCCGAGCGCGCGCAACGGGAAAGGGACTTGCTCCGGACGGCGCGGGCCCTGACGCAAGCCGTCGACAGTCATTTGCTGCAGGCGCAGACCGCCGGGCAGGTCCTTGCCACTTCACGTTCGATCGCCGAACACGACTTCGCCGGCTTTCACGCGCGCGCGCGGGAATTCGTGGCGCTGTCCGCCCTTGGCGTCAATGTCGTCCTGCGCGATGCCGGGGGACGCCTCGTCCTGAATACCGCCGTGCCCTACGGCACGCCACTGCCGCGAGAACCCGTCCGGGAAAACATCGACCAGGTGCTGGCGACCGGGGTGCCGGCGATTTCAGACATTTTCACCGGCGGCGTACTGAAGCGCCCGATCATGAGCGTGGATGTTCCCGTTGAAATCAATGGAAAGATTGCCTATGTGCTAGGTATCGGCATCCTGACCGACCATTTCAATGCGCTTCTGCAGTCGCAGGACATGCCGCCGGATTGGGTGGTGGCGGTGATCAACAGCGCCGGCACGATCGTCGGGCGCAGCCATGCCGCCGACCAGTTCGTCGGCAAGAAGACCGTCCCCGCGCTGCGCCAGGCGCTGACGGCCACCAGCCAGGGTACGCTCGAGGCACTCACCCAGGAAGGCACGCCGGTCATCACGTTCTACAGCCGCTCGTCCGTCACCAACTGGGGAGTGGCCATCGGCATTCCGCGCGAGTCCATCATGGGGCCGCTGTGGCGCACCCTGTTGCTGCTCGCCATCGGCGTGGCGGCGCTGTTCGGCATCGGGCTGGTCTGGGCCCGCTTTGTCGGCCGCCGCATCGCGTACTCGTTCGAGGTCCTGAGCGAACCCGCGGCCGCGCTGGGAGAAGGCAGATCGATGCCGGTGCCGCCGGTCCATGTCAAGGAAGCCTGCGACGTGGCCGACGCGATCGGCCGCGCCGGCAGCCTGCTGCAGGAACGCGCCGCCATCATCCGCGCCAAGGAAACCGAGCTGGCCGAAGCTCATCGGCTGGCCAGGTTCGGTACGTGGCACCTCGACCTGCGCACCGGCACGATCCAGGTATCGGATACGCTGCGCGAAATCTACGGCTGCGAGGTTCCTCCCATGCCGGAAATGCGCGGCACGCTGCTGCCGGAGGCATCGTGGCAACGGCTGAACACCGCGCTGCAGGACACGATACGCACCGGCGAGGAACATGACCTGGAGGAACAGGCCTATCACGCCGGCGGAAGCATGCTCTGGCTCAATTTCAAGTGCCAGGCGGTGCGTGGCGACGGCGGCGAGGTGATCGCGGTGCGCGGCACGGTGCTCGACGTCACCAAGCGCAAGCAGGCCGAGGAAAGGCTGCGGACATCCGAGGAACAGATGCGCGACGCCGCCCTGCACGATGCGCTGACCGGGCTGCCCAACCGTGCGCTGGTGTTCGAGTACGGCGGCCACGTGCTGGCCGCGTCGCGGCGCAACCACAGCCGTGGCGCGCTGCTGTTCATCGATCTGGACCGCTTCAAGCCGATCAACGACCTGTACGGGCACGAGACCGGCGACCGGGTGCTGCAGGCGGTAGCCGGGCGCCTCCTCGAATGCACGCGCGACGAAGACCTGGTCGGGCGCCTCGGCGGCGACGAGTTCGTCATCATCCTGCCGCACCTGGGGGAAGGCTTGCACCGGGCCGATGCCGTGGCGCGGCATGTGATCGAGAGCATCAGCCGGCCTTTCAGGATCGAGGCGCTGGAACTGTCGCTATCACCATCGATCGGCATCAGCTGCTTCCCGGACCACGCCGTCGACATGAACGCGCTGATCCATACCGCCGACCTGGCGATGTACCAGGCCAAGCACACCGGCCGGGCCGGCTATCAGTACTACCGGGCCGAGCTCGACCGGCGCGCCGAGCAGGCGCTGCTGGTCGAGCAGAGACTCAAGAAGGCGCTCAAGCAGCACGCCCTGCGGCTGCACTACCAGCCGGTCATCGATATCCGGAGCAACCGCCTGGTAGGCGCCGAAGCGCTGCTGCGCCTGGACGACGACGGCGAGGCAATCGGTCCCGACCGCTTCATTCCCGTCGCCGAAGCGGCCGGCCTGATCGGGCCGCTGGGGGAATGGGTGGCGATCGAGGCATGCCGCCAGCACAAGGCATGGCTCGACCAGGGTCTGAACACCACGATCGCGATCAATGTGTCGCCGCTCCAGTTCCGGCAGCAGAAATTCGCCGACAGGCTCAGCAGAATCCTCGCCGACACCGGGATGGACCCGGCCTCGCTGGAAATCGAGGTGACCGAGAGCGCAATCATGGAAAACATCGACGAGGCGGTGAGGATCCTCAACCGCATCAAGGCGCTCGGGGTAAAGGTGGCGCTCGACGATTTCGGCACCGGCTATTCCAGCCTGTCCAGCCTGTCCGCCCTGCCGCTCGACAAGCTAAAGGTCGACCAGTCATTCGTGCGGCGCATCGAGCGCGACCAGGCCAGCCGCGCCGTGACCGACGCAATCATCACGCTCGGCCGCAACCTGCAGCTCGAAGTCCACGGCGAAGGCATCGAGTCGGAAACCGCGCTGCGGTACCTGCAGGAGCACGGCTGTCACCAGGCGCAGGGCTACTGGTTCAGCCGGCCGCTGCCGGCCGCGGAATTCGCGCAGTGGTGCCGCGAGCATTGGGGCCGGAGCGAACTGAACACCGCCGGCCCCGCCGTCGCGGGCCGATGATCGCCGCGTCAGATCGACTTCAGATATTCGACCAGGTCGGCCTTCTCCTGATCGGTCAACGCCAGTTTCCGTTGGGTGTTGTAGTGCTCGACCACGTCGCGCAGCGTGGCGAATCGCCCGTCATGGTAAAAGCCCGGCTTCTGGTGCGTCCATAGTCCGGCCAGCGGCGAGGTGCGGTACATGTGCGTGGGCGAGCGGTCGGCCTGGAACGAGTCGATGCCGATTTCGGCCGGCGCATGCAGGTTGTTGCCCGGCTCCGTAAACAGCGGCGCTACATGGCATGACGCGCACTGCCCACGGCCGTCGAAGACGATCTTGCCGCGCGCGGCGGCCGCCTCGTCGAAGCTGCCCTGCGGCGGCTTGGGCGCGGGAAGCGAAAGCTGGTAGGCATGCAGCGCCGGCAGCTTCGACGTGACCTGGTCCGGCGTGTTGCGCACATCGCTGCTGCCGCTCCTGGCGGCGATCGGATACTGCGCCGCATCGGCCAGGCGCGCATCGAAGAAGGTGCCGCGCCCGTGCATTTCGGTCACGGCGACATAGGCATTCCAGTACGGCACGGAACCGAACCCGGTCCAGGTGTGCAGGTTGACGCCGGCCAGGCCGAACGCCGGCGGGATCAACGTTGCCCCAGGCTTGCCGTCCGGCCGGAACGCCTTGCCATCCTTGTCGAGGATGGCATCGAAGCGGCCCGGCCCCCAGCTGGCGAGGACCTTCTTGAGCGTGGCTTCGTCCACGCCCAGCAGGTCGGTGTAGGGGCGCAAGTTGGGCGCGAGCGAAATGATCTTGCCGATATCGAGGTCGCGCGCGGCCCAGCCGTCGAGCCTCCGCCCGATGCCGGGAGCCAGCGAATCGTCCACGGTGGAGTGGCACAGCGCGCATTGCACGCCCATCGACTTGAGGTTGCCGTTCGAATCGAATATGCCCTTGACGCCGACCACCGCATTCAGCTTGAGCAGGGCGACCGTGGTCGCCGGATCGTCCAGGTCTACCTTGCCGCTGTTGAGCTGCTGCTGCAGGTCGGCCGGCAGCGCATCGGCATCGACCTTCAGGCCGACCGCCAGTGCCGTCCGTGGGCTCACGCCGGGGCCGACGCCGCCGTTTTTTTCACCCGCGATCGCCTTGTGCAGCTGCAGCGTGTCGCCCCAGAATGCTTCGTCGCCGAAGGTGTCGAACCGGAATATGTCGCGCCCCTCGTCGATCTGCGAAAGCGTGGCGCCCTGCTTGCCGTTGTTTGCCGCGCCGGACAGGCTCAATGCGGCGAGCAGGCCGCCGGCGAAGGCGGATGCGATGAATGCCGCGCTGCGAGTGATCTTCATGATGCGTCCTCTCTCAAAACGTTGGCCGGCAATTTGCTGCGGGCGCCGCCTTCCCGCGAGTTCCCGAGACGATCGGTCACGGCCGCCACGATGCGGTTGCAGCGCGCGCCGGCAAACGAAAACGCATCCTCGAACGCAAAGTCGATCTCGCGTGACAGCGCTTCGCGCAGCACGCTCCTGGCGCGGAAAAAGCGGGTGCGCACCGTGGCTTGCGGAATGTTCAGGCAGGCGGCGACTTCTTCCACGCTCAGCTCCTCCATCGCGCGCAGCACGAACACGATGCGAAGGGCCGCGGGCAGCTCGTCGATCTTTTTTTCGATCAGGGCGCGCGCCTCGGCGCGCATGGCGGCATGTTCCGGGCGATCGGGCGCGCCCTCCCCCACCTCGGCCGCATCGAGGTCGAGTTCGCCGCCGTCGATACGGAACAATTCGGCGCGGCGGGCTGTCTTGCGCAGGCGTGCGGCGGCCTCGTTGACGACGATGCGGGTAAGCCAGGTCAGCAACGCTGCTTCGCCGCGAAACGTGCCGATGCTGCGGTAGGCCAGGACATACGCATCCTGCAGCACGTCTTCCGCTTCGGCATCGTCCTTGATGAAACTGCGTGCGGTGCGATAGAGGCGGCGATTGTAGCGGCGCATCAATAGCGTGAATGCGCCATGCTCACCTGCGGCAATACGCGCGGCGAGCTCGGCGTCGGAGCAGTCGGCGTTGACTGCTTTCTTTTCGGAGGGAAGCATCATCGTTGCCGCTTTCCTGCTTGCTGAAGACATGGCATTGGATGACGCGAGAAGCGTCCGCGTTCCCGGCCTTCGTGCCGCAAACCTGGAACGCATGCCGGCGCGCTACGAACTGGACGGGAAGATATAGCGGCGCCGATGCGGGACGCGCGTTGCGCCAGATGAAGGGAGGATGTTTTTTGGCGGCGCGGTCGATGGCGCCAAGTTAAAAATGAAAAGGCCGGTCGACGAAGGACCGGCCACGGCTACCACGGCATCGCGCTGTTTAGGCGCCCGTCAGAAAGTGTAGCGTCCTTGCACGTACA
Source organism: Noviherbaspirillum sp. UKPF54 (assembly GCF_007874125.1). Lineage (NCBI taxonomy): Bacteria > Pseudomonadati > Pseudomonadota > Betaproteobacteria > Burkholderiales > Oxalobacteraceae > Noviherbaspirillum > Noviherbaspirillum sp. UKPF54. The sequence goes on along the minus strand of NZ_CP040128.1, from coordinate 781,058 downwards.
CGGTGCGCGGAGCGCCCACCATGCGGCCGGCGTTGCTGTCGACGTTACGCGTGTAGTAACGCTTGTCGGCCAGGTTGTTCACGCCTGCCAGCACGTCGAAGCCCTTGGCGCCCGGCACCTTCCAGCTGGCCTGGACATTCCAGACGCGAAAGCCGGGAATCTCGCCGACGCTGGCGCTGGCATTCTCGGCCGCCGTATTGGCGTTGTCGGAGAACTGGCGGCTCTGGTGCGTGCTCGACAGGTTGAAGGCCCACTGGCCGATCTGGTAGCGCGCGCCAATGGTGTCGGTATTGCGCGAATAGAACGGCACGTCCTTGCCGGCGTTGACGCCCGACTCCTGCAGTGCGCGCACATACGTGTAGTTGGCGAACACGCTCAGTCCCGCCAGCGCGCCCGACTTGTCGAATGCGTAGTCGACCGCGGTCTCGATGCCGTCGTGCTTGGTTTCGCCGATATTGGTGGATACGGCGTTAATGCCCGAACCGGTGGTCTGGATCTGATTGTCGAAACGGATCTGGAACGCGGTCACTTCCGCCGACAGCTTCTTGTCGGACCAGCGTGCGCCAGCCTCGATGGTCCTCGCCAGTTCCGGCTTGAGCTCGTTGGCCTGCGGCGTGTTCAACTGCGTATTCTGCACCGCGCCAAACGACGTGCCGTAGTTGGCGAACAAGGTCGCCGACGGATTGAGCAGGTAGGAGACGTTGAGGGACGGCAGCGGCTTGTTGTTGGTGACGACACGATCCGGGTTGCTCGCATTCAAACGGTCTTCGCGCACCGACTCGATATGCTCGAAGCGTACTCCCGGCGTGACGCGCCAGGAACCGAAGGCGATCTTGTCGTCGAGGTAAAGAGCCTGGGCATCCGTGGAGTTCTCGGCGAGGCTCGTGATCTTTTGCACGCCGGTCGAGATTGCCTGGTCGATCACCGTGTCGGTGCCGCGCTCGCGCAGGTAACGGTAGCCGACCGTGACATCGTTGGTCGTGTTGCCGAGGTTGATGCGCTGGGTGTAACGCGGCTCGATGCCGGTGACTTCATAGGTGCGCGGCTGATGCCCCAAGGAAGTCCGCGCCGCGTTGATCAGCACGCTCTTGCGGAAGCTTTCGTTGTAGTACGCGCGGATTTCGAATTCCTGTGTGTCCGACAGGTTGTTGATGTACCCGACATCGATCCCTTTGCGGTCTCCGCTCCAGTAATCGGTGGGACGGGTGTTCTGGAATGGATCGGCATTGTATTGCGCCACGCTCAGGCCGCCCGGCGTCCTGGAGCGCACGTCGTAGTACGACACCTTGCCGTACAGCTCGGAACTCGGGCTCAGCTCCTTGCGGAACTTGATGGCGACGTCGTTGAACCGCTCGTCGGCGTCCTTGCGCCAGGTCTGGCCATCCGAGCCGGAGTAGAGCAGCGCCAGGCCGAGGCCGTTGTCGAGCTGGTCGCCGATGAAGGCGCTGTACGAGGTCTTCGAACCGCCTTCGCCGAACGAGTCCTGGCGGATGGTCGCGTCGCCGGACAGTCCCGGCTTTGCCGGAATGGAGCGGGTCTTGAAGTTGATGATCCCGCCGACGTTCTGCGGGCCGTAGCGCACCGCGCCGCCGCCGCGCACGACGTCGATCGATTCGATATTGTTCAGGCTGACCGCGGCAAAGGACAGTTGCGGCTGGCCATAAGGCGCGACGGCAAGCGGAATGCCGTCGAGCAGCACGGTCGAACGCGGGGTCAGGCGCCCGGTCATGCCGCGCACGCCGATGTTGAGCGAAATCGCGCTGCCGGCGGTGCTCGAATTGTCGGTGGACTGCACGCCAGGAATGCGGCGCAGCACGTCGCCGATGCTGGTCGCGCCGGTGGCCTGGATCTCATCCTTTTTCACGACCGTGCGCGCCCCGCCGAAACTCTTGACGCTGTTTTCCAGGCCGGTGCCGAGCCAGTCGCCGCTGACCTGGATCGTTTCCAGCGTGACGTCATCCTTGGCGCCGGCCGCGGCTTGCTGCGCATGCAATACGCCGGGAAAGGCCAGTACGGCGAGCGAAACGGCGGTCGCGCACTTCAGGCGTTGCGCGGTAAGAGGTGTGTGGCTTTTGATGGCGGCCATGTGGTCAATCTCCCAAGACTTGAAAAATATCGCTCCCAACCACCGAAAAAAGAGGGCCATTTTGGGCAAAATGGCGGGCTGGTCGGAATGAGTTAATGCAAATGAGAATAATTATCAATCATGAGTTGCAGATGGTCAACTCCTTTTGATGGCAAATCGGAATGACGCTGTACACCGGCATATGTTTGCCGACGGGGATCGCGCATAAGCCCTGCATGCGCGCCAAACCGGCATGCGGTATTGGCCTTATACTTGGTGGCGTTCACCACCAGAGGGCCCGCATGAAGCGTAAACTGCTGTCAATAATCCTGGCGTTCGTCGCGGCGGCCAATGTCGCCGCCCTGGAACCCTCCTCCCCGCCTCAGCTGTCGCCGTCCCAGCAGCAAATCCAGACAGCCCATCTCGCTGCCAACATCTTCAAGCGGTTCCCGTACCGGCCGATACCGCTCGATGCCGCGACGTCGGAGCGGATTTTCGATCGCTACCTGAAATCGCTGGATCCGGAAAAGCTCTTTTTCGTCCAGGCCGACATCGACCAATTCTCCGGCGCGCGGCAAAAGCTTGCCGACGACCTCGACCACGGCGACCTGCGCACGCCGTTTGCCATGTTCAACCGGTACGAGCAGCGCGTCGCCGATCGCCTCGCCTATGCGCGCGACTTGCTCAAGCAGCCGCTCGACTTCGCCAGGAACGAAAACTTCCAGTTCGACCGCGACAAGGCCGCTTGGCCGAAAACCGACGACGAAGTGCGCGATCTGTGGCGCAAGCGCGTCAAGAACGACTGGCTGCAATTGAAGCTTGCGGGCAAGAACGACAAGGCGATCCGGGACACGCTCGACAAGCGCTATGCCAAGTCGCTGTCGCGCATCCAGAAGTCCAAGAGCGAGGATGCCTTCCAGGTGTTCATGGATGCGTTCGCGACTTCGGTCGATCCGCACACCGATTATTTCAGCCCGGCGGCATCGGCAGATTTCGACATCTCGATGCGGCTGTCGCTGTTCGGCATCGGCGCCGTGCTGCAGGAAAAGGACGAGTACACGACGATCCGCGAGCTGGTGCCGGGCGGGCCGGCCGCGCTCTCGACCAAGCTGCAGGTCGGCGACCGCATCGTCGGCGTCGGGCAAGGCGCGGACGGTCAGATCGTGGATGTGGTCGGCACCCGGCTGGACGAAGTCGTGAAGCTGATCCGCGGTGCCAAGGATTCCACGGTGCGCCTCGACGTGCTGCCTGCCGACGCCGGCCCCGACGGCAAGCACAAGCAGGTGATACTGGTGCGCGACAAGATCAGCCTCGACAAGCAGGCCGCCCAGAAATCCATTCTCCAGGTCAAGCAGGACGGCGTCACGCGCCAGGTCGGCGTCATCACCCTGCCCGCCTTCTACCAGGATTTTGACGGGCGCCGCAAGGGCGAAAAGGAATTCCGCAGCGCCACGCGCGATGTGAAGCGCCTGCTGGAAGAACTCAAGAAGGACAAGGTCGACGCGGTGCTGATCGACCTGCGCAACAACGGCGGCGGCTCGCTCGACGAAGCGGTGGCGCTGACCGGCCTGTTTACCGGCATGGGGCCGGTGGTGCAGGAGCGCAATGCCCAAGGCCAGGTACGAATCGATGCCAGCAGTACGGCCAGGCGCGCCTGGGACGGTCCGCTTGGCGTGCTGATCAACCGCGGCTCGGCATCCGCATCCGAGATCTTCGCTGCGGCGATCCAGGATTACGGGCGCGGCGTGGTCATCGGCGAGCCGAGCTTCGGTAAGGGCACGGTTCAGACCATCATCGACCTCGACCAGATGGCGCACAACGAAAAGCCGACGTTCGGCGAACTCAAGATGACCATCGCCCAGTTTTTCCGGATCAACGGTGGAACGACTCAGCTGCGCGGCGTCACGCCAGATATCGCATTTCCCGCCATCTCGGACACCGAGCGTTTCGGCGAGTCGAGCTTCGATAATGCTTTGCCCTGGAGCCAGATCCGGGCGGCCAGCTATGCACCGGCCGGCGACATGTCGGGCCTGGTGCCGCTGCTGAAAGCCCGTCATGCGGCACGTATCGCCCAGGACAAGGAATTCCAGTACCTCATCGAGGATATCGCCGAGCTCAAGGCACTGCGCAAGAAAGCCGTGCTTTCGCTTAACGAAGCCGAACGCACCAAGGAGCGCGACCTGCGCGAGGCGCGGCTCAAGCTGCGCAAGACGGCGGACAAGCCGGGTGGCGACAACAACAAGACAGCCTTCAAGACGGAAGCGCCGGGCGTGAAAAAGGACGGGAAACCGGAAACTGCCCTGCCCGACGAAAACGACGTTGACGAAGACCCGCCGGTTGACGCAGTACGCAAAAACGCCAAGGATATCTGGCTGCTGGAAGCGGCGAACGTCGCCGCCGACGCCGCCGGACTCGGCAACGGCGGCACGCGATTCGCGGCGCGTGCGGCAACGTCCGAACGAAAAGCAGCCAATGATCCGGCGATCCGCAAGCCGGTCGGCGTCAATTAGCCGCCACCTTGGCGCTGCCGCCCGCTGCGGCGGCATGCATCGCAGCCTTCAAGGGCGTACTCCGGTACGCCCTTTTTCTTATCGAAACAAAAACAGGCACGCGCAGCGGCATTAACATCCGCACTACGTACTTTCCCTCTGTACATTCTGACAAAAATCAATAAAATGATCCCTTAATGCATGCAACACACTTCAAGTTGCATTGTTACGTTTCGCAACATTTGCGAAACGATTGCGTAATCATTCCTTCCTAGAATTCCCTTCACATATCAAGTTGACAAGCAAACCGGCGCGATCGGCGGCACGGTATGCGTCATCCGGCCAGGCCGCTACCGCGCGCATGGCGCGGGTAAAAGACCGGGGGAAGGATCTTCCCCCGGCACGACACCAAGGCAGCATTTCGTCATTCAGAACCCATCTGGAGGGAGACATTAACGTGTTCGGCAGGCCCCGTACGATCGAAACGGAAATCGGCACAGAAATGCGCTGCGCGGCATGTCTCGAATACTGGCCGGCCGACCCGGAATTTTTCGCGCCGCAGCCGGGCCACGCCCGCTTCTCGGCACGCTGCCTGGCCTGCATCCGGGCCGGCTACTGGGGCACACGGCAAGCTCCGCATTTCCGCGCGCTGGCCATGGATACGTAGCCCTCCCGCGGAATTTTCCGCCGCTCCCAAGAAAAAACACATATCAAGCGTGCGTCTGCATCCGGTGCGCACGCCTGGCGGATCAACGCGTCCGCACCAGTTCACAGCAACATCCCATCAACTTCAGGAGACATACCATGCAAGCATCCACTTCGACCCCGGTCACCGAAACCAAGATCATCATGTCCGACCCCACCTCGCTCGGCGTGTTCGGCCTGTCGATGGTGACCTTTGTCGCGGCCTCGCAAAAAATGGGCTGGACCACCGGCAGCGTCTATCTCATTCCATGGGCGCTGTTCCTCGGCTCGATCGCGCAGATCTGGGCCTCGTCCATCGATTTCAAGAAGAACAACTACTTCGGCGCTATTGTGCTCGGCGCCTACGGGCTGTTCTGGATCGCCGTGGCGATGCACTGGGCCACTGGCCTAGGCTGGCTCGGCTCCATCGGCGACAAGGCCGACGGCAGGCAGCTCGGCGTGGCCTGCATCGGCTATTTCATCTTTTCGCTGTTCATCATGGTGGCCGCCTTCGAAGCCAACAAGGTGTTCGCCGCGATCCTGGTGCTGATTAACGTCCTGCTGCCTTCGCTGGCGCTGAGCATCTTCGGCATCAATGCGCCCTTCTTCAGCACCCTTGCCGCCTATTCGGAACTGGCGATTTCGCTGCTCGGCTTTTACTGCGCCGGCGCCGTGTTCCTGAACAGCTATTTCGGTCGCACGCTGCTCCCGCTGGGCAAGCCGTTCGGCCTGATCCGCAAGGGTCCGGCAGTCCACGCGACCAAGGAAAAGCACCTGGTCGAGCCGATCGCCGCCGCCAAAAGATAAGTACGTCGTTTGATCTTCTCCCAACAATTCAACCGAGAACAGAAAGACATCATCGTGCCCACCACCACAACCAATCCCTACAGCACAGGCCTTGATAAGAATGCTGCCAACTACACCTCGCTGTCGCCGCTGAGCTTCCTGGCCAAGGCCGCGGCCGTCTACCCGCAGCGAATCGCGCTGATCCACGGCGAGCGCCGCATCACCTGGTCCGAAACCTATGCCCGCTGCCGCCGCCTGGCCAGCGCCCTGCAGCGACGCGGCATCGGCGCGGGCGACACGGTCGCCGTCATGGCGCCAAACATCCCGGCGACCTATGAAGCGAGCTTCGGCGTGCCGATGATCGGCGCCGTGCTCAATACGCTCAACATCCGCCTCGACGCCGAAGCGATCGCCTTCCAGCTCAAGCACGGCGAGGCGCGCGTGCTGCTCACCGACCGCGAATTCAGCGGCACCATCGACAAGGCGCTGGCGCTGCTGGACGGTCCGCGCCCGCTGGTGATCGACATCGACGACGCGCTGTACGAAGGCGGAAAACACGTGGGCGAAATCGAATACGAACAATTGCTGCAGGAAGGCGATCCGGATTTCGCATGGAGCCTGCCGCCGGACGAATGGGATGCGATCGCGCTGAACTACACCTCGGGTACGACCGGCAACCCGAAAGGCGTGGTCTATCACCACCGCGGCGCCTACCTCAACGCGGTTTCCAACATCGTGTCATGGAGCATGCCGCAGCACTCGGTGTATCTGTGGACGCTGCCCATGTTCCACTGCAACGGCTGGTGCTTCCCATGGACCATGGCAGCCAACGCCGGCACCAACGTCTGCCTGCGCCGCGTCGATCCGGCGCTGATCTTCGATGCGATCCGCACCCATCGCGTCACCCACATGTGCGCCGCGCCGATCGTCTATAACATGCTCATCAACGCGCCCGCCGGGCTGAGCGAAGGCATCCAGCACAAGGTCGCCGGCTTCATCGCCGGGTCCGCGCCGCCGGCTTCGACCATCGAAGGCATGGAGCGCCTCGGCTTCGACATCACCCACGTCTACGGGCTGACCGAAACCTACGGTCCTGCCGCAGTGTGCGCCAAGCACGACAACTGGTCCGAACTGCCGCTGGACGAACGCGCGCGCCTGAATGCGCGTCAGGGCGTGGCCAGCCCGATGCAGGAAGCGCTCACGGTACTCGATCCGATGACGATGCAGCCGGTGGCGTGGGACGGCCAGACCATCGGCGAAATCATGTTCCGTGGCAACATCACGATGAAAGGTTATCTGAAAAACCACGCCGCGACAGAGGAAGCGTTCGCCGGCGGATGGTTCCATACCGGCGACCTTGCCGTGGTCGACCCGGACGGTTACGTGCGCATCAAGGACCGTTCCAAGGACGTGATCATTTCCGGCGGCGAGAACATTTCCTCGATCGAGGTCGAGGACGTGCTGTACCGCCATCCGGCCGTGGAAGTGGTCGCCGTGGTGGCCAAGCCGGACCAGAAATGGGGCGAGGTGCCGTGCGCCTTCATCCAGCTAAAGGAAGGCCAGAGTGCCACGGAAAACGATATCCGCGCCTATTGCCGCGAACATCTCGCGCATTACAAGGTGCCCAAATCGGTGGTGTTCGGCCCGGTGCCTAAGACCTCGACCGGCAAGCTGCAGAAGTTCCTGCTGCGTGAGCGCGCCGGCCAGGCGGCAGCGGCATAAGCATCGACTGCGGGCGGCCTTCCGTTCACGAAAGCCGCCCTCTTCTCCACCGGATCACGCAACAACGCTAGCAAAGGATGCAAGGCATGAATACCCTGGGCGGGCTAGAGATCGAGGATTTCTCGGTCGGCATGAAAGCGACGTTTTCCAAAACCATCACCGAGGCCGACATCGTCCTGTTTTCCGGCGTCTCCGGCGACAACAATGCGGTCCACATCAACCACGAATTCGCGCAGGCCACCCCCTTCTCCGGGCGCATCGCACACGGCATGCTGACAGCCAGCGTCATCTCGGCCGCGATCGCCAACAAGCTGCCCGGACCAGGCGCGATCTACCTTAACCAGAGCCTGAACTTCCGGGCGCCGGTGCGACCCGGCGACACCGTACACGCGACCGTCACCGTCAAGGAAGTCCTGGCAGAAAAACGGCGCGTGCTGCTGGAGACCACCTGCATGGTGCGCGGCCAGACCGTCATCGACGGCGAGGCACTGGTCAAGGTCGGCTCCGCGCACGCGGCGGCGCGGCCTGCGGCCAGCGCCGTTTCACATTGACAGAAAACAGAATCAGGGAATCATCATGAGCCAATACCAACCACCGCTGAGCGATATCGGATTTCTGCTCAAGCATGTCTTTCACTTCGACCGTCACGCGCAACAATGCGGCATCGAGCTCGACGTCGACACCGCGCTTGCGGTCGCCGACGAAGCAGGCAAATTCGCGCGCGAACGCATCGCCCCGATCAACCGCAGCGGCGACACACAGGGCGCGCGCTGGGACAACAGCGAGGTGACGACCGCAAACGGATTCAAGGAGGTATACCACGCTTTCCGCGACGGCGGCTGGAACGGCTTGCGCTTTCCCGAGCAATACGGCGGCCAGGCGTTGTGCTCGGTGTTGTCGACCGTGGTTGAGGAAATGTGGCACGCCGCCAGCGTAAGCTTCGCGCTGTGTCCGATGCTGACCAACGGAGCGGTGGAAGCCTTGCTGACGGCGGCCGGCGACGAGCTCAAGGCAACCTATCTGCCGAAGCTCGTCAGCGGCGAATGGACCGGCACGATGAACCTGACCGAACCGGGCGCCGGCTCCGACCTGGCAGCGGTGCAGACCCGCGCGGTGCGCCAGCCGGACGGCAGCTATCGGGTAAGCGGACAAAAGATTTTCATTACTTATGGCGAACACGACTTCGCCGAGAACATCGTCCACCTGGTGCTCGCCCGCACGCCGGATGCGCCCAAGGGCGTCAAGGGCATCTCGCTGTTCGTAGTGCCGAAGTTCCTGGTGAAGCCCGACGGCAGCTGCGGCGAACGCAACGATGCGCGCTGCGCGTCGATCGAACACAAGCTAGGCATCCACGGCAGCCCGACCGCGGTGATGCTGTTCGGCGAACAGGAGGGTGCCGTAGGCTATCTGGTCGGCGAAGAAAACCGCGGGCTCGAATACATGTTCATCATGATGAACGAAGCGCGCTTCGCCGTCGGATTGCAGGGCCTGTCGATTTCGGAGCGCGCCTACCAGCACGCGCTCGGCTACGCGCAGGAACGCGTGCAGGGGCGCGCCGTCGGTGAGGATGGCAGCCATGGCAAGACCATCATCCGCCACCCGGACGTGCGGCGCATGCTGCTGTCGATGAAGAGCAAGGTGGATGCGATGCGCGCGCTCGCCGTCTATGTAGCAATGCAAAAGGACATCGCGCACTCCGACGCGGTCGATGCCGGCGCGCGTGCGCACGCGCAGAGCCGGATGGAATTGCTGATCCCTGTGCTCAAGGGCTGGTTCACCGAGAGCGCCCAAGGCGTGACCTACGACGCATTGCAGGTATTCGGCGGCATGGGCTTCATCGAAGAAACCGGCGCCGCGCAGTTTTACCGCGACGCCCGCATCCTCACGATTTATGAAGGCACCACCGCCATTCAGGCCAACGACCTGGTCGGGCGCAAGACCTTGCGCGACAAGGGCAATGCTGCGCTGTCGCTGATCGATTCGATCGAACAGGACATCCGTGCGCTGCGCCTGCTCGATCATGCGACGGCAAATGCGCTTTCCTCCCGCCTGGCAGATGGTTGCGACACGCTGCGCAATATCGTGCGCTGGCTGCACGAGAAAAACGAGACCAACCCGCGCGAGGCCTATGCCGGCGCGGTTCCTTACCTGGAATTATGGGGAACGGTGTGCGGCGGCTGGATGCATGCGCGCAGACTGCTGGCTGCGGCGCATGACATGGTGCAGCCGGAACTGCTGACGGCGACCGCCTTGTCGGCGCGCTTCTATGCCGAGCACATCCTGGTCCGCGCGCAGGCGCTCGGGGAAACCATTCGCGTCGGCGGCAGCAGCTCGCTCGACTTCCCGGACAACGCTTGGCAGCTGTGACGAAAGGGCTTTCCGGAACCATGATGCGAAACGAAACCCTTCTCGAACAATATGGCCCGCGCGAGTCGATGGAATACGATGTCGTGATCGTTGGCGCCGGCCCGGGCGGGCTGGCCACGGCGATCCGCGTCAAGCAGCTGGCAGCCGAACAAGGCAAGGACGTGTCGGTGGTGGTGCTCGAGAAAGGGTCCGAGCCCGGCGCGCACATCCTGTCGGGCGCGGTGATGGACCCGCGCGCCATGAATGAATTGTTCCCCAACTGGAAAGAGCTCGGCGCGCCGCTGAACCAGCCCGTCACCGGCGACGACATCCTGTTCCTGAGCGAAACCGGCGCCAAGCGCACCCCGGATTTCCTGGTGCCGCGCAACTTCCACAACGATGGCTGCTATGTGGTTGCGCTCGGCAACGTCGTCAAGTGGATGGCGCAGCAGGCCGAGGCGCTGGGCGTCGAAATCTTCCCCGGCTTTACCGCCGCCGAAGTGCTGTACGACGAGCAGGGCGCGGTGCGCGGCGTTGCCACCGGCAACATGGGCATCGGCAAGGATGGCGAACCGACCGAGAATTTCCAGCTCGGCATGGAATTGCTGGGCAAGTACACGATCTTCGCCGAAGGTGCGCGCGGCCATCTGGGCAAGCAGCTGATCGCCAAGTACCAGCTCGATGCCGGCCGCGATGCGCAAAGCTTTGCCATCGGCATCAAGGAATTGTGGGAAATCGATCCGGCCAAAGCCAAGCCGGGCCTGGTGGTGCACACCGCCGGCTGGCCGATGGACAAGGAGACGTTTGGCGGCGGTTTTTTGTATCACCTGGAAGGCAACAAGGTCACGCTCGGCTTCGTCATTGGCCTGGACTACAAGAATCCATGGATGAGCCCGTTCGAGGAAATGCAGCGCTGGAAGACGCACCCGAGCATCCGCGCCCATCTCGAAGGCGGCAAGCGCCTGAGCTATGGCGCGCGCGCCATCAACAACGGCACGCCGCAGGCGCTGCCCAAGCTGGTGTTCCCGGGCGGCGCGCTCATCGGCTGCGATGCCGGCTTTCTGAACGCGGCGCGCATCAAGGGCAGCCATACCGCGATCAAGAGCGGCATGCTGTGTGCCGAAGCCGTCTTTGCGGCGGTGACGTCCGGCCGTGCCGCCGACGAGCTGGCGGCGTATCCGCAAGCCTACGAAAGCAGCTGGCTGAAGGAAGAGCTGGACCAGTCGCGCAACTTCAAGCTGTGGTTCAAGAAGGGTTCGCTGATGGGGCCGCTGATGACGGGTATCGAGCAATGGCTGCTGCCCAAGCTGGGAGTGAAGAATCCGCCGTGGACGCTGCATCGCGACAAGCCCGATCATGTGTACCTGCAGCCGGCCGACCAGTGCGCGAAGATTGCGTATCCGAAGCCGGACGGCAAGCTGACCTTCGATCGCCTGTCGAGTGTGTTCGTGAGCAATACCAACCATGAAGAAAACCAGCCGGCGCACCTGACGCTGAAAGACCCGTCGGTGCCGGTGAAGATCAACCTGGCGAAGTTTGCGGGGCCGGAAAGCCGTTATTGCCCGGCCGGCGTGTACGAATTCGTCAAGAGCGATGCGGGCGAAGACCGGTTGCAGATCAATGCGCAGAACTGCGTGCATTGCAAGACCTGCGACATCAAGGACCCGACGCAGAACATCGTGTGGGTCACGCCGGAAGGCGGCGGTGGACCGAACTACTCGGGCATGTAACAATAAAAAAGCCGCGCGAGCGGCTTTTTTATTGTCCAGCGCATGTCATTTTTTCGGCGCCCTCGCCGCCTGCGTTTTTTTGGCCGGCGCCTGCTTGGCGTGGTCGCCCTGGTCGAGGCACAACAAGGTGTCGACGTAAGACATGAAGCGGTTGAGATAATCGGGCGATATATCTCGCATCAACTCCAGCGAACGCAGCACTAGCATGTGGGAATTGATCGGCCCGGCATTCTTTGGCGCCTGCTCCAGCGCCCGCGCCACTTGGATGTCGACGCTCAGCTTCGACCAGGTATTCCTGAAATCCCGCACCGCCTTCAGCTCGGAACGCGATCCGGCACCCTGCCCCGGGAGCGCACCGGTATTTTCCGAGGAATGCTGATCAAGCCGGCGCACCAGTTCGCCCAGGGAAGCGCCTGGTTCGCTGGCACGCAGCGAAGCGGACAATCGCCGCACTCCTTTGAAATCACCGGCGGCAAGGAGCTGCTGAAGATCGCCGGCCGCATGCGGATAGCGCTGCGTGCTCCAGGCGACGGCTTCGCCGGCATCGCGTTGTGCAAGGTCGAATCGCTCTTTCAGCTCCGCCAGCGCCCGCGCCAGCCTGACGCCGAGCACGCATCCGGCGCTCGCGCGATGCGCCGCGGCGCGCTTCGCCAACGCTTCGATGTAGCGCCAGCGCACGGGGTCAAACCGGTCCGCGCCTGCCGTGCGCAGGGGCGCGAGCAGCGCGTCGATCTCGTGCGATTCGTCCATCGGCGCATCCGCGATTTTCCCCGGTGCCGGCTCACTCATGCGGCTTCGCCTTGGTATTGGCGGTTTTCGGCACCGGCGCCATTTCCACCCGCCGGTTTTGCGCGCGTGCGTCGTCGTCGGTGTTGGGCCTGACCGGCTGCTCGGCGCCGAAGGCTGCCGCAAACACCATGGAAGACGGCATCCCTTCCTCGATCAGGGTGCGGGTGACCGTCAAGGCGCGCTGGGCCGACAGTTCCCAATTGTCCGCGAACGGGCCGCCCCGGATCGGCTTGTCATCGGTAAATCCGCTTACCATGAGCAGCTCGTCGCGCGCCGTCAGGTAAGCCCTCAGCGGCGTGACCAGGCTGTTCAGCAGTTGCCGGCCTTCCGGCTGCAGCTGGTCCGAATTGAGCGCGAACAGCACTTGGCCGCTGATGCCGATGCGCCCGTTGTTCAATGTGATGCGCCCCGATGCCAGCGGAATGGCCAGGGCTTTTTCCAGGCTCATGCGGCGCTGTTCCTCGAGCTGACGCTTTTTCACTTCGTCCTGCAGATGCGAGGTCAGTTCCATCTGGACCGCCACCACGGCCACCAGCAGCAGCACGAAAGCGCCCAGCAAGCTCGACATCAAGTCGCCGAAAACGGGCCAGACCGGCGCGGTATCTTCGACGCTCGCGTCACCGTGATCCATTACCTGTCCCCTTCGACGGACATGGCTTGCCTAGCCGGCAGCCGGCGCAGCGATTCGACGATCTCCTTTTGCGAGATCATGGAAAGGTCGATGATTTCCCGTGCCTGGGCGACGTAATAGGCGAGCTGCTCGTCGCTTCTCGACATGGACTTGTCCATCGCGCCTTCGATGCGCTGCAGGTTTTCGATCAGCTTTTCATTGGCTTCGTTGAACGACTGCACGGCAAAGCCGAAGGCTTCGGACAGGCTCGCCACGTCGGCGGCGCTGCCGGTGACGTTGGCGGCGATGTCGGTCAGCTTGGCGGCTTCGGCGGCCACATTGTCTGCAAACGCGCTGGCGGTCGCGTTGAGTGCGTTCCCGGAAGAGGCTACCAGGGAATCGATCGCGGCGCGCTGTTCAAGCGAGGCGTGGTTGATGGCAGAGAGCAGCGCATTGAGGGTTTCCATGATGCGGCTGCGTTCCTCAAGCAGTTCGTTGTCGCGCGCGACGCTGCCCGATATCTGCTGGCGCAATTGCCCGATCACCTCCGCGGCGGCGCGCGGCGCTTGCGAGGCCGTTTCGATCAGCCGCGCGATCGGTTCCTCCAGCGCTGTGCCCAGCGTGGTCAGGTGACTTGCCAGTGCAGCCTGCAATTGCCCCAGCCGCTCCACGGCCGCGTCGCCGCGCGCCGCCTCTTGCTCCTTGAGCGCGCCGAGTTCGGAGCGCAACAGGCCGGCCAGCTGCTCCATGCGCACGCGATGCTGTTCGATCCACTGTGCTTCCGCTGCGATACGCGAGCGCATCAGCTCCTCGGCAGACGTGATCAAGCGCGCCGTCTCGGCGAGCGTGTCGCGCATGCTGGCCTGAAAATGACTGGACAGATCTGTTTGCAATTGCCCCATCCGTTCAAGCGCCGCATTTCCTCGCGCCGCCTCCTCGTCTCTGAGCGCGCCGAGTTCGGTACGCAACAGGCTGGCCAGCTGGTCCATGCGCTCGCGATTCTGTTCGATCCACTGCGCTTCCGCTGTGATACGCGAGCGCATCAATTCCTCGGCGGACGTGATCAAGCGCGCCGTCTCGGCGAGCGAATCGCGGGCGCCGCTGCGTACCTGTTCGCCGACGTCTTGCGCGGTGCGGGTCAAGACGTCGCAGATTTTCTGCTGCTGGGTAAGCGATTGAGCGCCCGCTTGCTGCCATTCCTGAGTGAGTGCCGCAGCCATTGCTTCCAGCGACTGGGTCCACGCCTGCTGGCGCTGCCTGTCGCGTTCCGCCTGATCGGCCTGCAAGCTGGCGTAGGCCTCGCCGACCGTCGCCACGAGGGCACCTGCGCGCTGCTCGAACGTCTCGTTGAAGGCTTCCAGCGAGCGGCCCACCTGCTCGACGACGCCGGCGCTTGCCTGCTCGTGGCTTTTCAGCGCCGCCGTCCAGGTTTCGGCCACGCTGGAGGTTGCCGCGTCAAACCGCGCGGAAAGCCCGTCAAGTTGCGTCTGCACCGCGCCGGCCATGCGCTCGTGCATGGCCGCCGTATCGCGCGCGATGCCGTTCATCGTCGCCTCGAGCACGGGCCTGATGCTTTCTCCGGCAGCATGCGCGCTCTGGCTCAAGCTCTCGCGCAGCGACCGATCGACCGACTGTGCCAGGTCTGCATAGGCGCTTTTGACATTGCGATGAAAATCCTCCTGATTGCCGAGCAGCCGCTCGCTAAGCTGCTGCCCCAGCTGCTGGTTCATGCCCTCCATCTTCGCCATCATCGCCTGCAATTGATCGACGACTGCCGGCAAGGCCTGGGATTGCATCTGCAGCGCCTTGAAGGTTTCCTGGCGCTGGTGCGCAAGCGAAAAGCGGCGCAATACCGTGGTGATCCTGGTATCCAGAAGCTGAGCCGCCATCGTTCTTTCGCGGCGGCTGAGCGACGACATCAAACCCAGCATGGCCGACGCGGCCACTCCCGCCACCGAAGTCCCGAACGCCAGCCCCAACCCCTTGACCGGCACCGCCAGCGCGGACCGGATCGCCGCCAGGTCGGTTGTTTTTTCCAGCGCAAAGACCGCGCCCTTGAGCGTGACGACCATCCCCAGGAACGTGCCGAGCATCCCCAGCATCACCAGCAACCCGACCAGGTACGGCGTGAGGGCGGGTCCGGGCAAGCCGACACGTTCGCCCTCGACGCGCAGGCGCACGGGGTTTTGCAGCGACGGATGCACCTTGCCCAGCCAGTCGCCGAGCTCGGCGAGGTTGTCGGGAATGGCTGCCAGCGCCGCTTCCAGTGTGGATGTAGCCTGGCGAAAGCGGCGCAGCTCGAGTGCGCCGGCGCCATAAACCGCACCGATGATGGCCGTCATCGCCAGCGCCAGGAAGCCGGAGTCGACAAACCCGGCGCCCGCCCAAACGATCCCAAGGGCGCCCAGGAAGAAGGCTATCGTAAATAAATGTCTATTCATTGCGTCTCTTGTTTGAATGCTTCGACGAGCCCCATGGCCGGTTGCAGGCGCAGCTCCAGTTCGGCCAGCAGCAGCATCTGCATGTCGGCGCGAAAGCGCTCCAGCCATCCGCCAGCGTGCGTCCAGCCGGCCGGGTTGTCATCCTGCCGGGTGTCGGCGAGCCGCTGCTGATGCGCCGTGAATAATTGCTCAAATCGCTTTTTCAGCAGCACCGGCACCTTCGCGAGCAATTTGCTCTCGCGATCGCGCAGGATTTTCTCCAGCGTCGCATCCAGCTCCGCAAGTTTCCCGAGCCTGGGCGATGCCTTCGCCAGCTCCGCCCGGACGTTGGTCCTGAGGGGCTGGATGCTCAATTCCATGTCGCGCTGATGCGCTTCATAAAACCGGCGGTACGGCGCATAAGCCGCCGCGAAATCCATCGGCAACTCGAGCCGGGGCTCGGGCAGCTTGATGTGCGACTTGCCCGGATTGGGCGAGCAGCTCTTCGCGATGGACTCCGCCAGGAGAGCCCGAATGCGGTCGAATTCGGTGCCGGCGCGCGCGGCCGCTTGGGCGTCGGGGCGCAATCCTGGCGGGGTCGCCCTGCCGTCGTTGTGCACCGCCGACAGCGCGATGGCGTCGGCAAAATGAATCCATTGACCCAGTTTTTCCGCAAACGCATTCCCGGGATCGGCAGTATCGACGATGGCCAGATCAGCGAGGCAACGAACGAGCTTTGAACTGTGAAAACTGGTACGCGGCAACACTCGCGTCATATACAGGGGCACTCAAGATCGAAAAGGCAGGGGACGAAATTCCCGCCGCTATCCGCACGAACACGCGTTTTGGCCCTGCTCCAGCGAATCCGGGCCACATTGGACTGTCATTTCTTGGCAGAAATGAACCGGCGATTATATCTTGGCGGTGTCGAGAACTCAAACGAGCAAAATATGCAAGTTCCGCCGGTGGCGGCTTGGCTGGGCGAAATTTCTTCAAAGAAAATTATTTTGAAGGAACGACGGCATCCCGTTAAGACTTCAGATATTTCATCGTCGCGACGGCCGTAGCAACGAGCAACGACTCGTCCAGCCACACCTCGGCGCGTGAAAAGTAAATGGAACGGCCTCGCCGTTCAACCATGCCCTTCGCCGTCAGCCGCTTGCCGACACCGTTGCTCAGGAAATTCGAGGTTAGCGACAACGTGACTGCATGCAACTGCGCTTTGCCCGGCGGCGAATACAAGCCGGCATAACCGGTGGCCGCATCCAGCAAGGTGCAAATCGTCCCTCCATGGACGACACCACTCCGGTTGAGCATGGTCGGAACGATCGGCAATGCGAGTTCGACCTGATCTTCGCGCCAGTCCGTGATACTGACGCCGATGCTCTCCAACGCCGGGTTATCCAATTGGAACCCGGTTATCTCATTTTCACGTGCGTCGCTCATGGCGGGAGTAGCCTTACATTGCAATGTCTTCAATTCAGCGCCTCAGGAATCATGGTAAGCGGCATAAAATCGGCCGTTCAGTGGTGATTTTGGAGATGGAACCGCCGGGCGTGGCTCCCGATGCGTCAGGCAGGCGTGTCTTCCGGTGTCGCTTGCTGTTTGGCGGTTGCATTGAAGCGGGTTTCGAGCTGTAGCAAGGAATCCATCAGTTGGCGCAATTGTTCTTCCGGGAGGTCGCCCAAAGTACGTTCAATGAACGCCACACGCCTTGGCAGGCTTTGCTCGACCTGCTGTTTGCCTTGTTGAGTGAGAGAGACATTGGTGATCCGCTTGTCTTGCTGGTCAGTGCTGCGCGCAATCCAGCCCAGCGCTTCGAGCGTTACGAGCTGCCGCGACAGCGCCCCTGGGTCCATATGCGACGCATCGCCGAGCTGTTTCTGGGGACAGGGTTCGTGTTTGTTATACAAATGCAGCATCACCTTCCAGCGCGGAAGACAATGTCCGACTTCCTTTTCATAGGCGGACATAAAAGCGCGGTAGGTGCGACCGAGCTGCTGGAGCACTTTCAATTGTTCTGCTGCTTCGATCATGCTCTTTTCCTCGTTAGTGTTGGATGACGCGCCTGCCATGCGGATTAGGCCGACGGCTGTTCCGTTTTACGGCGCAACTGCAGTCGCGGCAGACGACGCAGTTGCCAGACCGCAATGATAGCAACCACGACGGAAAGCGCCTGGCCCATGTGAATCGATGACACCAGCGACGACCGCGCGACCTCGATCAGGACAGCACTGTCCTGGCCGATCGCATGAAGCTGCGCTGCCAACTGCGTCTGGGCCGCCTTGTCGATCAGGATTTGCGGATCATTCAAATGCGTGAACCAGTGCATTGCATGTACCCCGTTCAGTGCCGAGCGCACGCGGCTGACATACATGTGATTGACCAGGGTGCCGACCAGCGCCGTACCGACCATGCCTCCGACCATGCGCAGGGACTGGATCATGGCCGTGGCAATGCCCAAGTGCGCGCGGCCCGCTGCTTCCTGCGCGAAGATGGTCAAGTTCGGCAAGACGAAACCAAGGCCGAGCCCGCTACCGACCATATAACAAGCCATCAGCGCGTGCGGCGTGCCCTGCTTAAGGGTCGTGATGCCGATGGCCGAAAAACCCAGCAAGGCAAAGCCGGCATACAGCATCCATGCAGGGTTAGGAATGCGGGTCAGCAACCGGCTGTTCGAAATGGAGCCAACCGTAATGCATACCACTAGCGGCGTCATCAGCAAGCCGGCAGCGTTGGGTGCAAGGCCGAAGCCGCCCTGCAACAGCAGCGGCATGTAAAAGATCAGCGCAAACATGATGAAACCCATCAGTACCGCCAGCGAAAACAACGACGCCAGCGCCGGATTGCTGAACATGTCCAGCGGAAGTATTGGATGGCTCGCGCGCTTTTCGCAGAAGATCAGCCCGATGAAGGCCGCTATGCTCAAAGTCGCGAGCAGGCTCATGCCGCCACTGAATCCGTGCGTCGGCAGCAGCTCCACAAACAGTTGCAGGCTGCCGAGCGAGGCGGCGATCAGCAATGCGCCCGCCCAGTCCAGTTTCATCGGCCCCTCGTGCTTGTGGTGGCGAATGAGCGGCATGTGACGGCCGACAAAGTACACACCCAACAACCCCACCGGCAAATTCACGTAAAACACGCTGCGCCAGCCGGCATATTCTGTGAGGAAGCCGCCGAGCGAAGGACCGATGGCGTTGGCGATCCCGAAGGCCGAGCTGATCATTACCTGCCAACGCAGGCGGACATGCGGTTCCGGGAAAAGATCCGGCACCGACGCGAAGGCGGTACCAACCAGCATGCCGCCGCCAATCCCCTGCAGTCCACGCGCCAGCACAAGGAACAGCATGCTGCTCGCGACACCGCATAGCGCCGATGCAAGGGTGAAGACTGTGATAGCGGCAATAACAAAATACTTGCGCCCGAAATGGTCACCCAGCCGGCCGAAGATCGGCACCGTGATCACCGACGCCAGCAAATAGGAAGTGGCGACCCATGCGTACAGGTCGAACCCCTTGAGTTCGGCGACGATGGTCGGCAGCGCTGTTCCCACGACCGTCTGATCAAGCGCGACCAACATCACGACAAAAGCTAAGCCAAGCATGGCCAGCAGGGATTTGCGGAAAGACTGCGCTTGCATGGCGTCAGAGGCAGGATGCGGTGTTGCACCGGAGACAGCCGCAGGAGCTATGCTGGAGAGGGAAGATTCGTTTTCCATTGATTCGATTGACCAATCAACGATTGATATGTCAACGATTTTATGCCGCTATACGCTCTGCGTCAAACATGTTGGTCTTGCATTATTCAAGGCGCTCCGTCAGTTGCTCAAGCTGAGGGGAGATATCTACTTAACTTGGAATGAAATCTCCGCCCTCGCCGCGCGCCTTCAATATTCGGCACAATGTGGAAAGTTCGTTCCACGGCTTCGTTCTTCCGAGCGCCCATGAAACTGAACCGCCTGAAACAGGGAAAAATAGGGAAGAATGGAGGCCGCAAGACGACCGAAAGTCGCGAGCCATGTGACTGACCTACTGGAGATTTGGATGCACCGGCGGCTACCTCTCTGGCTTTGAGCTATTCGCCCACATGCGGCGAACGGAACGTTGCCTCTTTGAAAAAATTGATTGCCGCATATAAGCCTGTTATTTGATTATTTTGGGCATCGCCTGCACCTCGGAATTACAGTATCGGCCACTCTTAGTTGGCTGGGTGCTCCTTGCCGAGCGAGCAAAGTACTGCATGCCACCGCTCTCAACTGGGTGATGCCCCATTTTGAATGGCCGGCTAGGGAAAACAAGCAGCCCCAAAAGATTTCCGATTGACAGGCTGCAGTCGCCCCTCAGCAGACTTGCGGCTTTCTTGAGAGCGGAGACCCGCCAGTCGATCTGGCAACATGATAGTATATGAACCGACTACAATTCATATACTCAGTGTGAAAGATGGGAATTCTGAAAATCTCCGAACAGATGCACGAAAGCCTCCGTTCGACCAGCGCTGCGCTCAGCCGCTCAATTAATGCGCAAGCCGAACACTGGCTTCGAGTTGGCATGCTGGCGGAACTCAACCCCAACTTGAGCTATGGCGAGATCTGCCAGTTGCTGATCAGAGCGCATCAGTCCGGGGATCTTAGTATTACAACTGTCCATCCTGCGGCCGAGCCGGAGGCAGCATGACGATCAGGAGCGGGGTGCCCATCCGCTCAGAGGCGGAGATCGGGATGGCGCGACACGCTGGCACGCTAGCGGCGCAGGTACTCAGGATGCTCGCCGAGCATGTCAAGCCGGGCATTACCACGGACGAACTCGACAGAATTTGCCATGACTACATCGTCAATGAATTGAAGGCCATCCCTGCGAACGTGGGCTACAACGGTTTTCCCAAGACAGTCTGCACCTCTGTCAACCACGTTGTCTGCCACGGAATCCCTTCCAATAAGCGTTTGCAGGATGGCGACATCATCAATATCGATGTTGCTGTCATCAAGGATGGCTGGTTTGGCGATACCAGCCGTATGTACTTTGTCGGTGAGCCGGGAGTGTTTGCCAAGCGGCTAGTACGCACGACTTACGAAGCAATGCGTGCCGGCATTCTTGCAGTACGCCCCGGTGCAACGTTAGGCGACATCGGTCATGCCATCCAGACTGTTGCTCGCAAGGCGGGATTCAGCGTGGTACGCGAATACGGCGGCCATGGTATCGGGACGATCTATCACGACGAACCCGACGTTCTGCACTATGGCCGACCGAGTACCGGCCTGACGCTCAAGCCTGGAATGATCTTCACAGTCGAGCCAATGCTTAACGCCGGCAAGCCAGATATAAAGCAGCTGAGTGACGGGTGGACGGTAGTGACCAAGGACCGCTCTCTGTCGGCACAGTGGGAGCATATGGTGGCGGTTACCGAATACGGCTTCGAAATTCTGACTGCATGGCCCGACGGATACGGGGATTATTTACCCATTACTGTTGATTCCGCTATAGCAGCCTAAACGCCGAGTTTCGCGTCGGGCAGCCCGGCGCAGAACTGATGGGCACCAGAAGCCCCCCTCTTGACGTTACGCGGTTCTTCAATGGACCGCTTCTGCCTGAACATGGGAGAAATGGGCGCTATCCAACTGGTTGCGGACCTTCTGTTCTTACCATTGAATCGCTTTAGACGATCCTAAATGGTCATTGCCGTCGAGACACGCACACCAACCGGCCGCACAAAGCAAAACGCCCCGAGCAGTTGGATGCTGGGGGCGTTTTTGGGTAACAAGCCTGACGATAACCTACTTTCACACTGGTTGCAGCACTATCATCGGCGCGAAGTCGTTTCACGGTCCTGTTCGGGATGGGAAGGGGTGGTACCAACTCGCTATGGTCATCAGGCATAACTTGTAAAGCCGGTTGTTCAGCGGTTGCTGCAACAAACGGCCCAATCTGGAAAGAAGTAGCAATCAGGGGTACTACAAATTTTGGCGGGTGTGATGAATCAGTCATTCACACGCTTACTTGCCTATACCTGCTAAGGTTATAGGGACAAGCCGCACGGGCAATTAGTATCAGTTAGCTTAACGCATTACTGCGCTTCCACACCTGACCTATCAACGTCCTGGTCTCGAACGACCCTTTAGGGGAATCAAGTTCCCGGGAAGTCTCATCTTGAGGCAAGTTTCCCGCTTAGATGCTTTCAGCGGTTATCTCTTCCGAACTTAGCTACCCGGCAATGCCACTGGCGTGACAACCGGTACACCAGAGGTTCGTCCACTCCGGTCCTCTCGTACTAGGAGCAGCCCCCCTCAAACTTCCAACGCCCACGGCAGATAGGGACCAAACTGTCTCACGACGTTTTAAACCCAGCTCACGTACCACTTTAAATGGCGAACAGCCATACCCTTGGGACCGGCTACAGCCCCAGGATGTGATGAGCCGACATCGAGGTGCCAAACTCCCCCGTCGATATGA
Source organism: Noviherbaspirillum sp. UKPF54 (assembly GCF_007874125.1). Taxonomy (NCBI): domain Bacteria; kingdom Pseudomonadati; phylum Pseudomonadota; class Betaproteobacteria; order Burkholderiales; family Oxalobacteraceae; genus Noviherbaspirillum; species Noviherbaspirillum sp. UKPF54. The sequence goes on along the minus strand of NZ_CP040128.1, from coordinate 758,974 downwards.
ACTCTTGGGAGGAATCAGCCTGTTATCCCCAGAGTACCTTTTATCCGTTGAGCGATGGCCCTTCCATACAGAACCACCGGATCACTATGTCCTACTTTCGTACCTGCTCGACTTGTCAGTCTCGCAGTTAAGCACGCTTATGCCATTGCACTATTAGCACGATGTCCGACCGTACCTAGCGTACCTTCGAACTCCTCCGTTACACTTTGGGAGGAGACCGCCCCAGTCAAACTGCCTACCATGCACTGTCCCCGACCCGGATAACGGGCCAAGGTTAGAACCTCAAACAAACCAGGGTGGTATTTCAAGGACGGCTCCACGAGAACTAGCGTCCTCGCTTCAAAGCCTCCCACCTATCCTACACAGATTGGTTCAAAGTCCAATGCAAAGCTACAGTAAAGGTTCATGGGGTCTTTCCGTCTAGCCGCGGGTAGATTGCATCATCACAAACACTTCAACTTCGCTGAGTCTCGGGAGGAGACAGTGTGGCCATCGTTACGCCATTCGTGCAGGTCGGAACTTACCCGACAAGGAATTTCGCTACCTTAGGACCGTTATAGTTACGGCCGCCGTTTACTGGGACTTCAATCAAGAGCTTGCACCCCATCATTTAATCTTCCAGCACCGGGCAGGCGTCACACCCTATACGTCCACTTTCGTGTTTGCAGAGTGCTGTGTTTTTATTAAACAGTCGCAGCCACCAGTTTATTGCAACCCCTTCACCCTCCTGGCGCAGGCCAGTCAAGCTACAAGGGCGTACCTTATCCCGAAGTTACGGTACCAATTTGCCGAGTTCCTTCTCCCGAGTTCTCTCAAGCGCCTTAGAATACTCATCTCGCCCACCTGTGTCGGTTTGCGGTACGGTCTCGTTAGACTGAAGCTTAGAGGCTTTTCTTGGAACCACTTCCGATTGCTTCGCGGCACAAGGCCGCTCGTCCCATACCCTTGAATTACGCCAGCGGATTTGCCTACTGGCCTTCTTTGATACAGGAACCGGGACATCCAACACCCGGACAACCTTCCGCGATCCGTCCCCCCATCGCATCTAACGACGGTGCAGGAATATTAACCTGCTTCCCATCAGCTACGCATCTCTGCCTCGCCTTAGGGGCCGACTCACCCTGCTCCGATGAACGTTGAACAGGAAACCTTGGGCTTACGGCGTGCGGGCCTTTCACCCGCATTATCGCTACTCATGTCAGCATTCGCACTTCTGATACCTCCAGCATCCTTTACAAGACACCTTCGCAGGCTTACAGAACGCTCTCCTACCATCTGCATTACTGCAGATCCGCAGCTTCGGTGACTGGCTTAGCCCCGTTACATCTTCCGCGCAGGACGACTCGATCAGTGAGCTATTACGCTTTCTTTAAAGGATGGCTGCTTCTAAGCCAACCTCCTGACTGTTTTAGCCTTCCCACTTCGTTTTCCACTTAGCCAATCTTTGGGACCTTAGCTGGCGGTCTGGGTTGTTTCCCTCTTGACGTCGGACGTTAGCACCCGGCGTCTGTCTCCCAAGCTCGCACTCACCGGTATTCGGAGTTTGCAATGGTTTGGTAAGTCGCGATGACCCCCTAGCCATAACAGTGCTCTACCCCCGGTGGTGATACTTGAGGCACTACCTAAATAGTTTTCGGAGAGAACCAGCTATTTCCAGATTTGTTTAGCCTTTCACCCCTATCCACAGCTCATCCCCTAGTTTTTCAACACTAGTGGGTTCGGACCTCCAGTGCGTGTTACCGCACCTTCATCCTGGCCATGGATAGATCATCTGGTTTCGGGTCTACACCCAGCGACTGAACGCCCTATTCGGACTCGCTTTCGCTACGCCTTCCCTACACGGTTAAGCTTGCCACTGAATGTAAGTCGCTGACCCATTATACAAAAGGTACGCAGTCACCCCTTACGAGGCTCCTACTGTTTGTATGCACACGGTTTCAGGATCTATTTCACTCCCCTTCCGGGGTTCTTTTCGCCTTTCCCTCACGGTACTGGTTCACTATCGGTCGATATCGAGTATTTAGCCTTGGAGGATGGTCCCCCCATGTTCAGACAGGGTTTCACGTGCCCCGCCCTACTTGTCGCAAGCTTAGTTCCACAATCCAGATTTCGCATACGGGGCTATCACCCGCTATGGCTGCACTTTCCAGAGCATTTTGCTATCTCGACTGCTAAATCTTGCAGGCTGTTCCCATTTCGCTCGCCACTACTTTGGGAATCTCGGTTGATTTCTTTTCCTGTAGCTACTTAGATGTTTCAGTTCGCCACGTTCGCTTCACACACCTATGTATTCAGTGTGAGATGACCCAAAGGGCCGGGTTTCCCCATTCGGAAATCTGCGGATCAAAGCTTGTTTGCCAGCTCCCCGCAGCTTATCGCAGGCTACAACGTCCTTCATCGCCTGATATCGCCAAGGCATCCACCATGTGCACTTAGTCGCTTGTCCCTATAACGTTAGCTTCTCTTGCAAGAAACGCTATAGAGCTTGAGTTTGCGTGCCGTATTCCAGAACTTGTCGCTCGTATTTCTACTTGCGAGAACTCTTTCATACTAATGATTGATACAATCACAACCCACCAGTCGTCACCAATACGTCATCACAACATATCAGCTCCAACTGATAAATCTTTACTACTTCTTCCAGATTGTTAAAGAACAAAAACAGCCTATCGATCGTAAAAGATCAAACCTAAATACATGGAGCGGGAAAAGAGTCTCGAACTCTCGACCTCAACCTTGGCAAGGTTGCGCTCTACCAACTGAGCTATTCCCGCGCCGAAAACTTAGGTTTGATTTTTCAGCAATGTGGTAGGTCTGATTGGACTCGAACCAACGACCCCTACCATGTCAAGGTAGTGCTCTAACCAGCTGAGCTACAGACCTATTGCTGTTCTCGAATAACACACCGATAAGTGTGAACGCTTGATTTCTGCGCGGATACTCTAGAAAGGAGGTGATCCAGCCGCACCTTCCGATACGGCTACCTTGTTACGACTTCACCCCAGTCACGAATCCTACCGTGGTAAGCGCCCTCCTTGCGGTTAGGCTACCTACTTCTGGTAAAACCCGCTCCCATGGTGTGACGGGCGGTGTGTACAAGACCCGGGAACGTATTCACCGCGACATGCTGATCCGCGATTACTAGCGATTCCAACTTCATGTAGTCGAGTTGCAGACTACAATCCGGACTACGATACACTTTCTGGGATTAGCTCCCCCTCGCGGGTTGGCAGCCCTCTGTATGTACCATTGTATGACGTGTGAAGCCCTACCCATAAGGGCCATGAGGACTTGACGTCATCCCCACCTTCCTCCGGTTTGTCACCGGCAGTCTCATTAGAGTGCCCTTTCGTAGCAACTAATGACAAGGGTTGCGCTCGTTGCGGGACTTAACCCAACATCTCACGACACGAGCTGACGACAGCCATGCAGCACCTGTGTGATGGCTCCCTTTCGGGCACTCCTCAATCTCTCAAGGATTCCATCCATGTCAAGGGTAGGTAAGGTTTTTCGCGTTGCATCGAATTAATCCACATCATCCACCGCTTGTGCGGGTCCCCGTCAATTCCTTTGAGTTTTAATCTTGCGACCGTACTCCCCAGGCGGTCAACTTCACGCGTTAGCTGCGTTACCAAGGAAATTAATCCCCGACAACTAGTTGACATCGTTTAGGGCGTGGACTACCAGGGTATCTAATCCTGTTTGCTCCCCACGCTTTCGTGCATGAGCGTCAGTGTTATCCCAGGGGGCTGCCTTCGCCATCGGTATTCCTCCACATATCTACGCATTTCACTGCTACACGTGGAATTCTACCCCCCTCTGACACACTCTAGCCGTGCAGTCACAAAGGCAGTTCCCAGGTTAAGCCCGGGGATTTCACCTCTGTCTTGCACAACCGCCTGCGCACGCTTTACGCCCAGTAATTCCGATTAACGCTTGCACCCTACGTATTACCGCGGCTGCTGGCACGTAGTTAGCCGGTGCTTATTCTTCCGGTACCGTCATCCCTTCCGGATATTAGCCAGAAGGATTTCTTCCCGAACAAAAGTGCTTTACAACCCGAAGGCCTTCTTCACACACGCGGCATTGCTGGATCAGGGTTGCCCCCATTGTCCAAAATTCCCCACTGCTGCCTCCCGTAGGAGTCTGGGCCGTGTCTCAGTCCCAGTGTGGCTGGTCGTCCTCTCAGACCAGCTACTGATCGTCGCCTTGGTAGGCTTTTACCCCACCAACTAGCTAATCAGATATCGGCCGCTCTAAGAGCATGAGGTCTTGCGATCCCCCACTTTCACCCGTAGGTCGTATGCGGTATTAGCTAGTCTTTCGACTAGTTATCCCCCACTCTAAGGCACGTTCCGATATGTTACTCACCCGTTCGCCACTCGCCGCCAGGCCGAAGCCCGCGCTGCCGTTCGACTTGCATGTGTAAGGCATGCCGCCAGCGTTCAATCTGAGCCAGGATCAAACTCTTCAGTTCAATTCCTGTTTTGTGCCGTTTTACCGGCAGGTTCCTAAGAACCGTCGCTCACTCAAAATACTGACTAGGTCCGTTCTTGCGAACTTACCTGTATTTCTTGCGAGCACTTGATATGCTTTGAGCTTCGGCAGCTTCCGCCACCGCCGCACGCCCACCAAGCGCCCACACTTATCGGCTGTTACTTGTTAAAGAACTTGTCCTGCCGTCGCCGCTTTCGAATCGTTTTGTTCGCTGCGTTGCGCGACGGGAGGCGAACTATAGCAAGCCAAAATCCAGTGCGCAAGGGTTTTTCTAAAGATTTTTATTTTCGTTACGCGCAGGCGCAGCAATCGATAACATTTCGTCATTATTCGACCTCCGCCGGATCACAACAGAATGGCAAACGCGGCTGCGTGACCAAGACGCTCATCACTTCCAATCTGTCGCACCGCAAGCTGTAGGTGGAAACGAATGCCTTCGCCACATGCATCCTGTTCGAGGGCGGCGAGCAGGAAAGAATTTCAGGTTTTGAACTGGACTTTCCTTGAAGCCCCTTGGCACTACGAATGGGGCACATCAGGATGAACTACGCGAGGCTGTCCGGCTAGCAAAAAAGGTGCGGCCATTGCGATTCTCACCGCTTCTGTTCTGCAATCGCTTAGGCGAATACTATTACGACGAGGAAAGCGGCCGCGCTGGTGGGTGGGACTCAATCTCGCGCGGCTTTATGAGCCTGGTGCTAAGTGAAACCAAGGTGCAAGAGCGTTTCACCGAGCACGACCTCTGGGCCAAATGCGCACGCGATGCAGCAACGCTGGAACACGCCCGTGCCCTGCTCTCCCATGCCGAGAGCCGCCTGACCGACAGGGTTTATCGTCGCAAGCCAGAACTTGTGAAGCCGTTACGTTACGACTTTGCCCTCCCTTGAATATGGGATAGGCGGGGGCTGCGTGAACGCTGTTTAATCTTGCTATACAGCACATGCAAGAAAATCATTATCTAATGAATAAAAATTCCGTAATTGCCGCTGCCATTAACCTGACTCTCACTATCAGCTCAGCTATGGTCTTTGCGCAGCAGCTCCCAGCTCCGTCTCGGACTGTTTTTAAGTGCACAGTTAATGGTGCCACGGTATATTCGGATGCTCCGTGCAAGGGAGCAGAGAGAATCGACGTAGAGCCAGCCCGCGGTGCCAACTCCTATTCTGGACGCCAATTAACTGGGAAAGACGTTCGTCATGAGCAGAATCGTGAAGCTTTTGCGGAGGCGATTCGCCCAATCACTGGGATGAATGCAAAGCAATTTGATATATTCGGACGTCGCACGAGACTAAGGCCTGAGGCGCAGCACGAATGCAAGAGACTAGATACCAACATTCCGTCTCTTGAACGAGAGGAAGCAATGGCCACAGCAGAAACACGCTCAACTATCCAAGCTCGCCTTCTTTATTTGAGGCAACAATTCCGCGAGTTGGGTTGCTAGTCAAATCGAATCGAATAGCGCAACTGCAATCTATAGCGCAAATAAAAAGGCCTCCACTCGGGAGGCCTTGGTGCTACTTGGCGGAGAGGGGGGATTCGAACCCCCGATAGGCTATTAACCTATACACGCTTTCCAGGCGTGCGACTTAAACCACTCATCCACCTCTCCTGGATTCGGGTTCGCCTTAGCGAAGCCGCAAATTATAACAAAACTCCCCCGATTTATTGCAACTTTTCATCGGCAATGCCAAAAATTTCCTTAAATAAAGAAGCCGGCGCAGTTTGTGGCCGCGCCGGCTCTTCTTGTCTCCCCCGGTGAGCAGGCTTGGTTATTGCGCCTGCTTCAACTGCTCCAGGATAGCGGGATTTTCAAGCGTCGATACGTCTTGGGTGATCTGCTCGCCCTTGGCCAGCACGCGCAGCAGGCGGCGCATGATCTTGCCAGAGCGGGTTTTCGGCAGATTGTCGCCGAAGCGGATTTCCTTGGGCTTGGCGATCGGGCCGATTTCCTTCGCGACCCAGTCACGCAACTCCTTGGCGATCTGCTTAGCTTCCTCGCCGGTCGGACGGGCGCGCTTCAGGACCACGAAGGCGCAGATCGATTCGCCGGTGGTTTCGTCCGGCTTGCCGACCACGGCGGCCTCGGCCACGAGCGGGTTGGCAACCAGCGCGGATTCGATTTCCATCGTGCCCATGCGGTGGCCGGAGACGTTGAGCACGTCGTCGATGCGGCCGGTGATGGTGAAGTAACCGGTCTGCTCATTGCGCACCGCGCCGTCGCCCGCCAGGTAGATCTTGCCGCCCAACTCTTCCGGGAAGTAGCTCTTCTTGAAACGCTCCGGGTCGCCCCAGATGGTGCGGATCATCGACGGCCACGGACGTTTCACGACCAGGATGCCGCCCTGCCCCCACGGCAAATCGTGGCCGGTTTCATCCACCACCGCTGCCATGATGCCCGGCAGTGGCAGCGTGCACGAACCCGGCACCATCGGCGTCGCGCCCGGCAGCGGGGTGATCATGTGGCCGCCGGTTTCGGTCTGCCAGAAGGTGTCGGCGATCGGGCACTTTTCGTTGCCGACATTCTTGTAGTACCACATCCAGGCTTCCGGATTGATCGGCTCGCCCACCGAGCCCAAGAGGCGCAGCGACGACAGGTCGTACTTCTTCGGATGCACGTCGGCGTCCGCTTCGGAAGCCTTGATCAGCGAACGGATCGCGGTCGGCGCAGTGTAGAAAATGGTGGTCTTGTGCTTCTGGATCATGTCCCAGAAACGGCCGGCGTTCGGATAGGTCGGCACGCCTTCGAACACGATCTGGGTCGCGCCCACGGCCAGCGGGCCGTAGGTGATGTAGGTGTGGCCGGTGACCCAGCCGATGTCGGCGGTGCACCAGAACACGTCGGTCGGTTTGATGTCGAAGGTCCACTTCATCGTCAGCATAGCCCACAGCAGGTAGCCGCCGGAAGCGTGCTGCACGCCCTTGGGCTTGCCGGTGGAGCCGGAGGTGTAGAGGATGAACAGCGGATGTTCGGCATCGACCCATTCCGGCTCGCAGGTGGCGGCCTTGCCGGCGACGACATCGTGCATCCACAGGTCACGGCCTTCGACCAGCTTGATGTTGGCGCCGGTGCGCTGGTAGATCACGACGTTCTTGAGGTGCTCGCAGCCGCCCATGCCGATCGCCTCGTCGACGATGGCTTTCAGCGGAAGCTGCTTGCCGCCGCGTACCTGCTCGTCAGCGGTGATCACCGCGACAGCGCCGGCGTCGATGATGCGTTCCTGCAGCGATTTGGCGGAGAAGCCGCCGAACACTACCGAGTGGGTGGCACCGATACGTGCGCAGGCCTGCATTGCGACAATGCCTTCGACCGACATCGGCATATAGATCACGACGCGGTCGCCCTTCTTGATGCCGAGCGACTTCAAGCCGTTGGCGAACTGGCACACCTTGTCGTGCAATTCCTTGTAGGTCACGCGGGTGACCTGGCCGCCGTCCGCCTCGAAGATGATCGCCGTCTTGCCGGCATTGCCGTTGGCGAGATTGCGGTCGAGGCAGTTGTAGGAGACGTTCAACTGACCGTCTTCAAACCACTTGTAGAACGGCGCTTCCGACTCGTTCAGCGTCTTGGTGAACGGCTTGTGCCACTGGATGTTGTCGCGCGCAAGCTGCGCCCAGAATCCCTCGTAGTCGCGCTCAGCTGCAGCGCACATCGCCTTGTACCCTTCCATGCCGGAGATGTTCGCATTCTTCACGAACTCCGCCGGCGGCTCGAATACGCGATTTTCTTGTTTTAGAGTTTCGATGTCAGACATGGTTATCTCCCGGTTCGAATTAGATGATGCAAAGTTAAACAGGTACTCTTACTGGCGCCTTACATGCCTTTCATGCAAGCGTGGCACGGCGAAAAATTCGGGCGCAAGAATGCGTAATCAGCGGCAAGATCAGGCGTACGATGCGGCATTGCAAGTCTTTGCCAGACGATCGGTTATAGACGCTCGCAGCCTGATGCTGTTGAGATATCTCAGTGCGGTTGTCGATGTTACATCGCGAGAAACCAGGCAGCGAATTAGCAGGGAAGTGTAAAATGCGAGAGTTTCATTTCCTCCCTGAAATTCAATTCAGCATGAGTAACAGCGATAACATTACTCCCCGCGACAACAGCCTCACCAGACCGATCCGGCCGCTGCCCAACTTCATCTTCATGAGCCGCTGGCTGCAGTTGCCGCTGTATCTCGGCCTGATCCTGGCGCAGTGCGTCTACGTCTATCACTTCTGGGTCGAACTGTCGGACCTGATTGGCGCGGCCATAGGCAACCAGGGCGCGCTGCAGCACATCCTCGACGCCGTCGCGGTGGAAGGCGCAGTCAAGCCGGCCAAGCTGAACGAAACCACGATCATGCTGGTGGTGCTGGGCCTGATCGATGTGGTAATGATTTCCAACCTGCTCATCATGGTCATCGTCGGCGGCTACGAAACCTTCGTGTCTCGCATGAACCTGGAGCAGCATCCCGACCAGCCGGAATGGCTGTCGCACGTGAATGCGTCGGTGCTGAAGGTCAAGCTCGCCACCGCGATCATCGGCATCTCGTCGATCCATCTGCTCAAGACCTTCATCAATGCCAGCGCGTATGACGTGAAAACCATCCTCGCGCAGACCGGCATCCATTTCGTGTTCCTGCTCTCGGCGATGGCAATCGCCATGTGCGACCGCCTGATGGCCGTTCCCGATCAACACTCCCAGCAATCCCACTAACCCTTCAGCAAACATCATGACCATCATCAAGCAAGAAGACCTGATCGAATCGATCGCCGCTGCGCTGCAGTACATCAGCTACTACCACCCGGTGGACTACATCCAGCATCTGGCGCGCGCTTATGAAGTGGAACAGAGCCCGGCGGCCAAGGATGCGATCGCACAGATCCTGACCAACTCGCGCATGTGCGCCGAAGGCAAGCGCCCGATCTGCCAAGACACTGGTATCGTCAACGTATTCCTGAAGATCGGCATGGACGTGCGCTTCGAGGGCTTCAAGGGTTCGATCGAGGATGCAGTCAACGAAGGCGTGCGCCGCGGCTACAACAACCCGGACAACGTGCTGCGCGCATCGGTCGTCGCCGATCCGCAGTTCGAACGCAAGAACACCAGGGACAACACGCCTGCCGTGATCCACATGGAGCTGGTGCCGGGCAATAAGGTTGATGTGCAGGTCGCGGCCAAGGGCGGCGGCTCGGAAAACAAGACGAAGTTCGTGATGCTGAACCCGTCCGACTCGCTGATCGACTGGGTGCTGAAGACGGTACCGACGATGGGCGCCGGCTGGTGCCCGCCGGGCATGCTGGGCATCGGCATCGGCGGCACCGCAGAGAAGGCCATGCTGATGGCCAAGCAGTCGCTGATGGAAGATATCGACATGTACGAACTGAAGAAGCGCGGCCCGCAGAACAAGCTGGAAGAACTGCGCATTGAACTGTGCGATCGCGTCAACGCGCTCGGTATCGGCGCGCAAGGCCTGGGCGGCCTGACTACGGTGCTGGACGTAAAGATCAACATGTATCCGACGCACGCTGCTTCCAAGCCGGTGGCGATGATCCCGAACTGCGCGGCGACCCGCCATGGCCACTTCGTGCTCGACGGTTCCGGTCCTGCGTACATCGAACCGCCGTCACTGTCTGACTGGCCGAACGTGAGCTGGGCGCCGGACACCGAGAAGTCCAAGCGCATCAATCTCGATACCCTGACCAGGGAAGAAGTCGCATCGTGGAAGCCGGGCCAGACGTTGCTGTTGAACGGCAAGATGCTGACCGGCCGCGACGCCGCGCACAAGCGCATCCAGGACATGCTGGCCAAGGGCGAATCTCTGCCGGTCGACTTCACCAACCGCGTGATCTACTACGTCGGCCCGGTCGATCCGGTGCGAGACGAAGTGGTGGGTCCGGCAGGCCCGACGACGGCCACCCGCATGGACAAGTTCACCGACATGATGCTGGAGAAGACCGGCCTGATCTCGATGATCGGCAAGGCCGAGCGCGGCCCGGTCGCGATCGAGTCGATCAAGAAGCACAAGTCGGCCTACCTGATGGCCGTGGGCGGCTCCGCTTACCTGGTGTCGAAGGCGATCAAGAGCGCGAAGGTCGTGGGCTTTGCCGACCTGGGCATGGAAGCGATCTACGAGTTCGAGGTCAAGGACATGCCGGTGACGGTGGCGGTCGACGCCAACGGCATCTCGGTGCACAACACCGCGCCGAAGGAGTGGCAGGAGCGCATCGCCGCGGGCAAGCTGATTTCCGTGACGCCCGCCTGAGCGGCTGAAAAATGAGAAAAGGGCACGCAACAGCGTGCCCTTTCTTTTTTATTTACCCCACCGCATGCGGGTCGCGGCCCGGGGTGTCTCCTCTACTCTCCCGCAACTCGCTCCGTCAATTCATCAGGGTCAACAGCACAAACCCGCACAGCAAGGCCCACATCATCGCGCCAAAGGCAAACACTTCGCAGCTCAGCAATTGCGCGTCCATCGGGTCGCGCATCTTCAGCACGTAATAGCAGCCGCGGTACAGCACGCTGGCGGCAATCCCCAGGCCAAGCACAATCACTGCGATCATCGGCCACATCCGCGGAATCGCCAGCCCCAGGCTGGACAGCCACATCGGCACGGCGGTAATCGCGGCCAGCTGGTATGTAGCCCCGAAGTCGGTGCAAATGTGGCGCGTGGAGGCAACCTGCTTGATCACCATGCCCATCAGCGGCACCGTGATCAACTCCGCCGCGAAAAATACCTGCGCCAGTTCCAGCCAGTGAGACAGGTCCGCGTCGATCATGTACGCCTGCGCGTGATGGGCGCCCGCATACATCAGCATGGCCGGCGGCAGCAGCGATAGCGGCAGCACCAGCAGGAAGAACGTCTTCATTACCGAGGGATGCACGGCGCCGACCTCGTCCCAACCTTCCTGGAACGAGAATGGCATTTTCGCGTATTTGAGCAGGCTCATTTGATCTTCTCCTTGTCCACCGATTGGTCACTACACAGCCGTCACACGGCCGCCCGGACGTCGGCTCCGGCGGCAATTTATATCACTCTATGATACAAATTGAAAAAAGTCCATATCGTGCTGCGTGCCCATCATCTCAAGCCGGAGCGATTATCTCCGCCAAAGAACGCCACAAATTGCCTTGCAAGGCCGCGCGATCGTATATCATCGCGTTCTGAGTCCATTCAGAGTCCCCCCTACACCTGATGCCCAGCGCCGCCCCCACCGATTCGCTTTCAAAAATGGATTACGAAGCCCTGGCGGATTTCCGTTACCGCCTGCGGCGCTTTCTGCGATTTAGCGAGGAAGTCACGCAAGCGGCCGGGATCACGCCGCTGCAATACCTGCTGCTATTGCAGATCAAGGGATATCCAGGCCGGGAATGGGCAACCATCGCCGAACTGGCCGAACGCCTGCAGGCGCACCATCACGGCGTCGTTTCGCTGACCTCGCGCTGCGAAAAGGCCGGCCTGGTGGCGCGCCGTCCAGGCCGGGACGACAAACGCTGCGTCGAGGTGTATCTGCTGCCCAAGGGCGCAGCGCTGCTGCGCGAACTGGCGCTGCTGCACCGCGACCAGGTGCAGGAGCTGCAGCATGTGCTGGCGGCGCCGTACGGAGGCCGGGCCTCGCATTCCGATTTTTTCGTGGGATAACAGCGCGGCATGGTCGCAATCCAGTCAGATTCCTATCAAGGCGCCGATGCGCCGGTCGGCGTTTTCGATTCCGGCATCGGCGGACTGTCGGTGCTCAAGTACATCCGCGCCTGCCTGCCGTGCGAGCAGCTGCTTTACTTTGCCGACTCCGGCTATGCGCCCTACGGCGGCAGGAGCGAGAGCGAAATCGTCGCGCGTTCGCTGGCGATCGCCGAATTCCTGATGCAGTACCGGATGAAGGCGCTGGTGGTTGCCTGCAATACCGCTACCGCCGCCGCCATCAAGGCGCTGCGCGAGCGCTACCCCGCCCTGCCGGTGGTCGGCGTCGAGCCGGGCCTGAAACCGGCCGCCGCGCTCTCGAAGAGCGGCACGGTCGGCGTGCTGGCGACCGAGCGCACGCTGGCGAGCGCCAAGTTCAACCTGCTGCGCGAACAAATTTCGGCCGCCACCAATGTCCGCTTCCTGCTCCAAGCCTGCAAAGGCCTGGCGGACCAGGTCGAAAAAGGCGAACTGCATTCCGCCGCGACGGCCACACTGCTGCAGCGCTATGTCGCGCCGCTGCTCGAACAAGGCGCGGATACGCTGGTACTGGGCTGCACCCACTATCCGTTCGTGCGGCCGCTGATCGAGGAAATCGTCGGCCGCGCAACATCCCGGCCCGTCACGATCGTCGATACCGGCGAACCGGTGGCGCGGCAACTGGCACGGCTGCTGGCGAACCGCAGGTTGCTGCGACCGGAAGGCAATGGGACGGTGCAGGGATTTACCACCGGCAGCGAAACTGCGCTGTCCAGCGCATTTTCCAAGCTGCTCGACCTGCATCCGCCGGTGGTCAAGGTGGATGCTTCGACCTGATTTTGCGGGATTTGCCAGTTTGCAGCGAAGTTTGTATAATTACGGGCTCGCTTGGCATTTAGCCGGGCGATGTCTCTCAATGGTGGCCGTAGCTCAGTTGGTAGAGTCCAGGATTGTGATTCCTGTCGTCGTGGGTTCGAGTCCCATCGGCCACCCCAAGTATTCTTTTTCCTTGTAACTACAAGGACTTAAGATCAGTCGGGCACTGATCGGTGTAGCACTAAGTGAAGCACTTGGTGTAGCACTTCCAAATTGTTCGCAAGCTCCTACATGGAGCTTGACGGATGCAAAACACCTACCAGAACAGGCACGGCACTTTCTATATTCGCCTGTTCGTCCCCAAAATTCTTCATCCTCATGTTACCCGGACCAAGTTCGTCCAAAGCCTTCGGACAAAGGACCGAAAACTGGCATACTTACGGTCGTTGCAAATAAGCATTGACTTTGAGAGTTGGGTTGCCGATATGACAAAGAAATTGGGCGGGGATGGGTTCCGAGAATTGACAGTTACCCTGCCCGATGGGGTCAAGATTGATTTTGATTTGAGCCTTGCAGAAGAACGGTCCGCCTATGAAGACACCATTGAAAAAATCGGCGTCTTCAAACAGCCTGCCATTGCTTTACGGGATGTTTCCACCGATGGGGCAAGGTATCGGCTTACTGACCTTTTTCACTCGTATAAGGTCGCCAAAGAAAAGACCTTTGCCGAGGCTACTCGTGCTGCCTATTTTCCCCGTATTGAAAAGTTTATCGAATATCACCAAGCCAAAGGCATCATCTTCATTGATGAAATCCGTAAACCTCAGGCAAGCGATTACCGAGAAGTAGTTATTCAATCTCAGGACAGCCCGCTTACGGTGGACAACTACACCAAGACCTTGAAGGGCTTTTTTGATTATTCTATTGATGCTGGCAAATATCCCTTTGAAAATCCATTTGCCAACATGCACTTGGTCAAAAAATCAGAACGGGAAAAGCATACTGATTCATGGCTTCCCTATTCAAATGAAGAAATACAGCTTCTATTTGTTAAAGAATTTGAAGCCTATGTGAAACGTTTTGATAAGCCTGATTTGTTTTTTGCCCCTATTATCAGCCTCACAACGGGGATGCGAGTTGACGAAATTGCTCAACTTCAAGTGAGCGATGTCTATCAAGTCAACGGAACTTGGGTCTTTGATATTAATGACAATGGCGATGATAAAGAGGTTAAAACACCGGCCTCAATCCGAAAAATGCCATTGTGCACAGGTGTTTTGATGACAAATTTCCTTGAATACCATTCGCTAGTAAAAAGGAAATATGGGGAAACTGCTCTGCTCTTTCCTTACCTGACAAAAACTGCCTCTAATGGCTATGCAAAAAATATCGGCTACAACTGGACCCAATACAAGAAAAAATTGATCGTGGTCGATCAGTCTCAGAAAAACTTCCATAGCCTGCGAAAAACCATCGGCGCTAGGATGGTAGATATGGAATATGACCTACCTTTGCGAAAGCGAATTCTAGGTCATAGCATGAGTGGCGATATTACCCAAACTGTTTACGGCAAAAAGTATGAGTTGGAATATATTCGCTCTTGCTTAGACAAAATTAATTGGGAAATTAGCTTCATCAAATTCCAGTTTCAATTTAAGAATGATCGGGTGTTGGATGGCCTAGTGAATAAGAAAGCGATCAACGAACGACGGAAGACGATAAAAGCAGGAAGCCAGAAATAAAAAGAATGATCCAAATCTTTCTGGCATCAGTTAGAAAATAATTTCAAGGGGGAATGTTGATGTTTAATATATTTCGCAAAAAGTCACAATTAGAAAAACTTATTGATGCAGACGGCATTGAGCATGCTACCGGCCGATTTGCGGAGATTATTGCAAGGAAGCTGACAAGCCGAGAGATTGCTTATCAGTTCATCTTGCAAGAGCTTGACGGGGCTAGCAGGGGAAATGACGCCTCACAGCAGTTCGCAGAGAGCAGTGGTTTTCTTCCAGAAGAATATCGAAACGCTTTGGAGAACTCAATTCCAGAGGTTGATGGTCCCGACGGGCCACAGCAACAACTGCTTGCCCTATCCCTTGAACTCTTACCTAATCAAGAGTTAGTAGCAAAGTTTAGGTGCATGGTTGATGACAAAATCATGCGGATGTTCAAGCTTGGACGATATGCTCAAAAAGAAGACAGGATTATTAATTTATTGAGCACATTGAAAGATATTCTTATAAGCGATAAGGATGTAATTCCCGCCTTTACTCCCAATGTGCCAGTACCTGTCGGCGCCCAAGTACGGCATATTCATAATCGCCAAAAGAATATAGCTTCTGCCAAAGAGTTGATTTCAATATTGTCACAAATGACACGCGATGATAGCGAAACCATTATCAAAAAAGCGCTGTCTCTTGATGAAACAAAAGCAACTGGATCGAATTCAGAAGCCAGTTTGGAACAAAAATATGCAGAAATTGCAGAAGCAATTGTCTCGGCTATCAATCAAGGTGGCGTTGCAATGGTAGATCAGCAAGGAGCTACTAGCATAGTCAAAGAAACTCTTGAAAGGATGTCAGAACGGGAAATATTAGGATGCAAAACTTCAGTTGCATCCTTGTTCTCAATGGCACACCTAGCTGACTCTGCCTTTAAAGACAATGACAATGTATTGGCAAAATATATATCTATGCGATGCAAGCCCATTGGACAAAAAATAATGCAAACACCGAACGATCAATATAGTGATCTAGAATTCACTATGGTTGATAGTGCTTTCGACATTATGAAGAAAATTGACGGGTATGCGTGACGAAACTTTGAGGACGAGTTTTTAAGGCTCGGCCTCAAATTTGTTTTCGTTGTTGGGAAAATCCAAAAAGGGAAATCCCTTTTTGGCCTGCGGTAACCTAAGGAGCGTAGCGGTAGGTTGCCATAGTAGGTGATGATGACCTAAAAGGTCTCATTGACTCCGTCAAAATTTCCGGTATCGTAAATTGGAAGGAGCCCACAACAACAAGAACAAAGGCCATGTATGCAATTCTACGAACCAGAAAACTCAAGAGCAAATCTCATCTAACACGAGCATGTGAGCACAATCTGCGATTGCGACAGCAAAATAATATCAATGCTGATCGCAGTCACATTGATGTGCCCCCATTCGTAGTGCCAGGGGCCTTCTAGCAAAGTCCAATTAAAAACATCAAATTCTTTCCTGCTCGCCGGCCTTTGGCAGCCGGTTTGTCCGGCAGCTTGCAGCAAATTCGGCTGGTGTCTGGTAGTTCAATGCGCTATGCGGCCGATGCTCATTGTAATCGCGCCGCCATGCCGCGATTCGAATGCGCGCTTCCGCCAGGCTGGTGAACCAGTGGTCGTTCAGGCATTCATCTCTGAAGCGACCATTGAAACTCTCGATGTAGGCGTTCTGCGTTGGCTTGCCCGGCTCAATCAGCTTGAGTTGCACGCCATTCTGATACGCCCACTGATCCAATGCCTTGCCGGTGAACTCCTGATGTGCCCCCATTCGTAGTGCCAGGGGCCTTCTAGCAAAGTCCAATTAAAAACATCAAATTCTTTCCTGCTCGCCGGCCTTTGGCAGCCGGTTTGTCCGGCAGCTTGCAGCAAATTCGGCTGGTGTCTGGTAGTTCAATGCGCTATGCGGCCGATGCTCATTGTAATCGCGCCGCCATGCCGCGATTCGAATGCGCGCTTCCGCCAGGCTGGTGAACCAGTGGTCGTTCAGGCATTCATCTCTGAAGCGACCATTGAAACTCTCGATGTAGGCGTTCTGCGTTGGCTTGCCCGGCTCAATCAGCTTGAGTTGCACGCCATTCTGATACGCCCACTGATCCAATGCCTTGCCGGTGAACTCCGGACCCTGATCCGTTCGGATTGCTGATGGCAAACCACGGAACTGCGCTGCTCGCTCCAGCACGCGAACGACGTAGTGACCGGAAATGCCATGCTCAGCCACCAAGTCGACCGACTCCTTGGTGAAGTCGTCCACGATGGTCAACACCTTGATCCTGCGGCCATTGGCCAGCGCATCGCTGACGAAATCCATAGACCATACTTCATTGGGCCGGCTTGGCAGTACCAGTTGCTCCCGTTCGACTGCTACACCATGCCGCTTGCGCCGGCGCTTTACCGCCAGGCCAGCGCCCTGATAAAGACGAAAGATCCGTTTGTGATTTGCCTCGATGCCTTCACGTCGTAACAGCGCATGCAGGCGACGATAGCCAAAGCGGCGGCGTTCGCCGGCCAGTTCAACCATGCGAGCCTGCAATTGCTCGTTCTCGGGTTGTGCCTTGCCCTGGTAGTGCAAGACAGTGCGTGACAGCCCCACAAGCAGACAGGCGCGGCGCTCGGAAATCGTAGTCTTCTCCCGCATCGCTGCGACCATCTCACGCTTGGCCTGTGGGTTCAGTGCTTTCGGCCTAACGCCACTTTCAGAGCTTCTGCATCCAGCATTGATTCGGCCAACAGTTTCTTGAGCTGGGCATTCTCTGCTTCCAGGTCCCGCAGCCGCTTCGCATCCGGCACCGTCATGCCGCCGAATTTGGCGCGCCAGGTGTAAAACGATGCATCGCTAAAGCCATGCTGTCGACACAGCTCTTTGACCGATACGCCGGCATCTGCCTGCTTCAGAAATCCAATAATCTGCTCGTCGGTAAACCGCTTCTTCACGTTCATTCTCCCTTTCGAAAACGAACTTTACTAGATCCCGATTGGCACTCTTTATTGGGGGCACATCACAAAGATTCAAGCGAAAAGCCCGGCTCCATGGCCGGGCTTTTTGTTTTTGCACATGCAGCACGGGGCATCGGCCCTTCACGCCCTTCGCGTGGATCGGCTGGCAGAAAAGTTTTTCCAGGAAACGAATGCGCAAATGATCGACCCAACGGACTCCGTCACCCGCTTCATTCCCCATCCTGTCCGCTTGGACTTCGTGTCGGCAACGCGCACCTACAGCATCGCGCTGGACCGGGACTTGTTCGATCAATGGACGGTGACACGCTCCTGGGCGCGCAAGGAGAACAATCTCCGGGGAAAGAGAATCACGCATGTCGACTCTTTCGAAGCCGGCATGGCGATGGTCCAGGCAATCGCCAGGGTACGTGAAAAGCGCGGCTATCAGCCGGCATAAACAAAAGAGCCCTCGACGGCTTGCGCCGGAGGGCTCAAAACAACCTAGGGAACTACACCCTGTCAACGGCACCGCCGGCGCGATCTTTAGCGCCTGCGAAAAATATTCCTTCGCCTCAGAACTCGCCGGATGAGACATGCGCCATCGCGAAGCGCCTGGCTTCATCGAGGGCGGCCTGCTCCGACTCGAACGCCTCGTCTTCCGCGATCCGCTGCTTCGGGAAAATCACCGCGCCCACATCCTGGTCCTCGGAGCAATCCCGGATCTCAAGATACGGAATCCACCTGCCGTCGCCGGCATGGCGGACGGCCGACAAGTCAAACTCGAAATTGGAAAAGCGTTCTTTACTCATGGCGTTTTCCTGAAATCCTGCAAGAAACCTCTTCCCTCATTTTCGGCGCCCGGCAGGCGGCAGGCGAGATCGAACACGTTGGCATTGAGTTATCTCAATCTCGCTCAGGCCGTCCGGCCCACACTTGGTGCATTCTGGCCAACGGAGGAAGGCATGTACGAAAAAATGGACATTGGCGAGATCTGCAACCGCGAAGTGGTCTTTGCGACCGAAGACATGAGCGTGAAGGAAGCTGCCGAACTGATGCGCGACAAGCACGTCGGCAGCCTGGTCGTGATCCGGGAAGCCGATCTCGGCCGCATCGTCACGGGCATGGTGACGGACCGCGACATCGCCATTGTCGCGGTGGCGCGCGACTTCGATCCGCAAAGCCTGCGCGTCGGCGACATCATGAGCGGCCAGGTCATCACGGCCCGCGCCGATGCGTCGCTGAACGACGTGCTGCATCTGATGCGCCAGGGCGGCGTGCGGCGCGTGCCGGTGACAACGGAAAACGGTGTGCTGATCGGCATCGCGACGCTCGACGACTTACTGGAAGTCCTCGCGGAAGAAATGCAAGGCTTCGTTCAGGCCATTACCAGCGCGCAGCGGCGCGAAACGCGAGAGCGCGGATAGGCGTCGCTTGCATCAATCGTTTTCCTCGACGAGCCTGCGCAAATCGGTTTCGATTTCGCGCAGCAGGGCTGGAATTGCCGCCAGCACCGCTTGGCTGATCTCTTGATCCGCGGCCGGCGCCCCGATTTCGATGCCGTAAATCGTCAGCGTCCGGGGCAGCATGCCGAGCGTGCGCGCCAGCGCCAGGCTTTCCGCCACGCCCAGGCCGTGGCTCGATACATTCCCAAGCCCGTCGGGCAGCTCGCCGTCCTCGATCCTGCGCACCGCGCCGGGAGGCGCGCCACTTTTCATGCCGTCGATCAGAAAAACCGCCCGTGCGCCCGACATCATCGGCAGCAAGTCGGTCACCGGGTGGCTGCAGCGGCACGCCGTTGCCATGCCGGCGGGGAAGCTGGCCAGCATGCCGCTACGCTCGATCGCCTCGACGGCATGCCAGCCGACGCGGTCGTCGCCAAACGGCGAGCCGATGCCGATCAGCCGTATCGGGCTCATGCGCGGCGCACGTCCAGTTTCAGAAAATGCGTCGCGCATGAAATGCACGGGTCGTAGTTGCGGATCACCTGCTCTCCCAGGCGCCGCAATGCATCGTCGCTGTGCTCCAGCCCGAAGGCTTGCAGCGACAGCCGCAAGTCCTGCTCGATGCGTGCCTGGTTCTGGCTGGTGGGCGGCACGATGCGGGAGGTCCGGATGCTGCCGTCGTCATTCGTTTCGTAGCGATGCCACAGCAGCCCGCGCGGCGCTTCGGTGCAGCCGAAGCCGACGCCGGCGCGCGGCACGACCTCGGCATACGGGCTTTCCGGCAGCGCATAACCATCAAGCAGGCGCAGCGCCTCCCACAGCGCGTCATAGACTTCCGCCGCGCGCGCGACGATGCCGTGATACGGGTTGTGGCTGGGGAAACGCACCGGTGCGGCGCGCAATGCATCCGCCACGGGTGGCGACAGCCTGTCGTGGTTCAGGTTGACGCGCGCCAGCGGCCCGACCAGATAAGGCTGCCCCTGCAGCAGGCTGTGCAGTGCTGTGGAATGCGGGATATGCCGCTCCAAGAAAAACCTGTCGTATTCGCCGGCGCCGATATCCAGCCCGCGGTCGGACACGATGCGCCCTTCGTTCATTGGATATTCCGACGCATGGCGCAGCGCGACGCAGGCGAACTGCTGGTCGCCGCCCTGCATCGGCAAGCCGGCGGTCCATGCCAGCAGCGCTTCGGCTTGCGGCAGTGCCGCGCGGATGCGCTCGCGCAGCGCCGTGACCGTCTCCATGTCCGGCGCCTTGTGAAATCCGCCCACGCGCACGCCCACCGGATGCACCGAGCGCGCACCAAGCATGCGGATCAGATCGTTGCCCAGCGCCTGCAGCGCCAGGCCGCGCCGCACTTCGTCCGGGTAGTCGCGCGCCATCTCGATAACGCTGCCGTAACCGAGGAAATCGGGCGCCGCCAATAGATGAATGTGCAGGCAATGGCTTTCTATCCATTCGCCGCAATACATCACGCGCCGCATCGCCCGCACCCACGGCCCGGGATCGACGCCGAAGATGCTTTCCAGCGCATGCACCGCGCTCATCTGGTAGGCGACCGGGCAGATGCCGCAGATGCGCGCCACCATGTCCGGCACTTCGTGATAGGCGCGCCCCTCCAGGAATTTTTCGAAGAAACGCGGCGGCTCGAAGATGCGCAGCCTGAGGTCGGCGATGCTGCCGTCCCGTATGTCGATCTCCAGCGCGCCCTCGCCCTCCACCCGCGCCAGTACCGGCACCCGGATGCTCACCTCGCGCCTGTCACTCATCCGTCTTCTCCTTTGCCGCCAGGCCGGCCTGGCGGAATTGCGGAGCGCCGTTGTTGATGAACAGGTAGCGCCGCGCGATTTCTTCGCGCACCAGGCCAATGCCTTCCAGGCGGCGCGACAGCGATGCCGTGTTGAGGTTTTCCGCCGGCCCGTAGCAGCCGTAGCAGTCGCGCCCGAACGACGGGCACAGCGCGCCGCAACCGGTGCGCGTGACCGGCCCCATGCAGGGGATGCCGTGCGCGACCATCACGCACACGGCCTGCCGGCGCTTGCATTCGAGACAGACCTTGTCCTCCTCCTCGGGCGGCATGAAACCGGACAGCAGCGCGCGCAGCGCCCCCAGCACCTGGCGAGCGTTGACCGGGCAGCCCCACAACTCCAGGTCCACCCTCACGTGATCGGAAATCGGCGTGGAAGTCGCCAGCGAGTCGATGTATTCGGGGCTGGCGTAGATGCCTTCCACCCAAGCCTTGGTATCGGCCATGCCGCGCAATGCCTGCACGCCGCCGGCGGTGGCGCAGGCGCCGATCGTCACCAGATGCGTGCAGTTGGCGCGCACCTGGCGGATACGCTGCTCGTCATGGGAAGTGGAGATGCTGCCCTCGACGAAGGCGACATCGACATGCTCGTCGAATGCGAGCGGGCCGGCCTCGGCGAAATGCACGATCTCCACCAGATCGGCCAGCCGCACCAGGGTTTCGCCGAGGTTGAGAAAGGCCAGCTGGCAGCCGTCGCAGGACGCGAACTTGTGTACGGCAACGCGCGCTTTCGCTTGCATCAGAATCCCCTCGTGTCGAACAACGGCCTGACCTCGGGATAGGAGAACACCGGCCCCTGCCGGCAGACGAACGCGCCGCCGTACTGGCAATGGCCGCAATGGCCGACCGCGCACTGCATGTTGCGCTCCATGTTGACATGGATGCGCTCCGGCGCGATGCCGCGCCCGAGCAGATTGTTCACGGCGGCGCGCATCATGCCTTCCGGGCCGCACATCATCGCCACAGTGCGCTCGGGCACGATGCGAGCGTCGTCGAACACCTCGGTGACGAGACCGACATGCCAGGGCCAGAGAGGGCCGCCGTGGTCGGCCGCCAGCAGCACCTGGGTGTCGGGCAGCGTGGCCCAATACGCGTAGCGATCGCGCCACAGCAAATCCTCGGCATGCTTGACGCCCTGGATGATGGTCAGCCGGCCGAACGCGGCACGACGCGCCAGCACGTAGTTGATGACCGAAACCACCGGCGCGCAGCCCAGGCCACCGGTGACGATCAGCACATCGTAGCCATGAGCCTGCTGCAGCGGCCAGCCGCGCCCATAGGGGCCGCGCAAGCCGATGCGCTCGCCGGGCCGCAATCCGGCCATGGCGCGCGTGACGCGTCCCACCACGCGGATGGCGTGCCCGAGTACGGCAGGCTCTCCCGGATCGGACACGATCGAGATCGGCACTTCGCCCGCGCCGTACAGGTAGAGCATGTTGAACTGGCCGGGTTCAAAACGGTAGTCGTTGCGCGCAGCCTCGTCGGTCAGCCGCAGGCGCAGCGTGAATACGGTCTTCGACTCCTGCACCCGCTCGACGATTTGCGCCTCCAGCGGCAGGTAGGGATTCATGGCTTGCCTCCGCAGATGGCCGCCGCTTCCTCGGTAATGTCGATGCCGACCGGGCACCAGGCGATGCAGCGGCCGCAGCCGACGCAGCCGCTGCGCCCGAACTGGTCGTGCCAGCTGCCGAGCTTATGCGTCAGCCACTGACGGTAGCGGGTGCGGGTATCGGGGCGCACGGTGAGTCCGTGGATATAACTGTGGCCCTTGGTGAAGCACGAATCCCATTCGCGCACATGCTCCGACTGCGCGCCGTCGATCTGCTGCCAATCGCGCTCGCCGTGGCAGAAACAGGTCGGGCAGACCGAAGTGCAATTGCCGCAGGAAAGGCAACGGTCGGCGACATCGTTCCACCTTGCGTGTTCCAGGTTCGCGAACAGCGCATCGCGCAAATTGCGGCCGGGCAGGCTGCGCGTCATGCGCTGCTGTGCCTGCCGCGACTGCTGCTGCGCCGCGTCGGTCTGCCCGCGCGCCGCCGGCGCCAGCCGTATCGCGCCGACGATCGTTCTTGCGCGCTCGCTCCCGCATTCCAGCACGAAGCCGTCATCGAGCTCGTCGAGCGCCAGGTCGAACCCGCCGCCGGCGCGCGGGCCGTCGCCGGTCGACGCGCAAAAGCAGGTTGCAGCCGGATGGCTGCAGTTTACGGCGACCAGGAACAGGCCCTCTCGGCGCTGCGCGTAATATGGATCGACATAGGCGCCGTGCGCCTGCTGCAGAAAATGCCGGTCGAGGATGGCGAGAGCGGCAAGGTCGCAGGAGCGCACGCCGAACACCGCCAGCGGCTTTTCCCGCGGCAGCGCCTCGTCGAACGCGAGGCTGCCGTCGGGGCGGCGTGTTGCCCGCCACAACACCTCGCGCGGCGCGAACAGCAGCGGCTTCAATGCCTGCGGCCCGTTGGCCCACGCGAACTGTCGCACGCCTCCGCCCGCATGAAGGCGGTAGCGGCCCGGCTCCTGCTCGTCCTGCAGGCCGGCCGGCAGCTGCGCCGCGGAATGCAGGGTGTCGAACACGATCGCGCCATCCTTGGGTGTCGGCCCGACGCAGCGATAGCCGGCTCCATGCAGCGCATCGATCAGATCCTGCAGGCGCGCGCGCGGCAAAAACAGCGGAGTCGCATGCGTCGTTTGCGGCGAGTCTTTGTGCATGGCGATTTCCTAGCAAATACGCGGCAACGGATCGTCTTCCAGTTCGTCCAGCAAACGTTCGCCGCCGATCTCGGTTTGCAGGACCACGTGTGGCCGACCGGCAGTCATCGCGCCGACGATTTGCGCATCGCGTCCGGCCGGCAGCGCCCGCCAGGCTTCAAGTGCCGCCTCGGCGTCGTTCTCGTCGACCACCGCGGCTACCCTCCCCTCGCAGGCGAGATACAAGGGGTCGTAGCCGAGCATGTCGCATACCGAGCGCACCGCTGCGCGCACCGGGATCGCGGTCTCGCGCAGGCGCACGCCGAGCCCCGTTCCCCGGGACAGCTCGTGCATGACGGTCGCGAGCCCTCCGCGCGTGGGGTCGCGCATGAAGCGCAGCCCCGGCAAGCGCAGGAGCGCGCTGGTCAGATCGAATACGTTCGCGCAGTCGGAGCACAACTCGCCCGCCAGCCCGAACTCCTCGCGTGCCAGCAGCACCGCGATGCCATGATCTCCGACCGGCCCGCTGACCAGGATGCGGTCGCCCGCGCGCACTTCCCGCATGCCGAGGCGCCGTTCATGGGCGCGCATTCCGACACCGGTCGCGGCGATATAGAGGCCGCCGCCCTCGCCGCGCCGCACCACCTTGGTGTCGCCCGCGACCACCGCGATGCCGGCTTCGCGCGCGGCGCGGCCGATGCTGGCGGCGATGCGATCGAGCAGCGCGATTTCCGTGCCTTCCTCGATGATCAGGGAAAGCGTCATGTAGCGCGGCGTGGCGCCGGCTACCGCCAGGTCGTTGACGGTGCCGTGCACGGCGAGCGTGCCGATATCGCCGCCGGGGAATTCGAGCGGCTGCACGGTAAATGCATCGGTGGTGAGCATGAGCGCGCCGTACCCGGCCGGCACGGCAACGGCAACCGCATCCACCTGCGCATCGAGCAAGGGATTGGCAAGCCGCGGCGCGATCACCTCCTCGATCAGTTCCCGCATCAGCCGACCGCCGTTGCCATGCGCCAGCGTCACGTATCTTTCGTCTAACATTGCCCGCTCCCCGCTTCCACCAGTTGACCGAATGAGAGAGCGCCGTCGTTGCACGGCAGGCGCTCCGGCATGCGCACCTCGAACCCGTCATCCTCCAGCAGCGACACCGCCTGTTCGCTCAGCAAGCGGTTCTGGAACACGCCGCCGCACAGGCCTACGTGCCGCACGCCCGTTTCCCGCCGCACCGCCCTTGCCTGCGCCAGCAGACCGTGCGCCAGGCTGCTGTGAAAGCATGCGGCGCGCCACGCGGCGCACTGGGTTGCGTCGGTCAGCGCGCCGACCAGCGGCGCCCAGTCGAGTTGCCAGAGCCCGACGGCATTCTTTGCCAGCGGCAGCGGGACCGGCGCCGCCGTTTCGTTGCACGCCGCCGCTTCCAGCCACATCGGTCCCTGCCCCTCGTGGCTGGCTTCGTCCAGCAGGCCGACCAGGGCCGCGGCGGCGTCGAACAGGCGGCCGGCGGCCGAGGTGCGCGGGCAGTTAAGCTGCCGGCGCCAGGCATGGTGGACAGCGGCATGCTGTTCGATGCGCCAGGGATGGCCGATTTCCCAGCATGCGCCGGCGGCGCTGCGCCACGGCGCGCGTGCCGCCTTCTCGCCGCCCGGCAGGCAAAACGGCCGCAAGGTCGCCGCGCGCGTCCACCGTCCCGGCCGGCCGAGCAATCCTTCCCCGCCCCACAGGGTGCCGTCGTCGCCCAGCCCCACTCCGTCCCACGCAAATGCCAGCCAGGTCTCGACGTCGGAATGTTCCGCCGCCAGCGCCGATGCATGCGCCCGATGGTGCTGCACTTTCAGTACCGGCAGGCCAATCGCCATGGCCCAGCGGCTGCCGGCGTAACCGGGATGCGCATCGCAGGCGATGGCCTGCGCCGTCACGCCGTACAGCGCCAGCAAGTCGGCGATGGCCTGTTCGAACACGGCCTGCGCGCGCGGGCTGCCAAGGTCTCCGATGTGCGGCGAAATCACCGCGCGATCCTGCCAGGCCAGCGCGATGGTGTTTTTCATCTGGCTGCCCGTGGCCAGCAGGGGCCGCCGCAGCGCAAACGGCAGCCGCCACTCGACCGGCGCCGCGCCCCGGCCCAGGCGCAGCGGGCGCGCCTTGCCCGCGATCACGCGCAGCACGGAATCGTCGGCCGGACGCAGGATGGGCCGGTCGTGGTGGAGGAAGCCATCGGCGACTTCGCCCAGCCGCGCCTCCACCTCGGCCGCCTCGGTCAGCACCGGCTCGCCGCTGAGATTGGCCGAGGTGACCACCAGTGGCTTGCCGAAGTGCTGCAGCAGCAAGTAATGCAGCGGGCTGTAAGGCAGCATCGCGCCGAGCTCCTTCAACCCGGGCGCAATGCCGGCGCTCAGCCCCGACTGCGCTCGCATCGGCGCCAGGACGATCGGGCGCACCGGGTCGAACAGCGCGGCGCGCGCGGCGGCATCCAGCGTCACAGCCCGCTCCAGCCAGCCGCCCTGCGGCGGGAACATCACCGCCACCGGCTTGTGCGGCCGGCGCTTGCGCTCGCGCAGCCGCGCAAGCACAGCATCGTCGGTCGCGTCAGCCAGCAGGTGGTAGCCGCCCACGCCCTTGACGGCGACAATCCCGCCGGCGGCAAGCTGCCGAACGCAGGCAGCCAGCGCATCAGCCGTATCCGGCACGTCGGCCGCGCCGGGCATGCGGCAAACCAGGCGCGGGCCGCACGCCGGACAGGCTACCGGCTCCGCATGAAAGCGGCGGTTGCCCGGGTCCTCGTATTCGGCGCGGCATTGCGCGCACATGGCAAAGCCGGCCATCGACGTGTTGGCGCGGTCGTAAGGCAGCCGCGCAATCAGCGTGTAGCGCGGCCCGCACTGCGTGCAGTTATTGAACGGATAGCGATAGCGCCGTTCGTCCGGATCGTTCAGCTCGCGCAGGCAATCGTCGCAGCAGAAGCAGTCCGGCGGCAGGTGCGCGCCGGCCCCGTCGCCGTCCTCGCTAGCGAGAATGGCGAACTCATCGTGTCGCGCCATGCCGATCTCGGCGCAGGAAACGATGCGGGGCCGCGCCAGCGGCGGCGCCTGCTCCAGCAAGGCGCGGGCGAACCGGGCCAGCATCTGACGCGGGCCTTCCCCGACGACCACGACCTGCCCCGACCGGTTCTGCACGAAGCCGCGCACGCCAAGTGCCCGCGCGAGGCGGTAGACGAACGGCCGGAACCCTACCCCCTGCACCCGCCCCTCCACCAACCAGCGGCACGCCGCCGTGTCCGTGCCTGCAGCGTCGGGCGCACCGGGCGCATCGAGCATAGCGAGCGTTTGGCGCGCGTCGGTCATCGCCTATCCTTCACTGCCTTTACCTGTGGCCGCGCGCGGACGGCTCGCCCACCAGATGCGGCATGCGCCTTCATCCGACACCATGCACGGCCCGACCGGCGAACGCGGCGTGCAGGCTCGCCCGTACAGGCGGCATTGATCCGGATATATCCGTCCCAGAACGACGCTAGCGCAATCGCAGCCCGGCGGCATCTGGCCGGCGCGCTTGCGCTGCGCAGCCGCGTCGAGCGGAAAACGCAGCCGGGCGTCATGCGCCGCGAATGCGCCGCGCAGCCGGTAGCCCGAGCGCGCAATCACCCCGATGCCGCGCCAGTTCGCATCCACCACGTCCATCACCTGCTCCAGATGGCGTTGCGCCACCTGATTTCCGCCTGGGCGAACCGCCTGCGGATAGCAGTTGTCCAGCCTGCGGCAACCTTCGACAAGTTGATGCAGGACCGACCAGGTCGCTGCCAGCAGGCTATCCACGCCGAAGCCGGCAACTGCCACAGGAATCCTGTGCCGGTCCACGACGAAATCCCATTCCTGCGTCCCCATGACGGTGGCCACATGGCCGGGCGCCAGCAGCGCGTCGAACGACGGCTGTCCCGACTCCAGCAGCATCGCAACCGCCGGCCAGGTCCGGCGCGCGGCCAGCAGCACGGAAAGATTGTCCGGCGGGCTATCGGACAGCATCGCCGCCACCGGTGCCGTCGTCGTCTCGAATCCTGCCGCGAACAGCACCACATTGCGCTGTGGTTCGGCGCGCGCCAGGCGCAACGCATCGAGCGGACTGGCGATCGGGCGCACATCGGCGCCGGCGGCGCGCGCCGCCTCCAGAGTGCGCACTTCGCCCTTGGGCACATTGGTTGGCACACGCAGCATGTCGCCGAACGCGAGCAGCGTCACCTTGTGTTCCAGCGACAGCCGGATGGCGTAATGGATATCCTCCTCGGGGCAGACGCAGACCGGACAGCCGGGCCCGGGAATCACTTCCACCTGTGGCGGCAGCACGCTGCGCAGCCCCGACATGGACACGGTGCGTTCGTGTCCGCCGCACACGTTCATGACCTTGACCCTGCGCGGCAAGCCGAGCGCGGCGATCTTCTCCAGCCACTCCTGCGCCGCGCCGCTCATGCCCGTCGCTCCCGCTTGGCGGCGCGCAGCCAGTCCAGCCAGGCGTCCATGCCACCGCCCCTGCGCGCCGACAGGGGCAGCACCGGCGCGGCATTGCCGAGCTGGCGCAAGGCCGCGCTGGCGCGCTGTTCGGAGAAATCTTCCATGCATGGCAGCAAGTCGGTCTTCGTCACCAGCATGGCGTCGGCGGCGCGGAACATCACCGGATACTTGGCGGGCTTGTCGTCGCCTTCCGTCACCGACAGCAGGACGGCGTTGCGATGCTGCCCGAGATCGAAACTCGCCGGGCATACAAGATTGCCGACGTTTTCGATGAAGAGGATGTCCAGGCCCTCCAATGGCGTGTGATGCAGCGCGTCGTGGATCATCGCCGCATCGAGATGGCAGGCCGCGCCCGTGGTGATCTGCAGGGCGGGGACGCCCCTGGCGCGAATGCGCCGCGCGTCGTTGTCCGTTTCCAGGTCGCCCACGATCACCGCGACGTCGAGTTCCCCGCGCAAAGCCTCGATGCTGGCCTCCAGCAGCGCGGTCTTGCCGGCGCCCGGCGACGACATCAGGTTGATCGCGACGACGCCGTGCCGGTCGAAATGCTCCCGGTTGTGGCGCGCGATCCGGTCGTTCTCGGCCAGCAGACCGTGCATCACCTTTACCGGGACCGCCATGCTGTCGTGTGTTGTTGCGCATCCGCATTCGCTACACATTGCCGCTCCTGTGAAAGGTTGGCTGTCAGGGAAGATCGTTATCCGAAAATCAGGTCGACCGACTCGATCAGCATTTCATCGCCGCCAAGGAGTATCGTGTGCGCGCTGCCGCACCGCGCGCAGACAAGCCGGTTGGCGGCGGCGTTACTCTCGGTGCCGCACGCGTCGCAGCGGATGCGCACCGGCATGGAGGTAATGACGAGGCGCGCATGTTCGGCCACCGTATCGATGCGCAACTGTTCATAAGCGGCGCGCAACAGCGCCGGCTCGATTCCGGATAGCGGGCCGATTTGCAGGGTAATGCCGGTGACCGCACGGGCGCGGCGCTGTGCCGCCACGACGACAACCTGGTCCAGCAATGCGCGGCCGATGGCGAGTTCATGCATCGCGCGCTCCCTGCGTCATTAGGACGTCGACCAGGCCCCAGGTGGCTTCGGCATCTTCAGGAGCAATTTTTTGGATCGCGTAACCGACGTGGACAATGACGAAATCGCCGCACGCTATGGAGTCCGACGGCAACAGGAAGAGGCTGACCTCGCGTTCGACGCCGTTGGCCGAGCAGCGCGCCATCGTTCCGTCGACCGTCACGACTTGCATTGGAATCGCCAGGCACATCGCAGCCTCCTTGCATGCACTCTGCCGGCTATTACATCCGCCGCTTCCGCCCGCGTCAAGACAGGCTGATCAATAAAGGGCGCGATGACGCGATCATGGTTGGCAGCAATTTTCCTCGCATGCAAACAGGTTCACGCCGGCCTCTATGGCGGGTTTGAACGAGATCAAAACAGTCGTATCAAGGACGCGTATGTTTTTTCAACTCACCCTACCGCGCAGGCCACCACCATGAGCGATCCGATTTCCTCGATCATGCACGCGACTGTCACCCCGGTCAGCATGGACGATACCGTGGAGATAGTGGAACTCCTCATGAAAACCAGGCACATCTCTTCCGCGCCCGTCTACGATGGCGACGGTGCCATTCTCGGCATCGTCACCGCGACCGACCTGGTGAAATTCCATGCGATGGGGAAAGATCCAAAAATCGTGAAGGCGTGGGAAATCTGCACCTATCGCCCGGTCGAGGTCACGCCGGATACGCCGGTGATCGAGGTTGCCGCATTGATGCTGGAACACAAGGTTCACCATGTGGTGGTGATGGAAAACGAGGCAATGTGCGGGATCGTCTCGTCGCTAGACTTTGTCCGCCTGTTCGCCGAACAGAATCGGCGCTAGCGGCCTCGGCGGTCGTGCTGCCGCCGCTCCACCATATCCCAGCCGATTTCCTGCCGGATTTGCTCCGGGTCGTGCAGGGGCGCGCGCGTATTCTGCCGGCGCTCATTCTGCCGCCGTTCCAGATACTCTCTGACTTTTTCCTTCGCTTGTTTCGGCTGTTCCATCGCGGGATTCCAGTTTGCCGCCTGAGGAGCGGTTCGAGGGAATGGCACGGTCATGGCCAACACCGCCGGCCGACTGTTAACGTACGGGTTCTGACTGGATGGCGTTTGATACGACACAATGAATGGCCAGCTGCATCCGCCATGCATGCCTCATCGCGCCGGCGCCAGGCGAAAAAAAACCCGCTGTCTTGCGGCAGCGGGTTCAATCCAATTCAAGGAGAGTTGGAGGAGACAGGAGTAATCATACGTTCAGGCTGGCATGTCGTCCGCTTTATTCTTCGAATAGCAGACATTCATGAATCAAATACCACCTGAACCGGATTGCCGCGTCAATGTTGCCGGCACATCTGCTTCACCTTTTTCGAGACCAGCACCGGCAGATAATCGGGAATCTGCGCCGTGGCCTTCATTTGTCCCAATATTTCTTCATACAGTTCGGCGATCTCGTCGAGCGGCCGGTGCATTTCGTCGGCAATTGCCTGCATGCTTCCGCGATGCCGCTGCCGGTCATGGCTATCCGTGTAAATCGTCCCGTCGGTCTGGCTGGCGTTCCCTGTTTCTTCGCGCGCGGCTGTCATGAGTGGCTCCGTGTCATCTGAAACAGACTTTCAGCCTGTGGCACCCGCTTCGCGCCGGCGCCTGACGTTCAGATAAGCATAGACAGCTTCCGACAAAAGCCATTATTAAAAGAATAATCTTCGCGAAAAATCACGCCGCAGGATACATAGGGAATTAACGTGCCCGGCCCTTGATACACAGCGCGATTCCCGCAAGCACCGCCAGCCCGGCCAGCACGCCCAGATAGCCCGCCACGTCGGCAATGCTCGCGCCCATCTGGTTCAGGCGCAGCGATGCCTGGATGCCGGCGGTGCTCGGAATCAGCCAGCGCAGCAGTTGCAGCGGATAAGGCAGCGCCTCGCCCGGCCAGGAAAATCCGGACAGAAAGGCCATCGGGATCGAGGTGAACAGCAAGACCTGGATGGCGCGCTCGCGGTTGGCGAAGACGAGACCGGCCAGCGCGCCGAGCGCGGCCACGGCGGGAATGAACAGCATCAGCAACAGCACCGCTCCCCCGATGTTGGCCGCGCGCGGATATTCGTGTACCGCGAAAATCCAGCCTAGATACAACAAGCCCATGAACACGCCGAAGGTGGAAAAGGCGGCGATGCGGCCAAGCCAGACATGCGTGCCTGCCCGGTGGACCGCGCTCTCCGCCCAGGTACCGACGAGCAGCGCCACGCCCATCAGCAGCGTCTGCTGGATGATGATGATCGCCACCGCCGGCACCGCGTAATTGCCGTAGCCTTCATCCGGATTGAACAGCGCCACCAGCTGCGTGTTGATCGGGCTGCGGCTATCGGCGGCCTGGCGCGCGCTCTGGCCCTTGCTTTGCAGCTTCTTGATTTCGATGCCGGCCGAGACGGTGCCAACCGCTTCCGCGAATCCGGTCAGTACGGTCTTGTTCAGCAGCAGGTAGGCGCCGTTGCCTTCGACCGGGACCACCGCTGCCTCGCCGCGCAGCACGTTGCGCTTCAAGTCTTTCGGCAGGATCGCATAGCCTTCGATGTCGCCTTTCCACAGCGCCTGCCGCGCGTCGCGCTCGTCGCCCGTGACCAGCGCGACGTCCAAGCGCGGGCTGGCCTGCGCAAAGCGCGTGATCTGGCGTGACAGGCTGGAATGATCGAGATCGACGATGGCCACCGGCACGCGCGTGACCACTTGCGTGGAAAACGGCCACGGGTAGAAAAAACCATAGAACAGCGGGGCCACCACCAGGAACAGCAGCGCGCCCTTGTCGCGCACCACCGCTTTCATCGTGTCGAGCCACGCCTGGATGAACACGCCGCGATTCATCGCGCCCCCCATGAGTCCGGCTGTTGCGCAGCCTTCGCCAGCGCGCAGGCAGCAGCGAGCAGCAGCGCCAACGTCACGGCCGGCATCCAGACCAGCGCAGGCAGCGAGTAACGCATCGGCGCCCCCATCTGCAGCTGCTCGATCTGCACCCGCAAATAGTGCGTGAACGGCAGGCTGTCGGCCCACAGGCGGGCGCGGGCCGGCATGGCCGACAGCGGAAACGCCGCGCCGCTGAAGGCGAAGGCTGGCGCTGTGACGATGCCGGTGACCGACAAGGCGGTGCGCAGCGAGCGCGTTACGGCTGCAACCACGGCGCCGAGCGCGATCGACAGCGCCAGCATCGCCATCAGGGCCAGCAGCGTAAACACGAGCGAACCGGCCGGATGCATGCCGCCGGCGATGATCACCGCCAGCAGGCCGGATACGCCGGCCGCGCTCAGCGAAATGAAGGGAATGCTCAACTTGCCAAGCAAGGCGGCGAAAAACGATGCTCTCTCCTGCCCTTGCATAGCGGTATTGCGCCATTCGCCGATCGTGGCGTCGCGCAACTCGGTGCCGACCGACCAAGCGCCGGCGGCCATCGCAAAGATGTGCAACAGCGCCGGAATCAGCGCCATGCCGAGGAATTGCAGGTAATCGAGAGACGGATTGAACAGGTTGGCGAGGCTGGCGCGGATCGGCTCGGCGGCAAGCCTGGCGGCGCGCAGCGGTTCGCCGCGCTTGTTGCGCGCGACGATCTCGATGCCCGCCGACAGCGTCCCTACCGCGGTACGCACATCGCGCTGGATGATGCCGGAGTGCGAGCTGAACTGCGCGTTATGCAGCAGCGTGACTTGCGCCGCATGGCCGCGCTTGACGTCGCGCGCGAATTCGCGCGGGATTTCGACCACGCCGTACACGCGGCCGGCGCGCATCGACTGCTCGACCTGCCACTCGTCATCGTACCGCGCGACCACCTGCAGGCCGGGCGTCGCGTCGAGGAAGCGCACCAGCTGGCGCGACAACGCCGAATGGTCGGCATCCCACACACCGACCGGCAGCCGGGTCGGAATCCCGTTGGAAAAGATCCACCAGATCAGCGCGACCGACAGCAGCGGCACCCAGGAAATCATTGCGACATCCCAGGGGCGGCGGCGCAGCAGCTGCCACTCGCGCCGCAGGCTGGCCCGGAAAATTTGTGCATGCATCGCGCGCTTACTGGACGATCACGCTCATGCCCGGGCGCACGCCTGCGATCGGCGCCGCCGGCCGCGCCCGCACTTCGAAAGTGCGCGCATCGAAGCCCTGGTTCGCATGGGTGGCGCGCCAGGTCGCAAAATCCGGCAGCGCCGCGGTGTAGTACACCTTCATTTTTGCCTTGCGGTTGCCGAGCGCCGGAATGACGACATCGATCTCCTTGCCTTCGGCGAAGCGCTGCAGCTTGTCCTCGCGCACGTTGAATACTGCCCACTGGTCCTGCAGGTCGACCACGGTCACCACCGCCACGCCCTGGGGCGACAGTTCGCCGGCGCGCGCGAACACCTTGACCACTTCGCCGGCGACCGGGCTCTTCAGTTCGGTTTCGGCCCTGGCCGCTTCCACCTCGGCCACCACGCCCGACACCTGACGCGCCTGCGCGGCGGCGGCCGCCTTGTCCTCGCTGCGCGCGCCGGATTTCGCCATGTCGTACTGGGCTTTCGCAGCTGCAGCCAGGTCGCGCGCGGCGCGGTAATTGGTCTGCGCCTCGTCGCGCTTCTGCTCGGCGACCAGGCCTTCCTTCGCCAATGCTTCGACGCGCTTCAACGAATTCTGCGCCAGTTCGGCGGCGGCCTGCGCACGCTGCCAGTTGGCCTGCGCCATGCGGATTTCCTCGGCGCGCGCGCCCGCCTGCGCCTTGGCCGACACGGCTTTCGCGGCGTCGCGCGCGGCGCTGGCCTGCTCCAGCTTGGCGGCCACTTCGGGGCTGTCGATGGCGATCAGCTGGGTGCCGACATTGACCTTGTCGCCTTCCTTGACCAGTACCTGCGCGATGCGGCCCGGGACCTTGGGAGCGATGTCGGTTTCGCGCGCTTCCATCTGTCCCTGGAACACGTCGGGCGCCGGACGCGAGGCATACCAGATGCCGCCGCCGGCGAGCAGGATGGCGGCGATGGCTGCCGCGAGTGCGCTTGCTTTTTTCATGTTTTCCTCAGTCGATTCTGACATCCGCGCGGACGATGTATTGGGGGATTTCGTCGGACAGGCCGCAGGATTCGAGCAGGTTGGCCAGTGCAGTCACGTACTCGTAGGCCGACTGCGCGCGCTCGGTCTGCACCTTGGACAGGTTGATTTCGGCGTCGATCAGCTCCAGCATGGTGCTGGTGCCCTCGCGCGCGCCGGCGGTGCGCAGCTTGAGCAGTTCCTGCGCCAGTTCGGCCGAAGGCCCGAGCGACACGAAATTCACGCGCGCCTGCTCGGCGGCGCGCCAGTTCTTTTCCACCAGGAGCGCGATGTCGCTGCGCGCCTGCGCGTCGGTCAGCTCGGCCTGGCGCACCTTTTCCATGGACGACGCCGACAGCGCCTTGCGGTCGAGCGAATCGAACAGGGTCCAGCGCACGCCCACGCCCGCGACCCAGGTCGCGTCGGACGTCTTCAGCTCGCTCTGGCCGAAAGCGAACACCTGCGGGCGGCGCAGCGCCTCGTCGCCCTCGTGCAGGTTCAGCGCCTGCGCCTTCTTGGCGGCGACCTTCTCCAGCCCGGGGTGATTGCGCAGGGCGATCTGGATGTAGTGGTCGACCGGTTCCAGCGGCTGCGTGATCGCGAACAGCGGTGTGCCCGGCGTGATCGGAGCGGCCGACTTCAGCATGCGCGCCAGCGCGGCCGATGCCAGTTCGGCATCGCTTCTCGCCTTCACCGCATTGCGCCGCGCGTCTTCCAGCGCGGTACGCGCCTGCAGACGCTCCACCCGCGAGATCACGCCGGCCTTGAGCATTTTCTCGGCGGCGGCGTCGTGCTGCTCGATATCCTTCAAGGCCGCCTGGCGCAGGTCGGCGGCCTTGATTGCCAGCTGCGCGCCGAAATAGCGTTGCGCCAGCTGCGAGGCCAGCTCATGCTCGGCCTGCGCCCGCTCGGCCTGCGCTTCCCTGCCCTGCGCCTTGACGAAGCCGCGCGTGGCGTTGCCAATGCCGCCGACATAGATCGGCCACACCGCCGACACGGTGGAGGTGGTCAGCGTGTCGTGCTGGTTGAAGGTGTAGCGCGACGGCAGCTGCGGCAAGGGCAAGGGGATGGGCAGGTTTTGCAGCGGCACCGGCAGGTGCTGCTCGACCTGGGTCAGGCGCCGGTTGACCGGATCGAGATCGACCGACAGGTTGGCGTTGTAGGCCAGCGCGGCAGCCGACAGGCTGACCACCGGACCACCCAGCCCCTGCACCGCCTTGCTTTTCAATTCGCTGCTATCGACGGCGGCCTGCGCGGCGCCGAGCTTGTCCGATACCGTGCGCACGCGCTCCCAGGCGGCGTCGAAGCTTAGCGGTTCGGCCAGCGCGTTGCCGCATGCGATTGCCGCAAGGACGCCGGCCGATAGTGCGCGCGCCGCAGAAAGCGTTCTGGTTCTCATCTCTTGCTTGCCTGCATTAAATAAAGCTGAATGGTAATGGATAGATTGAACTTCGATAACAAAATCGGGGCGCTTGTGCCAGTGCAGTGACACAATGAAAAATGCCAGCCGGCGTCGCCGGCTGGCATTCCATGCGACCGAGGGATCAATTACAGGCCGCGCGGCGCGGCGCCATTGCGGGAAGCCTGCATTTCTTCGCGCACCTGGGCTCGGCTCTTGGTCGAGGCGACATGCGTGAAGTCGACATATTCCTGGTTGCCGGCGAGCTGGCCTTCCGCCCTGGCTTGCGCCAGTTCGGCGCGCACTTCGGCACGGGTCTTGCCGGTCGCGACCCTGGTGAAATCCACCCATTCGGTCTGCGCCACCGGCTGGACCGCCTGCTGCTTCGTTTCGGCGACCACTTCGGCGCGGGTCTTGGTGGACACGACGCCGCCGAAATCGACATACGGATAAGTGCTCTCGGCAAAGGCGGAACCGGCGGCGGTCATCACGGCAAGGGCGGCAATCAGATTTTTCGCATTCATTTTCTTTCTCCACTAGTCAGGTTGTTTCGGATTCGGTGGCACTGGGCGCTCATCGATGAAACACAGTCTAACTATTGCGAAGAACGAGAAAAATAAGATTTCAGTAAATGAATTATTCCTATTTCGGAAATAAAGCGGAATTAATCCGCTTGCCTCATCCCATGGCAAGCATGGCGCGCGAGCTGCCATGATTTTCATCAAACCTAAAATTTCCTTACAGATCATGGAGATAAGCAACCCTCTACCGGCTTATCCACAGAATTAACCACAGTAAATGTGCACAACAGAATCATAATTCCGCCCCTTGCGGCGGCCGGCCGTCGTCGCCGCGCTCGTATTCGGCGATGACCTGGGCGCCGAACAAGAGCAAGGTCGCCGCCACCTCCAGCGTCAGCAGCACCACGATCGCGGTCGTGAGCGAGCCGTAGACGACGCTGACCTGAGACAAGGTTGCGAAATACCATACCAGTACGTGGCGCGTCACTTCCCACAGCAGGGCCGCGGTCACGCCGCCGATCAGCGCGCGCTGCACCGACAGCCGGCCGACCGGCATCACCACATACACCGAGGTCAGCACCAGGATTTCCCCCGCCAGCCCGAGCAGGTAGAGCAGCGCGCCGGAAACGCCTTGCAGCGACCAGTGATGACCGAGGAAATCGATGCTTTCCTGACCGATGGCTTGCAGGCTGCCGGACACCAGCGTCACCAGCAGCAAGCCCAGGCCGAGGAACAGGATGTAGCAGTACGGCAGTACCGCCGACACCAGGAAATGGCGGCGCTTGATCGCTACGCGGTGGAAAAAGATGACCGACATCGCGTTTTCCAGCACGGTGAACGCGAGCGAGCTGAAGAACAGCAGCGTCACCAGCAGCACCCACCCGATCACTTCGCGGTAGGCAAGAAAATGATCGAGTTCCGCCACCACCGCCTTCGACTGTCCCGGAATCAGCCACTCCAGGTAGCGCCCGAGCGTCTGCAACAGTTCGGCGCGGTCGATGACGTGGGATAGCGCGATAACGGTGACGATCAACAGCGGCACGATCGACAGCAGCGCATAGTAGGCCACGGCGCCGGCCAGCAGCAGGCCCTGGTTGGCGCGAAATGCCTTGAGCGACCGGATCGCGAATGCCACCGGATGGCGCAGTACATTGCGGCCCTTCTCGTCGACGATCTGCATGAAGAAATTCCTTTCGTCTGTAATCGCAGGTGGCGCATCGTGCGTGCGGCGCCCTGGCCTGCTTTCGTGTTCGCTATCGCGGCTGCAAAACGGATAGAAGCATTGTGCATTGCCAGCGCCAATCCCAGGATATAACGTGTATGCAAAGCTCAAAAAGAAAACGTGATGCGTGAATTTTATTGAACCGCGGCAGCCCCCATGGCGGACTCGCTTTCGACGTGCTGGCGCGAAAAAGCCGAGGTATGCATGATGAGTTCTCCCATGGGCGACGTGCAAGCAGTCCGCATCGAACCGAACGGCCTGGAAGGCTTGCTTGGCATGAACGACATGCCACAGGGCCTGGTCCTGTTTGCGCATGGCAGCGGCAGCGGCCGGCACAGTCCGCGCAACAATTATGTGGCCTCCGGCTTGCGGCAAGCCGGGATGGTCACGCTGCTGCTCGATTTGCTGCGCCCCGAAGAGGAAGACGACCGGGCCAAGGTATTCGACATTCCCTTGCTGGCGTCGCGCCTGCTCGATGCCACGCGCTGGGCGCGGCAGCAGCGCGACCTTGCGCAATTGCCGATAGGCTACTTCGGCGCCAGTACCGGCGCCGGCGCTGCGCTGGTGGCGGCCGCCGATCCCTCTGTCGAGGTTGCCGCGGTCGTCTCGCGCGGCGGCCGTCCCGACTTGGCCGGCCCGGCCCTGGCCCGAGTGCGCGCGCCGACGCTGCTGATCGTCGGCGGCCTCGATATGCCGGTGATCGACCTCAACAAGCAGGCGCTCGCGCAGCTGAACTGCGACAAGGAATTGACGATCGTTCCCGGCGCCACCCATCTGTTTGAAGAACCCGGCACGCTCGCGCAGGTACTGGCGCTGGCCGCCGGCTGGTTTGCGCGCCACCTGCGCGCGGCCGAGACGGGAAAGGAAGATGAAAATGACATATGACAACTCCACATTCCGGGATCGCCACGACGCGGGCCGCCGGCTGGCGGCGGCGCTGGCGCATCTGAAGGATGACGCCCCGGTCGTGCTGGCCCTGCCGCGCGGCGGCGTGCCGGTCGGCTACGAGGTTGCGCGCGCGCTGGACGCGCCGCTCGACGTGCTCATCGTGCGCAAGATCGGCGCGCCGGGCCACGCCGAGCTGGGGCTGGGCGCGGTGGTGGACGGACAGCATCCGCAATGCATCCTCAACGACGACGTCGTGCAGATGGTCAATCCGCCGCCCGGATATATCGAAGCGGAACAACGCCGCCAGCTGGCCGAGATCGAACGGCGCCGCGCACTCTACTGCGGCGCGCGCGCCCCGCTTCCGGTCGAGGGACGTACCGTCATCGTGGTCGACGACGGCATCGCCACCGGCGGCACGTTGAAGACGGCCCTGGCCGCGCTGTCGCAAGCCGGCGTCGCGCGCCTGCTCTTCGCGGTGCCGGTGGCGCCCGCCGAGAGCCTGGCCGCCCTGCGCGGCGAGCCGCATGTCGAGCAAGGCATCTGCCTGCTGGTGCCCGACTGGTTCCGCGCCGTCAGCCTGTATTACGACAAGTTCGACCAGACCAGCGACGAGGAAGTAGTCGACCTGCTCAACGCGGCGTCGATCCGCCCCGGGCACGAGCATGACCGCGAGCCGCTTGCACGCCCAGCGCACGGACCGATCCCGGAACTCGGCGCAGGCTCGGAACTGGATGCCGTGCCGCCGGATGCGTCGCGCGACGGGCTGCCGCCGGATTCGGCGCGGCTGGTCGCGGGCAACCCGCAGGCGCCCAAAAACGCCGGCGCCTGACAAGTTGCGAGGCTGGACCCGCTGGGCATCGCTTATCGCAGCCCTTCCCGATCGCAGGCGCGCCTGACCGCGTCGCGCGCGGCGATACGCCTGGCATGCGCATGCCAGGCGGGGTAGGCCTGCGCTACATCGACGCCAATCTTCCTGGCCCAGTTGTAGAAAACAAAGAGATACGGGTCGACCACGCTGTACTCGTCTCCCACCGCCCACTGCCGTTCAACCATGCGAGCTTCGATATAAGCAAAGCCATCACGCAGATTGTCATCAGCGCGTGCCTGCACGTCGCCAAACAGCGCGGTGTCCTTGACGAAGCGCTGTGGCCGCCATTTGCCGCCAAACGCGACCGCGTGCAGCGTCCCCGACAGCCAGTTGAACCATTCGAGCACGCCCGCGCGCAACAGCGCATCTGCCGGAATCAGCCCCTTGCCTGCCGCGCCGATATACCAGCAGATGGCCGGTACTTCGGTGAGCGTCCGACTGCCGATCGCGAGTACCGGTACCCGCCCCTTGGGATTGATCTTGAGGAATTCATCTTCCTGCGTCTGCCCCTTCGCCACGCTCACTTCCACCAAGCGGTAATCGGCACCTGTTTCCTCAAGAAGGATGTGCGGCGCGAGTGAACAGGCGCCAGGGGAGTAGTACAACGTCATCGAGGTGGTGTTCATGCTTGCCCCTTTCCATTCCGGTCCAGTCCAGTCCGGTCCGGTCCGGTCCGGTTGATTATCGTGCCGCATGGCGCAGCCGCAGCGCGCCGCCAATGATGGCCGGCCACGTCCTGGTCCGCCACAAGCGCGGCGCCGGCTGCGCCGACGTGCACAAAACGATGTGCGCCGCGCCATCCGACTTGTGCACGCTGAGCGTGATGTCGTCGCCCGGATGCAGCGCCACGCTGTCACCGGCGCCGAACAGATAATCCATGCGCTCGCCCACGCGGGTCATCCACACGCTCCTGCCGGCTGCCTCCACCACCGTCAGTGTCTGGTTTCTGTCGCTGCGCATGGTGAGGGCCGTGCCGGGGCGCACGACCATGCATGCGGATGGAGAGGCTGCTTTTGCCATGATGTCACTCCCTTCAGTGGTTCCCGCTGGTTGTGCCAGCACGGAAGCAAAGGTAGCATGTGCATGATTTGATAGGAATTCCATAAATAAGCACATAATCTGTGCAAAATTTGACAGCTAACATGAACTGGGACGATATCCGGGTCTTTGTCGCGCTGGTGCGCGCCGGCAGCCTCAGCCTCGCGGGACGCGCGCTGAACGTGGAGCATTCGACGGTGGTGCGTCGCATCGATGCACTGGAAAAGGCGCTGGGCTTGCGGCTGTTCGACCGACTGCCGCGCGGCTGGCAACTCACGGCCGAAGGCGAACAGCTGTTTTCGCGTGCCGAGCAGATGGACGACTGCGCCCATGCCCTGCTGCGCGACGCCAGCGAAGGTGCGGCATTGTCGGGCACAGTCCGGATTTCAGCTCTGCCCGCGTTTTCGACCGCCTTTCTGGCGCCGCGCCTGGCAGCGCTGCAGGAGCGCTGGTCCCCGATCACGCTGGAGCTGGTGGGAGAAATACGGATGGCCAGCCTGACGCGGCGCGAAGCCGACCTGGCGCTGCGCGTGGGTCGCCCGCAAGACCCGAGCCTGGTGGTGCGCCCGCTCGGCGCGCTGGGCTACGGCCTGTTCGCCCACAAGGATTACCTGGCGCGGCATGCGCCACAGGACTGGCGCTTCATCGGTTTCGACGACAGCCTGCGCGACGCGCCGGAGCAGCAATGGCTGGACCGCTATCGCGCACAGCGGCCGTACTCACTCAAGGGCAACAGCACCTTGACGCTGCAAGAGGCGGCGCTGGGCGGCCTGGGCATTGCACTGCTGCCGCACTATCTCGTCGCCGCGAGCGCCGGGCTCGCACCGATTGCGACAGACACGCCGCCGCCCAGGCGCGACCTGTGGCTGGTGATTCATCCGGAGGTGCGGCGCTCCGCGCGGGTCCAGTTGATTGCGCAGCTCGTCACCGAAGTGGTGAACGCTTCGTCGAGCCTGCTTTGCCCACCATCGTGATGAACTCCGGCGCCAGAAAGCGCCGCCGTATGGCGTCAGACCGACCGGCCGTCGAAATGCCGCACCGGGATAGCCGCCAGGTCGATATCGTCGATGCAGCGGATGTTGATCGCGGCCATTTCGTTCCCCTGGGCGTCGACGCCTTCGCCATAGGGATGGATGCCGCATGTCGGGCAGAACCGGTGCCTGATCACGTGCTTGTTGAACGTGTAGGTGGCCGCCGCATCTTCCGGCGTCAGCAGCTTCATCCCGGAGCGCGGCATAAACCAGAGCAGCGAGCCTTTCCGCTGGCAGATGGAGCAGTTGCAGGCGAGCGCTTCCGCAATCTCTCCTTCGAACTCGAACGACACCTTGCCGCAATGGCAGCTGGCTTTATATTTCATGCAGGATCTCCGATGGATTTGTTTTAATTGCCGATGCGCTTGCGGCCCGATATGGCAAGCTAATCCGGAATCACGGGCTCGACCAGCTTCGCCAGTTGCGCCAGAGACTCTTGCCAGCCGAGGTAGCACATCTCGGTCGGAATGACTTGCGGTATCCCTTCTTGCACGACATTGAGCTCGGTACCGCACGACACTTGCCGGAAGGTCACTGTCGTCTGCATTTCCCCGGGCAGGTTCGGGTCGTCGAATTTGTCCGTATAGCGGATCTTCTCGGATGGCACCAGTTCAAGGTACTCGCCGCCGAACGGATGTCCCTTGCCCGACGTGAAATTCGTGAATGTCATCCGGAAGGCGCCACCCACCCTGGCATCCATGTGGAGGACCTTGCACGTAAACCCGTACGGCGGAAGCCACTTGGCCATGGCATCCGCGTTCAAGAACGCCTGATATATCCGCTCGGGGGGCGCACGAAGCACGCGATGTAGCCGGACTGTTCCTGTAGACATAACCAAACTCTCCTTTCGATTCACATCCTCTCCACTCAATCGCCGTTCCCCAAACCGCGAGGAGCATCCTCCTCACCGTTCGGGCACCTGTCCTTTGACGGCGTTCGCCCGCGCGCTGTACGTAATCCGGCCTGTCGCCTCCGCCGGCAAGCGCTCTCGCATCCGCGCCTTGAGAAGCGCGAGATCGTCGGACGCCATCGCCGCGAGCGCCCGACCGACGCTCGGTCCGCCGAGGATTGTCGCCCAGTAGTCGTCGAAATCGGCGAATGCCCTTTGCACCGTGATTTCGTGCGTTTCAACAGCTTCCAGCCCGGCACCGGTCCATAAGTCCCGCATGGCGTCTATCCGGGACGCGCCGGGACTGGGCGGCACCGGTACGGCGACGCCCATTGCCCGCATTTCAGCGTGCAGCGCCTCGTAAGGAAAGCCGCCGCCCGCCATGTCCCAGGCATAGGCCGAGACGCTGCCGCCCGGGCAAACCACGCGCGCCATTTCGGCCACGCCCCTGCCCGGGTCGGGAACGAAGAAAATCACCAGGGGCATGACAGCCGCGTCGAACGCATCGTCAGGGAAAGGCAGCGCCATCGCGTCGCCCTGGTGAAATTGCGCGACGCGCGAAGCGGGCCGTGCGCGCGCATAGGCAAGCTGCCCCTCGGACGGGTCTATTCCGCTCACCGAGGCCGGCGCGCAGCGCTCGACGAGCATTTCGGTAAAGGCGCCGTTGCCGCAGCCCACGTCGAGCCAGCGCCATCCGGGTTCCGGCGCAAGCCAGTCGAGAAAAGCCTCGCCCGCAAGCTGGCTCCACTTCCCCATGTATCGTTCGTAGGCCGCCCCGTCATCGAAACGGATCTGTTCGTTCGCCATGCGTGTTTTCCTCCGGTTGGACTGCGCGCGAAAAGCGGCGCGATGTCAGATGTTTCGCGCTTTTGATGCTTTTGAGTTGTTCAGCGCCACGGCGGCGCGAATCAGCGCCTTCAATGCCGCCTCGTCCACCTCGTCTCCCTCGCGGAAGTCGATGGCGCGTCTTGTGTTGCCCTCGAGGCTGGAGTTGAAGAGGCCGGCAGGATCATCCAGGGAAGCCCCTTTGGCGAAGGTCATCTTCACGACGTTCTTGTAGGTTTCCCCGGTGCAGATCAATCCGCCGTGCGACCACACCGGCACCCCTCTCCATTTCCATTCTTCGATGACGTCGGGGTCCGCTTCCTTTACCAGGGCGCGCAGCCGGCCGAGCATTTCTCCAC
Source organism: Noviherbaspirillum sp. UKPF54 (assembly GCF_007874125.1). NCBI lineage: Bacteria > Pseudomonadati > Pseudomonadota > Betaproteobacteria > Burkholderiales > Oxalobacteraceae > Noviherbaspirillum > Noviherbaspirillum sp. UKPF54. The sequence goes on along the minus strand of NZ_CP040128.1, from coordinate 715,774 downwards.
GCCAGTCAGCCAGCTCCTGGATTCTCTCGTCGATGAGCCGGGAAGGAGGCTTGCCTTGCTGGGGCTCGCTTTTCGTCATGCCGATTTCTCCTCTTTAATTCGGCGTCCGGGCGAGTGCGAAACTGGTGGAAAACCACCCACTCGGAACCGGCCCGGTGCATGCCCGCGAAGGCGCCATTTCAACCGCGATGCGCCGCCTCGATGGCTGCGATGTCGATCTTTTTCATCTGCATCATCGCGTCGAATGCGCGCTTGGCGGCGCCGCGATCCGGGTCGGTGACCGCATTTGTCAAAGCCAGCGGCGTAATCTGCCAGGACAGGCCCCATTTGTCCTTGCACCAGCCGCACACGCTCTCTTGGCCGCCGTTGCCGACGATCGCGTTCCAGTAACGATCCGTTTCGGCCTGGTCAGTCGTTGCGACCTGGAAGGAGAACGCTTCATTGTGCTTGAAATCGGGCCCGCCATTGAGCCCGATGCAGGGAATTCCCATCACGGTGAACTCGACGGTCAACACATCTCCTTCCTTCCCGGACGGAAAATCTCCCGGCGCGCGGTGCACCGCGCCAACGGACGAATCGGGGAAGGTCTGGGCGTAAAACCGCGCCGCTTCCTCGGCGTCGCCCTCGTACCAAAGGCAAATCGTGTTCTTTGCTTGCTTCGTCATGTCGTCTCCTGCATCTTTGTCTTCTTTGGTCACGAACGTCGCGGTCGTGAACAGGTTTGAACGATCGAGTTTTTGTGGTTAGGGAATGACCGTGGCAAACCATTTTGCCGACCCAGCATACTTTCCCTGGCCAAATGCAGTTTGAGCCAGTTCAGACCATTGCTTGGTCAGATTGCTCATATTTGCAGAAATTCGATTGCATGTAGCGGTCGCTTGCAATCATCTGGGCCGTTTCGTCGTCCGCAGTCGTTCCGACAATTCGTCTTCGACGCTTCCGGCGCGGTAAGCAGGTGCGGCGAGGTAGCGGTTCAGTTTCGGCATCATCCGCACCATTGCGAAACGGCGATCTCTGCGACACCGTCAACAAGAACTATACCGCTGAAATCGGCCTGACAATTCCTCTTTGGGCCGGGGGAAACTGCCAAGCCTCGATTCGCCTACACCGGCTTCTTATCCGATGGTATACCCGCCATCGACAACAATTTCTTGACCGTAAATGTTCTTTGCCGCATTTGAAGCCAAGAAGACGGAAGTCTCGGCGATATCCTCAGGCTGACCAAATGTGCCTTGCATGAGCCGGGCATTGATTTTTTCCGCAACTACGCCGAGCGTATCTGCCGGTAATCCGACCGTGCCCCACAAGGGTGTGGCAATGGGACCAGGCGCAATAGAATTCACACGTATCCCTTTCGGCGCCAATTCTGCTGCCAGTGTCTGTGATAGGGACTTGAGTGCCGCCTTGCTAGCGCTGTAGATGGCCAGACCCGGGAAGCCGACCTGCGTCAAGAAGGTTGTGATGAACTGGATCGAGCCTCCCTTGCGGATATGCGGCACGAAAAGACGCGCCGTTTCGGCCGCACCGAATAAATTCACCGAAAACTGTTCGGAGAATGCGTCGGCTGTGCTGTCCTCGAACGATACAACACGGGCAATCCCTGCGTTCGGAACAAGGATATCAATGGCGTCGGTCTGCTTCAGAACCGTCTCCACTAATTGCTTCAGGTCTTCTTGGCGCGTGACATCGCCATTGACCGCGACAACCTGTCCCGGATATGCGGCTTCCAGTGCTTTCAGCGCCTCGGCATTACGAGCAAAAGCGAAAACCTTCGCGCCTTCGGCGATAAATCGTTCAACAATCGCGCGCCCAATACCACTGCTTGCGCCCGTTACTACAGCGGTTTTTCCGTCCAGACGTTTCATATGCTTTCTCCTAAAGGGACTTCTCGTGCGGTTGCAAAAATGGGTAACTGCACTCTAGCATAAAACATATATTTTAAGTATATGTTTAAATGCCAAGGTATTCCCTGTTGGTATGCAAGCATGGCTAATTACAAGTCAACGGCAGCTTACGAGAAGCTCAACTGGCGGCGTCAAGTCAGGGTGAGCTGGTCTGCCGAATCTGGGTTACGACTGTTTGGTCGCGTTTCACTGACAGATGACAATCCTCGATGCAGGATTTGTCGCCTAATTATTCATGATGATCGAGCATACGCTCAATGCGTCGGTCGGGAACCAGCCAGATAAGTGCTGCAAAAACATAGAGGCTTTGCCCTATCCATGGCTTGAGGAAGGAGGCGCCAATGCCTGCCATATAAAGAACCGGTGAAAGTTTTCCCTTCCAGTCCGATCCGATTGCGCGCTTCAAAAGAGAGTCTTGCCCCTCGATTGAAATGATGCATGTTTGAAGAAGTTTATAGGCTATCGCAGCCATCAGCAGCACGACGCCGTATGCAGCGCTGGGCAAGGCTGAAAAGTGATTCTCTCCCATCCATCCTGTCGCAAACGGCAGAAGTGAAAGCCAGAACAGTAAATTCAGATTAGCCCAGAGCACACCGCCAGAAACGTACCTGGTTGCGTGAAGCATGTGATGGTGATTGTTCCAGTAGATGCCGACGTACAGGTAGCTTAAGACGTAGCTGAGAAAGACCGGCAGCAACGGCGCCAGAGATGCGAAATCATGGCCATGAGGTACTTTCATTTCCAGCACCATGATGGTAATGATGATGGCCAGGACGCCATCGCTGAACGCTTCAAGTCTGTTCTTTCCCATGCTTGGCATTGTTTCTAACGCTGAGATGACTGGACTGCTCGCAAATCAGTGTTCATCTTTGAGATTTAGACAAAGTCATACGCAGGTACGTATGACGTCATATCCAGGAGAGCTAACGATTCAGCCAGTCGACCGGAGCCCCCTGGACCAGCGAGGCTCACTCTGCCCTGGCATCGGCACCGTGTTCCGAAAGCTGAGCGCCGAACCAGCGGTGAATAGCCGTTATGAGGTGAAGATCATCCGTCTGGAATGTGATTGCAGCACCCATCGGCAATTCCACATACGAAACCCTGATGCGTGAGGCCTCGGCTTGAAGTTCCTTAAGGCCTGGCATGTCCGTACCGTGCAGCTTCGCCGGGTCCGAATAGTCGCCGTGTTGAAACCTTCCGGCCTCGTGCTTAAGATGCTGCCGAACCAGTGACACTTGATCGGTATCGCCTGGCTCTCTCGCGACAACCTGCTGCACGCCTCCCGACTCGGTCATCTTGAACATGTGTATGGTCTTTGAGGCGTCGAAAGGCATGACGCTGTGGGACATCCGATGGACATGCTCTTGCGGCGTTTGCGAAAACGCTGCAGAACCGCTTGATAGCAGAAGTACGGCGAGCATTTTCGCCACACTGCAAATGCTGCGAGCTTGTAACCGCATGAATCATCTCCTCATCTCAGCGAACCAAATGGTTTTTCTAACGCATAAGCTCAGATGTACAACGCTTTCTCGCACCCGCCTTCTGCGACGAGTTAAGAGAAGAATTTGATCGCTTATTCATGGCAGACCGCTTCGATATTGTGTCCATCCGGATCCAGCACGAAAGCGCCATAATAGTTCGGATGATAATGTGCCCGAATGCCAGGCGGGCCATTATCGACTCCGCCCGCTTCGATTGCAGCGCTATAAAATGCGTCGACATCGCCCCTGCTCTTCACCCGGAAGGCGATGTGAACTGCGGGTTTGTTGGGGGTGCCGAGGCTTATCCAGAATTCCGGTTTCGGTGGCTCCCCGAAGCCGGCGACATCGGCATGCCCCGTAATCGCCGCGGGAAATTCCGCCAGCAGATCGAAGCCGATTGGCTTAAGCGCCGCCGAATAGAACCGCTTGCTTCTATCGAAGTCGCTGACGACTACTCCGGTGTGATCGATCATAAGTTCCTTTCACTATGCATTTAACAGGGCAGCTCGCGCCGTCATGCACGGCCGCGAACCCTTATGCAAATTCGCTCAACCGCCCGCAAACCGCCTGGCGGCTGGCCTTGGCTCGTTATGCGCGCATACACGGGATTAAATAAACGAGAAACAAGGCGTGCACAAAACAATAACAGAAAGACAACCGCGTTTGCTCGATCTCCTGCTGGTGCAAGCGCTGCAAGTACAACGGCGGCAAACCGCCTTCGCACAGCCGTCAGGGCTGCAGCACAAGGCATTCATTGGCTGAAGAACGTCAAATTGCGTCCCGCTTCCGCCATGCCATTCCTGCAACGTTGTTGCATCTATTTAATTTCAATGAGTCATGTCAATTTATTTGCTTGTTCAGCTGTGATACAGTCTCGCCCTGTTTTTTTTCGGCAATACCTGCGCCCAGTTTGCGCCCGTAACACCGTTTTCCCGTACCGGTTTTCGCCACCGAGCTTCGCACGTCGCCTTACGCCTTATCGTTCGCCAGACTTCTGGCCACATTTTCTTCCTGGTTTACAACTGTCATATCACGCCATGGCTACTTTTCTCATCGCCCCCGTTTCGCGCCTGTTCAGCCGCGTCAGCCTTGTCCAGCAGATCATCATCGGCATGGTTGCCGGTATCCTGCTCGCGACGTTCTCGCCGGCTGCTGCGCAGTCGGCCGGTTTCCTCGGCAATGTATTCATCGCCGGACTGAAGGCTGTCGCGCCGATCCTGGTGTTCGTGCTGGTCACCGCGTCGATCGCCGACCACCAGCCGGGCCAGCAGACCCATATCCGGCCGATCCTGCTGCTGTACCTGATCGGCACCTTCGCCGCCGCAGTCGTCGCGGTCGCGGCCAGCTTCCTGTTTCCTTCCACGCTGATGCTGGCCGCCGGCGACGTGAAGGCAGCGGCGCCGGGCAGCGTCGTGGAAGTGCTGCACTCGCTGCTGATGAGCGCCATCGACAATCCGGTCAAGGCGCTCATCAACGGCAACTTCATCGGCATCCTCATGTGGGCGGTCGGCCTGGGCATCACGATCCGGCATGCGAGCCAGACCACGCGCATGGTCTTCACCGATCTGTCGAACGGCATTTCGCTGATCGTCAAGGCGGTGATCAGTTTTGCACCGCTGGGCATCTTCGGCCTGGTCGCCTCGACCTTCGCCGACGCGGGCTTGAACGCGCTGCTGGGATACCTGCACCTGCTCGCCGTGCTGCTCGGCTGCATGCTGTTCATCGCGCTCGTCGTCAACCCGGCCATCGTCTGGTGGAAGATCCGGCGCAATCCTTACCCGCTGGTGCTGACCTGCTTGCGCGACAGCGGCATCACCGCCTTCTTCACGCGCAGCTCCGCCGCCAACATTCCGGTCAACCTGGAACTGAGCAAGCGCCTCGGCCTGCATGAGGACACGTATTCGGTATCGATCCCGCTGGGCGCGACCATCAACATGGCCGGCGCGGCGATCACCATCACCGTGCTGACCATGGCCGCGGTCAACACGCTCGGCATCGCGGTGGACATTCCGACCGCCATTCTGCTGAGCGTGGTCGCATCGCTCTGCGCCTGCGGCGCCTCCGGCGTGGCCGGCGGCTCGCTGCTGCTGATTCCGCTGGCCTGCAGTCTGTTCGGCATTTCGAACGACATCGCGATGCAGGTCGTCGCGGTCGGCTTCATCATCGGCGTGCTGCAGGATTCCGCGGAGACCGCGCTCAATTCCTCCAGCGACGTGCTGTTCACCGCCGCCGCCTGCATCGCCATGGGCGACGTGGACAAGCAGTAATGCCGGAACGCGGCCGCCGTTCCGAACGGTGGCCGCGCTCGCTAGTCATTCCCAGGCATCACGGAACATCACCTGCGCAAGCCGGAGCGCGACGGATGCATTCCGGCTTCGGTGTACAGGCCCTCACGGTTACGGCATGCCATTGCGCCCATGCATGCGGTACCCTGCCCGCTCATTCAGGCGCTCGTAGTACGCCTCCACGGCGGGAAGCACGGGCCGGCGCATCGGTGTCATGAACCACCGGTTGACAGACAACCCGATCACGATGTCCGCCAGCGAGAAGGTCTCGCCCGCCATGTAGGCCCCCGTGCGCGACAGCTGCGCTTCCACGATACCCATGTGACGATTCCAGCCTTCCACGCCGGCAGCGATGGCGGCAGGGTCTGAATGCGCGGCGCTTTGCCGGACCAGCGCCATGAACGCATAGCGCCAGGAGTTGTTCAGTTCAGTGGCCTGCCAGTCCATCCACTGCTCGACCAGTGCGCGCCGCTTCGGATCGCCGGATAGCAGCGCGAAGTTCGCTTCTCGGCTTGCGAGATATCTGCAGATGGCATTGGATTCCCATAGGACGAATTCTTCGTCGATAAGTACTGGAACCATCGCGTTCGGATTGAGCGCTCGAAAGTCTTCCGTCTCCGTCGATCGAAATCCCGCGCCCCACTGCTCCTGCTCATATGGCAGCCCCAACTCCTCGCAGGTCCAAAGCACCTTGCGTACGTTTATCGACGATGACTTCCCCAGGATCTTCAGCATTCATCAACCTCCCTTGCACAGACGCTTCGCATTTCTTGGCGCCTAATGCAATATCCCCTGCGGCGGCCGAACGCCATGGCGCTTTCGAACGCCGTGACAATATTTACCGGCATGAAAACTGGCCTCCCCATATTTGGCTTAACAGTAAAAATAGAACGCCAATTGCCAAATATCCCGATAATGGTTTCAACCAACTGAACAGGTCTTAATACCTGACTCGATGTCGGTAGACAGCCAGCGTCTGATTAAGCTTCCTTGCAGTCCGCCTATCTCGACCGCCTGATTTGCCGTCCCTTGGCGAATGGTCGTTGTGAAACAAACCGCGGGAACAACCTGCCTCACTTCCCCTTCTGCTCTTCTTCCTCGTCCTTGTCCTCGTCGATCGCGAGGTTGAACGCGCCGCTCCCCTTGTCGCCCGGCTGGCCGCGCTCGGCCTTGAGCTTGATCTGCAGCCGCAGCTCGTTGGCAGAGTCGGCGTTGCGGATCGCTTCGTCGTAGCCGATGTGGCCGGTGTTGTACAGCTCGAACAGCGCCTGGTCGAAGGTGCGCATGCCCAGTTCCTTCGACTTGGCCATGGTTTCCTTGATTGCGTGGAACTGGCCTTTCAGGATTTGCTCGGCGATCGTCGGGGTATTGAGCAGGATTTCGATGGCGGCCTTGCGGCCCTTGCCGTCCTCGGTGCGTACCAGGCGCTGCGAAATGATGGCGCGCAGGTTGGACGACAGGTCGCCCAGCAGCTGGTTGCGCCGCTCCTCGGGAAAGAAGTTGATGATGCGGTCGAGCGTCTGGTTGGCGTTGTTGGCGTGCAGCGTGCCCAGGCACAGGTGGCCGGTCTCGGCGAAGGCGATGGCGTGCTCCATGGTTTCGGTGTCGCGGATCTCGCCGATCAGGATCACGTCCGGCGCCTGGCGCAGCGTGTTCTTCAATGCGTGGTGCCAGGAGTGCGTATCGACGCCGACTTCGCGGTGCGTGATGAGGCACGATTTGTTCTTGTGCACGTACTCGACCGGGTCTTCCACGGTGATGATGTGGCCGGCCGAGTTTTCGTTGCGGTGGTCGATCATTGCCGCCAGCGTGGTCGACTTGCCCGAGCCGGTGCCGCCGACGACCAGCACCAGACCGCGCTTGGTCATGATGACGTCTTTCAGCACGTCGGGCAGGCCGAGCTTGGCGAAGTTGGGGATCTCGGAGGCGATGGTGCGGATCACCATGCCGACCTGCTGCTGCTGCACGAAGACGTTGACGCGGAAGCGGCACACGCTGGGAAGCGAGATCGCGAAATTGCACTCCAGCTCGGCTTCGAATTCGTTCTGCTGGCGCTCGTTCATCAGCGACAGCGCAAGCTTCTTCGTGATGTCGCCGTTGAGTTTTTGCTGGCTCAGCGGTTTCATCGCCCCCTGCACTTTCATGCTGGGCGGGAAATCGGCGGAGATGAACAAGTCCGACCCGCCGGCCTGGTTCATCGCCTTAAGCAGTTGGTGCATGTAATTGCGCGCTTCTTCTGGACCGAAACCGGTGGACATGGCTGCCTTTCTTGCGGGGATGGAAACGTTCTGCAGTGTTGCTGCAATTATGTTTCCTTGTGGATACATTCTGCAAGTAGAGCCGCGGCATGCTCTTGTGAAGATATGCCATGCCAGTTGCAAGAATTACATGCAACTCCTGCAAAGAATGCCCGCCGTTTTTACCGCTTTACATGCGGCTCGCGCCATAGGTAGGCATTACGCGCCCTTTTCTGCCCGATTGCCGTTGATCGTGGATTGGCATGTCCCTTGCTGCGCACTGGGCGCAGGCCACAGACGGAGGGCCGCCGTGATGATGTGCCGTCATGTTTTCGTGGTTGCAACGATCGATGCAGTCATCCTGCGCGGCTGCTGCAGCACGGGCTGCGATGGCAACTGATGATTGTTATCTCTTTCATCGTTCATCTCTTTTGTTTTGTCCACTTCAACCCAGGAGCGACTCATGGAAACAACCAATCTCTCTACCGGCAACGGCAGCGACAAGATCTCCTCGACCAGCAGCGCCGCCAAGAGCATGTACAGCGACGCCAAGGGCTCGGCCCAGCGGGTCGGCGCAACACTGCGCAGCGAACTGTCGAACCTGAAGAACGACCTGGATGCGCTGATGACGCGCGCGCCCAGCCTGTCCGACGACGAGTTGAGCCAGGCGCATACGCAGCTGATGTCGAAATTCAGCTCGATGCGCTACGCGGCCAAGGGCCTGGCAAGCGAAGCCAACCGCCAGCTGAATCGCGGCATGGAAACCACGACCGAGTACGTCAAGGACAAGCCGATGCAGTCGCTGGCCGTAGCCGCCGGCACAGGCTTGCTGCTCGGCCTGCTGTTCAAGCGCCGCTGACGCCCGCCGGCAGGCTGCCTCGAGCGCCGGGCGCAAGCGCACGGCATTGCGGCCGCCTGCCTGTCGATTTTCCATGCACCAGGAGAAGCGATGATTTCGGCACTCCATAAATCCAGGCAGCTCTATCTCATCACGCTCGACCGCGTCAGCGACTACTTCGACCTGCTGCGGGTCGAGCTGAAGATCCAGGAGCACAACATCGCATTGCGCATCGCCGGCTTCGCGGTCGCGGTGCTGTTTTCCCTGCTGGCGACAGTATTCCTCGGGCTGGCGATCATCGTCAGTTTCTGGGATTCACCGTTGCGGGCGCTGGCGGCATGGTTCGTGGTCCTGCTGTACGGCGGTATCGCCGGCGTCTGCCTCAACCTGGCGCTGAAGCATTTCCGCTCGCAGCCGATTGCCAATACCCTGCGCACCGAATTCCGGCGCGATCTGGACGTCATCAAGGAAAGCGTATGAGTTCACTCGAAGAGGAACGTCAATCCATCCTGGCGCGCATGCAGGTCAGCAGGGAGCACTACCGGCGCATGCTGCTGAACCAGCCGGAACTGCACGCCAATCCCGCCCATCCGGCCGGGCACCATGCCTCCTATGCGCTGGCCGGCCCGGGCTTCCCGCGCAGCAAGGCATTGCGCTGGGTGGCCGAGCATCCACTCATGACCGCCGCGGCTGCAGCGACGGTGCTGGCGCTGGTGTCGAGCCGGGTGGCGCGCGGCGCAGCGAAAAACACTGTACGCAGCGGCAATCCAGCCGCCGCGCCGCTGCCGCGCACCGCCTCGAACATCGACGCGATCGTGCGGCTCCTGACCACGGTGGCCAATCTCGCGACGCTGATTCCACCGCGCGTACCGCCCGGTGTTCCGCCGCATGTACCGCCACGCTAGGGCGGAACGTTTTTTGTCGTCAACCTGAAAGGAAAAATCATGAAAAAAATCGTCTCCATCCTGAGTATTCTGATCGCTACCTACGGCCTGTCCGCTTGCAACACCATGAAGGGATTCGGGCAGGACGTGCAGCGCGGCGGTGAAAAGGTCGAAGGCGCAGCGGAAAAGAACAAGTAATATTCCGGAACCGGAAATAAGTCACCTTCCGGACGCGGTGCAGAGCGCCGCGTCCGGTCGTTATCCGCCGCGCGTCACGTCCGCTTTCCGTGTTACCCAGGCCTGCCTGCGCGTCCAGCCTCTCCTCCTGCATTCAGCTTCTCCACCTGCTCCACCACGTCTTCCACGTACAGCAGCCTGACCGCGACGATGCCCGCCGCCGTCAGCGGCGAGGCCAGCACCGCGCCCAGCGGGCCGGCCAGCGCCGCCAGCAGCACGGTGGCGAAAATCACCAGCGCCGGCGGCAGCGACACCGTACGCTGCTCGATCAACGGCGAGATCAGGTAGCCTTCCGCGGTCTGGATCGCGACATACAGCATCAGCACATAAAATGCCTGCGTCGGCCCGACATTGAAGGCGATCAGCAAGGGCGAAATCGCCGACAGGATCGGCCCCAGATAGGGAATGAATTCGAGCATGCCGCTCAATACGCCCAGCGTGGCGGCCAGCGGGATGTCGAGCCACCACAGCCCGATGCCGGCGGCAAAGCCGACCAGCAGCATGACGATCAGCCTGCCGAGCAGCCACCAGCGCAGCACCGAGCCGATTTCGTCGAGCACTTCTGCCGTGCGCGGGCGCATGTGCTTGGGCAGCAGGTTCATGAAGCCGCGCTGGTACAAACGCGGCTGCGCGGCGAGATAGACGCCGATGAAGAACACGATCAGCAGGCCGATCAGGGCCGAGGCGGTCGACGAGATCAGGCCGCGCGCCTGCACCAGCGTGCGCAAGTCCAGCTGGGCATGGGACATTTCGAGCAGCAGCGGCCTGGCCCACTGGTATTCGCGCAGCGACTGGCGCAGGCGCGCCATGGCGCGCGGCAGCTGCGACATCAGCTGCCCCACCTGCTCGGCCATCGGCACCGCGAAGATGTACACCAGCGTGCCCAGCACCGAGACCAGCGCGAGCACCGACAAGCCGAGCGCCATGTTGGGCGTCAGCCGCAGGTGCCGCACGATCCCGTTGATCGGGGCGCGCACCAGCACCGCCAGCAGGATGGATGCGAACAGCACCAGGAAGACCTCGCTGGCGTTCCAGATCAGCGCCAGCACGAGCGCGGTCGCGATCGTCATGCCACTGACGAAGACGGTGCGCCGGAAAAACTGCGTGTCGCTGAACATCAGCGGCTCCGGCGCGCGCCGCGGCGAGAACGTGGAGCGGGCCGGCACGGGGCGCCGTGGCGCCCTCCCCTCGGCGCTCGGCCCCTGCGCCGCCAGCGGCTCGCCCTGGCCGAACTCCCCGGGGCGCGGATCGATACCGGCGGCCATCGTCAGCGCGCGCCGCTGCTGCGCTCGCCGCCGCTGCTGCCGGTGGCGGCGCCGGGAGATGCCGGCCCTTCGGCTACCTGCTGCGGCCAGCTCAACACCACCGAGGCGACGTGCGGCCCGGCCTTCTGCTTGGCGCGCACCTTGGCGGTCCGGTCCAGCTCGTAGCCGGCGGCGTCGGCGCGGATGCGGTAGGTGCCGCTTTTCGGCACGTCGACCAGCATCATCGGCGCATCGCAATTGGCCTGCAATACCTGCTTGCCCTGCGCATCCCGGATGTCGACGTTGACGTCGGCCAGGTAGGAGCCGTCGCGCGCGGCGAAGGTCAGCATCAGGTCGTAGCCGCGCGCCTGCTGCGTCATGTAGGCGGCCTCTTCGGCGCCCACGCCGCCGCACAGGTAAGTGACGTCGCCCTGGGTGCGCGGCTGAACGCGCGCCACCGGCGGCGGCGCGGCGCGCAGTTCGGCGCCGGCTTCGGACTGCATGCCGGACGCGCCGCTGGCGTCCTGCACGCTGCCCGGCGTGTCGGCGCTGCCGCCGTGGGCATCGGAGCCGGGGCCGGACGACGAGGAGCCACCCGACGCACCCGAGGTGCCGGCGCCGCCGGAAGCGCCGGGCGCGCTCAGCGTGGAAGTGCCCGACGCATCGGAGCCCGGTTCCGGCAGGGTCGGGGCCGACTGGACCGGCGCGTCCGGCATCGGCTGCGGCGGCGGGTGCATCTGCGCCAGCGCGGCCTGGGCGCTTAACCCGAGAGCAATGGTCCAAAGACTTTTCATGTGGAAAACCTCCTGAACGAACGGGCATGAAGAAGATACGCGCGCGGCGTAGAAGCCGCCGTCGCCGCCGGGCGAGGCGGACCTGGAACTTGTGAATATGCAGCATTCGTGCCCGGCGCTGCGCCCCCAGCGGGAATGCAGCAACGGCTGGAAACTTTTACATGCAAGTGAAGTCATTAGCGACATCATGCAAGCTCGTTTCCGCTTCGCCGCTGCTTGTTGCGACTGGCATCAAAAATGCTGGGAGGGCTTGCGGAAGAAAGAATATTTTTTCTTCGCTAATGATTGATGACTGCGTCTATTGCCAAGGCATTTCCGTGAGCCATCCCGTACTGGAACTCCCTGTCAAGATTCTCCCGCAGCCGGACGAGACCACCTGCGGCCCGACCTGCCTGCACTCGGTGTACCGCTACTGGGGCGAGGACGAGGAACTCGCCGAGGTCATCGCGCGCGCCGGCCGGCTGGAGCACGGCGGCACCTTCGCGGTGTTTCTCGCGTGCGATGCGCTGGCCAAGGGCTACAAGGCGACGATCTATACCTACAACCTGACCGTGTTCGACCCGACCTGGTTCGCGCCGGGGGTCGACATCGCCGACCGCCTGCGCCGGCAGCGCGAAATCAAGATGGATTACCGGCTGCAACACGCCACCACCGGCTACCTGGAATTCCTTTCGCGCGGCGGCCGGCTGCGCCTGCTGGACCTGTCGCGCTATTTGATCCGCGGCATCCTGCGGCGCGGCCTGCCGATCATTACCGGCCTGTCTTCGACCTACCTGTACCGGGTACCGCGCGAATACGGCCCGGAAGACAAGCCCGACGACGTGCGCGGCCTGCCCTCCGGGCATTTCGTGGTGATCGCCGGCTATGACCGCGAGCGCCGCCAGGTGCTGGTGGTCGACCCGTACGCCAAGAATCCCTACGCCAGCGCGCACGAGTACTGGCTGAGTATCGACCGTGTCGTCAATGCGGTACTGCTCGGCATCGTCACGCACGATGCGAACCTGCTTATCATTCACCCCCCCAGACCGGGGCGACAGGAAGTACCATGAATATCCTTTTCGTCGTAAGTCAGCAGCAAGATTGGCCCAGCGACATCCCAGGCGTCACCGTCATCCCTGCACAAACCTACCTGATGGACCCGGCCTACGGGGACAGCAACTCCACCAAAGTCTTCAACCTCTGCCGCACCTACCGTTACCAGAGCGACGGCTACTACGTGTCGCTGCTGGCGGAAGCGCGCGGCCACCAGCCGGTACCGGACGTGGAAGCGATGAAATCGCTGCAATCGGAAAGCCTGGTGCAGGACATCACCGAAAAGCTCGGCGATCTGATCGACTGCGCGCTGGCGCGCGACAGCGAGGATTTCATCGACCTGAACATCTACTTCGGGCGGGATAGCGCGCAAGAGCAGCGACGGCGCCACCAGCCGCTGGCCGATGCGCTGTTCAAGATGCTGCGCGCGCCGGTGCTGCACGCCCGCTTCGAACGCGCCAACGAGCGCTGGCACCTGTGCGGCATCTATTCCGGCAGCGTGCGCGACATCCCCCAGCATGACCGCGACTGCGCGGCGCAGGCGGCGATCGACTTCCTGCGCGAGCAAAAGATCCGCTCCACGACGCCGGCCCGCAGGAAGCCGTCGCTGGCGATCCTGTACGATGCCGAGCGCTCCGAATGCCCATCCAATGCGGAAGCAATGCGCAAGTTCGTCGACGCCGCCGGCGTGCTCGACATGCAGGCGGAACTGATCGCGCGCAAGGATGCGGGCCGACTGGCCGATTTCGACGCGCTGTTCATCCGCGAAACCACCAACGTCAACCACTACACCTACCAGCTGTCGCGCCAGGCGGCCGACTCGGGCCTGGTGGTGATCGACGATCCGGACTCGATCCTGCGCTGCACCAACAAGATCTACCTGGCCGAACTGCTGGCGCGCCACCACATCCCGATCCCGAAGACGATGGTGGTCCACCAGGGCAACGTCGAGCAGATCGTGTCGACCCTGGGCCTGCCGTGCATCCTGAAGCAGCCCGATTCGGCGTTTTCGCTGGGCGTGGTGAAGGTCGAATCGGAGGCGCAACTGCTGGCCAAGGTCAGCGAGCTGCTGCGCGAGTCGGAACTGGTGCTGGCGCAGGAATTCCTGCCCACCGAATTCGACTGGCGCGTCGCGGTGCTCGACCAGCGCCCCCTGTTCGTCTGCAAGTACTACATGGCGCCCGGCCACTGGCAAATCATCAAGCACGAGTCGCAGCACAGTTACGAGGGCCGCACCGAGGCGCTGTCGGTGGGCGAGGCGCCCGACGAGGTGATCAAGACGGCGGTGGCGGCCGCCAACCTGATCGGCGACGGCTTCTATGGCGTGGACCTGAAGCAGGTCGGCAGCCAGGTGTGCGTGATCGAGATCAACGACAACCCGAACGTGGACGCCGGCAATGAAGACGCGGTGCTGGGCGATGCGCTGTACCGCGAGGTGATGGGCGTGTTCCGCAAGCGCATCGAGGCGCTCAGGGGAAACATCACATGACGACGGACGACGATCCTCCGCTGCTGCACGTCTTTTCCGGCTACGGCATCGAACTGGAATACATGATCGTCGACCGCGACAGCCTGTCGGTGCGGCCGATCGCCGACCGCCTGCTGCGCGACGCCGACGATGCCGTTGTCGGCGAGGTGCGGCGCGGCCTGCTGGGATGGTCGAACGAACTGGCGCTGCACCTGATCGAGGTGAAGAACCTGCGCCCGATCATCATGCTGTCCATGCTGCAGGACGCCTTCCAGAGCGAGGTACGGGAAATCAACGAGCGGCTGGCACCGCACGGCGCCTGCCTGATGCCCACCGCCATGCATCCGTGGATGAACCCGGCGACCGACACGGCGCTGTGGCCGCACCAGAACGAGGAAATCTACCGCGCCTATGAGAGCGCTTTCGATACAAGGAGCCACGGCTGGCTGAACCTGCAGAGCATGCACATCAACCTGCCGTTCGCCGACGACCGGGAATTCGCGCGGCTGCACGCGGCGGTGCGGCTGGTGCTGCCGATCCTGCCTGCGCTGGCGGCCAGTTCCCCGATCGCCGACGGCCGCGCGACCGGCTTCGCCGATTACCGCATGCGCGTGTACTGCGACAACGCCAGGAATATCCCGTCGATCGCCGGGCTGGTGGTGCCGGAAACCATCACCAGCCGCCGCGCCTACGAGCAGCGCGTGCTGGAACCGATGTACCGCGACATCGCGCGCCACGACCCGCGCGGCGTGCTGCGGCACGAATGGCTCAACTCGCGCGGTGCCATCGCGCGCTTCGACCGCAGCGCCATCGAGATCCGCGTGGTCGATACCCAGGAATGCACGCGCGCCGACCTGGCCGTCGCCGCCGCCGCCGTGTCGGCTGTGCGCCTGCTGTACCGCGCGCCCGACGCCGCCCTGCTGGCGCAGCAGGAAATCCCGACCAATGCGCTGGCCGCCATCCTGCAGGATTGCCTGCGCGACGCGGAGCAGGCCGTGATCGACCATGCCGGCTATCTGGCCCTGATGGGCGTGCCGGAAAAGCGCTGCACGGCCGGCGAGCTGTGGGCGCACCTGGTGGGACAGATCGCGCTCGACGACCCGGTGCACGAGAGCCTGTGGCATGCGCCGCTGCAAGTCATGCTGCAGCAGGGGCCGCTGGCGCGGCGCATCCTGCGCGCCGTCGGGCCGGAATGTTCCAGGGCAAAGATGACGGCGGTGTACCGCGAACTGTGCGCCTGCCTGCAGGAGGGACGGATGTTCGTGGAAAACGGGTAACTGTTCTCCCCTCGGCTGCTCCCTGCGCCGGGAGCCCCTGCATCCGGCGTGGGGAATGCGGTTCTTCGATTTCGGACAGGAGCGTTTAATCCATCACCGCCATGCCCTTCCCCACCCATTTCCTCATCACCTGCGAGCACGCCGGCAACCGCATCCCCTCGCGCTACCGCGATTTCTTCCGCGACCGGCAAGCCCTGCTGCATACCCATCGCGGCTACGACCTCGGCGCGCTGCGCCTGGCGCGCGAGATGTCGTCGCTGCTGGACGCGCCGCTGCTGGTGTCGACCATCAGCCGCCTGCTGGTCGACCTGAACCGCTCGCTCGGCCATCCGGAAGCGTTTTCGGAAGTCACGCGCGCACTGCCGGCGGAATTGCGCGAGGAAATCATCGCCCGCTACTACCAGCCCTACCGCAACAAGGCCGAAACCATGATCGCGCAGGCCATCGACGGCGGCGCGCGCGTGGTCCACGTGTCCTGCCACAGCTTCACGCCGGAACTGGACGGCGAGGTGCGCGACGCCGATATCGGCCTGCTGTACGACCCGGATCGCGGCGCGGAGGTAGAGCTGTGCCGTCGCTGGCGCGTGGCGCTGCACGTCTATGCCGCAGCGCTCAAGGCGCGCATGAATTATCCGTACGAGGGCACGGCGGACGGTTTCACGGTTTACCTGCGGCGGCGCTTCGGCGCCGACCGCTACCTCGGCATCGAACTGGAGATCAACCAGAAGCACGTGCGCGCGGACGGCGCGCCGCACTGGCGGGCGGTGCGCCATGCCATCCTCGAAGCCTTGCGCAGCGCCGCGCCGCAGGCGCTGCCGGCCTGACGGCCGCGGCAGCTCGCCACAGGCCGCTACAGGTGGCGCTCGGCGGTGCTGGCATAGCGCAGGAACCAGCCGCGCGCCAGGCGGGCGATCACTTCCAGGCTGCCCGGCTCGTCGAACGAATGCGTGCCGCCGGGGATGATCTCGAAGCGCTTGCGGCAGTGCAGCGCCGCATAGGCTGTCCGGTTCTGCGCGATCACGCCGTCGTCGAGGCTGCCGACGATCAGCAGCGTCGGCGCGACGATCCGCGTGAGCGTGGCCGGTTCCATGAGGTCGGTGCGGCCGCCGCGCGACACGACGGCCGCGATGCGCGCGCCCTGACCGGCTGCCAGCTGCATGGCGGCGGCGGCGGCATGACTCGCGCCGAACAGGCCGATCGGCGAACCGCGCGTGGCCTGGTGTTGCCGCAGCCACTCGCAGGCGGCCTGCATGCGCCCGGCCAGCTTGCCGATATCGGCCACCGTGCCGCGCATGCTCCTTTCCGCAGATGTGAGCAGCTCCATCCACAGGGTGCCGAGGCGGGCGGCGCGCAATACGCTGGCGACATAGTCGGTGGGCGGCTTGACGCGATTGCCGCCGCCGCAGCTGGCAAACAGGACCACGCCGATGTGGTTTTCCGGCAGCCACAACACGCCATCCAGGGCAATCGAATCGGCGTCAATCGTGACTTGTTCTATATGCATCTCTCATCGCGGGAGAATCGAATCCGTAGCCGACGCGCACGCAAGCTCCATGCCACGGCGCCCTACCCTGCCTTCGGCGCGGTGGCGTCGAGCCCGGCGATGGTGCGCCGTTCCAGCGGCGCCAGCGCCGGCCCTTCCAGCACATCGCCTTCATGCGAGAAGCGGCTGCCGTGGCAGGGGCAGTCCCAGCTGCGTTCGGCGCGGTTCCAGTGCACGATGCATTTCAGGTGGGTACAGACCGGCGACACGGCGTGCAGGTCGCCGGCATCGTCCCGGTACACCGCCAGCTTGTCGCCGTCGATCTCGATCACCCGGCCTTCGCCGCAGCGCACTTCGGTCAGCGCCCTGGCTTCGCCGCCCTTGATGTAATCCTTGACGTAGTAGCCGGCCACGTTCAAATTTTCTTTCAGAAATTTACCGGCCGACTTTACCGGGGTGAAACGGCGCGGCGAATACAGCTCGTCGTATTCGGTGCTGCGCCCGGCGATCTGTTCCGACAGCAGGATGGCAGCCAGCGTGCCGTAGGTCAGGCCGTCGGTGGCGAAACCGGTCGCCAGGTACAGGTGGCTGGAGCCGATGCTGTGGCCGATGTAGGGCAAGCCGTCGGCCGGCCGATAATGCTGTGCCGACCAGCGGTATTCGACCGCCTGCACCGTGAAGCGCGCGCGCACGATCTGCTCCAGCTTGCGCCAGGCCGCGTCCGTGTCTTCCCGCTGGCCGCTCTTGTGCCGCTCGCCGATCAGCAGCACATGCGGACGGCCATCGTATTCGACCAGACGGGTGGAAGTCCTTTCCGCGCCGACGCTCCAGAAAATCCCTCCGGACAGCTGCTTTTCGGCGAGCGCGCCCGCCACCGCGTATTCGCGGTACGGCGCCAGTTCGGTCTGCAGCGTATTGAAGCCCTTGGGCGTGTGGGTCGCCATCACCACGTGCTGCGCGCGCACGGTGTGCTGCGCGGTGCGCACGAGCGCATGGCTCTGGTCGATCTCCACCACCGGCGTGCCTTCGTAGATATGGCAGCGCTCGGAGCGAATCGCGGCGGCCAGCTGGCGCACGTAATGCAGCGGGTGGAACTGCGCCTGGTGCGACACCACCAGCGCCTTGTTGATGCTGTAGGGCAGCGGCGCCTCGTTGCTCACGCGCGCATCCAGCCCGCATTTCACGCAGGCCTGGTATTCGCGCTCGATCAACTCATCGTCTTGCGCCGAGGAATCGGTGCTGTACAAGACCCAGGGCTGGCGCAAGAATTGGCAGCGCAGGCGGTAATCGAAGATATTCTGCTCGACAAGGTCGATCGCCATGCGGCGCGACTGCACCACCTGGCGCGTCCTGTCCCAGCCCCACTTGTCGGCCAGGCGGTGCAGGTAGGAGTCGACTGTCGCGTACAGGTTGCCGGTCGAATAACCGGTGCTGCCGTAACCTACGCGCACCGCTTCCAGCACCGCGACGCGCCGCCCGGCGCGCGCCAGCAGGGCGGCGGTGGTCATGCCGGTGATGCCGCCGCCGACGATGGCCACATCCACCTCCAGGTCCGCCGCCAGGGGAGCGAAGGTCAGCTCGTCCGACGCCCGGTTCCAGATCGAGCGCCGCATCAGCGGACCGCCTGCCGCGTAGTCCGACAAGCCTCCGGTGCCGCAATCTCCTGAACGGTGGTCCATGTGATTCTCCTGCAATGAAAAGCAGCGTGCCAGGCTTACATCGGGCCGGGCCTCGGCGGCACCGGCCGCGCCGCCAGGTCGAGCTGCGCGGTCGTCGCGTGGCCGCCGCCGTAATGCATCGAAGTGACCGGCCGCGGCGGCCCCTTCGGCGTGTCGCCCTCGCGCCCGCAGGCGGCAAGGAACAGGAGCAGCGCGGCGGCATAGGGCAATCGGTTTCGTATCATGGTGGCACCTCGAATTGGCTCGTTTCTGGAATAAGAATGCGGGCTCTCAGCCATGCAATCGTTGTTCCTGCATGGCGTGCTCCTGCGGAAGGTATGGCGGCGCCGTTTCCTCCTCCTGCACGCCGCCGCCCTGCAGCCTGCGGAAATAGTCGATGGTGCGCTCCAGGCCGTCGGCCAGTCCGACCGCCGGTTCCCACCCCAGCATGTCGCGCGCCAGCGCGATATCGGGGCGCCGCCGCACCGGGTCGTCGCTGGGCAGCGGCTGGAAGACGATGTCCGAGCCGGACCCGCACATGGCGATCACGCGCTCGGCCAGCTCCACCATCGTGTGCTCGACCGGATTGCCCAGATTGACCGGCCCGCAAAAGCCGTCCGGGCTCTCCATCAACCGGTACAGGCCGTCGATCAGGTCGCCGACGTAACAGAACGACCGGGTTTGCGCGCCGTCGCCGTAGACGGTGAGCGGCTGGCCGGCCAGCGCCTGCATGATGAAGTTCGAGACCACCCGGCCGTCGTTGGGATGCATGCGCGGGCCGTAGGTATTGAAGATGCGTGCAATTTTTACCGACAGCTTGTGCTGCCGCCGGTAATCCATGAACAGGGTTTCGGCGCAACGCTTGCCCTCGTCGTAGCAGGAGCGCAAGCCGATCGGATTGACATGACCCCAGTAGCATTCGTCCTGCGGATGGATCTGCGGATCGCCGTACACTTCGCTGGTGGATGCCTGCAGGATCTTCGCCTTGAGGCGCTTGGCCAGTCCCAGCATGTTGAGCGCGCCGTGCACGCTGGTCTTGGTGGTCTGCACCGGATCGTTCTGGTAATGCACGGGCGAGGCGGGACAGGCCAGGTTGTAGATTTCATCGACCTCGACATACAGCGGAAAGGTCACGTCGTGGCGCAGCAGCTCGAAGCGCGGATGCACCAGCAAGTGCGCGATGTTGCGCTTGCTGCCGGTATAAAAGTTATCGACGCACAACACGTCGTGGCCTTTCGCCAGCAGGTAATCGCACAGGTGCGAACCGAGAAAGCCGGCGCCGCCGGTGACCAGGATGCGTTTGCTGTCGTTTTCTTTCATGGATGCGCCCCGTGTTGATGCCCTCTCCTGCAGACGGGAGAGGGACGCCCGGCATAGGAGAGCCTTCGTATCACCCGTTCTTCTCCACAATGAAATTCCCGATCGCCAGCGCATCGAGCGGGGTCGTGCAAAACGATGCGAGCGCGTCGCGCGGGGTGCATACCACCGGTTCGCCGCGCGTATTGAACGAGGTATTGATCAGCACCGGCACGCCGGAACGCCGCGCGAACGCGCGCAGCAGGTCGTAATATGGGGGGTTCTGCGCGCGGTTGATGGTCTGGATGCGCGCGGTACCATCGACATGGCGCACCGCCGGTATCCGCTCGGCCTTGTCCGGCCGCACGTCGTACACGAACACCATGAACGGCGACACGCCGCCGTCGACGAACCATTCGGCGGCTTCCTCTTCCAGCACCACCGGTGCGACCGGGCGGAAATCCTCGCGGTCCTTGATCTGGTTCAGGCGCTGCTGCATCGATGCATCGAGCGGCGAGGCCAGGATCGAGCGAGCGCCGAGCGCGCGCGGTCCGAACTCCATGCGGCCCTGGAACCAGCCGATCACCTTGTTTTCCATTAACAGCTGCGCCACCTCGGACGACAGGTCGGCGGCGCGGCGGTAGCGCAGCTTCGATTGCTGCAGCACTTCCTCGATCTCGCCGTCGTCGTAGGCCGGCCCGAGGAAGGCATGTTCCATGTGCCAGCTGCGCCGTTCATTGACAGCTGCGCCACGCTGCCGGCTGTCGATCCACAGCGCGACGCCCAGCGCGGTGCCGGCGTCGCCGGCGGCCGGCTGCACCCACACCCGCGAAAAGGGACCGCGGTCGCGCAGGCGCGCATTCATCACGCAATTGAGCGCCACGCCACCGGCCAGCGCCAGGTTGGCGGCGCCAGTTTCCTCGTGCAGCCAGTGCGCCATCTTCAATACCGTTTCTTCCAGCGCCACCTGCAGGGACGAGGCGATATCCATGTGCCGCTGCGTGAATTCGGCGCCGCGCTCGCGCGCCGGGCCGAACAGTTCGGCCCAGTCGGCCGGCCGGACTTCGTAGGCGCCGTCGCCGCGATATTGCAGGATGTCATGGAAGCGGTCGGCGTACACCGGCGTGCCGTAGGACGCCAGCGCCATCACCTTGTATTCGTCGGAGGAATGCAGAAAGCCGAGGTAGTCGGTCACCGATTCGTACAGCAGGCCGAGCGAATGCGGCAGGTCGACCTGGCGGATGCGCCGGTAGCGCCGGTCGCGGTACAGGCCATAGCTGGTGGTGGCGCGCTCGCCGCGCCCATCCATGGTCAGCACCGCGCACTCGTCGAACGGCGCGGCCAGGAAGGCGCTGGCTTCGTGCGCCAGGTGATGCTCGACGAAATGCCACTGGTAGGGCCCGTCGTGGCGCACGCCGCGAAAGCGCTTCTTCAGGTGGTGCGGCGCGCCGGAAGCGAGCTGGCGCGGCGCGTTGACGATGGACGACAGGAACAACGGGTCCCAGGGCGACAGCCACTCTGTCTCGTGCGCCGACGGCTCCAGCGGCAGCGTGATGCTGGACTGCTTGCCGTACTTGCCGAGCAACAGCGCCGGGTCGTAGGAATAGGCGACGTGGTCGACCTCGGCCAGCGCGATGCCGGCTTGCCGCAGGCAGTAGTCGATCGCATGGAACGGCAGCTGCCAGGTCGAGAACGGCACCGGCCGCTTGCCGTGCTTGATGCGGGTAAAGCGCTCCTCTTCGGCGGCGGCGATGACCTCGCCGTCGCGCACGAGGCAGGCGGAACAATCGTGGTAGGCAGCGTTGATTCCGAGCGTATACACAGCATCCTCCGGGGATGACCGCACGATGGGGACACGATGGCAGCCTCGGGCCAGTCCTTGGCCCGCAGATGTCGCGAAACCAAGCAAGGTACGTACCCGGACCGCGCATGGCACTTGCCGTGCGTGCCGGTATGCATTTCCGCGTGTCTTTCCCCTTCTTACGCGGTAACAAATACAGATGCTTGTAAATTTTAAAATCGGCGGTTACCGGCGCGCCGGGGACTTTCCCTGCGCGCGGCTTTCATCGAGCCGCCTGTTGCGCAGGTAAATGTACTCACCCGCCACGGCAGTCAGGAAAATGAAGAAATTGGCGAACACGAATACCCAGTTTTCCACCAGGTAGCTATAGACGGTAAAGCCGAGCGATGCCATCAGTTGTCCAATGAACAGCCATTTCGACACGCCCTGCGCGCTGCGGCTGCGCCACTGCGAATAGACCTGGCGGGAAATGGTCAGCACCAGCACGCCGGCGCTGAGCCAGCCTATCAGTTCGGTCATCATCGTTTCTAGCGTCGCTTGTAGTAGAGATCCATGATGGGCGTGGCGGAGATGCCGTGCGCCAGCACCGAAATCGCGACCACCGTCAGCACCAGCGGCACCAGGCGCTCTGCCAGCGGCGGCGGCAACGGGAATTGCAGCGCGAACATCAGGTAATACAGCGAACCGATGCCGCGGATGCCGAACCAGGCCATCAGCCGGCGCTGCAGGCGCGTCACGCCGCGCGTCCCGGCCAGCGCCGCCACCGCCGACAGCGGCCGTATCACCAGCAGCAGCAGGAGCGCAACCAGCGCGCCTTCGCCGGAAAGGCCGCTGCCCGACAACATGATTCCCAGTAGCAGAACCATCACGAATTCGGCGATGTGCTCCAGCTGCTGATTGAACCCAAGCACGGTTTCCGCCATATAGGCCGGCGCCTTCTGCGGGTCGGTGGCGACCGCGATCTCCTCGCCGACCGGCACCGCGCCCAGCGCCTGCGCCGGCGGCATGCGCCCGGTGGCATGATGCTCGATGTGGCGCATGGCGACGCCGGCCGCGAATACCGCCAGAAAGCCGATGCCGTGGATCAGGTCGGCCACGCCATAGCACAGCGCGATCAGGCCGAGCGTCAGGAATTCTTCCATGCCGAGCGCCTGGCGGAAGTGTTTGCGCAGGTACAGCGCCAGCGACACCACGATGCGTCCCAGGAACCAGCCGCTCAAGGCGCCCGCCACGATTCCCCACAGCGCCAGCGGCAGCGCCGCCGGCGTGCCGTATTGCGCCGCCTGCGGCACGCCGAGCAGGCACAGGCCGAGCATGGCGAACGGGTAGGCCGTGCCGTCGTTGAGCCCGCCCTCGCCCGAGAGCGCGAAGCGGGTACGGTCGTGGTCGCCCACGTCCTTGATCTGCACGTCCGACGCCAGCACCGGATCGGTCGGCGCCAGGATCGCCGCCAGCAGCACCGCCGCCCCGGCCGGCAGGCGCAGCAGATACATGCCGGCCAGGCTCAGCAGGAAAATGGTGACCACCATGCCGGGCAAGCCCAGGCGCAGCGGCAGCCACCAGATGCGGTTGGTCAAGTCGACGCGCAGGCGCAAGCCGACCGCGAACAGGGAAATCAGCAGCGCGATTTCCGTAATCAAGGTCAGCAGGCCGGCATGGACGAAGGGATCGAGGCGCACCAGTCCCGCCCCCGACGGCCCGAGCGCGAAACCGATGACCAGGTACAGCATGGCCGGGCTGAGCGGCAACGGCTGCAGCACCGAGCCGGCCAGCCCCATCAGGATCAGCAGCGCACCGATGATCAGGTACCAGATCGTGATGGTCTCGATTTGGGCATCTCCTGCGCGAACACTCCGTGAATACTCCCTTGCATGCGGTAAAAGACGGTCATGGACAGGCCGGCGCGGCGCTCACTGCGGCCGGATGTCGACGCGGCGCGCGCGGCGCCCTCCTTCCGGCACCGGCACCGTAATCTCCAGCACGCCGTCGCGCAACGCGGCCGAGGCGGCGTCCGGCTCGGCGCCTTCCGGCAAGGCGATGACGCGGTAAAAATGGCCATAGTTGCGTTCCGAGCGTTGCAGTTCCTGTGCCTGCCGCGCCGGATGGCGGTCGCCCTCGATGGTGACCCGGTCATTCTTGATTTCCACCCGCACATCGTCGCGCCCCACACCCGGCAGCTCGGCGCAGATCACCATCTTGTCCGCGCCCTGCGCCACCTCGACCGCCGGCTCCCAGGCGCCTGGGGTAGACGCGCGGCTGAAGGGCTGAGCCGGCCGGGCCATGAAGCGCCCCACCAGCTGGTCCATTTCTTCCGACATCTTGCGCATCATCGTCAGCGGCTCATCCCACATTTGCATCAGGCGGGGAAGCCAGGATTGCTCGCCGGCGCGCGGCTGCTCCTGCGCTTGCTGCCCTGCTGGCTGCCCTTCCTGCTTTCCCTCCTGTGGCTGCGCTTCCCGCGGCCGCTCCTCGATGAATTTCCGGAAGCGCGCCAGGCCCTGCGCGGCGCGCTCGGCCACCGCGCGCGCGGCATCGCCGCGCTGCGCGAGCAGCTGTTCCCCGTGCTCGCAGTCGACGCTCACGGTGATCCGGGTGCGCTCCGGCGCCAGCGCCTGCAGCTCGATGCGACCCGTGTAGTGGGGCTTGCTGGTGTGACGCCAGGCAATACAGCGCTCCGGAACTTGTTCCGTAATCTCGGCATCCCATTCCCTGTCCAGATTGCCGGCCCTGCTGCGCCAGTGCAGGTGGGTATCGTCGAGCTGGCGTACCTGCACCACATCGTCCATGTAGCGCGGATAGTGCTCGAACCGCGTCAGCTGGTCATAGGCAGTGCTTGCAGGCACATTGACTTCGATCGATTGTTCGATTCTTGCCATCATGAAGCTCCTTTCTGTCCTTGCCGCGCGATGCAAACAGCCGCACGCGGCATGCGCCGCACTGCCGACGCCGGTCCGCCCTTGCGCTTCGCCCCACCCGCGCAGCGACGGCATGGAGGTAGCCAGCGGACATTGCGGCGGTCGTCATTGCATGCGTGTCAATCGTCTTGGAATAAATAGTGCTAACCAGCCCTGCGAAGCACCCGGCCGGCCGGGATATGCGAACTTGATCGCGAACGTGACCGGCACCCCTCTTCGCAAGTTCCATTCCACTGGATGGGCTGTGCCGCGCGGCTTCCTTCCCGCGCAGGCAGCGTCGGGTGGCCCGATGCATGCCGGCGCCGCCAGGAAGATAAGGGAGTTCGTTTGTAAAAGCGCTTTGTAACTATTACAGGCAGGAATGGAACAAGCTTGCACTGCCTGCCGTTTCTTGTGACCGGATACGTAAATGGATATGTCACCTCCGCCCGACGGCCAGCCTCCCCGCCAGAATGTCATGCGCGACCTGTGGCAAGTCGTTTCCGGCTTTCGCGGGCGTATCGCCGCGGCGCTGATCTGCCTGATCCTGGCCAAGGTGGCGGTGGTGTCGGTGCCGCTCATGCTCAAGCGCATCGTTGACGAGCTGTCCCATCCGGAACACATCACCTCGCTGCCGATCGTGCTGCTGACCGGCTATGCGATCATGCGCTTTGCCAGCACGCTGTTCAACGAGTTGCGTGACCTGGCATTCTCGCGCGTGACCCAGCACACGGTCGCCACCTACGCCCACAACACATTCTCCCACCTGCATTCGCTGTCGGCGCGCTTTCATGCGCAGCGCCGCATCGGCGGCCTGTTGCCCGACATCGACCGCGGCACCAACGGCATCGCCTTCCTGCTCGGCGTGGGCCTGTTTACGCTGGTGCCGACGCTGCTCGAGATCGGCATGGTGATCGCCATCATGACCACCCGCTACAGCCTCTGGTACACCGCCATCATCGGCGTCACCTTCCTCCTCTACTGCGGCTTCACCCTGGTGTTCACCGCCCGGCGCGCCATCCACCAGCGCCGCGTGAACCGCCTCGACTCCAGCGCCAAGAGCCTCTTGACCGACAGCCTGATCAATTACGACACGGTCAAGTACTTCACCAACGAAGGAAAGGAATCGCATCGCTTCCAGGATGTCATGGACCACTGGGCCGAAGCGGTGGTGCAGAACCAGCGCGCGCTGTTCATCCTGCACGTCGGACAGAGCGCGATCATCGCCCTCGGCGTGGCATCGGTGATGCTGCTGGCCGGCCACGGCGTGATGACGCGGCAGATGCTGGTGGGCGACCTGATCCTGATTAACGCCTACGTGATCCAGCTCTGCCTGCCGCTGAACTCGCTCGGCTTCGTGTACCGCGAATCGCGCGATGCGCTGGTCAACACCGAAAAGCTGTTCCAGCTGCTGCGCGAAAAGCCGGAAATTCCCGACCCGCCCGGCCTGCCGGAACTGCGCGTGGCGAAAGGCGAAGTGGTGTTCGACAATGTCAGCTTCGGCTACGAGCCGGGGCGCATCATCCTGCGCGACGTCTCCTTCCGCATCGCGCCCGGCACCACCGTGGCGGTGGTCGGCGGCAGCGGCTCCGGCAAGTCCACGCTGGCGCGCCTGCTGCTGCGCTTTTACGACGTCGGCAGCGGCCGGGTGCTGGTCGACGGCCAGGACATCCGCAGCGTGTCCACCCGGAGCCTGCGCGCGGCCATCGGCGTGGTGCCGCAGGAAACCCTGCTGTTCAACGACACCATCGCCTACAACATCGGCTACGGCCGCCCCGACGCCACCATGGACGACATCGTAGCCGCAGCCAAGGCCGCGCACATCCACGAGCTGATCGAATCGCTGCCGCAGAAATACGATACACCGGTCGGCGAGCGAGGCGTCAAGATGTCGGGCGGCGAGAAGCAGCGCATCGCGCTGGCGCGCGCCATCCTCAAGAATCCGCCGCTGCTCATTTTCGACGAAGCCACCTCCGCGCTCGACTCGCAATCCGAGCGCGCCATCCAGGAAGAGCTCGACCAGCTGTCGCACAACCGCACCGCGCTGGTCATCGCGCACCGCCTGTCGACCGTGGTCGACGCCGGCGAAATCCTGGTGATGGACCGCGGCCGCATCATCGAGCGCGGCCCGCATGCGGAACTGCTGCACAAGGGCGGAGCCTATGCGCGGCTGTGGCAGCTGCAGCAGAGCAGCGAGCACAGCGAGGAGCGGGAAAAGGAATTGCTGTCCGGGTAGCAATCCACGCAGAAAAGCAGGCAATGATGTGGCACAAGAGTTGCCTTCGAACCGGGAACGCCCGGGAACAATAGCAGGCGTGCTTATTCCAATTTAAAAAAACCCATTCAGGATCGCAGCCATGCCGAAAGTACTCGCATTTAACAGGGATCGCCGGCGCCGTCGCGCCGAAGGCGACGGCCTGCGCGCAGGCCGCACAAGGGAAGCGCCGCCCGCTGCGCCACGCAGCGCCTCGGTCACGCGCCTGCATCCCCATGCCGGCGACGCCCCGCCGGCGGTCGACATCGACGTGTCGATCGTGGTGCCGACGCGGGGCCGCCCGCAGCTGCTCAACCGCTGCATTGCCAGCCTTGTCCTGCAGCGCTTCGACCCGGGCCGCTTCGAAATCATCATCGTCGACGACGGGCCCGACGACAGCACGCGCGACATCGTGGTCGGCTGGTCGGCCCACACCGCCGGCACCGGTCCCGACATCGTCTACATCCCGTCGATGGGGCCGCACGGGCCGGCTGCCGCACGCAACCACGGCTGGCGGGCCGCGCGCGGCGGCATCATCGCCTTCACCGACGACGACACGATCGCGCGCGCCGACTGGTTGCGCAACGGCATGCTTGCATTCAACGACGACGTGCACGCGGTGCGCGGACGCATCGTCATGCCGATGTCCGGCACGCCCACCGACTACCAGCTCGACGCCAAGAACCTGGAAACCGCCGAATTCGTCACCGCCAACTGCTTCGTGCGCAGGCGCGTGCTGGAAGACATCGGCGGCTTCGACGAGCGCTTCCGCTTTGCCTGGCGCGAGGATTCCGACCTCTATTTCAGCCTGCTCGAATACAGCGCCGGCATCGTGCACGCGCCGAACGCGGTGATGACGCATCCGATCCGTCCGGCCGGGTGGGGCGTGAGCATCTCCCAGATCAGGAAGATCCAGTTCGACGCGCTGCTGTTCAAGAAGCATCCGCTGCTGTACCGCGAGAAGATACGCGCCCGCCCGCGCTGGGATTTCTACCTGACGGTGGCGGCGCTGTTCGCCTGCCTGGCCAGCCTGCTGGCCGCCCTGGCCGAGGCGGCGGTCGCCGCGGGCCTGGTCTGGCTGTTCATGACCGCGCGCTTTTGCGCGCAGCGCCTGAAGCGCACGTCGCGTACTCCGTCGCACATCGCCGAGATGCTGATCACTTCGATCCTGATCCCGCCTCTTGCGGTCTTCTGGCGCGCCGTCGGCGCGCTCAGGTTCCGCGCGAGGCTGATATGAGCGACGCGGGCGAGGAGGTTGCGCCGCCGCGCACGAACGAAGGGGGCTCATTGGCGCGCGCAAATGACGACGTCGCGCTGCCGCGCTTCGTGCAGATCGAGCCGGTCGGCCAGTGCAACCTGCGCTGCCGCATGTGCCCGATCCAGTTCCGCGGCGAAGGCGGCCCCGGCCAGCCACGCGCCTTCATGGATTTCGAGGTGTTCTGCCGCCTGATCGACCAGTTCCCCCAGCTGGAGGAATTGCAGCTGCAGGGGCTGGGCGAACCGATGCTGCATCCGCGCTTTTTCGACATGGTGCGCTACGCCGCCGGGCGCGGCATCGCGGTGTCGACCAATACCAACCTCACCGTCCTGACCGACGCGCGCGCCGAGGAATGCGTCGCGAGCGGCCTGCGCACGCTGCATGCCTCGCTCGACGGCGCCAGCGCCGACACCTTCCAGGCGATCCGCCTGCGCGCGCGCTTCGAGCGCGTGCTGCGCAACCTGCGCCGACTGGTGCAGGCCAGGGAAAAACTGAGGAGCGCAACGCCCGACATCCGCCTGGTGGCCGTGGCCATGCGGCGCAACCTGCACGAACTGCCCGACCTGGTGCGGCTGGCCCGCCGCGAAGGCGTACGTGCGCTGTCGGTGCAGCACCTGTGCCACGATTTCGGCGAGTCGAGCCTGCCCGAGCGCTACCGTCCGATGCGCAGCTTCGTCGACGAAGAAAGCCTCGTCAACGACGACCCGCAGCGCGTCGAACGGCACTTCGAGGCAGCGCGCGCGGCCGCGCGCGAGCTCGGCGTCGCGCTGCGCCTGCCCAACGTGAGACCACGCCCGCACCCGCCCGGCATGCCGGGAAGAGCCCGCTGCGACTGGCCATGGCGCGGCGCCTACATCAGCTACGACGGCCGCGCCATGCCATGCTGCATGGTGTCCACGCCGGACCGCATCCACTTCGGCGACATGGCGCAAAACGGCGTGGCGACGATCTGGAACAATCGCCAGTACACCGCATTTCGCGAACAGCTCGCCTCTGCGACGCCCCCGGAAGTCTGTCGCAGTTGCGCCATCTACGCAGGCACTTTCTGATTGCGCCCCTATGCAGCGACGACTGAAAATCCTCACCTGGCACACGCACGGCAGCTACCTCTACTACCTGACCCAGGCCCCGCACGATTTCTACGTCCTGTCCAAGCCCGACCGTCCGCCCGGATACGGCGGTCGCTGCGGCCACATCCCGTGGGGCGATAACGTGATCGACCTGCCGGTCGACGAAGCGAAGGACTGCCAGTTCGACTGCATCCTGTTCCAGGACGACGACCAGTACCTGAAGGACCAGCACCTCTACCTGTCGGAAGCGCAGCGCCGCCTGCCGAAGATCTACCTGGAGCACGACCCGCCGCGCGAGAACCCGACCGACATGCGGCACCCGGTGCAGGACCCGGATGTGCTCCTGGTGCATGTCACGCCGTTCAACGCGCTGATGTGGGATAGCGGCGCGACGCCCGCGCGCATCGTCGAGCACGGCGTGATCGTCCCCCCGCACGTAAGCTACGGCGGCGAGCTGGAGCGCGGCATCGTGGTCGTCAACAACATCGCCCGGCGCGGCCGGCGCCTGGGCGGCGACGTTTTCATGCGCGCGCGCGAGGCGGTGCCGCTCGACCTGGTCGGCATGGGCGCGCCGGAAGCGGGCGGGCTGGGCGAAGTCGAGCACGCGCAGCTGCCCGCCTTCTGCGCGCGATACCGCTTCTTCTTCAACCCGATCCGCTACACCAGCCTGGGCCTGGCCGTGATCGAGGCGATGATGATCGGCATGCCCATCGTCGCGCTGGCGACCACCGAAATGGCGACCGTGATCGACAACGGCGTCTCCGGCTACGTCGACACGCGCGAGGACGTGCTGGCCGAGCGCATGCGGAAATTGCTAGCGCATCCCGGGCATGCCCGCGAGCTCGGCGCGGCGGCGCGGCGCTACGCGCTCGAACGTTTCGGCATCGAGCGCTTCGCGCGCGACTGGGACGCCGTCTTCCGTTTCGTTACCCAACTCTAAAGGAGAGTCCATGGCAGCTTCCGGAAGCTACTTCATCGATCGCGCGGCTGCGGAAAAGGCGGTCGCCATGAGCCTGCCGCTGATCCACGAAGCGATGAAGCACAAGGAAGTCGGGGAAAGCGGCTTTCTGTACCTCGTAGTGATGGACCCGCTGCTCGGGCCCGCCGACTCCTCGTTCGAGGAAGCGATTCTCTACGAGCACGCCGTCGGCGACCGTGAAAAATGGGATGCCGATTATGCGGCGTTCGCGCATGCCAAGGCGCGCGTGGCATGGCGCACCGGATTGGATGGCCACGTGGTACAGGAGCTGCGGCCGCACTTACTGACCGCGCGCGATACGGTGCTGTGGGGCAGCGTTGTGGTGGACGGAATCGTGGTCAGCTGCAGCGGGGCCAATCCTTGGTACGACGAGGCGTTTGCGGGAACGGTGGCGATGTGGTTGCGGGCGATGGCGAAGGGGGGATTGTGGCGGAACGGGGGAGGCATTTGTTTTTGCCGGAGAAGTGATTGATGTTTCTTCGGTGCCCCCGGCACCGCGGAGAAGTGATTGATGTTTCTTCGGTGCCCCCGGCACCGAAGAAACATCAAAAGCCAGCCCATAACATCAAACCCACGTATAAAACACCAACCTCCCCGCAGCCGCATCGAAATACAGCGCATGCCACGGAATCGCCACCTCCGCCCCATGCCGACGCCCACGCGCCAGCATCACGTACCTCAACTGATGCGTCTCCGCATCCACCATCAGGTGATCGACATGCCCGATGCGCGATCCTTCGGGCGTCACAACCGGGCAGCCGTGCAGCAGCTGCGCGGTGCTGGAATCGCATTCGGACACCCTGACAAAGCGCCTGCGGCTGTTGTCCGAGCTGCGTGTCCGACTTCCTGCTGTTCTCATGCGATTCCCTTTCACAAAAAACGCCGGCCTCAGGCGGGCGGCGCCGCGCCGGATGACCAGCTTACGCGGCGCGATCCGGCCGCGCCCATGATGCCGCCGCCCATGCCGATGGCCAGCGCCAGGGCCACCGCCGCGAACACCAGCCAGGCGGCGGCGCTGGTGCGGCGTACCGCGCTCTCGGTCGCGCCGCGGCCCTGCGGCGAGGCGGCGCCGGCCGGACCGGTCAGGATCAGCGCCTGGTCCACCACCGCCGACGCCCTGGCGGGCTCCACGCCGGTGGCGTTGATCACCAGCTGCACAGCCTGATCGCGCTGGCCGGCCTGCAGGTACTGCTGCAGCTGGCGCAGGCCGGCGGCGTCCATTCGGATATCCTGCGCGCGCATCAGCGCCGCCAGCGGCGATTCGCCTGACCGCGCGCCGGCGCTGGCGAGCTGGTTCATGTTGTTGAACACGCCGCTGACCAGCGTGCCGCCGATCGAGGTCGCCAGCATCGAGAACAGGATCGTGGTCACCGCCCACGACACCGCGCCATGCAGCACGCCGTCGGCCTTGCGCTTGAGGCCCGACATGCGCGCGGCGACATAGCCGCCCACGAAGGCCGCGATCAGCATGGATAGCCCGGCCCACAGCAGCGGCCCCGTTCCCATGCCCTCGCCTTGCGACACATCGGTTGCCGACAGGCCAGTCGCAATGCCCAGCAAGGTCAGCAGCAGCTGCACCGAAATGCCGACCACCACGCCCGCCAGCACCGCGCCCCAGCGCACCGCGGAAAACAGCGGCCGCCGCGCGTAGGGCATCGGATCGATCTGTTGCGGCAGTTCTCCACGGCCGGAATGGATGTCGTCGATTCCCATGTCATTCCTCCTGTCATCCCGGGCAGACGGCAAAGCCTGTTCGGTTGCCGATCGTTTCGCTGCACCCGGCCGACGGGTCCACGCAGACGCAAAACGCAACATCCATGCCTGCGAAACCGTGCGCCGGCGCGCGCCGCGCCGGTCCGCGTTCCGGGTAAAGTTTGCACGGCTCCGGGTAAGGATTCCAATTACGTCGGAGAAGCCGGCGGGTGCTCCCTGTCCAGCGCCAATTTCATGCGGCGCAGAAATTCCCGCCGCACGCTCCACTGCCGGGAAGGCTTCACTTTCAGTCGGCAACGCACCGTCATTGCCGCATCCTCGACTTTTTCGACCCCGGCGATATCGACCTCGCCCAGCACCGCCGTCCCCACGGCGGCGTCCGCGCGCATGGCGGCGCCGACCTCGCGCATCAGCGCGAAGACACGATCCAGGTCTTCCCGGCGGCCTACGGACAAATCGACCACCGCATAGGCATATTCCCGGCTGCGGTTGGTGACGGTGGTGATCATGCCGTTCGGGATGAAGTGCACGCTGCCGTCGTAGTCGCGCATGCGGATGTGGCGCAGCGTGACGCGCTCGACATGGCCGGACTTGCCCGCGACCTCGATCACGTCGCCTTCGCTCACCTGGTTTTCCAGCAGCAGGAACAGGCCCGTGAAAAAGTCCTTGACCAGGCTTTGCGCGCCGAAGCCGATGGCGATGCCGGCCACGCCGGCCGTGGCAAGGATGGGCGTGATGGAGATGCCGATCTCGCCCAGCGTGAGCATGGCCGCCACGCCGAACACGACGATGCCGGCGGCGTAGCGAAACACGTTGGTCAGCGTCTCGATGCGCCGGAAGTCAAGCGCCCCGTCCGGCTCGCGCTCGACCTTGTGCTCGATGTGCAGCTTGAATGCCGCCAGCGCGCGGCGCAGCGAGCGCAGCACCAGCCACGCCAGCACCCACACCAGCAGGATGTGCCAGAACGGCCGCAGCAACTCCGCCCAGCGGCCGATATCGGCCAGGACGAGGCTCATCGCCCGCGGCCGCGCGGGCGGAACGGCAAGCGCCGCAAGCGTCGCCCTTAGCGGAAGCGCTCGACGATCACGCCGTTAGCCAGGCGCACGCGGTCACCGGCCGCCACCTGAGGCGCCGTTTCCTGGGCCAGGGTCTGGAGCGAGCCGTCATCCATGCGCACCGTGATCCGGTACGCCTGGTCCGCGCCGCGCGCATTCTTTTCCATCTGGTGGCCGGCCAGCGCCCCGCCGGCCGCGCCGGCGACCGTCGCCGCGGTCCTGCCGCTGCCGCCGCCGACCTGGTTGCCGAGCAGGCCGCCGACGGCCGCGCCGGCCACCGTCCCCAGGCCGATACCGGCCTGCTGGCGCGGCACCACGTCGATGGACTGCACCACGCCCATGCCGGACACGTTGCTGGCGGTGGCGGCGGTGGTCGTCACCGGCGGCGCGGACGCGACGCCGGTGGAGCTGTTCATGCCAGTCGTGCCGCACGCGGCCAGGGCAAGGCTGCAGATGGCGATGGCGCCGAATTTCGATTTGTCAGTCCACATTGTTCATCTCCTTATCTTGAAGACCATCATCTTTCCGGCGTCCCCCTGTCGAGGAGCAAGGCTGCGCGGAACGCGTCCGGCATTAATGCAACACGCAGGCGGCCGCCGTCTCCGAAACTTCATCGATGCAGGTTACATGCCAGGCACGCGGAGCATCCTTTCCTCGTCGCAGCATCCGAAAAATGCCAAGCCTGGAAGTAACGATTGCACGCCGGCGCAACGCAGCAGCACTTTTTACAGCGACCTGTATCTCTTACGCGCCTATTCCGTACCTATTACGTGCCGCCATCTTGACGAGCAGCATCGGGGAAGTCCGACATCGGTGACTCGAGGCAATCTTGCGGCCGCGACAGTCATGCGCAGATGCAGTAACGACAAGCCTTTGCACAAGGTGTTTGCGGCAGCGCAAAGGCCGGCGACTGCCTGCGCAAGCCGCAGCCCAGCCCGCATCGCGGCTAGGTACATGCTTTGCTTTGTGTGCGGTGCAGCGCTTCGATAATTCCAATAATCCGGACAATCATGCGAAAAATTGCACTCATCAGCGAACATGCATCGCCCCTGGCGCTCATCGGCGGCATCGACAGCGGCGGACAAAACGTCTATGTGGCGCAGCTTGCCAAGCATCTGGCCCGCCTCGGCTACGAAGTCGACATCTTTACCCGCCGCGACTGCACCGATCAGGAAGCGGTGACCGACTGGTCGCCCGGCGTGCGCGTGATCCATGTCCCCGCCGGGCCGGCCCACTTCATTCCCAAGGAAGCGATGCTGCCGTATATGGAACAGTTCGGGCGCTTCGTGATCCGATTTGCGCGAAGGCAAAAAATTCCCTACGACCTGATGCACGCCAATTTCTTCATGTCCGGCATGGTCGCGCAGCAGGTCAAGCACATCCTCGGCATTCCGTTCGTGATGACCTTCCATGCGCTGGGACGGGTGCGCCGCCTGAACCAGAAGGATGCCGACGCCTTCCCCGACATCCGCTTCGACATCGAGGAAAGGCTGATGCAGGACGCCGACTGCATCCTCGCCGAATGCCCGCAGGACCAGCAGGACATGGAAACCCTGTACGGCGCGCCGAGGGAGCGCATCGACGTCGTGCCGTGCGGTTTCGACCCCGATGAATTCTGGCCGGTCACGCTCGACGCGCGCCAGCAGCTCGGCATCGGCCGCAACGAATTCGTGGTGCTGCAACTGGGCCGCATCGTGCCGCGCAAGGGCATCGACAACGTGATCCGCGCCGCCGCCATCCTGCAGCAGCAGCACGAGGTGCCGGTACGTCTTTTGGTGGTGGGCGGCAATTCCGAGCTGCCCGACCCGATCGCCACGCCGGAACTGGGACGACTGATGCTTCTGGCGGAGGAGCTCGGCATCGCCGACGCGGTGACCTTCACCGGCCAGCGCCAGCGCGCCCAGCTGCGCTATTACTACAGCGCGGCCAACGTCTTCGTCACCACGCCCTGGTACGAGCCGTTCGGCATCACGCCGGTGGAAGCGATGGCCTGCGGCACGCCAGTCGTCGGCACCGCCGTCGGCGGCATCAAGACCACCGTGGTCGACGGCGAAACCGGCTACCTGGTGCCGCCCAACGACCCGCAGGCGCTGGCCGAGCGCCTGCTGTGGCTGCAGCGCCATCCGCACATCGCGCAGCGCCTGGGCTGGGCCGGCATGCGGCGCGCCTACCAGCAGTTCACCTGGCGCACGGTCGCCACGCGCATCGCCGACGTGTACGAGCGCGTGGCCCTGCCGTCGCCGGCCTACGCGACCGGCACACGCAACGCCGCAGCCGAGGTCGGATTGCGCAGCTAGGACACCATTCCCCATCCCTTGTCGGAACCACCCTTTTGGAGGCCCACTTGAGCAACGTTAACGTATCGAACTATGCTGTCAGCCCCACCGAAGCGTCCGACCTGGCGGGCAAGGCCGTGCTGGTCACCGGCGGCGCCAGCGGCCTGGGCGCCGCGCTGTGCCACATGCTGTCATCCTGCGGCGCCGACGTCGTGGTGGGCGACCTCAACCTGGACAAGGCGCAGACCGTCGCCGCGCTGCTGCAGCCGTCGTGCGGGAAAACCCATGCGATCGGCTTCAACGTCGGCGACCCGGTCGCCGCCGAGCGCGCAATCGACGACACGGTCGAGCGCTTCGGCAAGCTCGACGTGCTGATCAACAATGCCGGCACCGACGTCACCTGTCCGATCGAGGAACTCGACTACGCGGACTGGGACCGCGTCATCCGCACCAACCTGTACGGCCCGTTCCTGCTGTCGAAGTTCGCCGCGCGGCACATGAAAAGGCAGCGCGGCGGCCAGATCGTCAACATCTCCTCCACCGCCGCCAAGCGCGCGTGGCCCAACGCCTCGGCCTACCATGCCAGCAAGTGGGGGCTGCTCGGCCTGTCGCACGCGCTGCACGCGGAACTTCGTCCGCACAACATCAAGGTCACCGCCGTCGTCGCCGGCGGCATGCGCACGCCGTTCCTGCTGGACCGCTTCCCCGACATCGACGTCTCGACCCTGCAGGACCCGGCCAACGTCGCGCGCGCGGTGAAGTCGGTGCTGATGCTGCCGGAGCAGACGGTGATACCGGAAGTGATGGTGCTGCCGATGCAGGAGACGTCGTGGCCGTGACGGGACGAAAAATGCGGCGGCGAGCACGCGTTGCCGCCCTCTCCCCGCGCCTCATCCCGTCCCTGATGCCGGGCCGCCCCCGGCTGATCTCCAGGGAGAAAAGACAGCATCGCGTCACCGAAGAAAAACCACGACAGTGACGAAACGAGGCCACCAACCATGCGCGCAATCTTCCTCGACAAAGACGGTACTCTTGTAGAAAACATCCCCTACAACGTCAACCCCGGCCTGCTGCAGCTCACCTGGCACGCCGGCCCCGGCCTGCAGCTGTTCAGGCAGCTCGGCTACGCCCTGTACGTCGTCACCAACCAGTCCGGCGTCGCCCACGGCCTGTTCACCGAAGCGGCGCTCGACCAGGTCGAGCAGCGCCTGCAGGAACTGCTGGCGCAGTACGGCGTCACGCTCGACGGCTTCTACTACTGCCCGCACGCCATCGAGGGCAGCATCAGCCGCTACACGATCCCCTGCACCTGCCGCAAGCCGATGCCCGGCATGCTGCATCGCGCCGCCTACGAACACGGCGTCGACCTTGCGCAGTCCTGGATGATCGGCGACATCCTCAACGACGTGGAGGCCGGACGCCGCGCCGGCTGCCGCACGGTCCTGATCGACAACGGCAACGAAACGGAGTGGAAGATGTCGGCGCTGCGCACGCCGCACTTTTCTGCGTCCGACCTGTACGCCGCCGCGACCCTGATCGCGGAGCTGGACGAGCCGCAACTGTCGGCGGACATTCCGCCCGATCTCCTGCGCGCCGCGCCCGGCAGCGCGCTGAGCCCGTGAGCGAACGCGGCTGGCAGCACGCCCGGAACGTCCTGTGCATCCGGCTCGACTATCTGGGCGACGTGCTGATGACCACTCCGGCGCTGCGCGCGCTCAAGCAGTCGCTGCCGGGTTGCCGCCTCACGCTGCTGACCTCGCGCAGCGGCGCCGAAGTTGCGCGCTTCATCCCCGAAGTCGACGCCGCCATCGAATACGACGCGCCCTGGCTCAAGAGCAGCGATGCGCGCGACGCACGCGCCGACATGGCGATGATCCGCCATCTGCGCAAGCAGCGCTTCGACGCGGCCGTCATCTTCACCGTCTACAGCCAGAACCCGCTGCCGTCGGCGCTGCTGTGCCACCTGGCGCGCATCCCGCTGCGCCTGGCGCACTGCCATGAGAACCCCTACCAGCTGCTGACCCACTGGGTGCGCGATCCGGAGCCGCAGGAGCGCGTGCGGCACGAAGTGCGGCGCCAGCTCGACCTGGTGGCGTCGGTCGGCGCGCGCACCGGCGACGAACGCCTGTCGTTCCGCATCGAGCCGGGCGACGCCGACTGGGCCGCGTCCTGCATGCGCGCGCTCGGCATCGCTGCCGGCGCGCCATGGGTCTTGCTGCATCCGGGCGCAAGCGCCGCCTCGCGCCGCTATCCGGCGCGGCACTGGAAGGCGGTGGCGCGCGAATTGGCCGATCGCCTGCAATGCCCGCTGGTGCTGACCGGCGGGGCGCAGGAAGCCGCGCTGGCCGACGAGATCAGGGCCGGCATTGCGCGCGCCCATTCGCTGGCCGGCCAGCTCAGCCTCGGGCAGCTGGCCGCGCTCATCGCGGCCGCCCCGCTCGTCATTTCCAACAACACAGGTCCGGCCCATATCGCAGCCGCCGTCGGCACGCCGGTGGTCGACCTGTACGCATTGACCAATCCGCAGCACACGCCGTGGCAGGTACCGAACCGGGTGCTGTTCGAGGATGTGCCGTGCCGCTTCTGCTACAAGAGCGTATGCCCGCAGGGACACCATCGTTGCCTCGAAGGCGTGCCGCCGGCGCGCGTGGTCGGCGCGGCGCTTGAACTGCTGTAAGTTTTACACCTGATTGCAAAAACGCTTTCGACCTGCAACACGCGCCACGCCGCCGCCTCCCACTTGGCGGCTTTTCGCCTGAAGCCGTTCTTGGCACAGAGCTTGCGACAAGCAACGGACTGCCGGCTGATCAGTACGGCCTGACAACCTCACAGGAGATAGCCATGCCACGTAGTTCGTCTTCCAAGTCTTCTTCGAAGGCTACCTCGTACCGCGGCCATGCCAAGACGGAACCCCAAGATGCGCTCGACGTGCTTGCCGACGACCACAAGAGAGTGGTGCGCATGTTCGATGAATTCGAACAAATGAAAGAAGACAACGATCCGGACGATGAATCCAAACAGCTGCTGGTCGAAAACACTTGCGCCGAGCTGACCATCCACGCGCAGGTGGAGGAAGAGCTGTTCTACCCCGCGCTGCGCGAAGCGATCGACGACCTGGACTTGCTGGACGAAGCCGAGGTCGAGCACGCCTCCGCCAAGCAGCTCATCACGGAGCTGGCGGCCATGCAGCCGGAAGACGACCTGTACGACGCGAAGTTCACGGTGCTGGGCGAATACGTGAAGCACCATATTCAGGAAGAAGAAAAGG
Source organism: Noviherbaspirillum sp. UKPF54 (assembly GCF_007874125.1). NCBI lineage: Bacteria > Pseudomonadati > Pseudomonadota > Betaproteobacteria > Burkholderiales > Oxalobacteraceae > Noviherbaspirillum > Noviherbaspirillum sp. UKPF54. Next base: position 677,088 of record NZ_CP040128.1, on the reverse strand, counting down.
AAATGTTCCCGAAAGCTAAGAAGGCCGACCTCGACCTGGAAGGCCTCGGCGACGAGATCCGCCAGCGCAAGCTGGAACTGCGCGAGGAGCTCGGCATCGCGCCGGCGGAAACGGTGGACGACGAAGACGAGGAACCCGCTGCCAAGACCAAGGCGGGGCGGCGCGTGCACTAACCGGCGCCAGCGGTTGCCGCGCTTGCCGCGAGAACCGTCAGGACCAACGAAGACAAGGAAAGGCACCAAGTGATTTTGACCGACAAGGGAGCAAGCGGGAGCGAGATCAGGCCGACGCATGCAGTCGACATTTTCGCCTTCGTCGAGGCGCAGGAAATCCCCTTCCATTATTTCGGGACGCCCTATTACCTCGCGCCGCCGCCGGGCGGCGAAAAGGCCTATGCGGTGCTGCGCGAGGCGTTGCGCCGCACCCGCAAGATCGGCATCGCGTATGTGGTGATCCAGATGCGCCGGCACCTGGCGGCGCTGGTTCCACAAGGTAAGGCGCTGGTGCTCAACACACTGGAGTATGCCAGCGAAACGCGCGACTGCAACGTGCCCGGCATGGCGCCGGGCGAATTCGCCGAAGCCGACATCAGCGAAAGCGAACTGGCCGCCGCCACACGGCTGGTCGACAGCATGACGCAGCAATGGGATGCGCTGCGTCCGGAACCGGACGTGCGCATCGAGGTAGCCATGCCGGGCCGCTCGGCGGAAGTGGTCGAACTGGAGGAACTGCTCGACCTGGCCGAACAGGGCGGGCTGGAGCTGGAAGAGGATTTGATGGACAGGCTGTGGGGCAGGCCGCACCGCCGCACGCCGCGCATGGCGGCGCGGCGCGGCAGCGCGACGGCAGGCCGGACGCGGGGCAGGCTGCATTAGCGCATCCGTGCGCGCAAGAGAAAATCGAGTTGGATGTCTCCTGGTGGTGTGTTTGTTCGGGTTGCAGGGCGACGCAAGTTGCCCTGCTTTTTTTTGCCCTGCCTTTTTCGGCTGCCTCAGCCGGGCGGGCCGGCCGCGAGCTCCATGGGCGATAAGCGTGCCAGCCAGTCGTTGCGCGCCGTGGCACGCAGCGCCGCCAGCAGCAGCACGCGATGCTCGACGGCCGTCAGTCCGCGCGGCACATCCGGCATGCGCGGCGACTTGCCGAACAGGGTGAGCTGGAACACATAGGCAGCCAGGTAGGACCCGGCCAGGGTTGGATGGCTATTGTCGCTTTCGTATAGACGAATGCGCGGGTCCAGTTCGCGCGCGATGGCCCAGGCCGGCCCCACCGGGGCCACGCGCGCGCCGATTTCGCCGCCGATGCCGTAATAGACGCGGTTGATCTGGGCCTGGGCCTCGGGCGCGGTAGCGCGTGCCCACGTCAGGTACAGCACGGTGCGCGCGCCCGCGCGGCGGATCTGTTCGTCGAACAGGCGCACGTACTGCCGCACGGCCGCCGCGTCGGTCAGCGGCAAGGTGCTGAAGTCCTGCAGCACCACGTAGTCCCATTTTTTCCGCATCAGGGCCGCGCGCGCCGCGCCCTGCTCCCAGTGCCATTTCAGGTCCATGCCGCCGGCGGTGACCGCTTCGGTTTCCACCCGCCGTGCCGCGCCGCTGGCCCGCGCCAGTTCGCGCACCAGCGCCGGCAGGTCGTTGGTATAGGTATAGCTGTTGCCGATGAAAAGAATGTGCAGCGCGGCGGGCCGCGCGGGCGGCGCCGCCTGTGCGCCCATGCCGCACAGCAGCGCCAACAGCAGTATGGCCAGGCAGCGGAACTTGGCCATGCTATTGCGCGGCCGCCGGGAACACCGGCAAGGCGGCCATCGCGCGCGCATCGTGCGCCGGCAGCATGCGGATCTGCGGGAAGCGCCGGTGGATGGCGGCGACGTGCGCGATATTCGCCCGCACCGCCTGGGCGTCGACATCGACCAGCGTACGCGCGAGCCATGGCCGCTCGGCGGGCAAGTCGATGCCCTCGGCCTGCCATACCAGGTCGCCCAGCAGCGCATAGCGCGCGCCCGACGGCAGCGTGATGAATGCGATCACCGAGCCCGGCGTGTGTCCCGCCGCCGGCACCAGCACGATCGAGCCGTCGCCCCAGATGTCGAGGCTTTGCGTAAAGCCGAGATAAGGCCGGTCGGCGAAGCGGTACGGCTTGAGCTCCAGCCGGTCCAGGCTGCGCGCCACCGAGGTCATGTCGCCGCCGCCGGCGATGAAGTCGCTCTCGGCCGCCGTCACCCAGACCGGCACGCCGGGCAGGCTGTCGAGCCCGCTGACGTGGTCCCAGTGGGCATGGGTAATCACCACGCCGGCCAGCCTGGCGGGGTCGAAGCCGTGCGCGGCGAGCTGCTCGGCGGCGGGCGTGCCCTTGCTGAAGGTGGCGGTGGCGCGCATGAGCGCCGGCTGCATGGCCAGGTGCTGCTCCAGGCGGCGGCCGAATCCGGTGTCGAACAGCAGGTCGCCGCGCGGGTGGCGCACCAGGATCGCGGTCATCGCAAATTCGCGCTCGTCGCTAAAGCGCCCGCCGCGATAGGCCAGCGCCGCGCGCGACTTCATCGAGCCGGTCGGCAAGGCCGACAGCGACATGCCCGCCGGCGGCGTAGCCCGCGGCAGTTCCATGGCTTGCAGCGGCGCCGGATCGAGCAAGGCCGGCGAGAAAGTCCAGGCCAGCGCGACGGCGCCGGTCAGCAGCAGGAACAGCAGTGAAAAGAACACTCGTTTCATGGAAAGATCTCGCAGGCAGGGCCGGAGCTTCGGCTCGTCGGAATGTTCCACATTTCCGCCGGACCTCTTATTGATTTCGCTTAACTTTCGTTCGGGAGCGTTCGAGCCGGCCCGGCCTGCCTTACCGGAGTTTCGCGCCGCGTTGCGCCAGCAGCTCCCTGAGAACCGAGCGGTGGCAGCGGGCTTCATCCTCGCAATAACAGCCTATGGACATGTCCGACTGGTGCGACAGCGCCGCCAGCAGG